>ATWQ01000006.1 GCA_000421325.1 alpha proteobacterium SCGC AAA536-K22
GCTTCTTGCATATGATACCCAGAAATTGAAATGGAGTTGAACTTTGGCATTTTCTTAGATGTAAAATGGATAATATCTGACACAATTCTCATAGAGGGCTCTGGTGGGTAGATATAAGTATTCCTAACCATAAATTCTTTCAAAATATCATTCTGAATTGTTCCACTTAATTTTTCAAGACTAACTCCCTGCTCTTCTGCAGCAACTATATACCCCGCTAATACAGGAAGAACTGCACCATTCATAGTCATGGAAACAGACATTTTATCGAGAGGGATACCTTCAAAAAGAATTTTCATATCCTCAACGCTATCAATTGCTACTCCAGCCTTGCCTACATCACCATACACTCTTTCGTGATCTGAATCATAACCTCTATGTGTTGCTAGATCAAAAGCTACAGATAATCCCTTTTGCCCCGAAGCCAAATTTCTTTTATAAAATTCGTTAGATTCAGAAGCTGTTGAAAAACCTGCGTATTGCCTTATTGTCCACGGTCTTCCTGTGTACATTGTTGCTTTTGGACCTCTAACATAAGGAGCTTCTCCTGGATTAGAGCCAAGATGTTTTATATCTTTATTGTCTAGCTCAGTGTAAAGAGGTTTAATGTTAATACCTTCTGGCGTTTCAACTATAATTGCATCAATATCTTGTTTTTTTAGCTCCTTAAGAGCGTTTTCTTTCCAACTTTCTAAGCAATTATTTTTTGTCATTTATTTATCTCTTAAAGCTTAAATTATCTATTTAAATATGAATTCCATTATTATTTGGTCAACAGACAAAGTAGCGCCCTCTTGATAATTTATTTTGTAAACCATACATTTTTTTGAAGCTGTTAAAGTGTTTTCCATTTTCATTGCTTCTACAACACATAATGGCTGTCCTTCATCTATAATATCATTTTCTTTAACTAAAACTCTAATTAATTTTCCTGGCATTGGACATATTAAAAGGTTTGATCTATCTTCGATTTTAATTGGTTTCATGTATTTATAATGTTCAGCTACATGTCTTGGAAAAATAGTTGCTGACATTGAAATGCCTCTATAGAAAAGTTCTAAATTTGGGTTCTGATAGTTTATCCTACATTGAATTTTATCAGGAAAAGTTAATTCATGATTACTGTCATTGAAAAGTTTAATAGATGCTGAAACTAATTTTGCAATAAAATCTTTTTGAATATCTATAATCAAATATTCATTTACCATGCCTGACGTCTTTTTCGATGGTATGGGCTGAACATATAATTGAATTTTATCTTCAACTTGTTTTTTAATTTTAAAATTTAATTTAGAGATCTCTGATACTAATGATTTATAATTGATGTGGACTTGCCATTCCTTAGAAAACCCTTCTGAAATTTCAAAATCTTTTGATATTTCAGTTATATGATAAGCAAGGATTATAGAAGCTAAAGTCCATTCTTCATGCTTGTTAGGAATAATTCCCTGAAAGCCCTCTTCAAATTCATCTTGGATAAATGATGTGCTTAAGTTAGCAGACTTAAATCTTTTATTCCCTAAAATAGCCGACAGGAAAGGTATATTGTGATCAATACCCTCTAGCAAAAAATTATCTAAAGCAGATTCCATTCTTTTTATTGAAACATCTCGTGTTTCACCCCATGAGCACAGTTTAGCAATCATTGGATCATAAAACATTGATACTTCATCACCTTCTCTTACTCCATTATCATTTCTTATAATTGAACCGTCAGGGTATTTTTTTTCTTTGGGTGGATGATATTTAGTTAATCTTCCTGTAGAGGGTAAAAAGTTTTTATATGGATTTTCAGCATAGATTCTTGTTTCTATAGCTGAACCGTTTAACTTTATATCTTTTTGAGTAATATCTAATTTTTTACCGAATGCAATGTTAATCATCTGTTCTACTAGGTCTATACCAGTGATTAATTCAGTAACAGGATGTTCAACTTGTAAACGTGTATTCATTTCCAAAAAATAAAATTTTTTTTCTTTATCTACTATAAATTCAACAGTCCCAGCACTAGAATAACAAACCTTTCTAGATAATTGTACAGCTTGATCACCCATTTCTTTTCTAGTTTGTTCATCTAAAAAAGGTGATGGTGCTTCTTCAATAACTTTTTGATTTCTTCTTTGAATAGAGCACTCTCTTTCACCTAAATACACTATGTTCCCATAATTATCAGCTAAAATTTGAATTTCAATATGTCTTGGTTCAGTTATAAATTTTTCAATAAAAATACGTTTGTCTCCAAAACTATTTAAAGCTTCGCTTTCTGCTCTTTCAAAATTCTCCGAAATCTCGTCTCTTGAGAAAGCAATTCTCATGCCTTTGCCACCACCACCCGCACTTGCTTTTATCATAACCGGATAGCCTATTTCGTCAGCAATCTTAATAGCTTCATTCTTGTCTTTAATAATACCTATGTGACCTGGAACGGTATTAACATTGGCAGTTTGGGCAATTTTTTTTGATTCTATTTTATCTCCCATTGAAGCAATAGCTGACTTTGAGGGGCCAATAAAAATAATTCCAGCCTTTTTCAAAGCTTCTGCAAAATCAGCATTTTCTGATAAGAACCCGTATCCGGGATGTAAGGCGTCACAATTCATGTCCTTACATGCTTTAATGATTAAATCTGATCTTAAATAACTCTCTGATGCTAAAGAAGCCCCTAAGTGAAAGGCTTCATCAGCTAGACGAACGTGTTCAGCATATCGGTCTGCATCTGAAAAAACAGCAACAGTTTTGATATTCATTTTTCTTGCAGTTTTGATTACTCTACAAGCTATTTCCCCACGATTTGCAATTAAAATTTTTTTAAACATTTTTTACTTCTATAATTATTAAAGAGGAATATTTCCAAATTTTTTATCTGGATTAGTTTGTGTTTTATTTTTTAATTTCGAAAAAGCTTGTATAAGCCGAAATCTAGAATTACTCGGTATAATAACATCATCAAGGAATCCTCTCTCGGCAGCGATAAAAGGATTGGCAAATGTTTCTTCATAATCTAAAGTTCTTTTTTGAATTTTTGTTGGATCGTCAAGTTCATCTCTAAATAAAATTTCAACCGCACCTTTAGCGCCCATAACTGCTATTTCTGCAGTTGGCCAAGCATAATTTGCATCCCCTCTTAAGTGCTTTGAACTCATTACGTCATAGGCACCACCATAAGCTTTTCTCTTCGTTTTGATCGTTTTCTTGAATTAGAGCAAACCTCTCTTTAGATGAAATAATCATGGGTCTTGCTCCAGCTTTTCTTAAGTTGTAAGAATCTTTTCCTGGTTTATCTATATCAAATTTGTGATGAGCATGTTTTAGAGTACCCACATTAATACCAATTTTAGTAAAATTTTTAATTAATTTTGTAGATAAAGTTGTTTTGCCTGATCCAGACCAGCCCGCCAGCCCAAACAAAGGTGGTAATTTGCCAAGGATTTGTTGTGCAAGGATAAGATCTTGAGGTGAATTCAAATTAGTAAAAGGATCAAAGTCGGAATTTTGTATTTTATCAAAGTCAACATAAGCAATGTTTAGTTGAGCTGTAAAAATATCTATTTTTCTAACACCTTCATTTAGAGCACTTTGTAATTTTTGATTAATATCTGATTTCCATAAAGCTATTACTGGATGATTAAACCCTCTTGATTTTGCAACCACCAAATCAACTTCTGGAGTTTTATTCTTTGCTTCGACCATAGATTGAACTAGATTCTTAGGAAGAAATGGAGTATCGCACGGTAAAGTCAAAACCCAATCTTGATTTATTTCCTTTGCCCAATTTAATGATGCTAAAATTCCAGCTAAGGGCCCCAAGTGACCTTTGATAGGATCCTTAATTATCTTGTAACCAAACTTTTGAAAGCTATCAAAATTTGTATTTATATTTAATGCAATAGGTGCAACTTTGCCTGATACTTTTTCTAAAACATAAGATAAAAGTGGTCTATCCAAAAGATGGATTAAAGCTTTTTCTTTACCACCCATCCTTCTACCTTTGCCTCCTGCTAAAATGACACACGGTATTATTTCGTTTAATGTTTCCAAATTATTCAACCTTCAGTTGATCAAAGACCTTTGTGCAGACACTACGTCTTCATTCGCAACTGCCTTGATGTCAGTATCAAAATTCACCCTATCTACACCATTTGCAATTATCATCCTCTTACCTTTAGCTCTTCCAATTAATGTAAGACCGGCTTCTCTAGCAAGTTTAACTCCTGATTCAGTAAAACCTGACCTTGATATTAATATTGGGATTCCCATTTGAACTGTTTTTATGACCATTTCTGAGGTAAGTCTTCCAGTTGTATAAAAAATTTTATCATTTGCATTTTCTTTATTTAAAAACATCCAACCAGCAATCTTATCTACGGCATTATGTCTACCAACATCTTCAACATAAATTAGAGGTGAATCTTTTTGGCATAATACGCAACCATGAAGGGCTCCTGCTTTTAAATACAAGCTGGGTCTTGTATTAACTTTTTTTGAAATCGTATAAATCCAAGAAGTTTTTATTTTTGTTTTTTTATCAAGATTAACTGATGAAAAATCATCCATTATATCTCCATAAACTGTGCCCACTGCACAGCCACTTGTTCTGATTTTCTTCTCCATTTTTTTTTCATAGTTTGTTTTTCGTTCAGTTCTTACGATTACAACTTGGAGGTCTTCGTCATAATCAATTCCTGAAATGACATCATCTCTCTTCAGCATATTTTGGTTAAGCAGATAGCCAACTGCTAACAAGTCAGGCATATCACCTAATGTCATGACGGTGACAATTTCTTGTTTGTTAAGATAGATTGTTAATGGAATTTCTTTAACGACAGGTAGTCTTATATTTTCACCAGATTCATTTAAACACTCGATTGACTCAGTTAGATTATCATTTTCTAAATTAGGTGAAATATAAAACTCTTTATTGTTTTCCATAGTCTTACCTTTTATCTAAGAGTTTGTTTGGATGCAGCCCAATTAATGAATTCTTGAGATTCTTTTGACAAGTGGTCACATAAATTCAAATATTTTTTTAAAAGCTCTTTTCCAAAAGAGGTAATGTGTGTACCTTTATTTCCCAATTTTTTTTCTAAAATAGGTGTTGGGAATGCTTCTTCTATAGTCTTAAGAAGCAAAGTAGCTCTTCTTGTGCTCATGCCCATTTCTTTTGCTGCAGATCTAATAGAACCTCTATTAGCAACTAAGTTAAACAGCTCCATTTTCCCAGCGCCAATCATATGACCTTTAATATAAACTTTGATCCTTACACCATTTTCATTTTCATTTACTAGTCTAGGTGGTAAAGAAGAATTTTTTAAATTTGTAGATCTGTTTTTCATTAACTAATTATATAGTATAATGTAAAAATACACTAAATATTTATTATGGAAATGAGCTTATGTCTGAATACTTTACAACTGATGAATTAGCAGAGTTTCTAAGAATTAAACCAAGAAAAGTTTACGATTTAGTTTCTACAGACAAAGTTCCTTATTCAAGAGTAATGGGTAAATTATTGTTTTCTAAATCTGAAATATCAAATTGGATTTCTGGTGGAAAAAATAATAAATCTACTCAAAAAAATCTACCAAATATAATATTAGGAAGTCATGACCCTCTTCTAGAATTAGCAGTCAAACAGTCAAAATCTGGGATTGCAATGTCATTTGATGGAAGTACTGAAGGATTACACAGATTTAAACTTAATCAGGGTATAGCGTCAGGGCTTCATATTTATGATAGTGATTTGGAATCTTGGAATGTTCCAATAGTAAAAAAATGTCTAGAAAAACAAGATTTTGTTTTAATGGAATGGGCCAAAAGAGATAGAGGTTTAATCTATAAACCAAAAGAAAAAAGTGAAAAGAAATCTATAAATGAATTCTTAGGTCAGAGACTTGTTACTAGACAAAGTGGATCTGGATCAGATAATTATTTCAGATATATATGTAAAAGAGAAAATATTAATTCCTCTGATTTTATTGGTACTGAAGTCACTTACTCCGAAAACGACGCTGTTTCACTTATTTTATCAAACAATGCAGATGTAACTCTTGGTCTTGCATCTGAGGCTAAAAAGCATCAGTTGGGATTTGTTCATATTGCTACTGAAAGATTTGATATTGTTGTAAATAGAATTTCTTGGTTTGAAAAACCTTTTCAAAGACTTTTGAGTTTTTCTAGATCTGACGATTTTTTAAATACTGCTTCAAATTTTTTTGGTTATAATATTAATGATTTAGGAACAGTACATTTCAATAATAAATAGGCAAAAAAATGTTTAAAGAAATTGGTAAGGGGTTGTTAGGTGTTGCAATAATACTCATTCTATTTTTTTTCTTTTTAGGGGCCAAAACATTTATTTTCACTTCTTTAGTTTAAGTTGTTAAACTATTGATGAAAATTTTAAAAGTAATTAGCCTACAAAATAAGAAAATCAAATTAGATGTTTTACCTGAAATTGGTGGAAGAATAAGTAGTTTAATTTGTGACGATTTTCATGTTTTACGTCCAATACCTCTCCATGATCTAAAGTCTATTCATTTGTTTAAAGGTGGGAGTTTCCCATTAGCTCCATTTTCTAATAGAATTAAAAATGCAAAATTTAAATTTAATGGATTGGAATACAATTTAAATCAAAATGCTTTTCCTCATGCAATTCATGGTCATGGATACTTAAGTGAATGGAGCATTATAGAACAATCAAATTCTTCTGTTATTTTAATTTATCGACATGAAGCAGATAAATTCGGTTGGCCTTGGTCATATGAAATAACTCAATCAATTTATTTGACTGCTTTCTCATGCAAAATTGAACTAAAACTTGTGAATAATTCAAAAAACATTATGCCTTTTGGATTTGGAATACACCCATTTTTCAATTTTAATGATGCGGTTAAATTAAGATTGAATGCTTCAAGGGAATGGGAAGGACAACCTGAAGATTTTCCAACTAAAACTAAGCCTATAGAAAATAACTTTAATTTTAGAAATGGAAAAGCATTGTGGAATAATGAAAAGACAGTGTGTTATGAGAATTTCAGTGGAAAGGTTCAAATTATTTGGCCTAATAAAAAGAAAAAAATCACAATGAAAGTGGACAAAATTTTCAATCATTTAATTGTGCATGTTCCAAAAAGAGAGGAATATTTTTGTATTGAGCCAGTAAGCCATCCAACTGACGGCTTTAACTTAATACACGGAAAAAAAGAAAATATAGATTGTAAGTATCTGGAACCAAATGAATACATAAGTGGTTTGATAGAGTTAGATATAGAACAATAGTTTTTATCCAAAAAAGGGAAATTGAATTCCTTTAACTCCAGGAACTTTTAAAGCAAATATTCCACCTGCTAAAGGTTGTTTTTCTTCTGTTCCTATAGTTATATCTTTCCCAATAGATGTGACATACATAATCTCTAGATCTTTTCCACCAAAGGCAATTTTAGTAGGTTTTTCTACTGGCATTTTTATAATCATATCAACTTTTCCTTTTGGAGTAATTCTTACTATCTCCCAACCAGAAACTCCAGCCATCCAATAACAGCCATCAGTGTCAATACATCCTCCATCTGGCCTTCCTGCTATATCATTGGTATCAAAGAAAACGCGTTTGTTAGACCAAACACCCTCATCCAAATCATAATCATATGCCCATATAGTTCTTACCCAATCAGCACTATCGGAAACGTATGCTATTTTACTATCGGGTGAAAAAGCCAATCCATTAATTACGTTGAAACCACTCATTATTTTCTTAACATTTCTATCTGGATTAAGACAATAGAGGTTTCCTTTTGCCCCAATATTCTTGTTTGGACCATTAATTGGCATTGTTCCTGCGTAAAATCTTCCTTTCATATCAACTGTCCCGTCATTAAATCTATTTTCTAAGACGTGACTTTCAGGATTATTTATAAAAGACATACTTTTATCATTTTGCTTTAATTCAAAAAAACCATCAGTAAGAGCTAAAATAATATTAAGGTTTTTTTTTATTGCAAAACATCCAATTGGTTTACCAACATCGATAGTTTTATTTTTTCCATTTATGGGATTGTACTTGTTAAGTTGGCAATTATTGATATCAACCCAGTAGAGATTTTGGTCGACTATTGACCAAATAGGACCTTCTCCTAAATTTGCTTTTATATCTAACACGCAATCTACGTAAATATTATTCAATTTATTTTCTCCAACATTACAAAAAATTAAATAAAATAACTATTTTATCACCTTAGGTAAAGTTAAGGATATAGCAGGTATAAAATTAGAATGTTAATTGTACCTTCATACTATTTTCTTTTTCATCCATTGCAATTTTGAAGCCTTGTTCAGCATTTTGAAAAGGAATACTGTGAGTAATAAGAGGTTTAACATCAATTAGTTTCTTTTTCATCATTTTGACAGCTAACTCAAACTCCGAATGAAATCTAAATGATCCTTTAA
Organism: alpha proteobacterium SCGC AAA536-K22; assembly: GCA_000421325.1. Classification (GTDB taxonomy): domain Bacteria; phylum Pseudomonadota; class Alphaproteobacteria; order Puniceispirillales; family Marisalimonadaceae; genus Marisalimonas. The sequence goes on from ATWQ01000006.1 coordinate 8,443, forward strand.
TATTCAATTCTTTAGTTGTCACGGAAACTAATGGCATAAGGATATCCCCTCCCAATCCTAGTTGTATAAGAGTACCTTTAGGTTTTAAACACTTAATAGCATCATTTATACCTGAGGCAGAGCCAGAACATTCAATTGCAAGATCAAAATAACCTTTACCAACCTGAAATTTTTCAATTTGAGGATAGTTTTTTGAAGTATTTATAACTTTGTCTGCTCCTACTAAATTTGAAAATTCCAGAGTCTTATCTGAAATATCTGTAACTAATATTTCTTCTGCTCCTGCACGTCTGGCTGATAAAACACCAAGTGTCCCAATAGGACCAGATCCAATTATTAATACTTTTTTTCCAAAAACATCTCCTGCTTGTTTTATGGCATGAAGACAAACTGCTAGCGGTTCTGCCATTGCCGCTTCTTCTGGTGATAGACCGTCTGCTGCTACACATTGATAATCCTCCGCAATTAGTCTTTCCCTAAAAGCGCCTTGAATATGGGGAAAGGGCATTGCAGAGCCATAAAATTTCATGTTTATGCAATGGTTCTGGTTGCCTTCTAAACAGAACATACATTTATTACACGGTCTAGATGGCGATACTGAAACAAGTTGTCCAATAGATAAGTTAGTTACTTTTGGTCCTAATTTAGTAACATGGCCAGATACTTCATGTCCTAACACCATAGGTTCCTTTAGTTTAATGTGGCCAAACCCACCATGTTTATAATAGTGGAGATCAGTTCCACAAATACCGCCGGTTGCAATAGAAATTTCAACTTGATTAGAAGACATTTTTTCCAATGGATAATCGTCTATTCTTAAGTCCATAGCCCCGTGAATCTTTATTGATTTCATATCTATTTTCCCACATTCGAAATTAAGATTTTAAAGTTAAATTTTTGAAAGATGATTAGCAATATTTTTATTATTTATATATATTTTACTTTTATTCAATTTGGAGATAGTGAATGAGTTCTGGAACAGAATTATTTAACCTAAAAGGTAAAAGAGCTCTTATAACAGGTTCATCTCAAGGAATAGGTTTCGCTTTGGCTAAAGGACTTGATGAAGCTGGCGCAGAAATTATTTTAAATGGAAGGAATAAAGAAAAATTAGATAAAGCAGCAAAAGCTCTTACCCCACAAAATAATTTGCATCAATTATCTTTTGACGTTACTAACAAAAATGAGATTGATAATGTTGTTAATAAATTTGAAAACGAAATAGGTCCAATTGAAATATTAGTAAATAATGCTGGAATGCAACATCGAACACCGCTTGAAGATTTTCCACCTGAAATGTTTGAACAATTATTAAAAACAAATATTTCATCTGTTTTTAATGTAAGCCAAGTAGTAGCAAGGCATATGATCAAAAGGGGCTCAGGAAAAATTATTAATATTGCGAGTGTTCAAACTTTATTAGCAAGACCTGGTATTGCTCCTTACACAGCAACCAAAGGTGCTGTTGGAAATCTTACTAAAGGAATGGCAACAGATTGGGCAAGATATGGACTTCAATGTAATGCTATTGCTCCAGGTTATTTTGACACACCTTTGAATGCCGCACTAGTGTCTGATAAAAATTTTACCTTGTGGTTAGAAAAGAGAACACCTGCAGGTAGGTGGGGCAAAGTAGAAGAGTTAGTTGGTGCAAGTATTTTTTTAAGTTCTGATGCATCTAACTTCGTTAATGGTCACACGCTTTATGTTGATGGTGGCATTACGGCTTCTTTATAAATCAAATTAAAAAATTATTCTGTAAAATAAAATATTTATTAATAAATTTTCTTTTTATTTAAATAATAAATGGTATATTGAAGAAAAATTTTTCAAAAGTTTTTGATATGATTGATGGTATTGATAAGAAAATTTTAACTATAATTCAGAAGAATGCTGGTTTACCTTTGTCAGAAATTTCCAAAAGGGTGGGAATTTCTTCCACGCCTTGTTGGAACAGGATAAAAAAAATGGAAGAGGGTGGGATAATTTCAGCTAGAACTATCGTTCTTAACAGAAAAGCAATAAATTTATCTGTAGTAGTTTTTTTATCTATTAGGGTTAGTCACCAATCAAGGGACTGGATTTCAAGTTTTCAAAAAGTTATTGATAAGCACGAAGAAATTATTGAAACACATAGGTTAACTGGGTCAGACTCAGATTATTTATTAAAAATTGTTGCTTCTAGCATTGAGGATTATGATAATTTTCAGCAGAAGTTGATTGGAGAACTTGAATTTACAAAAATGTCTTCGAGTATATCTCTTCAAGAAATGAAAAATTCTCATAACTTACCCTTAAAACAGCTTGAAAACTTTTAACTTGCGTTAGGAAAAAAAAGTTGTTTTCCTTTCAATTTAAAGTTTTCAATAATTTTTTGTCCTCTTTTTGATAATAGCCAACTAATAAATTTATTGGCGTTTTTAAATTTTACATTTGGACAACTTGATGGGTTAACCATCGTAATCCCATATTGATTAAATAACGTTTTATTTTTTTCAGCTATAATACGTAAGTTATTTTTATTGTTAAAATTAATCCATGATGCTCTGTCACTTAATGTATAAGCACCCATACCACTTGCTAAATTAAGAGTTGTTCCCATCCCAGAACCTGTTTCTCTGTACCATTTTCCGGAGAATTTAATTGGCTTTAATTTAGCTTTGTCCCATATACTTATTTCTTTAAAGTGGGTTCCAGAGTCATCGCCTCTTGATATAAAAATTGAGGATGTGGTAAAAATTTTTGTAAAAGATGTAATAGGGTCATCAGTTAAATTTATTTTAGCAGGATTTTCTTTTGGTCCAACTATGATGAAATCATTATACATTAAATTGTATCTCTTAAGGCCAAATCCATTTTTAACAAATTTCAACTCTCTTTTTTTTTGCATGTACTATTAGTACGTCTCCGTCACAATTAGCTGCATTTTTCAGTGCAGCGCCAGTGCCAACTGATACAACATGAGCAACTACATTTATCTCTGATTTAATAATTGGGAGTATGTACTCATAGAATCCAGAGTTATAGGTTGAAGTTGTTGACTGAACTATTAATGAGTTGTCCCCTGAGCATATCCTTGGAAATAATAAAAACAAGAGAATAAATAGATTTAGTCTAAACATATTTTGCCTAACTAATATAACGTAAAAATTGCAATTATTGTAATTTTCACATAATATTGCAATTTAAAACATAATAAATCAATAATAATATGAATATTTTACTAGAAGCATTTGCGAAATCATTTGAGTTAGTTTTTACTCTTAATGAGGATTTATTTGAAATATTACTACTTTCTTTAAAAGTGAGCGGTATTTCATTACTTCTTTCTTGTTTAATTGGTTTGCCATTAGGAACTTTTTTAGCCATTAAAAGTTTTTGGGGTAAGGACGCATTTTTAGTTCTATTTAATACTATGATGGGGTTACCACCAGTTGTTGTTGGATTAATTGTTTATTTACTAGTTTCAAGGTCTGGGCCATTTGGCTGGCTGGGCATTTTATATACTCCAACTGCAATGATAATCGCTCAGATGATATTAATAACTCCAATTATAGTTTCGTTAACCTCTCAAATAATAGAAGAAATTAGTCAAGAATATAAGTCTCTTTTTGCTTCTCTGGTGGTACCATCTCATAAAGCGATCATAGCGTATCTTTTTGATGCTAGATATTCGATACTTACAGTAGTCTTAGCCGGATTTGGTAGAGCTATATCAGAAGTTGGAGCTGTTATAATTGTAGGTGGAAATATTGATCACTTAACAAGGGTTATGACGACAACAATAGCATTAGAAACTTCTAAAGGTAATTTGTCTCTAGCATTAGCTTTGGGAATTATTCTTCTATCAATTGCATTAACTACAAACTTTATTTTAATTCGTCTAAAGATTAGGGCGAAAAGAAGAATGTATGTATAAATCTAACAAAAAAAACTTAATGAAATTAACCCCCATTGAAGTTATTGATCTATCAGTTTTATTAGGAAAAGATCTAATTCTAGACAAAGTTAGTTGTAGCATTAAAAATAATTCTATTACTGCAGTAATTGGACCAAACGGTGCAGGCAAAAGTATATTTTTACAGACCATAAATGGATTAACAAATATAGATAATGGGAAAATAACGTTTAACAAAATATATAACAATGATGAAATTAGAAATAAGCAAGCAATGGTTTTTCAAACTCCAACTTTGTTAAGAAGAAATGTAAAATCCAATATGGATTTTGTTTCTAATGTTAAAAATAAAAATGGTAAATTAATTATTAAAAATATTTTAAAAAGAGTTGGATTAGAGGGATATGATAATAAACCTGCACGCTTACTTTCTGGAGGAGAAAAACAAAGACTTTCTCTAGCAAGAGCTTTATTAATTGAGCCATCAGTTCTTCTACTTGACGAGCCCACTGCAAATTTAGACCCATTTTCATTGAAATTAATAGAAGAAATTATTCTAGAGGAGAGTAAAAAAGGGGCTACAATTATACTTACTACACATGATATGGCTCAAGCTAAGAGACTAGCATCTGATATAATTTTTTTTAATAAGGGTAAAATACTAGAGCAAACAGATGCAAATGCATTTTTTAGAAATCCTTTAACTAAAGAGGCAAAAAAATATATTAATGGAGAAATTCTTTTATAATTATTATTCCACAAGAATTGTTTCAGCTAAGTTTGCCCAGTATTCAGCACCAATTGGTAATAGTGCATCATTGAAATCATAATATGCACTGTGAAGCTTTTCTGCATCCTCGCCTGCTCCTAGCCAGATATAGGCTCCTGGTTTTTCTTCAAGCATATATGAAAAATCTTCAGAACCCATAGTTGGAGTTTCTTTAACATTGATTGAAGCTTCACCAAAAGTATTTTTAAAAATTTCTGATGCTAATTTTGCACTTTTTTTATCGTTTATTGTTGATGGATATCCTGGCCTAATTTCAATGTTAACTTTGCAGTTAGAAATTGCGCATGCGTTTAATGCAACTTTCTTAATCTTCTTTAGCATGTCATCTCTTATGATTGTATTGGTTGACCTCAGGGTTCCTCCAATTGTTACTGTATCGGGTATTACATTAAAAGCTGAACCACCTTCAATTTTAGTAAGTGATAAAACAGCATTTTTAAATGGATCTAATTGTCTTGAAATTAAACTTTGAAGAGCTGTAATAGTTAAACCGGCAGCTACCATTGGATCATTAGAATATTGAGGCTGGGCTGCATGCCCTCCTTTTCCTTCAATTGTAAAAATAATTATATCTCCCCCAGCCATTGCAAAACCTTCATGAATGACAGCTTGTCCTAGAGGTATTCCTGGCCAATTATGTATTCCCCAGACAGTGTCAATTTTAAATTTTTTAAAAAGACCATCATTAATCATTGCCTTAGCGCCTGCGTTGCCACCTTCTTCTGCTGGCTGAAAAATACAATAAACTGTTCCATGAAAATTTCGGGTTTCTGCTAGATATTTTGCTGCACCTAACAACATTGTTGAATGACCATCATGACCGCACGCATGCATGGCTCCTTCATTTTTAGATGAGTAGTGTAAATTAGTCTTTTCTGTCATAGGAAGAGCATCCATATCAGCTCTTATACCTATTGCTTTATCTGAATTACTATTTTTACCTTTAATAATTCCAACAATACCAGTTTTACCAATACCTTGATGAACTTCTATTCCAAATTCATTTAGCTTTTTTGAAATAAAGTCAGAAGTATCTTTTTCTTGGTACGCTACTTCAGGTTTCTCGTGGATATTATGGCGCCATTCAATCATTGCGGGAGTTATTTGTTCAATTTTTTGCTTGATATTCATTTTTTATACACTCAATAATTAGGTATTATTTTAAAATTTGGAGCTTCAAATGTCTGATAAGATCCTAAACGTTGAAGGAGATGAAGGTCAATCTATTCCTTTAATAATTGATTCTCCTCATAGTGGCACTGAATATCCATTAGATTTCAATCATCAAGCAGAACCTTCAAAACTAAGACAAGCTGAAGATACTCATGTTAATGAGCTATATGAATATGTTTCTTCTATTGGTGGGGTTTTTATAGAAGCTAAATTTCCAAGGTCATATATTGATCCTAATAGATCAGAAACCGATTTCATATTTGAAGATTTAAATGAAAAAAATAACAGTATTAGCGAAATAAAATTTAATCCCACTATTAAAAGTGAACTTGGCATTGGTTTAGTTTGGATAAAAATTCCTCCAAATGGAGAGCCAATGTATAAAGATAAAATTACACTAAAACAATTAATGGATAGAGTTAATAAATATCATAGACCATATCATAAAATACTCAAACACACACTAAACGAAACTTATAAAAATTATGGTAAGTTTTACCACGTAAATGCTCACTCCATGCAAAATCAAGCTACAGCAATGTCAGATCAATCACAGGGCACAACAAGACCAGACTTTGTAATAGGAGATAGAGAAGGAACATCTTGTCATAGAAAGTTTATAGACCTAATTGTAGATTTTTTGAGGGGTTTAAACTACTCTGTAGATATCAATTATCCATATAAAGGTATGGAGCTTGTAAAAGCATATAGTGATCCTTTGCAAAATAAGAATTCAGTTCAAATTGAGGTAAATAGAAAATTATATATGAATGAAGAAACAAGAAAAAAAACAGACAACTTCAAAATTTTAAAAAAAGATTTAGAAAAACTAATTAATAAAATAAAAAAAGAAATTGATGAGGGTTACTTATGAATGAGTCAGGTTTACAAAGTAAAAAAAATAACTCCTTACCTGTAATAGAAGTAAAAGATCTTAGAGTTCATTTTAATTTAAAAGATCAAGTGGTTAAAGCTGTTGATGGAGTATCATTCGATATCAAAAAAGGAGAAACAATTGCTATTGTTGGCGAATCTGGTTCAGGTAAATCTGTAACTGCATTATCACTAATGAGACTTGTTGATTTTTCGGGTGGAAACATAATTTCAGGAGAAATTAATCTAGAAACTAAAAATAAAATAAATCTAGATTTAGCTCAACAGAGCCAAGATATAATGAAAGATATTAGAGGTAACGATGTTTCCATGATTTTTCAAGAACCAATGACATCGTTAAATCCAGTATTCACAATACGAATGCAAATGACAGAAACAATTTTAAAGCATCAGGGAAAAACTAGGGCGGAAGCTCTCGAAATAGCATTAGAAATGTTGAAGTTAGTTAGAATACCTGAGCCTGAAAAGAGATTAAACCAATATCCGCATGAGCTCTCAGGGGGTATGAGACAAAGAGTCATGATAGCTATGGCATTAAGTTGTAAACCTTCTTTACTAATTGCTGACGAACCCACAACTGCGCTTGATGTTACAATACAGGCTCAAATACTAGATTTAATTAAATTGTTACAACGTGATATTGGAATGTCGGTAATTTTTATTACTCATGATATGGGAGTGGTTGCAGAAATTGCTGATAGGGTTGTTGTAATGTTTGCTGGAAAAAAAGTTGAAGAAGGATCTGCTTTAGAAATTTTCAATAATCCGCAACATCCTTATACAAAATCATTGCTTGCAGCCGTTCCAAAATTAGGAAGTATGAAAGGTAAGTTACTACCCGCAAAATTTATGAATGTAGATATAAATTCATCAGACAATCAGCAATTAAAAACAACAACTCGAAATAAAATAATTGAAATAAAAGATACTGTAAATCGAGTTTCCATTCCGTTACTTCAGGTTAGAGGATTAACAACAAGGTTTTCTATAAAACAGGATTTTGGAACAAAAAAAGGTAATATTCATGCTGTTGAAAATATTGATCTTAGTTTGCAACCTGGAGAAACTTTTGGGCTGGTTGGTGAAAGTGGATGTGGAAAATCTACAACTGGAAGAAGTATTATAGGTTTAACATCACCAACAAGAGGGAGTGTTGTTTTTGAGGGGGTAGAATTAACCAACTTAAATAATAAAGAGATGATTCAATACAGAAAACAAATGCAAATGATATTTCAAGATCCTTTTGCATCTTTGAATCCTCGTATGACAGTTGGACAGATAATAGCTGAACCTATTTTAGTACATGGATTAGATGAAAAATTAGGATCAACTGAAAAAGTTATGCAATTGTTAAATCGTGTAGGATTGAACGAACAATATGCCTTGAGATTTCCACACGAACTTTCGGGGGGGCAGAGGCAGAGAATTGGGATTGCAAGAGCACTTGCTTTAGAACCAAAATTAATTATTGCTGATGAAGCTGTTTCCGCCCTAGATGTCTCCATTCAAGCACAAGTAGTTAACTTAATGATGGAACTTCAAGAAGAGTTTGGCCTGTCTTACCTCTTTATAAGTCATGATATGGCAGTAGTTGAAAGAGTTAGTCATAGAATAGGTGTAATGTATCTAGGTGAGATAGTTGAAATTGGTCTAAGAAGTGAAATTTTTGAAAATCCGCAACACCCATATACAAAAAAGTTAATGGCTGCAGTGCCAATAGCAGATCCCAGTAAAAGAAAAACAAAGTTAAATTTGATGAGCGACGAAATTCCTAGTCTTCTAAAACCACATGGTTATGAGCCTGAAAAAATAGAAATGGTAAAATTGAGTGAAGAGCATTTTGTTAAACCGTTTGAAGGAATGATTAATTAACAATGTAATTTAGAGATAAAAATTATGAATGACCCAAGACTAGATTATGCTAATGAGTTCCCGGTAGAATTAACTGCTCCTGACATATCAAGTTATAAAAAAACTAATACAGGAGTCGATTATATATTATCACTTGATAGTGGTATGAGTGGTCCTCATGTTTTTATATCTTCAATAGTACATGGGAATGAGCCTTGTGGAGCTATTGCTTTAGATTGGTTTTTAAAAAATAATTTTAGACCTAAATCAGGTAAATTAACTCTAGGTTTCATGAATGTTGAGGCTTATTTTTCTTTTGATCCCAAAAATCCAAATAGAACTAGATGGGTTGATGAAGATTTTAACAGATTATGGGCAGATGGTGTCTTGGAAGATACTACCAGAAAAAAGACTAGTGAATTTTTTAGAGCTAATGAAGTCAAGAGTATAGTATCGCAAGCTGATTATTTATTAGATATTCACTCAATGCAAAAACCATGTGTTCCACTTATGATGGCGGGTACATTAGAAAAAGGTATTAAATTTGCTAAATCTGTTGGAATGAGCATGCCTATTATTTCTGACACAGGCCATAAAGAGGGTATGAGAATGAGAGATTACCTGAACTTCTCAAGAAAAGAGAGTAATAAAAATGCACTCCTAGTTGAATGTGGTCAACATTGGGAAAAACTGTCTGAAAGAATAGCAATTGAAACCCTGATAAGATTTCTTAGAAGCACAAGCACTATGGATAAAAAATTTGGTGAAGAGTTTCTAAATGAATTAAAGCCTAAAAAATTTCAAAAAGAAGTTTATCGGGTAGGAGAAATTATCACTATAAAGACAGATAAATTTAAATTTTCTAGCGACTGGCAAGGCTTTGAAGTTCTAAAAAAAGGGACTGTTATTGGTAAAGATGACCAGGAATTTGTTTATGCTCCATATGACGAAACAATTTTAATAATGCCTACTAAAAGGTTATTCAAAGGTAAAACGGCTGTTAGGCTAGCATACAGAATTAAAGATTAAACAATTATTTATTTTTAATGAAGACGAGGATTAAACATATCTCGTAAATGGTCTCCAACTAAGTTTATGGAAGCAACGGTAATAAGTAGTGCCACACCAGGAAAGATACTTATCCAATAATCACCGCTATACATATATTCAAATCCATTGCCAATAAGAAGACCTAAGGAAGGCTCTGTAATAGGTAACCCGAGCCCAAGAAAACTTAGCGTTGCTTCCAATGAAATAGCATGTGCTGTTTGAAGAGTACCAACAACAATTAGCGGTGCCATACAATTTGGTAGAATATGTTTAAACATAATCCTGGTGTTACTAAAAGCCAAACATCTCGCTGCATCAACATATTCTTTATTTAACTCTACTAAAGCACTCGAACGAGCAGTTCGTGCATAATAGGCCCATTGCACTAAAATTAATGCAATAATAGTTTTTTCAACTCCTTTTCCAAAAGCAGCTAGAATTATCAGAGCAACTAAAATTGAGGGAAAACTCAGTTGAATATCAACTATCCTCATAACTACAGATTCGTATTTTCCTCCAAAAAAAGCTGCTGAAATTCCAAAAAAAGATCCAATAATAAGAGCAAAAATGCCTGAAAGCACACCAACGCCTAGACTAACACGTAAACCATAAAATATAGCAGAAACCATATCTCTTCCAGCTCCGTCGGTGCCAAGTAAAAAATAATTCCCAGAAAAATCTTCTGAAAAAGGGGCTAGCCTACTGTTCATTATACTTACAGTATTTAGATCATATGGGTCAGTTGGAGATACTAAAGGTGCAAAAACAGCAACAAATAAAATTAACATAAAAACTATTAAAGATACTACAGCAACTTTATTGGATGAAAAATCTTTCCAAAACTCTTTGATTTTTTTTATTTTGGGATTCATTGACTGTCACCTTTAATTCTCACTCTAGGGTCTAAAAAAGTATAAAGAATATCGACAATAAGGTTTAAAAAAACAAAAAATGTTACAATGATCATCAGATAAGCGACAATAACTGGTCTATCTAGATTATAAATTGAGTCTATGATTAGTTTACCCATTCCGGGCCACGCAAATACTGTTTCAGTTACAGTTGAAAATGCGATTAGTGATCCAAATTCAAGTCCAACAACTGTTACAATGGGAATTAGAATATTCTTTAGTATATGTACCAAAACTATTCTTTTTTCAGACAAACCTTTTGATCGAGCAAAAGTAATATAATCTTGAAGAATTATTTCTCTTGTTCCAGCTCTAGTTAAGCGGATCACTGATGAAATTTTAAATAATGCTAAATTTAAAGCAGGTAAAAAAACATGTGACAACCCATTTAAAGTAAATAAAGAGCTATTAATCCCTAAAAAAGTCCCAATTTCTCCTCTTCCTGTCGATGGTAACCATCCAAGATGGACCGCAAAAATCATAATAAAGATTATACCTACCCAAAATGTAGGCATTGAAAAACCTAAAATTGAACCACCCATTATTATTTTACTAGTCTTGCTTTCTGGCTTATAGCCTGCATAGATACCAAGAGGTATAGCTATGATAAGTGAAATAAAAAGAGAAAATAATGCTAATTCAAGTGTCGCCGGCATTCTTTGAATAATCAGTTTTAATGCTGGTTCACCAAAAATAAATGAATCTCCAAGATCCCCCTTAAAAGCATTTACCAAGAAATACCAATATTGTTCTGTAACAGGTCTATCTAATCCTAACTCTCTTATAACTCTTTCTACTTCGGCTTGGTCAGCTTCGGGGTTAATCAGCATTTCAACTGGATCCCCAACTAGATTTACCCCCCCAAACACCAAGAGTGACATTATAAATAATACGAGCACACTCTGGGCTAATCTTGTAAATATAAAAGGGGTCATGTTTTCATCATTAAATTAAAAAAAACCAGAGCAGTTATGCTCTGGTTTAAATTGTTCTAATTACTTACAGTTTACGTAAGTTGCAATAGTTCTCTCATCTGTTCGAGGAGTGTAGCTACAGCCGGATTTAGATGCCCAAGTATTCATTTGATAATGTATTGGGATAACACCATAATTTTTACCTACTGCTACTTCTGTTGCTTCAGCAAGGAGTTTTCCTCTTGCATCAGAATCAACGGTTCCAAGAGCTTCTTGAACTAGTTTGTCGACAACAGGATCAGAATGTCTTCCTCTATTGGCTCTTCCCATTCCTATAGACTTATCATAAGTATGCAAAAGTGCTCTCAAAGGGGATGAAGCTTCTCCGGAACCAGCCCCCCAACCAAGAACCATAAAACTGAATTCTGGACTTTTATTAGGACCACCACGTGATGCTCTTTTGAAATAGACAGCTTTTGGCATTGTTTCAACTTTTGCTTTAATACCAATTCTAGAGAACATTTGAGCTAAAGCTTCTGCAATTTTAGCATCATTAATGTATCTATCATTTGGTCCGTGAATTGTCATTTCAAAACCATTGCCATAACCAGCTTCCTTCAAAAGCATTTTTGCAGTATCTGGATCATAAGGATCAGGTTTCATTTTTGTTGAAACTCCATGAAAACCTGCAGGTAATAATTGGCCTGCTTTAACAGCTATACCTTCCATTACCTTCGCAACCATTGCGTCACGATTAATTGCTAATGATAAAGCTTTCCTAACTCTAACATCCATTAATGGGTTTTTAATTTTTCCGCCACCAATGGCAGTGATGTGAGGTGAATCTTCTCTGAATTGGTCCATATGTAAATAAATAACACGGTTAGATGGACCACTATTTAATTTAATTGTAGGATTTTTTTTCATTTTTCCAACGTTCAAAGGAGGAACGTTGTCAATAAAATCAACATCCTTTGCTAATAGTGCTGCTATTCTGGCTGGACCAGATTTAATAGGCTTAAAAAGTACATTTTCAAACTGTGCCATTCCAGTGCCGGCTCCATGATAATCTTTATTAGCTTTTAGGACAATCTTATCACCAGGCACCCATTCAACAAATTTGTAAGGCCCAGTTCCTATGGCAGCTTTTCCACTATTGTAGTCACCTGTAGTAGCACCTTCACCATTTTTCTTTGAAATAATTTTAACAGTCATTATGTCATTAGGCATTAGAGGATAGGGCTTTTTTGTTTTAATATGTATAGTATGACTATCTATTTTAATAAACTCTTTCCCTTTTAAATAAGTACCAAATCCTGATGGAGATTTTGGAACATTTTGTGCTCTCTCAGCAGTAAATATAACATCGTCAGCTGTAAAATCACTGCCATCATGAAATTTTACACCTTTTCTAAGTTTAAATTCCCATGTTGTATCATTTATAGGCTTCCATGACGTAGCTAAGTCAGGATAGTGTTGTTGGTTTTCGTCTGATCCAACTAAAGTTCCGTAAATATGTGTTGCGAAAGCGTTATTAGGACCAAGATTATGGTAATGTGGATCAATTGAGCTAGGCTCAGATTTTAATCCAACAGTAAGATCTTTTGCCAAAGCCACAGTAGACAAAAGACAACTTATCATCACTATAAAAAGTCTGTTGATTAATTTCATTTTTCCCTCCTGAAATTCTATATTAAAAAAAACTTTGTAGTAAAAATGGAATAGAGTCAAAATAAAAGATATAAGTATATCTTAATAATAACTTTATTTTTTTTTAAATTCATTCATAGAGTAATTATTTTAATTTTTGGAGTTAGCCATTTGCATTTTACAGAAATAATAAATCAATTGCCGCAATTAAAAATATTTAAGGACAACACATACAATATACAAATTTCTTACAGATACCAAAAATTTAATGAAGAAATTCCAATATTATTTCTACATGGATTTAATGGAAATAGTAAAAGTTGGGCATATCAATTTCATTATTTTAAAGGTAGAAGGTCATTTATAGCTATTGATGCGCCAGGTTTTGGTCAGTCTGATCCTTCAGATTTAGATATGTTGTCTATATCAAATATTGTTTATAACTTATTAAAAAGTATAGATGTTAAAAAGTGTGATCTAGTTGGTCATTCAATGGGCGGAATGCTTGCTCAAATAGTTGCATCAAAACATAGCAAATTAATTAATAAGGTAATTCTATCCTGTACTCATAAAGGTTATGCGATGCCCGTAGGAAGTTCTCTGAGAGATCCATATAAATTAAGGCTAGAAGAGCGAAAACAAATGTCAAATAAAGAATTTGGTCAATTAAGAATCCAAAAAATGTTACCTGAATTAAAAAATCCAGAGATCTTCAAATTTTTATCTTTAATAAGTGAAGAAATTACGGAAGGTTCTATCAAATCTGGTGGAATGGCCATGCAGACTTTAGATACAACAGATTATTTATCAAATCTCAAACAAGATTGTCTTATATTAAAGGGTTCAAAAGACATTGTTGTATCTAAAGAACGTTCTTATCAGTTAGAAAATTTATTGAGGCACGCAAAAATCAAAGAAATACCTAATGTTGGACATGCACCTTATTGTGAAGATACAAAAACTTTCAACGCCGAAGTGGAAAATTTTTTCCAATAATGACTGCCTTATCAAACAAGCCTTTTACCTTATATTTTCTCAGTAATACAATTGCTCTATTAGGCCTTTGGATACAAAAAATTGGAGTTGGTTGGCTTACATGGGAAATTACCGAGTCAACTTTTTGGACAAGTTTTGTTACTTTAGCTTTGATGGCACCAGCAGGAGTTATAGGTCCTCTATTTGCTGTTTTTGCCGAAAATTGGAATATGAGAACAGCAAGTATTATATTGAAAGTGCTAATGTTTATGACTGGAGGTATAATCTGGTTTTTGCAGTATTTAGATATGCATTCGCTTTTTACTTTAGCTTCTTTATCAATTTTACAAGGTTTATTAAGCGCATGTTATCATCCAGTAAGACTAGTTTTTGTGTCTATAGTTGTTCCTAGAAATTTGTTATCCAGTGCAGTAGGGCTTAATTCAGCCTCTTTTAATGGATCCAGAGTTGTAGGGCCAGCTTTCGCTGGGGGCACAATAGCTTTATTTAACCTCGAAACAACTTTTTTTATTGCCATGCTTACTTATATTCCACTCATTCCAGTTTTAATTTATATGCCGCTTAGAGATCGAGTTAAATCCTCAAGTACACACGATAATTTTCTCAGACGTTTGTTAGAGGGTGGAAAAGTAGCATTGAAAACTCCAATTATAGCCAGGGGTTTATTTGTAGTTTTTATCAGTGCATTCTTTGTACGTGGAATGCTTGAGATACAACCTACTATTGCAGGAGAAATTTTAGATAAAGGTAGTATTGGATTGTCTTTAATCACAGCAACTGCTGGATTTGGGGCTTTACTTGCTTCTATCTGGATAGGTTTGCGAACTAATACTGAAGTAAAAATTGAAACTAAATTGGTCCCAATGTTAACTCTAGGACTAGTAGTAAGTTTCATAATTGGTTTTATCTCAGAAATGTACTTAATGGCATTTGCTTTTACAATTGTTGGCTTTACTACGACAGTTGTAGGTATTGGCACTCAAACAGTTATACAATTAAAGGTTGATGAAATTTATCGAGCCAGGGTTTTAACTTGGTGGTCCAGTGTTTCTTTTGGCTCTCTTACAATTGGGGGAATATTGTTGGGTCTTGCAGGGGAATTTATCCCTCTGAATGTTGGTATGATGATAATGCCAATTCTAGGATACCTAATATTCAAATTAGTATTGTATTATTATTTTAAAAACAACTTTATGTAGTTTTTTTTATTTTAGCTTCCCTTTTAAAAATATATAAACCTGAAATAGTTATTATAATTCCACCTAATATTGTAGAGAAAATTGGATATGTATTCCAAATCAAAAAATCAAAAATTATTGCCCAAATAATTCCTGTATAATTAAATGGACTGACTATTGACGCAGGGGCTTTTTGTAGAGCATAAGTCATTAATAGTTGTGTTAAAAAGGCAGAAACGCCTAAACCAATAAATAATAACATGACTTCTATAGATGGCTGTTTCCAAAAAAAAGGTTGAAAAAATGAAGTTACGATTACGCTAACCAACATAAAAAAGAATACTGTTTTAACTGGATGTTCAGTAGTACCAAGCAATCTTAAAAAAATAATGGTTGTAGACCACATAAGAGTTCCAATTAACGCATAAATAGAGGCTATGGCAATTTGTCCAGTTGGATTTATAGCTATGATGACACCTAAAAAGCCAATAAAAATTGCCGTCCATCTACGCCAACCTATAGTTTCTTTTAGAAAAAAAATTGCAAAAATACATGCAAAAATAGGGACTGCTTGAGAGATAACAGTTACATCTGCTACTGGAAGTCTTTGAAAAGCTAGGAAGAACATTATATTGCCAATAAGACCTGCAATTCCTCTAAAAAAATGTGTCTTTGGTTTTTTAGTTTTAAGAAAATTAAATCCGCCTAATTTGTAGATAATAGGTGACAATAGAATTAAAACTACGATCGCTCTTGCAAAAGCAATTTGAACTGGGTGATATTCTATACCAATTAACTTTGCTTGGACACTCATAATAGTGACACATAAAACAGCTAAAATCATAGCTGCAATAGCTTTAAAATTGTCGTTCATATTTTTATAAATATCAACTATTCGCAATTTATTTTTGGTTTCGCATGTCTGTAAGCTTTTGCGATTCTCTTAAAAAGAAAAAACATAAAAAAGCTGATAAGAAAGGGTATAGTGCTGATAATCTAATAGTAAATAATAAGTCATATCCTAAGTCCATTGCCAAAGCAAATGGCATGGCTCCAATAGATGCACCTACGACTAGAACCATTTGACCTGTTCCTTGGATACTTCCGACATGAAGTCGACCAAAATATCTTGGCCATATATATCCAAATAATGCTAAATTAAAAGCGTTATTAATTCCAAAAATTACTGAATATATTATTGCAAAAGTGATGTTTGATGAAAAAGTAATAAAAATCAAAGATGCAGTTGTTACTAGAAGAGATGTTCCAATTACATTATGTGTTTTAAATCTGTCTAAAAGTTTGCCAGCTAATGGGATAAATATAATCATAGTAATCATGGTAGGTATAAACAACGCAGCAGCTTCCCTACTTGGGAGACTAAAATACTGATTTAATATTGTTACTTGGAAAAAATGGAGGGCAGTAACTAAAGAAGATATAGAAAAAAAAGAAAATGATAAAATATAAAAACTTTTTTCTTTAAGTGCCTCATTTAAATTTAAACCAAAAATTTTAGTGTTTTTATTGATTACCTTTTGTTTAATACCATCAGGTTTTTCATTAACATCTTCCGGTTTATCAATAGCTAAAAATATCAATGGTGGAAGCATTAAAATCCATGTGGACAAACCTATAATTACCCATGCATTTCTCCAACCATAATTAGTAATTAAAAAGTCAGAAATAAGTGGATGTAATCCCATTGAAAAAGCAAAACCTAATCCCATCAAGCCAAGTGCGATACCACGTTTTTTATCAAACCACTGGGTAATAATATTTGCTGAACCTAACATTAAAGTTCCTTGACCAAAAAATCTTAAAAAACCAAATGCGACGGCTAACATTAAAAAGTTTGATGCCGCACCAAATGCTAAACAGCCAATACCAAGAAATATTGTTGTATAAATTAGGATTATCCTAGGCCCATACCTGTCAACTAATTTTCCTATTTGTGGAAGTAAAAAAGCGGCAAATAAAGTTGCAATCATGTAGGCAGTTGTAATAGATGTACTAGAAATTTGTAAATCTTTAGATATTACTGGAATAAAAGGGCTGAACGTATGTGATTGACCGGCACCACTAGTGAAAATACCGAGGCTGCCAATCCCAACAATTGTCCAACCATAAAAAAATTTTTGATTAACTTTATTGTAGATCAGTTTATTTATATAAAACATCTCAGGATAATATAATAAATTAATATGTGAATCATTATAATATTTACTTATTTATGATTTAAGGCCTCTACATACATGTCAAGTGTCTCTCTAAGCGAACGGTTTTGATTAACAGTTTCTCGTGTTTCGTTTGCAATTGGAGTTTTGTTTGCCAAAGACATAATATCTGCAGATCCTTGATGGAATTTTGGTGTAACTCCAGCATCAGAAAATGTATTAGCAATTTCATGCATTTCACCTTCCCATCTTGCTGCATCTAAGGGAATTCTTGGGATCATTCTTTCCATGGCGGATAAAATGTCAGGTTTACTATATTTTAATTCGTCAAAATACTCAGAAGATAAACCTAGCTTATGAGCGGTTGTTAAGACAGCAGCGTGAAGTGCAAAAGTACCTTTTGTTGCACTAGCATAAACCATTTTCATAGCTGAGGCTTTTCCAACTTTCTTTCCTAAATCCTTTATTACAAAACCCTTATTGTGAAGAATTTTTACTGGTTCAGTATTAAGTCCTGAAACATATAATCTTGTTTGACCCTTTTCTACAACCGGGTTAAAGCCAATAATGCCAGCATCAATAAAGTTGCAATATTTACTAGAAATTGTGTTGTTTATCTTTTCTGCGGTTTTTGGAGAAACAGCATTACAATCAACATAAGTAATATATTTTTTTTTCTCTAAAATTATTCTGTTAACAATACTTGCCTGTTTAAGAGCGGCTTCAGGAGGCAGAATAGATAATATTATATCGGAAAAATTAACAACATTTTCTATTGTTTGTACATTTTCTATACCCGCATTTTCAGATAATTTTTTTGTACGATTACTTCTACCATTGAGACATGTAATAACCCTGAAGTTATTTTCTATAAATACTTTGCCACACCCATGGCCCATGTCGCCAGGCATTAAAATACCAATTGTCTCGTTGGACATTATTTCACCATAATAGAATTGAAAAAACTACTTCTTCATAGGGCCACCATTTTTTTCCCATTCAGGTATTCCTCCTACATTCAGAACATTCTTATAGCCCATTTCTAAAAGAGTTTTTCCAGTCAATGCTGCTTGACCACCTACTCCGCACACTAATATAATTTCGGAATCTTTCTTAAGAGTTTTATTATAAAGTGGCGTGGCTTCGTCTGCTACGAACTCAATTAATCCTCTAGGTATTTCTAATCCATTTAGGATCGTTCCAGTTTTTTTTATATCTGAACTGTCTCGGACATCTATAAAAATGGAAGACCCAGACTTATGTTTTTCAATGGCCTCATTAACATCAATTTTTGGTACCACTTCGTTTGCTTCCTTTAGATAATCTTTAGCTGTTTTCATAATTTCCTCTTTGTTTAAATTTAATTTAATAAACCAATGAATTGGGGTTGGGTAACAGAAGTAGTCATCCAACAATTCTTACAATTTTCATTAAGCTTAGTTTTTTCTAAAACCCAAGTTAAATTGTAACGTTTATTATCATATGCGTCTACATCTACAGAATATTTTGCAATCTTTTTATCTTTCGAAAGTAACTTAGTTTTAAATTTTAGAGAATTTAACAAAATTTTATAAGAAGTATCCGCAATCATTCTTTTGAAATTTGAAAAAGGACCAGTATATTTTTTATTTTCTGGATGAGCAAAAAGCCAGCATTGATAAATACCTGAGTTATCAACTTTTGAGTTTGTTTGTAATGAGTTCATTTGTAATTCAACAACCTCAACAGACGAAAAGATGTCATTAGGTAAAACGTCACTAAAAACTTTGTCGTTTTTAAGAAACAGCAAAGATATCGTAATTAAAAGTATATATTTCATAAGTTACCTAGTATAATTGTTTATTAAATATATATACATCTCAATATATTTTTGTAAATGGAGTTCAAATTGGTAATAAAATTTAAGTCATATTCATCAATTAACAAAATCAATTTATTTATCATATTATCACTTTTCAGCTTTTCAGCATATTCTGCTGGAAGTGATGATGACAGTAAGAAAACAATGGTTAAATCAAATTATTATTATAATGCTGTCAAACTAATAAAGAAAAAATCATACAATTTGGCAATTGAAAACCTTGTTAAGGCTGAACAAAGTAATAAACTTGACCCTGATATATATAATTATCTTGGTTTTTCTTTTAGGAAAATTGGAGATTTAGACAAAGCAGGAATGTATTATAATAAAGCATTAACCATATCCCCTAAGCATAAAGGTGCGCTTGAATACCAAGGAGAAATGTTTTTAACTTTGGGAAAATTGAAAAAAGCAGAAAATAATTTGAAAAAATTAGAAAAATTATGTTTTCTTGGTTGTGAAGAAGAAAAAATGTTAAAAGCATCTATTTCAAAATACAAAAAAGGGCAGAAGAGTAATTATTAGTCAATATCTGTAATTAGATAGGAAATTAAAATGAAGTCATTTGATGAATTATCTTTGAAAGAAATTGTTGATGAAGTTCAAGATGGATTTATTTTAGGGATACCGGCTGATTATTCAGGTGTTCCAATGAAATTCACAACGGAATTAATAAAAAAAGGTGTCAAAGATTTAAAACTATATTGTCTTCCATTGACTACTATTCAAGGCGACATGTTAATTGGTAGTGGGTGTGTATCTGAAATTGAGGCTGCTGCTGTAACGTTGGGTGAATTTGGTTTGGCTCCTAGATTTTCAGAAGCTATTGAAAATGGTAATATTTTAATAAAAGATTCAACATGTCCAGCATTACATGCTCAACTTCAAGCCACTGAAAAGTCTGTCCCGTTTATGCCTTTGAGGGGTGTGATTGGTTCTGACATTCAAAAATATAGAAAAGATTGGCATGTTATTGCTAACCCTATGAAATCATCAGGGGTTAAAGATGAACCCGTTTTATTACTTCCTGCCATCCAGTTGGATGTGTTAGTTTTTCATGCCGCTTGTTCTGACAGAAATGGAAATATTCAAATTGGACGAAGAAGAGAATTAGCTACTTTAGCACATGCTTCAAAAAAAGTATTTGTTACTGTAGAAAAGGTCATGGATATAGATTTTTTTGAAGATGAATTATCTGCGGCAACTTGTCTTCCTGCTCTATATGTGGATGGTATTTCAATTGTTAAAAATGGTGCATGGCCGTGCGCTCTTCCTGGGGTTTATGGTTCAGATAATGAAGAAATAAAAAAATATTCTTTAGCAGCTAAGACCAAAGAAGGTTTTAGAGAATATATGAAACACTGTCTGAAAAATTAGCTACAAGGTAACAAAAAGTGATCTTAGACATTCAAAGAGAAGAACTCTTAATAAGTCAATTAGCAGATTTATTGAAAAATGATAGACACGTAGCAGTTGGTGCCGCGTCTCCTATTCCGGGGGCTGCGGCTCTACTTGCAAGAGAAGAAGCAAAAACTTTTGATAAAAGGTTAAGGGTGACTATTCTTCACTCAAACAGATATAATAATTTTACAGATGGGGCTAGAGAACTTTTTGACTGTGCAGCTCAGGGACGGATAGACACTTTTTTCTTAGGAGGTGTTCAAATTGATGGTAAAGCAAACATTAATTTAGTAGGAACTGGAGAGTATCCAAAAAATTGAAAAAAGATTTCCTGGTTCATTTGGTTCAGCATTGATGTATTTTGTAGTTCCTCAAATAATTTTGTTTAGAGAAGAGCATTCCCCTAGAACTTTAGTAAAAAAAGTTGATTTCATATCTGCACCTGGAGTGTCAGAAAAAGGAGTTTATAGACCAGGTGGTCCAAAATATTTATTAACGAATAGAGCTTTATTTAAGTTTAATAAAAGCTTACAAAAATTTTCTTTATTTAAAATAAATGAAAAAGAAACCATTGAAAATTTAATCAAACTGACAGGCTTTAATTTTGACGTAGATAAAGAAATAACTCAAATGCCCCATCCTCATACGAATAGAATTAATATTTTAAGAAATAAGATTGCGCCGATGGTTTCAGAATTTTATCCAGAGTTTGCCAATAGGGTCTGGGGTATTTAGCTCATAATGAAAAAACTAATTTTTCTTATATTTATTTTGATATTAGCTTTTCTCATATCATATTTTTATCTTCAAGAAATTTTGAATTTAGATAGTTTAAAACAAAATATTAACTGGTTGATGATGTGGGCTAGTAAAGAGATTGTGTTGTCTAGATTTGTTTTTTTCATTTCATACATCATTTTTGCAGGATTATCCTTTCCGTTTTTACCTGGTGTTTTGACTGTTGCTGCTGGGGCTTTGTTTGGTGTTGTAGAAGGTGTAATTTTAGTATCCTTTGCTTCAACACTTGGCGCTTGTATATGTTTTTTGCTATCAAGATATTTCTTAGCTGATTTTGTTAATAACAAATTTTTTAAAAAAAAATCTGTAATGATAGAAAAATTCAATGAAAATGGTCCCTGGTATCTCTTAAGTTTAAGATTAATTCCAACAATTTCATTTATATTAATCAACTTAATTATGGGTGTCTTACCCATTAGCATTAAAAAATTCTATTATATAAGCCAACTAGGTATGTTACCTGCCACGATAGTCTATGTGAATGCAGGCTCAGAAGTATCAAAAATAAATAATATTAATGATATCATGTCTTTATCTCTTTTAATGAGTTTTGCTTTAATAGCCACATTACCATTATTGATAAAATGGTTAGTAAATTATTTTAATCAGATTAAAAAAAATTAAATATCAAATATTAAGAATTAAATATTTTTTCTGTTTTCCACCAAATTTTCTACAACCAATGGATCAGCTAAGGTAGATACATCTCCAAGTTCATTATGCTCGTTTGCAGCAATTTTTCTCAAAATACGTCGCATTATTTTGCCGGATCTTGTCTTAGGAAGCCCTGGCGCAAATTGAATTAAATCAGGAGTAGCAATAGGACCTATTTCTTTTCTAACCCATTTTTTTAGTTCTGATAATAATTCCTCAGATGCTTTAACATTAATGTTTACTGTGACATATGCATAAATACCTTGACCTTTAATATCATGTGGATAGCCAACGACGGCAGCCTCTGCAACATCAGAATGAGCTACAAGCGCAGATTCAACTTCTGCTGTCCCCATTCTGTGACCCGACACATTGATTACGTCATCAACTCTTCCTGTAATCCAAAAATATCCATCTTCGTCTCTTCTACAACCATCTCCAGAGAAGTATCTTCCTGGGAAAGTAGAAAAATATGTGTCAATAAAACGTTGATGGTCACCATATACAGTTCTCATTTGTCCTGGCCAAGACATATTAATACATAAATTACCTTCAGCTGCTCCATCTAATTCATTATTTTCAGAATCAACTAAAACAGGTAGGATCCCAAAAAAAAGGTTTAGTAGCTGAACCAGGTTTAGTTGTGGTTGCACCAGGTAAAGGTGTAATCAATATCCCTCCAGTTTCAGTTTGCCACCAAGTATCAACTATAGGGCATTTACCATTCCCAACAACATTATTGTACCAATTCCATGCCTCTGGATTAATTGGCTCACCCACACTACCTAATATTCTTAAACTAGTTCGCTTTGTTGTATTAACAGGATGATCTCCCTCAGCCATTAATGCTCTTATTGCTGTTGGCGCAGTATAAAAAATATTAACTTGGTGTTTGTCTACAATTTCCCAAAACCTACTTACAGTTGGATAATTAGGAACACCTTCAAACATTAGAGTTGTTGCTCCATTTGATAATGGCCCATAGACTATATAAGAGTGACCTGTAACCCAACCAACATCTGCAGTACACCAATAGATTTCATTCTCTTGATAATCAAAAACATAATGGTGTGTCATAGAAGTATAAACCATATAACCACCAGTAGTATGAAGAACTCCTTTTGGTTTGCCTGTAGATCCTGAGGTATATAAAATAAACATCGGGTCTTCAGCGTTCATTTCAGTAGGAGGACAATTAGGAGATGCTTTTTCCATTTCTTCGTGATACCAAATATCTTGTCCGTCTATCCAATTAATTTTTGAACCAGTTCTTCTAACAACAATAGTAGTTTTACACATTTTGGCTTTAGATATAGCTTCGTCAGTATTAGACTTTAGAGGAATTGATTTTCCACCCCTTACACCCTCATCAGCGGTTATAATAATTGTGGAGTTACAGTCCTCGATCCTTCCGGCGAGTGCGTCAGGAGAAAACCCTCCAAAAACAACTGAATGAATTGCTCCAATCCTTGTACAAGCTAACATTGCAATTGTTGCTTCGGGGATCATAGGCATATAAATAGTTATACGATCTCCTTTTTTTGCACCAGCGTTCTTTAGTACATTAGAAAATTTACAAACATCTTCGTAAAGTTCATTGTAACTTATATGCTTAGATTCGTCTGGGTTATCACCTTCCCAAATAATTGCAGTATTTTTACCTTTTGTCTTTAGGTGCCTATCTAGGCAGTTAAAACTTGCATTTAGAGTTCCATCTTCATACCAATTTATAAGGAGGTCTTCCTTTTTATATGATACATTATTAACCTTTGTATAAGGCTTAATCCAATCAATCCTCTGACCGTGATATCTCCAAAATTCTTCTGGAGAACTTAAAGATTCTCTATACATTTTTTCATAAATTTCTTCATTAGCATGGGAGTTTTTAATAATACTTGATGCTGGTTTATATAAATCTTTATCTGTCATTTTGTACTCCCCTTTTTTTATATACTATCTTCTAATAATAAATCTGCATTAACAATATCTTTGATATTTATTACTTTTCGAATGATTTCTAATGAAAATCCTTTTCTTGAAAGAGCACCAAACCATTTATCTCTTAATGTATATTCATTAGTTTCATTACCAATTTTTTTATTTTTATAATAAATTCCTATGTTTTTTTTCTTAATAAACCTTAAAGCAGCAATCATTTCGGCGTTTTCATGCCCTTCATCTACTACATCAATAGCAAATTGTATCACATCATTTGAAAGTCCTTTTTCTTTTAACTTAGCATAAATTAACCTTAGTGAGCTTCCTTGACGTCTCATTGAACGTACCCTAATTTCAGCAAAACGTTTATCATCAATAAACTTAGCAGAAATCATTTCTCTTTTAATTATGTCAATCATTTTCATTTTTTCTTGCTCACTTAAATGATCTTGAAAATTAGACAATTTTCTCTTCATTGTTTGTTCAAACTGATTTATTGATACTTCATAACGTGCTAGATATGAAATAGCTGAATGTCTTAATCTTTTAATTATTTTCTCTTCATTATTCATTAAATTATTCATTTATGATTATAAAAGCTGATTTCATGTAATTATATATAGATTATAAAAATTATAAATATTTAAGTTGCGGGAGACAAATGATTGAAAGATAAGAATTTAAACTTAGGTGTTAAAAGAGAAATTGGAACAGTTAACTGGACAGGTTTGTTCACTCTTTATTTGAAAGAAGTAAAAAGATTTTCAAATGTTTTTTTACAAACTATTACTGCTCCAATGGTAACTACATTGCTTTTTGTAATCGTTTTTTCTATAGCTATTGACAGAGGTGCTGGGTTTAAAGGTATTTCTTTTATTACATTCTTAGTTCCAGGTTTGATGATGATGAGTGTTTTACAAAATTCATTCGCAAATGTTTCTTCCGCATTCATGACAGCAAAAGTTCAGGGTTCAATAGTAGATCTTTTAATGTCTCCATTGGGACCAGTAGAAATATTAGTTGCACATACCATGGCTGGTATGACAAGAGGTTTATGTGTTTTTATAGCCTCTTTTATATTACTCTGGGCATTGGGGATTTTAAATTTTCCAGATAATTTTATTTGGATGGTATTATTTTTATTACAAGGAGCTTTCTCCTTAGCAGTAATAGGAATGTTAGCAGGAATTTGGGCTGAAAAATTTGATCAATTAGCTATTATTTCAAATTTTGTAATACAGCCCTTAGCGTTCTTGTCTGGAACTTTTTATTCTATTGAAAGACTTCCAGATTCTCTTAAAATTGTGGCTTATTGTAATCCTATTTTCTATGCTATAGATGGCTTAAGGTTTAGTTTTTTAGGATTGAGCGATGCATCCCCTATTACAGGAAGTATAATTTTACTTTTTTGCAATCTAGGACTAAGTTTTTTTGCTTGGTATATCCTTAAAACAGGCTATAGACTTCGGTCATAGAATAATAAATATTTATGGAAACTTTTAAAATGAACAAAGTTCAAAAAATAGCGGGTATTTTATCAAGTCAAGAAATTCTGGAATTAATTAATAAAAATATTATTAGTAGTGATCAAGATATTGATAAAGACATTATTCAACCAGCTTCTATTGACTTAAGGCTTGGGATTAAAGCATGGAGAGTTCCTGCTTCTTTTCTTCCTGGTAAAGGAAACAAAGTTTCGAGTAGATTAAAAGATCTTGCTATGCATGAGTTTAGTCTTTTTGATGGTGCTGTCTTAGAGTGCGGATGTGTTTACATTGTAAAGCTTTTAGAAAGAGTTTGTTTAACAGATGATCTAGCAGGCATTGCAAATCCAAAAAGCTCAACTGGAAGATTAGATGTTTTTACAAGATTAATAGTTGACGGAGCATCAGAATTCGAAGATGTTCCTGCTGGTTATGAAGGACCACTATATGCAGAAATATCCCCTCGAACATTTTCTGTCTTAGTTAGAACTGGGTCAAGATTAAATCAATTGAGGATAAGGAGAGGTCAATCTTTTACCTCTGATAAAGAAATGGAAATTTTACAAGAGCATGTAGGGTTAGTTAGAAGTCAAGATAATGATGATCTTCCTGATAAAATTAAAAATGGTGTACCTTTATCAGTCGATTTGGTTGGAAAAAATGGGTTGATTGGGTATAAAGCTAGAAAACATTCTAAGCTAATAGACATTGACAAACCAAATTTTTACAAACGTGAGCTTTTTTGGGAAAAAATAACAACAGAAGATTTAATTTATCAAACTAACAAAAATGAAAATGAAAATAAATCTGGAAGCTTAATTCTTAGTCCAGATGCTTTTTATATTTTAGCTAGTAAAGAATATGTTTCTGTGCCATCAAATTATGCAGCTGAAATGAGAGCATATGACACAAAAGTTGGAGAATTTAGAGCTCATTATGCTGGATTTTTTGATCCTGGATTTGGATTAACTAACTTAGGGGCTTCTAGAACTAGAGCAGTGCTAGAGGTAAGATCTCATGATGTACCTTTTCTAATTGAACAAGGTCAGACAGTTTGTAGATTAGTATACGAGCCAATGGCAAATATTCCTAAATTTTTGTATGGAGAAGCTGGTAGTACTAGCAATTATCAAGCTCAAGGCTTAAAGTTAGCCAAACATTTTATTTAAACTTTCTTATTTATTTCTTTTTATTTATTATCGTTCGTATATTCTATTTATAATTTTTTAAGAGCTTAAAAATGACTATTAGTCCATCAATAATGACAACTTATGGTAGAATTGATATTGCATTTACGCATGGTCAAGGTAGCTTTTTAATTGCCGAAGACGGAAAAAAATATTTAGATTACGCTAGTGGTATAGCAGTAAATGCTTTTGGACACTGTCATCCTAAATTAGTAAAAGCCCTCCAAGATCAGGCATCTAAGTTATGGCATACTTCTAATCTTTACAGGATACCAGAGCAGGAAACTGTTGCAGAAAAGCTTGTTGCTAATTCATGTGCAGAAAGAGTTTTCTTTTGTAACTCTGGTGCAGAAGCAACAGAAGGAGCTGTTAAAGTTGCAAGAAGGTATGCTTGGGCCAATGGTGAAAAAGATAGAACAGAAATTATATGTGCTACAGGTGCTTTTCACGGCCGTACATTAGCTATGTTAGCTGCAAATGACAGACCATTATTTAGAGAAGGTTTTGGTCCATCTGCTCAAGGTTTTACTCATGTCGAATGGGGTGATGTTGAGAGCTTAAAAAAAGTTATTGGGAAACATGTTGCAGCAATTTTAGTAGAACCTGTTCAGGGTGAAGGTGGTGCTAGAAAAGCTCCTGATGGGTATTTGAAATTACTCAAAGATATTGCTTTGGAAAATGGATCTTTATTGATTTCAGATGAGGTGCAAATAGGGATGGGTAGGTCAGGCACTTTATTTGCTTATCAGCAACAGGATATAGAGCCTGATATAATTGCACTAGCTAAAGGGCTGGGAGGTGGTTTTCCAGTAGGAGCAGTAATGGCAAAAGCAGAAGTAGGTGACGCAATGATACCTGGGACTCATGGAAGTACCTTTGGAGGTAACCCATTAGCAATGCGTTCCGCAAATGCTGTTTTAGAACTTCTATTAGAAAAAGACTTTTTGGATAATTTAAGAAAAATGATTGTTTATTTTGACAAAAAAATGGATCAATTAATAAAAAACGACATGCATGTTACACCTATAATATTTTCAAAAAAAGGCTCTGGAATGTTAAGAGGATTTCAGTTAAATGAGAATGTCACTGCAGGAGATTTTGGAAATATCGCAAGAGAAAAAGGTTTGTTATTAGTAGGTGCAGCAGAAAATACAATTAGATTGCTTCCTCCTTTAAACACATCAAAAGAAGAAGTTGATAATGCGTTTGATATACTCGATGATATAGTTTTAGAATTAAAGAAAACATAGAGTAACATGTCTAATTTTATTGATTTAAAAGATCTTTCAACAGATCAACTTTTAGATTTAATTTCATTATCTTTAAAATGGAAAAAAGAAGCTCATCCAAAGTTTATGGCAGACAAACAAGTCGTTCTAATTTTTGAAAAACCCTCACTAAGAACCCGCGTATCATTTGAAGTTGGAATAAATCAATTAGGCGGAAAAAGTTATCTTTTAAATGAAAAAGAAATGCAATTAGGTGAAAGAGAAACTGTAGAAGACACGGCTCACGTTCTTGAAAGATACGCTGATATGGTAATTATAAGGTGCTTTGGACATAGCCAGTTAATAAAATATGCAAAAGCATCAAGTGTTCCTGTAATAAATGCATTAACTGATTTTAGTCATCCTTGCCAAGTGTTAGCAGATTTGGTTACATTTAAAGAACATTTACATAATTTTGATAATAAGAAAATCGCCTGGTTTGGGGATTGTAATAATGTCTTACAAAGTTGGATCGAAGCTGCAGCTTTATTAAAGTTTGAATTACATATAGCTTGCCCTGAAGGAGTTAAGCCTAACTCAGAGACTATATCATGGGCAATTGAAAGAAATAATAACATTTATATTACTGACAATCCAATTCAAGCTGCTGATGGGGCTAATTGTATAATTACAGATACATGGAGGTCTATGGGAAATAAAAATCCACTGCCTGAAGATGTTTTTGTTCCATTCCAAGTTAATAACAAAATTATGAAAGTAGCGAATAAAAAAGCTATTTTCATGCATTGTTTACCTGCTTATCGGAACAAGGAAGTAAGTTCTGAGGTGCTTGAAGGAGAGCATTCTGTAATATTTGACGAAGCAGAAAATAGACTGCATGCTCAAAAAGCAATTATGCATTTTTGTATAAACTGAAAATTATTATGAAATTCACATTTTTTAAATGACATCCACTAATCATATAATTCCCTTTCAGTTAGGTAAAAGTCAAGTCAGGGGTAGTATAGTTAGGCTTGAAAATACTGTATCTGAAATTATTAAACGACATAATTATCCTAGCAATATTGAAAGTCTGCTCGCTGATACATTGACTATTACTGCTTGCTTAGGATCTAGGATGAAACATGATGGTATTTTTACAATTCAAGCTAAAGGTTCTGGTGAGGTTCACACATTAATTTCTGATATAACAAATGATGGTTGTTTGAGAGGTTATGTTGGATTAGAAGATAATTTTTCGAAAAAAGATGTTGATTTAAATTCATTAATGGGATCTGGGCATATTTCCTTTACATTAGATCAAGGAAAATATTCAAAAAGATATCAAGGCATTGTGGCACTTGAAGAACAAACTATTTCTAAAACAGCAGAATTATATTTTAATAATTCAGAGCAATTAGATACTAAATTTTTAAATTTTAATTATTATAGTTCAAATAAAAAAAATAGAGAAAAAATGATTTCATCAGGTTTAGTCATGCTTCAAAAAATGCCTATTAAACATATTATTGAAAAAGAGGACTATGATGAGATTTGGGAAGATTCGTTAACTTTTTTGTCAACATTACGAAATGAAGAATTCTTATCGAATGATCTTAGTTCACAAGACATTCTTTTTAGATTATTTAATGAATTAGGAGTAACAATATATGATGAAATTATAATCAAAGATAAGTGTAGATGTTCAAAAGCTAAGGTTGAGTTTGCAATAAAAAACTTAAGTAAAGAAGAATTAATAGATATTTCAGATGAAAATGGAAATATTAAAGTTATATGCGAATTCTGCAAAACTGAGAGAATATTCTCTAATTTTAATTAGCTAATATCTAGTTTTTCCAAAATAATGGTGAGAACATAACTAAAATTGCAAAAATTTCTAATCTCCCCAAAATCATCCCAGCACATAAAAACAACTTACCAAGTTCTGGGATGGATTGATAAGATCCTGAGGGTCCAATGATATCTCCTAAGCCAGGACCAACGTTTCCAATTGCTGACGCAGCTCCTGAAATTGCCGTTATTAAATCTAATCCTAATCCTCCCAAAAGGCAGGCAATAACTGCAAAAGAGATTATATATAAAAAAAAGAACCCCATAACTGACTCAGCAACATTTTCTGGTATTGGCTTTTGATTATAATATGAAACAACTACTGCATGAGGTCTAATAAGTTTAGAAATTTGAGATTTTGCGTTTGCCACTAAAACTTGTATTCTAGCCATTCTTAGACCACAAGTGGTTGAACCAGCACATCCTCCAACAAACATAAGAATAAGTAGAATTGTAGTAGGAAAGCCACCCCAATTATTAAAGTCAGATGTCCCAAAACCTGTTCCAGTAATAATTGATATTACATTAAATGAAGCCAATCTTAGAGCTTCTAAAAATGGCATGTCATTAAAGTGTAAATATATTGAAACAATAAAAACAACAAATACTATTAAACTTAAAAATAATTTCACTTGGTCGTCTTTAAATAAGTTTCTAAAACCTTTTTTTGTTATTGCTAAATAATGAACAAATGGTAATGAGCCAACGACCATTCCAAAGATAATAATTATTTCGATGGAAGAGGAGTTAAATGCCGCTAAAGAGTGAGATCTGGTTGAATATCCTCCTGTTGCAAGAGTAGTCATTGCATGTGCAATTGAGTCAAATATAGGCATTCCAGCACCCCATAGCATAAATGCCCATACAATTGTTAATGTAATGTATACTATACTTATACCAGCTGCAAAACTTGCTGCTTTAGGAACAACTTTGTCAGGCGTTTCATAAGATTCGGTTTTGAAAAGCTGCATTCCGCCTATTGATAGCATTGGTAAAACAGCTAAAGCCATTACAATAATACCAACACCGCCTAGCCATTGAAGAAGTGCTCTCCATATTAAAATTCCATGTGAAGTTGCTTCTAAATTATTGATAACTGTAGCGCCTGTAGTTGTTATTCCAGAAGTTGACTCAAAAATTGCATCAGTAAAACCCATATTAATTTCAGAAAATAAAAAAGGTAAAGATCCAAACAAGGCAATTGATATCCATGCACTATTTGTTAATAAAAATGCCTGTCTTAATTCTAAATGTTCAGTTGTACTATCTTTATTTGAAAGAAAAAGTATTGCTCCTACAAATAAAGTTGCAAGTGAAGAGCCAACAAACGCAGGCCAATCATTGTTTCCATAAAACCAATCTACAAAAGCAGGGATCATCATAAAAAGAGAAAGGATACATAACAACATCCCTATTAGATAAATTATTGGTGCAAATTTCATAACTTTTTTTCTATAAATTTCGTCTTAAAGAGAAATATATTTAATTTAATTAAGTTGCCATTTTCAAAAATCTATCTTGTAAATTCACATCTTCTAAAAAACAACCACTAAATTGGTTAGTGGTCATTTTTACATCATTTTTTAAAACACCTCTTGTACTCATACAATGATGTTCTGCGTTTATATAAACAGCAGTACCTTTAGGTGATAGAGTTTTATCGATACAATTTAATATTTGTGCAGTCATTGTTTCCTGTGTTTGAAGTCTTTTAGCAAATGCGTCTAAAACTCTGGCTAATTTTGATATTCCAACAACTCTGTTGTCTGGATAATATCCAATTGAAGCACTTCCAATTATTGGAACCATGTGATGCTCACAATGGCTTTCAAAACTAATATTTTTAAGTAGTACTATATCGTCATAGCCCTCAATATCTTCAAATGTTTTAGACAATAATATTTCTGGGTTTTCACCATAACCTGCATAAAATTCATTAAAAGATTTTATTACTCTTTTAGGTGTTTCTATTAATCCCTCTCTTTCAGGATCCTCGCCTATATATTGAATAAGAGTTTTTACAGCTTCCTCAGCTTCTTCTTGAGAAATAATTTTATTATCTTGATTATCCAATATAATTTTCGAAGTATTTATAGACGAATTCATTTCACACCTTTTTATAATCCAATAAAATTCTTAACAAAAAATGTTATTTAAGCAAAGGATTATTAATTTTAATCGAAAATATTAAAAGCTTATCTTTGAAAAATATTTAAGTTTAATGGTTCACTGTCACTAATTATTTTATCATTTTCGTCATGTGTTACTAATAAACATGCGATTTTATTTTCTTTAATATTATTCACTACAAATTCTCTAAAGCTATTTCTTTGGTCTGGGTCAAGTGATGAAAATGGTTCATCTAATAGTAATGCTTCAGGCCCTGATAAAATTGCTCTAAGACAAGCCACTCTTGCTTTTTGTCCTCCTGATAAGGTGTGAGGATATCTATCTTCAAACCCCGTCATATTGGACTTTTTAAGATTACTGCTAATTAATGAAGATTTTTCCTTATAAGTAAGTTTTTTATCCATCCCAAATAAAATATTTTGTTCTACAGTTAAATGAGGAAATAATGTGCCGTCTTGAAGTAAAAGACCAATTTTTCGTTTTTCGGTTGGAATTTGATTTAATTTTTTCCCATTCAATATTATTTCACCTTCAAATAGCAAGTCATCTTCGTAAATACCTGCTATGATATTTATTAATGACGACTTCCCAACACCACTTGCTCCAAAAATACATAAAATCTCACCATTTTTAATTTTAAGATTGAGGTTCTGTATAAATATTTTTTCTTTTGGAGAATTCCATTTCAGTGTTATATTTTTTAATTCAAGCAATTTTATATATCCAGATATTAAAATTTTTAGTTAAAAGTGTTTTTTATAAATATAAAATATGATGAAAGATCTTTTTAAAATAAAAAAATTATTTAATTTAAAGAAAAGTTATTCACTTCCTAGAAAAAGACAATCAAAAGATCTATATCTCTTCAGATATTTTTTAAATTTAGCTAGATCAGAAATGGATAAATATGGACTTTGTGATTGGAAATTAGAGCTTGATCACGCGAAAGTTAGAGCTGGAGCTTGTCATTTCACAGAAAAAAAAATATCTTTTTCAAGAAATTTTATAAAACATGCAGATGATTTAGATATTAATGACACTATACTACATGAGATTGCACACGCTTTAGTTGGCCCTAACCACGGTCACGACAGTGTGTGGAAAACTATGGCTAAAAAAATTGGATGCTCGGCTAAACGTTGCCATACTTTAGAATTTTCAGATTATAAATGGGTTAGGTTTTGTATAAATCAATGTTGGGAACAAAAAACACACAGGAGAAAGCCTAACTTGGTTTGTAAGAAATGTGGAGCACCTGTAATTTATAAAAAAAATATATAATTTTATTCAATTTCCTCTAATTCAATAAGTGTGCCTGAAAAATCCTTTGGGTTTAAAAAAATTACTGGGTTTCCATGAGCACCAATTTTAGGGAGTCCATCTCCCAAAATTCTTGCACCAACTGCTTCAAGTTTTTTTGAAGCTGATTTTAGATTTTTAACTTCATAACAAATATGATGCATCCCACCATTAGGATTTTTTTCTAGAAATCGACTTATTGGACTATTTTCGTTTAAAGGTTCAAGAAGCTCAACTTTTGTGTTAGGTGCTTCAACAAAGATTACTTTTACACCGTGATCAGTTAATATCTGAGGTGCACTTATATTAGCCCCTAATGCCTTTTTCCACATATCTGATGCTATTTGGATACTTGGTACCGCAATCGCAATATGATTTAGTTTTCCTACACTAGAAATTATTTCCTTCATACAGATCTCCAAGAAAATATTCTTTATATTTGTTTTTATTATTCATAATTGATTATATTAAATAATATTTCAATTAACATATATTGATTATTGCTAGTTAAATTTTTTAAATTTTGTTAAATAATATGTTTTATGGGTTCTCTAGGGGAGAAATATTATTAAAAAATCAAGCAGAGAAATAATCTTAGAGTTGCAATCTAGACGAGAAAAAGCTCGTCTCGGTGGTGGTCAGAAAAGAATTGAAAAACAACACTCATTAGGAAAACTTACCGCAAGAGAAAGAATTAACACTCTTTTAGACGAAGGCTCGTTCGAAGAAACAGACATGTTTGTAATCCATCGTATCAGAGATTTTGGAATGGATGGGAAAACTATACCAGGAGATGGCGTTATTACAGGCTCTGGTAAAGTGAATGGAAAATTAATTTATGTTTATGCCCAAGATTTCACGGTTTTTGGAGGTTCATTATCATCAGATCATGCAAAAAAAATAGTTAAGATTATGAAGTTAGCTGTTCAAAATAAAGCACCTATTATTGGTTTGAATGACAGTGGCGGAGCTAGAATTCAAGAAGGAGTGGAATCATTAGGAGGCTATGCAGATGTATTTCTTCAAAATGCTCTGGCTTCTGGGGTAATTCCACAAATATCAATGATTATGGGCCCTTGTGCTGGAGGAGCAGTTTACTCACCAGCTATGACTGACTTTACTTTCATGGTTAAGGGAACAAGTTATATGTTTGTAACTGGACCAGATGTAGTAAAAACAGTAACTTCAGAGGAGGTGACAGCAGAAGAGTTGGGGGGAGCTGAAACACATACAACAATTTCATCTGTTGCAGATGGTTCATATAGTAATGATATTGAGGCCTTAACAGGTTTAAGAAGGTTTCTTAGTTTTTTACCTTCGAATAATTCAGAAAAATCAAAAACGAGAAAAACTGAGGATTCAAAAAGGAGATTGTCTCTTGCCTTAGACACTCTAATCCCTGAAAATCCTAATTTACCTTATGATATGAGAGAACTTATTACATCTGTTTCAGATCAGTTTGATTTTTTTGAACTACAAGAAAATTTTGCAAAAAATATTCTGATTGGCTTTATAAGATTAGATGGGCAAACCATAGGTGTTGTAGCCAATCAACCAATGGTTTTAGCAGGTTGTTTAGACATAGACTCCAGTAGAAAAGCAGCTAGATTCGTAAGGTTCTGTGATGCTTTTAATATTCCTATACTAACTCTAGTTGACGTTCCAGGGTTTATGCCAGGTACTACTCAAGAGTATGGTGGTATTATTAAGCATGGTGCAAAACTTTTATTTGCATACGCAGAAGCTACTACTCCAAAAGTTACTTTAATTACTAGAAAAGCTTATGGTGGTGCCTATGACGTAATGAGTTCAAAGCACTTAAGAGGGGATGCAAATTATGCTTGGCCAACTGCAGAAATAGCAGTTATGGGCGCTAAAGGTGCGGTTGAAATTTTATTTAGAGATGAACTTGACGATCCAACAAAAATTCAAAAAAGAACTTTAGATTATGAAGAAACATTTGCCAATCCTTTTATCGCTGCCGAGAGAGGATTCCTTGATGATGTTATTATACCGAGTAATTCTAGATTTCGGCTTATACAAGCTTTTTCGAAATTAAAAAATAAAACACAAACTAATCCAGATAAAAAATTTGGAAATATTCCTCTTTAATAATTATAGAAGTAAAAAATGTTTAAAAAAATTTTAATTGCAAATCGTGGGGAAATAGCTTGTAGAGTAATCAAAACTGCAAGAAAAATGAATATCAAAACTGTTGCTGTTTTTTCAGATGCAGACCGATATGCTGAACACGTTCGTCTAGCTGATGAAGCCTTTCACTTAGGGGCTTCTTTAGCATCAGAGAGTTATTTAAGATCAGATTTAATCATTAAAGCATGTAAGGACATGAATTGTGACGCCTTACATCCCGGATACGGGTTCTTATCAGAAAATGCTGATTTTGCAGAAGCTTTGAAAAAGGCTGGAATTATTTTTATTGGCCCCTCAAAGTCAGCTATTGCTTCAATGGGAGATAAAATAGAATCAAAAAAAATTGCCCAAACTGCCAATGTTAATACCGTTCCAGGTCACATAGGTATTATTAAAGACAAGAATGAAGCTATTAAGATTGCTGACGAAATAGGCTATCCGGTTATGATAAAAGCAAGTGCGGGTGGTGGTGGCAAAGGCATGAGAATTGCTTTCTCAAGAGACGAGATTTCGGAGAATTTTGAAAGAGCAGAAAGCGAAGCTTTAAATAGTTTTGGAGACAAACGTATTTTTATTGAAAAATTTATAACTGAACCAAGACATATTGAAATTCAAATTTTAGCTGATAATTATGGGAACATAGTGTATTTAGGTGAAAGAGAGTGCTCTATTCAAAGAAGAAATCAAAAAGTTATTGAAGAAGCACCATCACCTTTTTTAGATGAACAAACTAGAAAAGAAATGGGTGATCAAGCTGTACAATTATCTAGAAAGGTTTGTTATTCTAGTGCTGGGACTGTTGAATTTATAGTAGATAAAGAAAAAAAATTTTATTTTTTGGAAATGAATACACGTTTACAAGTTGAACATCCTGTTACTGAATTAATCACTGGTATAGACCTAGTAGAACAGATGATTAACATTGCATTCGGTAAAAAATTAGATATTACTCAAAAAGATATAAAGTTAAACGGTTCAGCTATAGAAACAAGAATCTATGCTGAAAATCCATATAAAAACTTTTTACCCTCTACAGGAAGATTAACTAAATATCATCCACCCAAAGAAAAAAAATACCCTGACGGTTCAATTATAAGAAATGATAATGGAGTAAGAGAAGGTGATGAAGTATCAATGTTTTATGATCCAATGATTGCTAAACTGTGCTCATGGGGTGAAACACGAGATGTTTCAATAAAAAGAATGGAATCTGCTTTAGATAATTTTTTGCTAGAGGGTATTGATCACAATATACCTTTCCTGTCGGCTATTTTAGGGAATAAAAGATTTAAGTCTGCTAACTTAAGCACATCATTTATCCAAGATGAATTTGAAGAGGGCTTTCAGGGAATTATTCCTAACAAGCATGAAGAATGGACTTTAGCTTCTATAATCCTTGCTTATCATATAACTGAAATATCAAAAGATTTTGAAATTTCAGAAGGGTTTTCTAAGGAATGGCAAGTCCACATCAATTATAAATCATTAGTATCAGAGATCTCTAAATTAAATTTTAAAATTAAAAAACAAGTTGAAGATAAAATTCAATTATATGTTCAGCCCATACCATCGAAAAAGACGTCAGGCATGGTAAATGAATATTTGATTATAGATATTCAAAAAGATTTTATTGCAAAATTAGTTTCAGCATCTATTAAACTTTTCAATGACAGTAATCATGAATTAACTTTTCCTGATAAAATTCAATGTAGGATAAACTATCAGAACCCAAATTTAGAACTTTTCTATAGAGGCATTTCAATGTCAGCAACTATTTTTCCAAGACATGTAGCTGAACATTATAAATACATGAAACCAATTAAAATCGAAGATAGATCAAACCTTTTAATATGTCCAATGCCAGGAAAATTAATTAGAGTTTTAGTTAAAGAAAATGATATTATAGATGAAGGACAGCCATTATGTGTTGTAGAAGCAATGAAAATGGAAAACACTTTAACAGCTTCAAAAAAATGTATGGTTTACAAAATAAATTATCAAGAGGGCGCTACTTTGTCTGTTGACCAAATAATAATGGAATTCATATTTAAATAGATAATTTAAGCTTTAAGAGATAAATAAATGACAAAAAATAATTGCTTAGAAAGTTGGAAAGAAAACGCTCTTAAGGAGCTAAAAAAACAAGATATTGATGCAATTATAGTTGAAACGCCAGAAGGTATTAACATTAAACCTCTTTACACTGAGCTAGACAATAAAGATATAAAACATCTTGGCTCTAATCCAGGAGAAGCTCCTTATGTTAGAGGTCCAAAAGCAACAATGTACACAGGAAGACCGTGGACAATAAGGCAATACGCAGGTTTTTCAACAGCTTCTGAATCTAACGAATTTTATAAAAGAAATTTGGCTTCGGGGCAAAAGGGATTATCTGTAGCTTTTGATCTAGCAACACATAGAGGTTATGATTCAGATCACGAAAGAGTGTATGGTGATGTAGGCAAGGCTGGAGTAGCAATTGATAGCGTTGAGGATATGAAAATTCTTTTTGAAGGTATCCCTCTCGATAAAATGTCTGTTTCCATGACTATGAATGGTGCAGTTCTTCCTGTATTAGCGGGGTATATAGTTGCTGCAGAAGAGCAGGGAGTTAGTCTTGAAAAATTAAGTGGAACAATTCAGAATGATATTTTGAAAGAATTTATGGTTAGGAATACTTATATCTACCCACCAGAGCCCTCTATGAGAATTGTGTCAGATATTATCCATTTTACATCTAAGAAAATGCCAAAGTTCAACTCCATTTCAATTTCTGGGTATCATATGCAAGAAGCAGGAGCTTCTTTGGTTCAAGAGTTAGCTTTTACAATCGCAGATGGCTTGGAATATATAAGAGCGGCTTCTAAAAAAGATTTATTAGTTGATGACTTTGCACCAAGGTTATCCTTTTTCTTTGCCATTGGAATGAATTTTTTTATGGAAGCTGCTAAGTTAAGAGCTGCAAGGTATTTATGGTCAGAATGGACGAAAAAGTTATTTAATTGTCAAAATCCAAAATCTCAAATGCTTAGAACTCATTGTCAAACCTCTGGTGCAAGTTTACAAGAGCAAGATCCATACAATAATATTATTAGAACTACTATTGAGGCACTAGCAGCTACTTTAGGTGGCACTCAATCGTTACACACTAATTCGTTTGATGAGGCAATAGGATTACCAACTGAATTTTCAGCTAAAATAGCTAGGAACACTCAATTAATTCTTCAACATGAGAGTGGTATTACTGACACTGTTGACCCTCTTGCTGGAAGCTATTTTGTTGAAAATATGACAAAGGAACTAATAGACAAGGCAAACATACTTATTGAAAAGATTGAAGATATGGGAGGTATGACAGTAGCAGTAATTGAAGGATTCCCAAAGTCAGAAATAGAAATATCTGCTACTAAACGTCAGGCAAAAATTGATTCAGGAGAACAAGTAATTGTTGGAGTAAATAAATTTAAATCTGATGAACAAGATCCTATTGAAATATTAGATATTGATAACAACGCAGTCCGTAACGAACAAATAAGTAAATTAATTGAGATAAAAAAGTTAAGAAATTCTAACAATGTAAAAATTGCTTTGGAAAATTTAAAAAACGCTGCAAGAGTAAATACTGGTAACCTTCTAGACTTAACTATTATTGCTATTAGAGCAAGGGCAACAGTAGGAGAAGTTTCTTATGCCTTAGAAGAAGTTTATGGTCGTTACGGTGTCAAACAAGATGTAATTAAAAATATTTATAAAAATTCTTATCTCAATAAAGAAGATTTTAAAGAGGTCGATAACGCTTTATTAAACTTTAAAAATATTGCAGGTGAGAACCCTAAAATTTTTATGGCTAAACTAGGACAAGATGGACATGACAGAGGAGCTAAAGTAATAGCATCTGCGTTCACTGATATTGGTTTTGTGGTTGAAATTGGCACTTTATTTCAGACACCAAAAGAGGCGGTTGATCTTGCAATTAAATCTAGCGTACATGTAATAGGCGTTTCTTCTCTAGCTGCAGGTCACAAAACATTGATACCTGAATTATT
This sequence comes from alpha proteobacterium SCGC AAA536-K22, assembly GCA_000421325.1. Classification (GTDB taxonomy): domain Bacteria; phylum Pseudomonadota; class Alphaproteobacteria; order Puniceispirillales; family Marisalimonadaceae; genus Marisalimonas. The sequence continues at coordinate 47,933 of ATWQ01000006.1, forward strand.
AGATGAACTTAAAAGAAGACAGGCAGACGATATTCTCGTTGTTTGTGGCGGGGTTATTCCCCCACAAGATTATCAATTTTTATATGATGCCGGTGTTGCTGCCATTTTTGGTCCGGGAACATCAATTCCACACGCAGCGTCAACAACAATTAACAAAGCATCTGAACAGTTAATGAGAATGCATAATTATAGAAATGCTAGAACCAATAATTAGTCATTAATTTCATGGGAGAAACTATTGGAATATTATAGAGATATTTACAAAAGTTGGAAAAATGATCATCTTAAATTTTGGGCTAAACAATCTGAAGCTGTTACATGGGAAAAAAAACCAAAAAAATTTTAGACAACTCGAATAGTCCCTTTTATAAATGGTTTCCTGATGGAACTTTAAACACATCTTACAACGCAATTGATAGACATGTTTTATCAGGCAGGGGAGATCAAGATGCTATTATTTATGATAGTCCAGTTACCAATACTAAAAAGAGAATAACTTATTCACAATTACAATATAAAGTTTCCCAGTTTGCTGGAGCATTAACAAAATTAAGTGTTGTTAAAGGTGATCGTGTGATCATTTACATGCCTATGATACCTGAAGCTTTAGTGGCTATGTTAGCTTGCGCTCGAATTGGAGCGGTTCATTCTGTTGTTTTTGGGGGATTTGCCTCAAATGAATTAGCTGTGAGAATTGATGATTGTAAACCTAAGGTCATAGTTTCTGCATCATGTGGCCATGAGCCAAATAGAATCATTGAATATAAGCCTTTACTTGATAAAGCAATTGAAATTGCAAAACATCAAGTAGAAAAATGTGTAATTTTTCAAAGAGACACTTTCAAAGCTCAACTCAATCCAAACTATGATATAGATTGGAATCAAATTATTAAAGATGTTTCTTTGGCTAAGTCTGTCGAAGTAGATGCAAATGATCCTTTGTACATTTTGTATACCTCAGGAACTACAGGTAAACCAAAAGGGGTGGTTAGGGATAATGGAGGACATGCAGTATCTCTTAAATGGTCAATGAATAACATATATAATGTAAACCCTGGAGATGTGTATTGGGCGGCATCAGATATTGGTTGGGTTGTAGGTCATTCTTATATCGTATATGCACCGTTATTTCATGGTTGTACTACAGTTTTGTTTGAAGGCAAACCCATTGGTACACCTGATGCTGGGACTTTTTGGAGAATTATCTCAGAGTATAAAGTTAAAGTTTTATTTACGGCACCAACTGCATTAAGGGCTGTAAAAAGAGATGATCCAACAGGTGAGTATATTAAAAACTTTGACATTACAAGTTTGCAATCTCTATTTCTTGCTGGAGAAAGGGCGGATCCTGATACTGTATTATGGCTAGAAGATAAACTAAAAATTCCTATTATTGATCACTGGTGGCAAACAGAAACAGGATGGCCTGTAGCTTCTAATCCTCTAGGAATAGAGGCTCTTCCTATAAAAACAGGTTCACCAACTTTGGCTATGCCAGGATATGATGTACAAGTTTTATCTGAAGAGGGAAAAGAAGTTCCAAGAGGTACGCTTGGAGCAATTTCGATAAAGCTACCTTTACCACCTGGTTCACTACCGACTTTATGGAATGCAGATGATAGATATATAGAGTCGTATTTAGCCACATTTAAAGGTTATTACGAGACAGGTGACGCTGGTTATCAAGATGAAGAAGATTACTTGTACATAATGTCTAGAACTGATGATGTAATCAATGTTGCAGGACATAGACTTTCAACTGGTGCTATGGAAGAGGCGTTGTCTAATCATATAGATGTTGCTGAATGTGCTGTTGTTGGAGTGTATGACGATCTCAAAGGGCAAGTGCCCCTTGGACTAATTTGTTTGAACAAAGGGTGTAATAAAACTCATGAAATTGTATGTAAAGAAGTGGTTGATTTAGTTCGTAATGATATAGGGCCAGTGGCAGCATTCAAGTCAGTTGCAGTGGTATCTTCACTTCCTAAGACCAGATCAGGAAAAATATTAAGAGCTACAATTAGAAAAATAGCAGATAAAGTTGAATGGGAAATGCCTGCAACTGTTGATAATCCCTTAGTTTTTGAAGAAATTAAAAAAGCTTTAAAACCCCTTGGTTATTAATTATCATCAAACTTTCATAATAAATTTTCCAACATGATCTCCTTTTTCGAGAGCTTTATGTGCATTAACTGCATCCATCAATTTAAATTCTTTTTCAATAATTGGTTTTATCTTACCTGATTCTAAATATTGCCAAGTGTTTTTAATAAGGCTTTCAACATACTCAGATTTCTTGCTAGATGACTGCGGTCTTAACGTAGATCCCGAAATTGTTTGCCTCTTAATCATTATGTTTGCAAAATTTACTTCATCTTTAATTCCTCCTTGAACTGCAATAATTACTAATCTGCCATCAAAGTTTAAACATTTTAAATTTCTTGGAATATAGCTTCCTGCAACCATGTCCAAAATAACATCAACACCTTCACTATTTGTAAGTTGATTTATTTCATCTTCAAATTTCATACTTTTATAGTTGATGCATTTGCTTGCCCCAATCTTTTCTACGGCATTACATTTTTCGTCGCTTCCTGCTGTAGCGTAAACTGTACTACCAAATTGTTTTGCTAATTGAATTGCAGTGGTCCCGATACCACTTGCCCCGCCATGAATTAGAACTTTTTCATTTTTTGATAATTTTCCTCGGATAAACAAATTACTCCAAACAGTTATAAAAGTTTCAGGTATGCATGCAGCCTCTCGCAATGAGTAATTATTTGGTATAGGCATACAATGACCTACATCTACCGCAACATATTCTGCATATCCACCCCCATGACAAAGTGCACAAACTTTATCACCTCTATTGAATTTTAAATTTGAACCTTTTGTATCAACTATAATACCAGAAACTTCTAAACCAGGTAAATCTGAAGCAGTATCTGGGACTTTGTAATTTCCTTGTCTTTGCAATAAATCTGGCCTATTTACTCCTGCAAATGAGACTTTTATTAAAACTTGATTATCCGAAAGATTTGGTACTGATCGAAAACACAGATGCAAATTTTCAGGAGCTCCAAATTCTTTTATTTCTATAGCTTGCATTTGTTCTGGTATTGTAAATATCTTATTACTCATTTTATACTCCTTAAAAAAAATGCCCAAATTTAGTCTATATTTGTCAAATTATAGCCACTTAATAATGAAATATATATAATTAAAAGGAGAAATTAATGATATTTTTTGTTGCTATTTATTCAATACTAGCTCTTCAGGAGCCTCATGTTAAAGAATTTTTAAATGAAGCATCTAAATCAGGTCCCATAAAATATAGTTTTGTGAAGCCTGTAGATTGTTCATCTGGTAAATTAAAAAACACTTACGCATTAGCTCAGAATGGAAAAGTTGTTTTAAAACAGGTTTCTCAAGATGGTTCAATAGGACCAGTTTGTATAAAATAAATAGATTCAAGAAGAGCTTTCAATCATTTTTTTGACTCTTAATCTAAGTGCATTTAATTTTATAAATCCTTCAGCATCGGAGTGATTATAATCTGCAGTACCTTCTTCGAAAGTTACTAAGCTTTCACTATATAAAGAAAAAGGAGACTTTCTTCCAGTTATAATAACGTTTCCTTTATATAATTTAGCTCTTACTGTTCCTGAAACATTTTTTTGACTTATGTCTATTGAGGCTTGTAACATTTCTCTTTCAGGAGAAAACCAAAATCCATTGTAAATCAACTCTGCATATTTGGGCATTAATTCATCCTTGAGATGTGCTGCACCTCTATCTAAGGTAATTGACTCAATTGCTCTTCTCATATGAAATAGGATAGTGCCACCAGGAGTTTCATATACTCCTCTAGATTTCATTCCAACAAATCTGTTTTCAACTAAATCAATTCTTCCTATACCATTCTCTCCCCCCAAAATATTTAATTGATGAAGCATTAATGCTGGAGATAAACTTTTACCATTTAAAGAGACTGGATCACCATTTAAGAATTCTAAAGTTATTTCTGTTGGTTTGTCTGGAGCTTCAAATGGTGAAACGGTTCTAGAATATATAAATTCTTCAGGTTCAACCCATGGGTCTTCCAAAATTTTTCCTTCTGCTGAAATATGTAATAAATTTGCATCTACACTAAATGGTGCATCTCCTCTTTTATCTTTCGGCACTTGAATTTGATTTTTTTCTGCATAGTTTATCAAATTAGTTCTGCTTGAGAGATCCCACTCTCTCCATGGCGAAATGACTTTAATATCTGGTTGCAGGCTATAGTAACCAATTTCAAATCTTACTTGATCATTACCTTTTCCAGTCGCCCCATGTGAAACTGCATCAGAGCCAGTTAAGTTTGCAATCTCAATCTGTCTTTTGGCTATGAGAGGTCTAGCAATAGAGGTGCCAAGTAAATATACTCCTTCATATAAAGCATTACCCCTAAACATTGGGAAGACAAAATCTCTTACAAACTCTTCTTTTAAATCATCAATAAAAATCTCTTTAACGCCCAATGATTCTGCTTTATTTCTTGCAGGCTCAACTTCTTCGCCTTGACCAATGTCAGCAGTAAAAGTTACGACATCACATTTATAATTATCTTGGAGCCATTTTAAAATAACTGAAGTATCTAAACCTCCAGAGTAAGCTAAAACAATTTTTTTGATTTTAGAATTTTCTTTAAGCATTTTTCTTCCTTAAGTTATAATAATTGTAATTTACAAATTTTTTAAATAACCCATAGGTTTAAGCTGGAATTAATTATAAGTACGTTAAATATTGTTTTTTGTAAAAATAATTATATAATTTGATGTTATATATTTTAAGGTTGTAAGTATTGCCAATTCTTGTTATTTGTCATAAGTACCTTCTATTAATTTTAAAATATATCATTTTCTTCATTTAGATGAATGTATTATGTAATTGTTAAGAAATTGTATTAGAAGCAATAAAATTGAATGAGATGTTTGATGAAACCCTACCAAAGATTTACTTTTTTAATATGTTTTTTTTCAACAGTTCTTTTTTCTAATCTAGTTTTTGGGGAAACCAAATTATTGGGTGCTGAAAAAAAATGGAATGCTTACGCAACAAAACTTAATAAAAACAAAACATGCTTTATTACCTCTGAGCCTATAAAAACAATTGGCAAATTTAACCAGAAAAACAGGGGAAAACCTTATGTTTTTGTCACAAACACAAAGGGTGGAAGTAACCATGAGGTTTCAATAAAAGCTGGCTTTAATTTTAAACGAAATAAAGATGTGATTTTCGATGTTGATGGAAAAAAAACAAAATTATTTCCAGTTGACGATAGAGCATGGTCCGAAAGCTCGAAAATAGATAGGTTTTTAGTTCAATCGATGAGAAGGGGTAAGATATTAACAATTACTGGCACGTCTACTCCAGGTAATAAAATTATTGATACATACTCATTATCAGGTTTCACAAAAGCTTTAAGGTTAATAGATAAGAGTTGCTCTTAATTTAAAAAAATTGAGAAAGAAATTAGATATGTCTAAACAAGATCTATTAAATTTTAGCTTTGAAGAATTAAAGACTTTTTGTTTAAACAATAACCTTCCAAAATTTAGAGCCACTCAAATTTGGAGATGGTTATATTGTTTTGGATTTCAGTCATTTTTGGAAATGAATAATATCTCAAAATCCACGAGAAATATTTTAAATGAGTTGTCTGTAATTACTAGGCCGGAAATTTCAGAGATGAAAGAAAGCAAAGATGGTACTATTAAATGGTTAATAAAGCTTAAAGATAATTCTGAAATAGAAACAGTTTACATACCCCAAGAAGATCGAGGAACAGTTTGCTTGTCAAGTCAAGTGGGCTGCACTCTGAATTGTTCATTTTGTCATACTGGAACACAAGCTCTTGTTAGAAATCTTACTTCAGGAGAAATTATTGGTCAATTGATGTTAGTTATGGATCATTTAAATGATTGGCCATCAGGAAAAAATCATAGAAAAGTTACTAATGTAGTTATGATGGGTATGGGTGAACCATTGTTAAATTATGATGAGGTGAGTAAAGCAATAAAAATTATGATGTCTAGTGATGGAATATCGTTATCTAGGCGTAGAATAACACTTTCAACTTCAGGCATAATACCTAACATTGATAAGACTGGAACTGAGTTAGGCGTAAACTTAGCTATTTCACTCCATGCAGTTAATGATAAACTTAGAGATCAATTAGTTCCTATTAATAAAAAATATAATCTAGAAGATTTAATAAATTCATGCCGAAATTATCCTAACTTATCGAATTCACGCAGAATTACTTGGGAATATGTTATGTTAAAAAATATTAATGACTCTGAAGAAGATGCAAAAAATCTGATAAAACTAATTAGAGGAATTCCATCTAAAATTAATTTAATACCTTTCAACCCATGGCCGGGCTCTTTTTTTGAAACTTCAACACAAAATAAAATAGATATTTTTGCAAAAATTATAATGGATGCGGGTTTTGCATCTCCAATAAGAAAGCCAAGGGGGCAGGATATTTATGCTGCGTGTGGTCAATTGAAATCTGATACTGAGAAAATAAGAAAATCACAAATAAACAAGCTTGTTCCTATACATTCTCTATAAATATTAATTTTTGTGTAACTATTGCTTTAGAACCTATTTAGTATTACATTATCAATATATTAATAAATAACTTAAAAGGATAATTAATAAATGAATAATAATCGTTTTATGTCAAGTTCCAATGCTCAAGCTACCCAAATAGATTTGGGTCTTAGATCATATATGCTTGGTGTCTATAATCATATGACAACTGCGTTAGCATTGACTGGGTTAATGGCTATGGGATTAAATTTTCTTGCTATATCAAATGGTGCTTTAACACCTATAGGTGAGTTATTCTTCTTAAGCCCTTTAAAGTGGGTTATCATGCTTGCGCCCTTAGGAATGGTTTTTTATATTTCAGCAAGAATAAATAGTATTTCTTCAGGAAAAGCTAGGAATTTGTTCTATATATATGCTGGTCTAATGGGACTTTCTTTGTCATCATTGCTGCTTGTTTACACAGGCGCTTCGGTTGTAAGAGCTTTTTTTGTTACTGCAGCTGCTTTTGCAGCGTTATCTATATATGGATATACCACTAAAAAGTCTCTCTCAGGTTTAGGCTCTTTTCTAATGATGGGTGTATTTGGTCTTATTATTGCTCAAATAGTAAATATATTTATGGCTTCTACACAGTTAGATTTTATGATTTCAATAATCGGAGTTCTTATTTTTGCAGGTTTAACTGCTTATGACACGCAAAAGATTAAGAATATGTATTTGGCTGGAGACAATAACGAGGCAGCAGGTAAAAAATCTGTTTTGGGAGCTTTAACACTGTATTTAGATTTTATATTAATGTTTCAGTTTTTATTAATGTTTCTTGGTAATAGAGAGTAAACATAATTGAATCGAATAATAAATGAAAAGCCATCTTAAGATGGCTTTTTTATTATTCGTACATTAATTTTTGTAATTCTTTTTGTATCTTGTCAGATTTAGGGTTTGTGGTACTGGTATACCATGAAACTAATTCACCTTTATTGTTTATTAAATATTTATAAAAATTCCATTTTGGAAAAGCTAAAAAACCAGCCTCTTGTTTTATCCATTTGAAAAAAGGATGACCATTTTGTCCTTTAATTTTTGTAATTTCAGTTAATAAAAAACTAATATCAAAATTTGTTGTACAAAACTCTTTAACTTTAGTGTTTGAAGATAACTCTTGGTTTCCAAAATCATTAGAAGGGATCCCTATAACAACTAAGCCATCTTCTTTATAATGATCATAAAGTAATTCAATATCTGCATATTGATTGGTAAAACCGCAAAGAGAGGCTGTATTTATTATTAAAATTGGTTTCCCCTTAAAGTCTTTTAAATTAACAATTTTACCGTCAATTGAGTTGAAACTAAACTTATATGCGTTTGCATTTACTTTATTAATCATTGCGATTCCAATTATTATTAAAAAAAAGATAAATATTTTATTCATGATTTTCATTTGTCCATATAGGATTGAGAACATGATCAAATAACTCGAGATTGTTTGATTTAATACCTAAGTTTCTGAGGCTTCCAAACAATTTTTGTGAACTAAATATTTTACCAATCATTGACGATTTATTAGCAATGATATTTTTCTTGAGATATCTATTTTTTATAAAAGAATTTATGATTTCTTTAAAATCATTATTCTCTGTAAGGCTGTTTCTTATAAAAGCTGCATCTTCTAATATTTGATTACCCGCTTGGGCTAAATGTGGAGGTATTGTAAATGCAGCATCACCAAATAAGAAAACTCCATTTTTATAAATAGAAGTTTTCTCGCCATTATTATATGAACTAAATGTCGTAATCCAATCCAAATCATTAGGTATTAAATAATTTACAGTTTTGTTATTAATTGTTGGTGGGCCATAATTATTATTAATGGGAACAAAAATATAATTAGTAGCTTTTTTCTTATTAATTTTAGTTGGGTAAATAACAAAATAACCCTTATCATGAAATAATACTTGAAGAATTCTTTTTGTTAATTGATAAGGATTATTTTCAAAAGAAATAGCTCTAAAAATTTTTTTTGAATTGATATTATTATTTGACCCCACTACGAATTTTCTGGTTACTCCATTTATACCATCAGCACCTATTATATATTTTGCCTCAAAAACTCTCCCGTCATTGTCAATAATTTGCTTATTTTCATTATCAGAAATTATATGTTTTATTTGTGAATTATAAACTTTAACAGATTTATTTTTAAGAGTTTGGTTCTTAAAAATATTAATTATACTTTTTCTTTCGATAGAACCAAAATTACTTGCTTTGTTGATTAAGTTATATTGAGATAAAAATTCTACGTTCTGTTTAGAGTTTAATTTTTTAAAATGAATATTATGAAAGGCTTCGAAATGTGATTGGATTAACTTAGAGTTGATTAATTTAGATAATGCAAACCAACCATTAGGTGATATTTGTTGTGATCCAAAACTTTTGTCTTTACCCTCAAAAATATTTATAAAATAACCTTTATTAGCAAAGACACTTGCAACAACCCAAGAGGCAAAGCCTCCACCAATGATAGTTAAATATTTATCCATAATTATTCTTGCGTTAATTTGAACTAATTAAATTTCATTAATTAAAATTTAAGATTAACTTAATCTATTTTATAAACTAAAACATATTCGAAAATATAATATTTTATATCATTAATTTTGATTTTTTATATACATATTTTTTAATATAATTAACTTGAACTTTCTCTTAAAATAATAAAGATTAATTTTTAAGCCGTATAATTTATTTTGGATGATTTAATGAACAATAAAGTACATAAACAATTAGTAGATATTGGAATAAATGATATATCTGAAATTATCTACAACCCGTCCTACGAACTACTTTATGATGAAGAAAACTCGAAACAATTACAAGGTTATGAAAAAGTTCAAAATACTGAGTGCGGCGCTGTCAATGTAATGACTGGCGTCTACACGGGAAGATCTCCAAAAGATAAATATATTTTAAGAGATGAAGACACCAAAGATAACTTATGGTGGAACTCTGAGTTTTCTAAAAATGATAATAAACCAATAGATAAGATTGTTTGGGATAGCCTTTATGATATTGTAAGTAATCAACTTTCAAATAAAAAGCTTTATGTAGTTGACGCCTTTTGTGGGTCAAACAAAGATACTTGTTTGAAAGTTAGATTTGTGATGGAAGTTGCCTGGCAAGCTCATTTTGTTAAAAACATGTTTATAAGACCTACTGATAAAGAACTTGAAGATTTCTCACCTGATTTTCATGTTTTAAATGGATCCAAATCAAATAACAAAAACTTTGAAAAGCAAGGACTTAATTCAGAGACGTTCATAGCTTTTAATTTAACAAATAAAATTCAAATTATTGGAGGCAGTTGGTACGGCGGTGAGATGAAAAAAGGTATGTTCTCAGTTATGAATTATCTTTTGCCTCAGAAAAATATTGCTTCAATGCATTGTTCTGCCAACAAAGGGAATGATGGTTCAGTCGCACTGTTTTTTGGTCTTTCAGGAACCGGTAAAACAACACTTTCTACTGATCCAAACAGACAATTGATAGGTGATGATGAGCATGGATGGGATGAAGAAGGTGTTTTTAATTTTGAAGGTGGATGCTATGCAAAAACTATAGACTTGGATAAAGATAAAGAGCCAGATATTTATAAAGCAATTCGACGAGACGCTCTTTTAGAAAATGTAACAGTTAATGAAAAAGGTATCGTTGATTACAGTGATACCTCAATCACACAAAATACCAGAGTTTCATATCCAATATATCACATTGATAATATAGTTAAGCCAATATCTAAAGGACAACATGCTTCAAAAATTATTTTTTTAACGGCCGATGCGTTTGGCGTTCTTCCAGCAGTATCCAAACTTTCATACGAGCAAGCCGAATATCATTTTTTATCGGGGTTTACGGCAAAACTCGCTGGGACAGAAAGAGGTGTAACTGAACCTCAACCAGCATTTTCGGCATGTTATGGGGCAGCATTCTTGATGCTACACCCAACAAAATACTCAAATGTCTTGTCAAAAAAAATGAAGGCTAATAATTCAGAAGTGTTTTTAGTTAATACAGGTTGGAATGGTAAAGGTGAAAGGATCTCCCTAAAGAACACTAGATTAATAATAGATTCTATTTTGAATAATGAATTGGATGAAGTTGATTTACAAAATATTCCTATTTTTAATCTTAAAATCCCTACTAAAGTAAAAAATATTCCAAGCGAATTACTTGACCCTCGATTTACATGGAGTTCTAATGAGGCTTGGGATAAAAAAGCTAATGAATTAGCAAAATTATTTATAAATAACTTTGAGAAATTCTGTGATAATGATCATGGCAAAAAACTATTAGCTTCAGGCCCACAGATTTAATATTACTGTGATATTTTAAATACTTAAAAATTTGGAAAAAAATATGAAAACTTTGATCTTTTTATTAGTTTCCTTAAGTTTTTTTACTTCAATTCCTTTATATGCCCAATCTTACAAAAATAAAGGTAAGAGGGCATCATTAGTAGAAGTCAAGAAAGTTAAATTTTTTAATATTGCTGAAAAAACTAATACAATTGGAAGGTTAGTTGCAATTAATCCTACTATTATTTCTTCAAAGATTAATGAAGAAATCCTAAAAATTCATTTTAAAATTGGAGATAATGTAAAAAAAAATGATGAGTTATTTAAACTTAATTCAAAAAATATAGTTAGAAATATTAAGCGAATTTCAGCTGAGTTAAAATATGAACAACAAACTTTAGACCTTTTAAAAAAACAATTATCCCTGAGGACCTCAAAGTCATTAAATGCTATAAATCTTAGGAACCAAAATATTATTACACAAGATAACTTAGATAATGTGAATATATTACTTCTCCAAAACCAACAACAAATTGCACAAAGAAAATATAATATAAGAAAGTTGAAAATTGGTTTAGATGAAAATAAAGATAATTTAAGTTTTTCAAAAATAAAATCACCAGTAAATGGAAATATCATAACTATTGAAGCGCAAATTGGAGCTGTTACGAATAAAGGTGAAGTTTTAGCTTCTATTGTTGGGAATGGATCGAATGAAATAGAAACTGATTTGAGATCAGATTTAGCATCTAAAGTTACAATCGGTTCTAATGTGGAAATTTTTCACAACAACTCTAGTTATTCTGGAAAAGTGAGAGGGATAGTTAATTTAGAAAACATAAGAACAGGCACACGTAAACTAAGGATAAGTTTAAATGAGATTTTACCAAAAAATTTAAACACCTCTGGAACAAGGTTTTCTTTATATATACCAGTAGGGGAAAGTAAACTAAGATTACTTATACCAAAGGACGCATTGGTACCAAGAGGAAAACAACAAGTTGTATATATATTTGTCAACGGAATGGCCAAACAAAACTTTATTCAAACGGGAGTTTCAGTAGGAAATAAAATTGAAATATTAAAAGGTTTAAATGAGGGACAGTTAGTTATTGTCAAAGGAAACGAAAACTTAAGGCCAAATCAAGCAATCAAAATAAAAAGAAATAAAAAGAAATAAAAAAGTATATTAGGTATTTTTATAAATTATGGATAGTGTAATTAAACTTGCAATCAAACAGCCTATCGCAGTTGCTGCTTTTGTTTTTTTAATTATAGCCTTCGGTATTGTAGCTCTCCAAAAAATACCTATACAAATGACACCTGATATTGATAAGCCAGTTTTACAAGTAAGGGTCTCTTGGCCTGGAGCTTCACCAGAAGATGTAGAAAGAGAAGTAGTTACTAGACTTGAGCTAGCAGTTACGTCTCTTACAGGAGTTGAAAATGTAGAGTCAGATAGTAGATTTGGTTCTGCGCGGGTTACTTTAACATATTCTGTTGGTCAGGACATGGATATTGCCCTTATACAACTTTTAAGTAAAGTATCCGCAATTGATGGTTTGCCCTTCGAATCAAAACGTCCAACTGTTAGAACATCAAATTCAGATGATAGTCCGATTTCAAGATTGGCTATGGTCAAATTACCCAACTCTAAAACTGATGATTTAGGAACTTTAGGGGATTTTGTAGAGTTTGAAATAATAGAAAAATTATCCCGTATTGAAGGGATTTCAGAGATAACATTCCGCGGCGGACAAAAAAAGGAATTAAAAGTTGCTTTAGACACTCAAAAATTAACTGAATATTCAATTTCAATACCAAGTGTTTTAGAATCCTTAAAAGCAAGCTCTGCTCAAGTTACTGCAGGTGAAATAATTGAAGGAAAAAGAACTTATTCTCTAAGAGCTGAAGCTATTTCATACACATCTTCAACAGCTGGAAATATAATCTTAAGATCTGAAACAGGTCCAGATGGTAGACCGGTAAATGTTAAACTTAAAGATGTTGCAAAGATTTATATGTCTTACAAAAAGCCAACCAGTTTTAGAAGAATGAATGGCCAAGATGCCATAACTTTTGCTGTAATTAGAGAGCCAAATTCTAACGTAGTTGAAATTATTGAAAATTTAAAAGTAGAAATTGAAAAATTAAATATTGGAGCACTTGCTGAAAAAGGTCTTGTTTTAAATAATGTCTATGACGAAACAGTTTACATAAATGCAGCTATTAAATTAGTTCAGCAAAATATTATTATTGGTGGAATTCTAGCAATTTGTATACTTATGCTCTTTTTAAGAAGTTTTCGTCCTACATTTATAATTATGTTAGCCATTCCAGTCTCTGTTATAGGAACATTTGTAGCTATTTCTTGGTTAGGTCTATCAGTAAATGTTATTTCATTAGCGGGATTAGCTTTTGCAGTTGGAATGGTGGTTGACGCATCTATTGTAAGTCAGGAAAATATATATAGATTAAAACAATCAGGAATAGCTCCTATTATGGCGGCATATAACGGATCACGTCAAGTTTGGGCTCCAATACTTGGTTCAGCACTTACTACTGTTGTAGTTTTTATTCCAATTCTACTCCTAGATTTACCTATTGGGCAATTATTCAGAGATATTGGTATTGCAATTTCAGTGTCAGTATTAATATCAGTAATCATTTCTGTCACACTAATACCTACAATTGCAGCCAAAATATTGAAAAAATCGGGTTCAAATGAAACTAAGAAATTTTCAATTATTTATCTAGATGCTTTTGCCTCTAAATTTGCTAAACTAATGGAAAAGTATGCTTCTTATTCTGCAAGCTCTCTAAAATTTGGTCTTACAGTTGTTCTTGGTCTAGTTTTAACTGCAGGCGTTATTATTTCATCTTTTCTTCCTCCACTTGATTATTTGCCGGATGGGAATAGAAATTTTGTTTTTGCACGCATAATGGTACCGTCTGGTTATAATAAAGAAGCAACTTTAGAAATATCGCGAGCTATGGAAAGAGCTGCCCAACCCCTTTGGGAGGCTGAAAATGACGGACCATATGGGAAACCTAAAATTGCACGTTTTTTCTTTGTCGCTTATTCTGGAGGCGCCTTCGCAGGAGCAGCAACTGATAATCCAGAAAGAGTTAAAGAAATTTTACCTGTACTTACAAAGCCTATAAGATCACAACCAGGAGCAAGAGCTTTTGCCCAACAAGCGTCATTATTTGGAAGATCTGTAGGCGGTTCAAGAGTAATAAAGGTAGAAATTACAGGATCATCTTTAGAATTAATACAACCAACTGCTCAAAAAATTATTGGGTCAATTAGAAATCAATTTCCGCCTAAAGATGGACATCAAGTTCGTTCAGTTCCACAAATGGGAAGTGGATCTCCTCAAGTAATAATTGAACCTATTCCAGAACAACTTGCGAAAATCGGTATGTCTGCTAGAGAGTTTGCTCAGTCATTGGATGTTTATAATGATGGTATTAGGGTTATTGAAATTCCATTTGAGGGTAGGCTTATAGAACTTATATTAACTTCTGATAAAGCCAACAATAATAAGATTGATGACATAAAAGATTTACCATTAATTTTAAAAACAGGCGGAATAGTAAGATTGTCTCAGGTTGCTGACATAAACTTGATTGGTGTTCCAAAGCAGATAAAAAGGTTGTCTGGTAGGAGAGTGATAACTCTACAGTTACGTCCTCACGAGAGCATTTCTTTAGAAAATGCCGTTTTAAAGCTACAAAATTCAGTCATAAATCCTAATATTAAAAATATTCCAGAAGGTGTATCTGTAAATTTGTCTGGCGCAGCAAGTGAGTTAGAGCAAACTTGGATAGCAATGAAAAATAATGTGATGATCGCATTGTTTGTAATATTTTTATTGCTTACAGTTCTTATGAAATCTTTTGTCCTTCCACTTGTAATAATGATAACTGTTCCAGTCGCAGGTGCAGGTGGTATTCTAGGTTTGGTTTTTTTAAATCAATTTTCAGCCCAACCTTTAGATATGTTGACAATGTTAGGATTTATAATTTTGACGGGAATTGTTGTAAACAATTCTATTCTAATGGTAGAGCAAACCTTGTGGCATATAAGACATGAAAGTATGATAATTTCAGAAGCTATAACTGAAGCAACTAGAAATAGAATTAGACCAATATTCATGTCTACCTTAACTAGTCTTTTTGGGTTGATCCCATTAGTTATTTTTCCAGGTTCAGGTTCCGAGTTATATCGTGGTATCGGTACAGTTGTCTTTGGTGGTTTAGCTACATCTGCCATCTTGACTTTGCTGATGGTTCCTCCATTACTTTCATTAGCTTTAAAAACCGAGAAATTAAAGCCTGTTTCTGAAGCAAAAGAAGACTTATTTGTATAAATTTTAAATGAATTACTCAAATTGATTCTATTTAATTGATTTTATTTAGTGACAACAGGTCTGATAAAGAGCTATATAAGCACATTTATAAAAATAACATCAAAAAATTTGAGATAAAATGAGTAACAAAATAACTGCAGAAGAAAAAATAAAATTAATTCGCAACATTGCAATTGTCGCACATGTTGATCATGGAAAGACGACTTTAGTAGATACATTATTACAGCAATCAGGAACCTTTGCCGCTCATGCTGAAACAATTGAAAGAGTAATGGACTCTAATGATCTTGAAAAAGAACGTGGAATTACAATTTTATCTAAAAATACTGGTTTAAGATGGAAAGAATATAGAATTAATATTGTAGACACTCCAGGTCATGCTGATTTTGGCGGAGAAGTTGAAAGAGTTCTTTCAATGGTAGACTCAGTGTTATTGTTAGTTGATGCAGTTGATGGCCCCATGCCACAAACTGGATTCGTAACTAAAAAAGCTCTTCAGGCAGGACTTCGACCTATTGTAGTTATTAATAAGGTGGATAGAGACGGTGCCAGACCTGATTGGGTGCTTGATCAAACATTTGATCTTTTTGATAGGTTAGGAGCAGATGAGCATCAACTTGATTTCCCTGTAGTGTACGCATCTGCAATTCAAGGTTGGGCGACAGATGAAATGTCGGATAAAAAAAATAATATGGATACCATATTTGAAACTATTATAAAAAATGTTGCTTATCCAAATGTTGACCCTGGTGGTAAACTTCAAATGCAAGTCTCAGCATTAAGTTATTCAAGTTATGTTGGATTAATAGGGACTGGGAGAATTAGAAGAGGTCACTTAAAAAAAGGACAACAAGTATCTATTGGGAGTTTAAATGGAGAAATCCGTCAAGGCAAAGTTTTACAAATTATGAATTTTCATGGCCTTGAAAAACAAGAAGTTGATGAGGCCAACGCCGGTGATATTGTAGCAATAAGTGGTTTAGGCGATCTAAAAATATCAGATACTATTTGTGAATTTGGAAAGTTTGAGGGGTTAGAAAAACTTTCAGTTGACGAACCTACTCTAAGCATGATTATACAAGTCAATGATAGTCCCTTTGCTGGACAAGAAGGTAAATTAGTAACAAGTAGGTCTATTAGAGACCGTTTGCATCAAGAATTAAAAACTAATGTTGCCCTTAAGGTAGAAGGTACAGATAACCCAGATAAATTTAGAATTTCTGGTCGAGGCGAATTACACTTATCTATTTTAATTGAAAATATGAGAAGAGAAGGATTTGAAATGGGGGTCTCTTCTCCAGAAGTAATTACTAAAAAAATTGATAATGTGAACAAGGAACCATACGAAAACGTTACCATAGACGTCGAAGAGTTGCATCAAGGTAAAGTAATGGAAAAAATGGGAGAGAGAAAAGCCCAATTATCAGATATGGTTCCTGACGGTAAGGGAAGAGTTCGTTTAGATTATAATATGACAAGTAGAGGTCTAATAGGTTTGAGATCAGAATTCCTAACTTTAACTTCTGGCTCAGGTTTATTGTATCATACATTTGATAAATATGGACCGATAGTTCAGGGTCTGCATACAGGAAGAAGAAATGGTGCTCTTATTTCTATTGGTCAAGGAAAAGCATTACCATATGCATTATTTAACCTTCAAGAAAGAGGTAAAATGATTATTGAAAATGGCATTGAAGTTTATGAAGGAATGATAGTAGGAATACATAGTAGAAATAACGATTTGGTTGTAAATCCTCTTAAAGGTAAACAACTTACGAACGTTAGAGCATCTGGAAATGATGAAGCAGTAACATTAACAACACCTATACAAGTTACTCTTGAATTTGCATTAGAATTTATTAATGATGATGAATTGGTTGAAGTGACACCTAACAGCCTGAGGATCAGAAAGAAATTTTTGAAAGAGCATGAAAGAAAGAAAGCGGCAAGAGCAGCTTCTTAAATTTTTACCATTAGATTAGCTTTTGATAATGCACCGGATGTATCTATATCAAAGACAGTACCAAAGTCACAATTTACAGTAACTATATCATTTTCTTTAATTTCAGACCTAGCTCCAAAGTCTTCCTTGAGGTTTCTTAGTGTACTAAAATAACTTTTGGGAAGTGTGACTGGATTACCAATTACATCTTTATATTTTGGTAATACTACCTTTTGACAGTTAAGTGCTATAAATTTATTCTCTAATTTTATTAAGTCCTCTGCTAATATAAGAGGCATATCTGCAGGGATTATCATTACACCTTGAATATTTGTTTCTAAATGTTGAACACCTAGTGATATTGATGTTCCAATCCCATTTTTGTAGTTTTTATTATTAATTATTTTTATATCTTTATTATTAATTAAGTTCTTAATTGTTTCGTAATCATGTCCTACTATTACTAATAATTCACTTGAATGAAAAACTTTTAACAAAGTGTCTCTTATGTGTTGTATTAAATATTTACCTTTAAATTTTTCTATAAGTTTGTTTTTATCTCCATAACGTCTGCTACTACCTGCGGCCAATAATATTTTTTTTATAGTAATATTATGATTCCTTTTTTTCATTTTTAGAGCGTCTAAAATTTATTATTTCAGCCATTATAGATATAGCTATTTCTGCTGGAGTTTTAGCTTTTATATCAAGACCAATAGGCCCATGTATCCTTGATAAATCATTTTGATCAAAGCCTATATTTGTTAATCTTTCACATCTTTTATTATGAGTTTTTTTACTACCTAATGATCCAATATAACCAATATCTTTTTTTAGGACATAAATTAATGCTGGGTCGTCAATTTTAGGATCATGGGTTAACGTTACCAAATGTGTTGATTTATCAAGAATAAAATTTGATAAAGCAGTATCTGGCCATTCATTAATAATTTTACAATTAGGAAATCTTTCTTGTGTCGCAAAATGATCTCTAGGGTCGATTAATATTATTTCAAAATCGGCTGTTTTAGCTAATGAAATAAGAGCTTGGGCAATATGAACAGCGCCAACAATAAATAATCTTGGTTTAGGATCTATGACATGGATAAATTCTTCCTTAATTCTATCATAGCTACTTATCTGATCTATTATAGAGTTATCAATATGCCGAGAACCTGTTAAACAATTTATTTTAAGCTTAGTTGGTTCTCTATTTTTTATATTTTCAACTATAGAATATACTATTTCATCCTCTATAGTAAGAGGCTGTATAAGAACTTTTAACTCACCCCCACAAGCTAGACCAACTTCCCAAGCCATGTTATTTGAAATACCGTAATCTTTTATTCTTATTTTACCGTCATTTATTGAATTTATACCTTCACTTATTACAGCGCCTTCTATACACCCGCCAGAAACTGATCCTATTATTTCTCCATTACTATCAATTGCCATCTGTCCACCCACTGGTCTAGGTGAACTTCCCCATGTAGAAATGACAGTAGCAATGGCAATTTTCCTCTTTTCTTTTAACCAGAAACTCGTAGGAGTTAATATATCGTCTATTTCAGTCAATTTAAGATCCTACAAAATATAATTTTATAAAAAAATAATTTATGTTATAAATTAAATATAATATTAATAATTTAAATCAATTTAATCAAAGGAATTTATTTATGAATGAGGATAAAGTATCAAGGATCTCTTGGATTGAAAGCTTTATGTTAAAAGAAAAAAATATAAACAAATTCTCTTTTATTACGAATTTACTAACAATTATTTTTTGTAGTTTTTTGTTAATATTATCTGCAAAAGTTAAAGTAGATTTATATCCGGTTCCTATGACCATGCAGCCATTAGCAGTGTTAATGATTGCAATGTTATGTGGAAGAAATATTGCTGTGGCTTCAGTAAGTCTTTATCTGTTTCAAGGAATTATTGGGTTACCAGTATTTGCTTATGGTGGCGGGCTAATTTACTTAATGGGGCCAACTGGAGGCTTTTTATTTGGTTTTTTAATTGCTTCTATAATCGTAGGGGAACTTGCAGATAGAGGATGGGGAAAATTTTTGTTTAAGTCTATTCTTGCTATGTTAATAGGTATGTCTGTAATTTACCTTTTTGGTATTCTTCAACTAAGTACAATTAAGGGTTTTGATTTTGCAATTATAAATGGACTTAAACCATTTATAATAGGTGATTTTTACAAAATTATATTTGCAGCTTTATTGTTGCCTCAGATTTGGAAGTTAGTTAAGAAATTTTAGACCTTCAAGCACTACATTTTATAAATGTATAAATAATTTACGCATCGTTAGAAGCTTCATTTTGAGCATCTTTCGTTGTTAAACCTATGCTGTCATTCTCTAGAGCATCTTCAAAAGCGAGAACATCTAAATTTTCAATGCTATCTAGTTGATTAACAAAGAAATCTTCTGGTGTAATATCACTGGGATGATCTATTTTTATTGCTATAATGGCTGCTATTGTAGATGTAACATCGTCCGACTTTTTTTCTTTATATTTTTTAAATGAAATTATATTGGATGCTGAATTTTTAATATCAGTCGTTTGTTTCATCAACTATGCTCCGTAAATAAATTATTATGACAATAAGGAAAATTAGTTATTAAAATATTATTGACCCACTCTTCTTATTACAATTCTTCCTGAAGGCTTGTTGTTTACATTTGCAACTGTCCTTGTCGCTTGACTGTATAGATTAGTTTCAATACCAAAGTTATCAACGACAGCAACTCTTGCTCTAACTTGAGAACCAACTAAAGATTGATTAAGAGATAAAACTGGACCACTTAAACTATTCACACCCACCCAATTTCTTCCGTCTTTTGAAGTCTCCCAACTTATCGATATAGAAGCAATACCATCCTCGTCGGACAAGGAGTTAGATAAAGCCCTGAGTGTAACACCCTCCTTTGGTTCGCCAATAATAGTAACCTCACCCTGAACTGGATCATCTAAATTATCTATTGTTTCAGAAGGACTTGTATAAAGAACTTCTCTAGTTCCATGAGAATCAATATAAGAAACAACTGCTCTATATGAATAGCCGACTTGGCTTTGTGTTAATCGGAGAACTTCATTCTGACCTGTAGGATAAGCCTCCCAAGACGATTTAGAGGATGATCGTTGCCATGTAATATCAAATCCTCCAATACCATCTTCATCTGCTATACTAGAAGTATCAACTACTAATGCACTGTCTTCAACAGAAGATCCAATTAGACGAGCAGAACCTGTTGGTTTATCATTAACATTTCTAACTGGTGTAGAAGGAGGGCTAGTTAAGGGTTCTAAATTTCCTTGACCATCAACATAGGAAATAACTACTCGTAATCTACTACCTACGTGGATTTCCCTTGGAGTAAATGACTGATTAGTAGCTCCGCTTATATTTGTCCATTTTTTATTATCTGACGAAATTTGCCATTGAACACTTACTGAACCCATACCATCTGAATCCGTTACAGAGGATAAATCAATTATCAATGGAACATCTTCTATTGCAGCAAAACCTGCGGTTTCAACATTTTCATCTTTATTAGTATTTTTAGCTTCTTTTTTTAAATTAGTGGCGTTTTTAGAATTTTTAGAGGAAAGTTTCTTTTGATCTTTTAAATAGGTTTTGCTGTGATTATGTTGTGTGATGTTGCTCTTTTTTTTAACAACTTTACTATCTTTAATTGATGGGTCACCACCAGCTAAAACGTTTTTGGAATCAAGCGCTATTACACTTACTAAAAAACATAATGTTAATAGCAAGAGATTGTATTTTAAAAAACGCATTTAAACCTCCACTAATTTGATAACTAGCACCCAATATATAACACAGAACTAAAAAAGATACAGTTTTTTTAACTTTAAGGTCTATTTTGATGCGTTTACTAATTATTTATTTTCAAAAAGGAAATTTAACAAAAAATTATTTTATTTTTAATAAGATTTCTTTAAGTAGTATTTCTTGTTTAATTAACATTGACTTTAATTTATACAATTCATCTTTAACTTCAATTAAATCATTCTTGTTTAGGACTTTATGTTCACTATTGACTATATTAGTTAATGTGAGTGTATCATTAGAATTATTCTCAATTTCAATGTCTTTATTATAATCAGTATTTTCGTCTTTATTATTTGACGTAAGAAAATCAGTTATTTCTAAAATTTCAGACTTTATCGCATTCAATTTTTTTTCTTTAGAAGTTTTCAATTTTATTCCATCTATAATATAATTAGCGTTATATTCAAATGTTACTACCTCTATTGTAGCATTTTATTACATAGATGCTATATATAACTTAAATAATTGTTTACCAGTATTTTGATAGGAAAAGAAATGAATATTATTGATTCTATTAAAGCCTCAATTCTTACTCCAATACACCCTGCAGGTATACCATTTATAGCTATCTTTTTCATATTGACAGTTATTATAGGCTGGTTTTGGAGCCCATTATATTTCATGGGTATAATCTTAACTGTCTGGTGTGTATATTTTTTTAGAAATCCTTTTCGAGTGACCCCAGTTTTGTCTGGGGCCAATAAGAATAATCTTATAACATCCCCAGCAGATGGAAGAGTAATAGAAATTTCTAAAATAAATCCAAGTGAGGAAATTGGTCTACCTGAAGGGGACTGGACTAGAGTCTGTGTTTTCATGAACGTATTTGATGTTCACGTAAACAGATCTCCAATGCTTGGACAAATTACATATAAGAATTATATTCCGGGCTCTTTTTTTAATGCTAGTCTGGATAAAGCCTCTTCTGAAAATGAAAGACTAATTCTTGGGATGGATACAGAAAATGGAAAAAAAATAGCTTTTGTACAAATTGCAGGGTTAGTGGCAAGAAGAATCATTTGTGATGTTGATATAGGTTCAACTTTAAAGGCTGGAGACATATTTGGTCTTATTAGATTTGGAAGTAGAGTAGACATTTATTTTCCATCTGACGTTTCAGTAATGGTTTTAGAGGGTCAAAAAATGATTGCGGGTGAAACTATTATTGGTGATTTTACAAAATCTAGTAAATCAGTTAAGGAAAATATAAATGAAAAGTAAAGGAGTTAAATTTACCAAAAAAGCTTTTCAATCTAGACCTAGGCGTTTTTCAGTAATTTGGATGCTTCCAAATTTTCTTACAATATGTGCCTTAATTTTTGGCTTGCAAGCTATGTATCAAGCCCTTTTTAATAATTGGGACAGTGTCATTATTATGATTATCATTGCCTCGGTTTTTGATATGTTGGATGGAAGAGTTGCTCGTCTATTAAAATCGACTAGTGAGTTCGGTATGCATCTTGATTCTCTTTCAGATTTTGTTGTTTTTGGAGCTGTCCCTGCATTTGCGGTATATTTATGGATGGGAAAGCCACAGGGAAATCTATTTTGGATCGTGATAGTTCTTTATGTAATTTGCTCTGCGCTAAGACTTGCAAGGTTTAACTCCGAGTTATCCGAAAGGCCAAGTTATGCTAAAAATTATTTTACTGGTGTTCCTACTCCAGCTGCTGCATTTTTAATGCTATTCCCTATCGCAATAGATGGATATTTAGAATCACAAAATTTAAAATCCTTTGAAATTATTGGATTATGGATTGGTTTGATTTCAATAGTTATGGTAAGTAATTTACCTACTTTTTCAGGAAAAGTGTTTCAAATACCAAAATCATTTGTAATACCTATGTTGATAATTTTGGCTCTTCTTAGCAATGCAATTATAAGTAATCCTATAAAAGGATTTATAATCTTGGTTTTGGTTTATATTTTAAGCTTACCATTTGCATCCTTATTTTACTGGCGGTTGAAAAAAAAAGCAGAAGCTTTAAACCTCAAAAGTTAAAGCAATCAATTTTTTAGGAAAATAAGCTTTTCCATCCGGGTTTAGAGCTCCCTATGGATATTGCTTCATAAACTGCTCTATTACATGCTCTTGCAACACAATCACTTGCTCTGGAACCAAGAGCAAGGATATCTACATTTTCTAATACTTGTTCTTTATGATCTTGATTAGTTGAAATAGAAAAAATTGTGTCTCCATCCATAGGTGTATGTGCAGGGCTTAAGGATCTTGCTATACCGTCATGCGCCATAATAGCTAATCTTTTTAAGTTTGTACGAGTTAAGGGTGCGTCTGTTGCAACAACACCAATAACTGTATTACTTGAAATATCATTTAAGGTGTTTATGTTCCCAAGTGAGGGAGGTATCCTTTTTGCCCTTAATATATTGTCATATTTTTTATTAGATGGTCCATATCCTCCGAACTCTTTTTCTAACTCAAGATGACCGGATAAAAAATTCGGCCCATTATTAAGTAATGGGTTCCCAACGGCATTATTTATCACAATAGCTCCAACAGTGTAAGTTTTTCCGTTAGTAAATTCTTGTGTCCATGATGATGATCCTTGTCCTCCTTTTAATGTTGCAGTAGTTGCACCACAACCCGCACCATATGAACCTAATAAGAAATCATCATTAATTGAATTATAAGCTTTATTTGCCAAAATTCTCCAAGGGGATCTTTTGCCTACCACATTTACATGAGGGTTATCGTTAATATTAAGGTCGAAAATTACAGCTCCAGGAACTAGTGGTATAATTGCCTTACCTAACTGGTATCCTTTTTGATTTTCTCTTAACAAATCTTGAATTTCTGAGCACGCATCAAGCCCGTACGCAGATCCACCTGAAAGTACAATAGCATCAGCGCGTCCTATTGAATTTTCTAAACTAAGCATGTCAGTTTCTCTGGTTCCTGGACCGCCACCTCTCACATCAACGGATGCAGAGAAAGGACTATTTCCCGAAATTACAGTTACCCCAGAGCCAATTTGTTTATCTTGCGCATGACCAACTTGTAATCCAATAACATCTGTTATAAGGTTTTTTGGTCCGGGGCCAGAATACGTATTCAAATCTATCTCCATAATTAATTTTAAAGAATGATTGTGTAATGACGTTAATATTATCTCTTTGTAAAGACAACAAGTAGTTGGAACTAGAGAAGAGAAATACTTTAATACTTTCAATCGCTCAAGGTTTGTCTGTTACTACTACAAACATTAATATGATAAACACTGGATTAGTTGGGACTATCCTAGCCACTCATTCATCTTACGCTACTATTCCGTTATCCCTTCAATTTTTGACAATAGCATTAACTCTAATTCCTGTATCTTTATTGATGGGTAAATTTGGAAGAAGACCTATGTTTCTTGTAGGTGCAATGTCAGCTTTTATTGGGTGCTTAATTATAGCATGTGCAATTTATTACAAACTTTTTTCTTTATTTATTACTGGCTCAATATTATTGGGTTTTTCTCAAGCAAATCAACAATTTTATCGTTATGCTGCAGCTGATAATGTTTCTATTAATTTAAAAAGTAAGGCTATTTCGTTAGTTTTAGCTGGTGGGCTTATAGCCGCTATATTAGGTCCTGAGGTTTCTAGATACTCTTTTGATTTTTTTCATGATTATATTTATTTAGCTACCTATCTCTTTGCAGCAATAATACAAATAATAAATTTTGTGATCTTAATTTTTATAAAAATAAAGAAGCCACAGCTCTCCAAAAAATTACATAGGCCTTTAAGTGATATTTTACTTCAGAAAAATCTTATAATAGCAATTTTAGCAGCAGCTGTTGGTTATTCTCTAATGAGTTTTATTATGACTGCAACACCATTACAAATTGTAAATGTGTGTAAATTGGGTGACAGCGCAAGCGCGACAGTAATTCAGTGGCATGTTATTGCTATGTTCGCCCCCTCTTTTTTTACTGGCACAATCATAAGCTCACTCGGTAACCGCAAAGTAATGATGATAGGATTATTTTTATATGCTTTTTCAATTTCTTTTACAATCATTGGTCAGACGATTGAGCATTTTTGGATAGCTTTATTCTTATGTGGTTTAGGATGGAATTTTCTTTATGTTGGAGGCAGTGATATTATTGCAAAATCTGCATTTCCTGAAGAAAGAGCAAAAGTTCAAGGCGTATCTGATTTCATTATTTTTATTTTTGTAGCTACAGGGTCATTTTTAGCAGGGGCACTTCATAGTAGTCTTGGATGGGAAATAATGATGTTTTACACTTCAATACCAATTCTAATTTTATTTGTTAGTATAATAATAATTAAACCTGATGGAATTAAAGCGGGTTAGTGATTAGCCGCCTGTAAGAGACATATGTCTGTTTACAGATATGTTTGGAGATTGACGCGAAATTTCAAAGTCATGTCCTTTTGGCTTTCTGCCTATGGCCATTCTTATAGCTTCTTCAAGAGCGACAGGTCCTTCTTCTCTTAGCACTGTTTTTAAATCAGCATTATCATCTTGTCCTAAACACATATATAGTATACCAGTGCAAGTCAGCCTTACTCTATTGCAACTTTCACAAAAATTATGCGTTAACGGAGTTATAAAACCTAGTTTATTATTTGTTTCTTTAACAGAAACATACCTTGCAGGCCCACTTGTTCTTTCGGGAAGGTCTTGTAGAGTAAATTTTTTTTCTAATTCAGTTCTGACTTGTGACAGAGGCAAATATTGTCCATATCTTGTATCCCCACCGATATCACCCATTGGCATAACTTCAATGATGGTCATGTCAAAACTTTCTTCACCACACCACTTAAGTATTTCTGAGAGATGGTTTTGATTGAAATTGCTGATTGCTACAGTATTAATTTTTATTTTAAGTCCAACTTCCCTAGCTTTCTTTAATCCTCTTTTAACTTTCTCTAAATCACCCCATCTTGTTATTTCTTTAAACTTAACTGGATCTAAATGATCTAAAGATACATTAATACGTCTTACACCTGCTCTATATAATTCTTCGGCCTTTGATTCTAGCTGACTACCATTTGTTGTTATGGTTAACTCATCGAGTAGAGTGCCAACTTCTTTACCTAAATTATTAATGACTTGCATAATTCCTTTTCTAACCAAAGGTTCACCGCCGGTTAGTCTGATTTTTCTTGTTCCAAGTTTCATGAAAGTTCTACAAATGTCTTCGATTTCCTCAAGACTTAAAATATCTTTTTTAGGAAGAAATTGCATATCTTCTGCCATACAGTAAGTGCATCTGAAGTCACATCTATCAGTAACTGATACACGTAGATAATTCACATCTCTACCAAAAGGATCAATTAACTTATTTTGATTTTTAGTTATATCGTTCATTAAGCAAAACATAGTTGTTTAAATTACAAGATAAATAACATAACACATTATTTTGGAATTATAGTAACAATTATTTCTTAAGAAGATATAATATAAATTTATAGATAACTAATTTGTGGAATTATTATGGGTGATATCGACAATATATATAGACATAAACCTGCTGCAGGAGGCCTTTCTAGTCATTTAGTAGTTTTGCTTCATGGATATGGAGCAGATGGAAAAGATTTAATTGATTTAGCAAATCCATTTGCTATGGCTCTACCAAATGCTACTTTTATTTCCCCAGATGCACCTAATCCATGTGCTATGTCCCCTCAAGGAAGGCAATGGTTTCCAATTGAAGAAATTCCCAATGGTGCAATTAAAGCCTCAGACAATTTACTTAATGTAATCAAAAAAGAGGCTGAAGATCTTAATCTTACTTTTAAAAATGTAGTTCTAATAGGATTTTCGCAAGGAGCAATGATGAGTATGCAATGCTTATTATTAAATAATTTCCAACTTGGAGCTATAATAGGTTATTCTGGTGCCTTAAGAGACGAAAACATTAAAGCAGCTAGCTCTTTGATAATTGACGGTAAACATAAATTTTCAGATACCCCAATATTGTTAGTTCATGGAGAACAAGATGAGGTTGTGCCTTTTCAATCACTACAAAAATCAAAATTTCTTTTAGAGAGTGTTGGTTTTAATGTTAAAACATTTTCAAGACCTAATCTTGGTCATGGAATAGATCCCGAAGGTATAAGCAGAGGTATGGAGATGTTAAAGCAACTAAATTAATAAAAATTAAAATTTTTTATTTAATAAATTTTTAATATTGATAAGGTAAATTGCGAATTTAATAAATTTAATTAGAGTTTAATGACTGCCTATTCCTTCTCACCTACATTAGTTCTCAACGCGGATTATCAACCTTTGAGTTATTTCCCTTTATCGCTTTGGTCGTGGCAGGATACAATCAAAGCCGTATTTCTAGATAGAGTAAACATTGTTTCAGAATATGACGAAGTAGTAAGATCACCCGGGTTTTCAATGAAAGTACCTAGCGTTATTTCTTTAAAAGAATACGTAAAAAATCAAAAATCTCCTGTTTTTACAAGATTTAATGTTTTTTTAAGAGATAGATTTTCCTGTCAATATTGTGGATCAGTTAAACAATCACATGATTTAACTTTTGATCATGTAATACCAAGGTCTTTAGGTGGAAGAACTAATTGGAATAATGTAGTTGCCGCCTGTAGGCCGTGTAATTTTAAAAAAGGGAGCAAGCGATCCAAGGAAATTAATATGTTTCCTATAATAAAGCCTGAAGCACCATCAACTAATTTACTAAAAAAGAATGGTAGATATTTCCCCCCAAATTATTTACACGAATCTTGGCGTGATTTTTTATACTGGGATACGGAATTAGAAAGTAATAATTGAAGAATTTATAATTTTCATATTTTTTCTGAAATTTTAATAGCAGTTCTACAACCTAGCTGAACTATAGTTTTCATCACATCAAATCCGGGTGCATTTTCTCCATCGTGTTCAACTCCTGTTTCAAGATGGTCAAGTTCATCATCTCTGAACTTCATTAATGTGGATTTAAGTTTTTTATGTTTATTATCTAAAATTTCAGCTTGCTTCGCATAATGTTCTCCAATAACTTCTTCAACGGCTATTGTACAAGCCATAGCAGCTTTTTCACCCATTATCGCACTTGCAACGCCTAGGCCAAAACCCATGACATTCCAAAGAGGAAGAAGGGCGGTTGGTCTGGTATCGTTTTCTACTAGCAGATGATTAAATGTATTTAGGTGTTCTTGTTCTTGATCTTTCATATGTTGAATAGTAGGGCCAACAGGAGTGTTTTTTAGAACAGCCAACTGTCCGTCATATATCTTGGCTGCGGCTGTCTCTCCAGCGTGATCAACCCTTAAAATAGAATCAATCTGATGTTTACTTAAACTTTTTTGCATATTTATAAACCTTTTTTCATTAAAAAAACACTTACTATTAAAAACATAAGAAATGACATTAGTGCATTCCAACCAGCTAATGACAAACCTAATATTTTGAACATTACTTCATCACATTTAATTGGGGACTTGTTTAATAGATATTTAAGTAGATCTTTTGAAAAATCAATACTTGAAGAACATTCATCAGGTCCACTCCAGAAATTCATTTCGATTCCAAAATGATACAATCCAGCAACTGAACTCGCAATCCAAGTTATTGAAAGCCCTATTAGGATAAATTTATTGACTAAAAATTTTTTTTCGTGAATAAAAATTGCAATTAAACTGTAAAAAATAATTAGGGCGTGAAACCACCTCTGAGTGATGCATAAATCGCATGGAAATGCATCATGAAAATACTCTAAATAAAAAGCAGATAAAAGCATTGAAGAAGATATTAAAAAAGATATTTTAAAAATATAATTCATTAACATTTACAAAATATAAATCGAAAAAATTATAATTGCTATTCCTAAAATACTAGATGAAATCAGAAGGTGTTTTTGTAAAAATAATAATGCTGGTTTGCCAAAAAATTTAACTAAATAAGCAACTAAAAAAAAACGAATACCTCTACCTAAAATAGACATTAAAACAAAAGCAATTATGTTTACTTCAGCTATTCCACTTGTAATGGTTATAATTTTATAGGGCAGTGGTGTAAAAGCTCCCAAGAAAATAATTAACATTCCATTTTGTTTATAAGCAAACTTGACAGTATTAAATTTTTCTTCAGTGAACCATGGAAAATATAGAAATAAATTTTCAATAGATGGCCCAATTAAGTAACCTAAAAACCACCCGATGACGCCACCTATCACAGATCCAATTGTACAAATAAATGCAAATCTAAAAGCTTTTCTTGGAACAGCTAAAGTTAATCCTGCCAAAAATGGATCAACTGGTAGGGGAAAAATGATTGACTCAATCATAGAAATAAAGCCTAAAACTTTGTCAGCTAATGGTTTAACTGCATTCGTTTTAGCTTTTTCAATTAAGCTATTTATTATATTTTTACAGTAGTTAAAATTCATAATTAATATGTCTTATTTATATCTTTTAATTTTCCTACATTGATATATATAATGTTTATTCAAGTATACTTATAATTAAAATATTGGGGATATGGTGAAATAGGTAAACACGCTGGTCTCAAAAACCAGTGCCGCAAGGCTTCCCGGTTCGATTCCGGGTATCCCTACCAAAATGGAAAAAATTAATTAATATGTGAAATTATTTCTCTTTGATTTATATTAAATTTATAGTAAATGTATTACATTAGAATCATTTTAAATTAGATTTATTGGGAGGGATCTTTATGATACCTAGCGCGTTTACGTTTTATAAACCAGATAATATAGAAAAAGCTGTATCTTTAATGTCAGATTTTGGGGATGAGGCAAGGGTTATAGCTGGGGGTCATAGTTTGATACCAGTTATGAAGCAAAGGTTAACAGATATTAAGCATTTAATAGATTTATCAGGTATTAATGAAATAAAAGGTATTGATATTACAGGTAACCAAATATCAATTGGTGCAATGACAACTCAAGTTGAATTAATTAACAATGAAGAATTATTTAAAAAGGCACCTATTATTAGGGAGGCCTCTCTACAAATAGCAGATCCTCAAGTCAGGAACTTAGGTACTATCGGGGGCAACGTAGCTAATGGTGATCCTGCTAATGATATGCCAGGATTGATGCAACTACTAGATGCCACTTATAAACTAAGTGGAAAAAATGGTGTTCGTGAAGTAAAGGCTAGAGACTTTTATGAAGGTGCATATTTTACTGCAAGAGATGACGATGAAATTCTTATTTCAATTTCATTTGAAGTACCATCTGGTGGGTATGCTTATGAAAAACAAAAAAGAAAAATTGGAGACTATGCAACTGCAGCTGCTGGGGTTATTATAAGAGTTGAAAATAATAAATGTTCAAGTGCTTCAATTGCACTTACAAATTTGTCAGATACACCGGTATATTGTGATAAAGCAGTTGAAATCATCGTTGGAAAAGAAATCGACAACGACTTGTTAGATCAAGTTACTAAGGCTTGTGTTGATCAATCTGACCCAGTTGCAGACCAAAGAGGTCCAGTTGAATTCAAAAAATATGTCGCTGGTATTGTAATTAAAAAAGCTCTTAATAGAGCTATCGAAAGAAGTTAAATCTAGGAGGATTAAAATGGAAAAAATAAATGTTTCCATGAAAGTTAATGGAAAAGAAGAAAGTTTAACAGTTGAGCCGAGAACCCTATTAGTTCACGCATTAAGAGAGCATTTAGAATATACTGGAGCTCACATCGGCTGTTCATCATCTCACTGCGGTGCTTGCACAATAGATATGAATGGTAAATCGGTTAAGTCTTGTACGGTCTTCGCGCCTCAAGCTGAAGGTGCTGAAATTTTAACAGTAGAAGGTATAGGTTCACCTGACAAGCTTCACGCACTTCAAGAAATGTTTAAAGAGCATCATGGTTTGCAATGTGGATATTGTACTCCTGGAATGATAATGAGATCATATAGGTTTTTACAAGAGAACCCTAATCCAACTGAAGAAGAAGTTAGATTTGGTATTTCTGGAAATTTGTGTAGATGCACAGGCTATCAAAATATTGTAAAATCAATAATGGCCGCTGCTAGTAAAATTAGAGATGAAGCAAACGTTGAAAAAAAGGAAATTGCATAATGGATGACGTAAAAATACCATCAAGTGAAGAAAGAAAAAGTGCTTTAAGTGGTCTTGGAACTTCAAGG
Source organism: alpha proteobacterium SCGC AAA536-K22 (assembly GCA_000421325.1). Lineage (GTDB taxonomy): Bacteria > Pseudomonadota > Alphaproteobacteria > Puniceispirillales > Marisalimonadaceae > Marisalimonas. Next base: position 79,188 of record ATWQ01000006.1, read on the forward strand.
AAGCGAGTTGAAGATGCTCGTTTTACTCAAGGTAAGGGCAATTATGTAGATGATATTAAACTTAAGGGTATGTTATTCGGCGATTTTGTTAGATCCCCAGTTGCTCATGCTAGAGTTAAGAATATTGATACAAGCGCTGCATTAGCATTGCCTGGTGTGCATGCTGTTTTAACTGCAGCTGACTTAGAGCCTTTGGGATTACACTGGATGCCAACATTAGCTGGTGATAAGCAAATGGTTCTTGCAGACGGTAAAGTTCTTTTCCAAGGTCAAGAAGTGGCTTTTGTTGTTGGAGATGATAGGTATGCTGTAGCTGACGGTGTGTCTCTGGTTGAAGTTGAATATGATGAGTTACCTGTTGTAACTGACCCTTTTAAGGCTGAATTGAAAGATGCACCTATTTTAAGAGAAGATATAGCTGATCAAAAAGAGGGTGCTCATGGTGCACGAAGGCATCCTAATCACATATTTACTTGGGAAGCAGGAGAAAAGGAAGAAACTAATAAAGTTCTAGATGAAGCAGAAGTTGTTGCCGATGAAATGGTCTATTATCATAGAACGCACCCTTGTCCACTTGAAACTTGTGGTTGCGTAGCTTCAATGGACAAAGTTAACGGTAAACTTACTGTCTGGGGTACTTTTCAAGCTCCACATGCTGTGAGAACGGTCGCATCTCTCATTTCAAGTATTCCTGAACATAACATTAGAATTATTTCTCCTGACATTGGTGGAGGATTTGGAAATAAAGTTGGCGTCTACCCTGGTTATATTTGTTCAATTGTAGCTTCTATTGTAACTGGAGTACCAATTAAGTGGGTAGAAGATAGAATGGACAATTTAATGGCTACAGCTTTTGCCAGAGATTATTGGATGCATGGCAAGATATCAGCTACTAAGGATGGAAAAATTACCGGGTTATGGTGTCACACAACAGCTGATCATGGAGCATTTGATGCATGTGCCGATCCGACTAAGTTTCCTGCTGGATTTATGAATATTTGTACTGGTTCGTACGATATTCCTGTTGCTTATTTAGCTGTTGATGGTGTTTACACTAATAAGGCTCCTGGTGGCGTTGCCTACAGATGCTCATTTAGAGTAACTGAAGCTTCATATTTTATAGAAAGAATGATAGAAGTTCTTGCCTCAAAGTTAGGAATGGACTCCGCTGAGCTTCGATCTAAAAACTTTATTAAAAAAGAGCAATTCCCCTATACTTCTGCTCTTGGTTGGGAATATGATTCAGGTGATTATCATCAAGCTTGGGAAAAAGCTATGACATCAGTGAATTATAAACAATTAAGAGAAGATCAGAAAAAACAACTTCAATTATTTAAAGAAGGCAAATCACGTAAATTGATGGGTATTGGTCTTAGTCACTTTACAGAAATAGTTGGTGCTGGCCCCGTTAAAAATTGTGATATTCTTGGACTAGGAATGTTTGATGCTTGTGAAATTAGGATTCATCCAACAGGCTCAGCAATAGCAAGACTAGGTACAATTTCTCAAGGTCAAGGTCATGCAACCACATTTGCTCAAATTTTAGCGTCTGAAATTGGTATTCCGGCATCTGATATTACTCTTGAAGAAGGTGATACAGATACAGCTCCTTACGGCTTAGGAACCTATGGATCACGTTCTACTCCTGTTGCTGGAGCAGCTACTGCAATGGCTGGTAGAAAAATAAGAGCTAAGGCGCAAATGATCGCTGCATATTTACTAGAAGTTCACGATGATGACGTAGAATGGGATGTTGATAGATTTTCAGTTAAAGGCGCACCTGAAAAGTTTAAAACTATGAAGGAGATTGCATTTGCTTCTTACAATCAGGCGATCCCTGGTGTTGAACCCGGTTTAGAAGCTGTTAGTTATTATGATCCTCCAAATATGACTTATCCAAATGGTGCTTATGTAGTTGTTATGGAAATTGACGTAGATACAGGAGTTAGTGATATTAAAAAGGTTTACGCTCTTGACGATTGTGGCACCAGAATTAACCCCATGATTATCGAAGGTCAAGTTCATGGTGGTTTAACAGAAGCCCTAGCTATATCCATGGGACAGGAAATTGCGTACGATGAGCAAGGAAATGTTATGACTGGGACTTTAATGGACTTTTTTATTCCGACTGCTTGGGAAACACCAACTTATGAAACTGATTATACAGAAACGCCAAGCCCGCATCATCCTATTGGTGCAAAGGGTGTAGGAGAAAGTCCTAATGTTGGAGGTGTGTCTGCTTTTTCAAATGCTGTACATGATGCTTTTAAACCTTTTGGATTAACTCAAGCACATATGCCACATGATCATTGGAGAGTTTGGAAAATTGCTAAAGATTTAGGCCTTCACAATTAGTCTAGCTGATAAATAAATATGCAATGGCAAGATATTAAGAAGTGTCTATATAATCTAGATTATATAGCATCAGATGAGCTAGCTATGAGTATTCATATAGCTAAAAATCTAGGTAGACCCTTATTATTAGAAGGTGAGGCAGGTATTGGAAAAACTGCCTTAGCCATTGCATTATCTGAATTATATGAAACAAATCTTATAAGATTGCAATGTTACGAAGGACTTGATTCAGCATCAACAATTTATGAATGGAATTATCAAAAACAATTACTTGCCATTCGATCTAACGAAAATAAAAGTAACGATAAAATAAATATTGATAACTTTATATTTTCTAGAGATTTTCTTTTGGAAAGACCCCTGTTGAAGGCAATTACCCAAAAGAAAGCACCTGTTTTACTCATTGATGAAATCGACAGAGCTGATGAAGAGTTTGAAGCTTATCTCTTAGAAATTTTATCAGAGTACCAGGTTTCCATTCCTGAATTTGGAACAATAAAAGCTGTTTCAAAGCCAATTGTTATAATAACGTCTAACAGTACTAGAGATTTATCAGATGCGTTGAGAAGAAGGTGTATTTATAATTATGTGTACTATCCAAAAAAGGAATTAGAACTTCAAATATTACAAAAAAAAATGCCTAACATTGAAACTGAATTAGCAAGACAAATAGTAAGTTTTGTTCAAAACTTAAGAATCGAAGATTTAGAAAAAAAACCTGGTATAGCAGAAACTCTAGATTGGGCAGCTGCTATATCAGGATTAGGATTAAAAGATTTATCTGAAAATCACAAAATTTTACACTCAACCTTAGTCTGCTTATTAAAGACAGAAAGTGATAAAGCTACGGTTTCTTTGGAAACAAGTCAGAAATTAGCTAAAGTTTAATATGCTTAAACCTACAAAATTTTTGATACGATCATCTAAAACTTCTAGGTTGTTAGATTTCAATCATCATATGTTTGGTCATGGTTTTAACACCTCTTTTGACCAAGCAACTCAGTCGCTTGAAGGTTTACAACATATTGATTTATCAAAGATACAAGAATGGAAGAATGCACTAAAATCTATATACTGTTATAATTTTGACACTTTTGAAAAATTTGATGAACTGTTTGATTCTTTCTGGACAAACGAAGGAAGAAAAAAAACAACCGTTCAAAGACAAAATAACAATAAAAATAATAAAACTATTAACACCAGAAGTATTTTAGCTCCCCCAGAGCAAGGAACACTTGATAATGATTCAACAAATAAATCTATGACTAATAACGAAAATAATATGGAGGTCTCTAGTAACGCAGTATCTAAAATAACAGCAAGTTTTATAGAAAACAAAAAGAAAACAGATTTAAAAGAGCTAATTGATACTGACTTACAAAAAAGAATTCATTCGGCTGTTTTGAAAATTGCAAAATCAATTAAACATAAAAGATCAAGACGATTACTAGCAGATAGAAAAGGCGCTAAATTAGATTTAAGGAAAATTGTAAGTAAATCGCTAGCTTATGAAGGTTGTCCTATTAAGCTATATAAAAAAAGTAAGCCTAAAAAGCCAATGAGAATAGTAAGCATATTAGATATATCTGGCTCTATGAAAGTATATAGTCAAATTTTCTTAACATTTGTTAAAGGCTTGGTAGGCGTAGATCAATCTGCAGATGTATTTTTGTTCCATACTAGATTGATGAGAGTTACAGAATATCTTAAAGAAAATGACACGCTAAATGCTGTTAATAGAATTTCCTTACTTACAGAAGGGTTTTCTGGTGGTACCAAAATAGGAAAGTCGTTAAAAGAGTTCAATAATATTTATTCAAAAAATAATGTTAATGGTAGAACAGTTGTTATAATTATTTCGGATGGTTATGATACAGGTAATCCTAAAATTGTTTCGCAAGAGCTTGAAAAGTTAAAAAAAAGAAATTGTAAAATAATTTGGCTAAATCCTCTTCTCGGATGGGAGAATTATGAACCAGTTGCTTCAAGCATGAAAGAAGCATCCCCTTATCTAGATTTATTTGCACCTTGCAGCACTATTGAAGATTTAGAGAATTTAGAAAAAGAGTTATGCATAATATGACAAATAATGAAGGAAAGTTAAATTTTGAAAATGTTTTGGCAACTCTTGAAAAAAAGGGATCTTCTTTTGTAATAGCCACTGTAATTAGAACTATGTCATCAACTGCTGCAAAACCTGGCATGAAAGCAATAATATCAAATAAAGGTGAAATATTATCAGGTTGGCTTGGAGGTGGATGTGTAACCAATGCTGTGCGTAATACAGCTTTAGAAACATTAAACTTAAAAAAACCAAAATTAGTTGTCTTAAGTCCAGATGATATAAAAGAAGATTTAGACGAATTTAAAAATGATCAAACTTTTCATAAAAAAAATTATTGTCCTAGTGAAGGTTCAATGGATATTTTTGTTGAGCCTTTTTATCCCAAGTCAGAATTGATAATTTACGGTGACACGCCAATTGCAAATGAATTAGTTAAGTTTGGAGAGAAATATAGCTTTAATGTAGTAAATGTTAAAAACTTTCAAGATGTAGAGAATTATAATTTAAATAAATTTTCTGAGAAATTTGTTGTTATAGCTACTCAGGGGAATTCAGACTTAGTCGCAATAACAGAATCACTAAAAATAAAAGCAACCTACATAGGTCTTGTAGCGAGCAAAAAAAAATTTCAGGCTTTAAAAAAGAAAATAACAGATGACGGTATATCACAAGAAAAATTAAAAGATATAATTTGTCCTGCAGGAATTTTTATCAATGCTATTATGCCTGAGGAAGTAGCCTTATCAATTTTTGCTGAAATAATTGAGTTAAAAAGATCTGGTAAAATAGGAAGTAAAAAATTTTAAATAACAAATTTAAGTAAATCGGAGAAAATAATGGAACTTAACGATGAAATTACTATACCAGCAAAATTAGAATTAGTTTACAAATCTTTAAATGATCTTGAGGTGTTAAAATCATGTATCCCTGGATGTGAAGAACTTATAGAAGAAGATGATGGCAAATTATCTGCAAAGGTCGTTTTAAAAGTTGGTCCAATAAAAGCTAAGTTTAAAGGAAAAGTTAGCTTAGATTTATCAAATGGTCCTACCAGGTATTCTCTTGTTGGAGAAGGTGATGGTGGAGTTGCTGGATTTGCTAAAGGTGGAGCAGATGTAGAGTTAATCGAAGATGGTGACGAAACAATATTAAAGTATGTTGCTAAGAGTGAAGTCAAAGGGAAAATTGCCCAACTAGGAAGTCGATTAATTTTGAGCACAGCTAAAAAGTTAGCTAAAACCTTTTTTGAAAATTTCAAAGAACTTATGGAAAAAGAAAAAAAATAAATTATTTATTAACCTAATACAGACATACTGCTCTCTTCATTGATTTGTCTGTTTCTTGAATAAAATTTTAAATTTATATCTTTATTAATATACTTGAGATTAATCTTAAGTGGTTCCTTGTCGTGATTATTTCCATTCTCACAATATTCAATTAATTCAGACATCAACACTCCTGCAACTGGAGCATTTTTAAATTGATTACCGCTAGTTCCAATTGCCATGTAAAAACCAGGTAAGTCAGATTTGTCATATATTGGTATCCAGTCATCTGTAACATCATATAATGAAACAACCCCTTTTACATTATTAGAAATGGGTAGATCAGGATATCTTTGAGCTTGACGTAATACCTGAGCTTGCCATTGGTCTGTAAAATTTTCGTCCCAGTTATCTGGGTCAACAAATATTCTTTCATCGCATTCAGGATCTTCACTTCCAATTAAAATATGATTTCCTGTTTCAGGTCTGCTATAGCATCCTATATCACCATCAGAAACAACAAATGCATCTGCCTCATAGTTAAAATTAGCAGGAGAAGATACATGAGATACTTCTACTTTTAACGCTTTTGTTTTAATATTCATTTCTTTTTCAACTTCTGCCATTTGATTAATTTTCATTGAATGCGGGCCTGCGACATTGATAACTACTTTAGAATAAATTTTACTACCATCTGATAACTTTACTCCGGCAGCCCTCTTATCTTTTTTTATTATACTAACCACTTCTTTATTAAACAAAAACTTCCCTCCCTTTTCCTCGGAGGCAATCTGTAAATTATATGCAGATAATTTTGGATCATTTACATAACCTGCTGTTGGAAAAAAGATAGCGCCTTTAAGCAATTGATTTTTATGTGTACCAAATTGGCTATCAGATGGTGCTTTAACAGGCGCATATTTATGAACATCTACTATAGGCAAGTTAGATTTAATATCATTTGGACCCCATAGTTCGAATGGAATATTAAGTTCTTTTGCTCTATTGATAATAGTATCTAGGTATCCATTCTCCTCTGTTCTATAAATCATGCAGCCACTTTCAACAAATTTCGCAAAATCATGGTCGGCTGATAATTCTAGATAATCATTCCAATTTTTCCAATAATGGTAACCCTCATAAGCCATCGCACAGCCATCAAAAGTTGAATAATGAACTCTTATAATAGCACAAGATGCTGATGTTGATCCGTAACCTGACTCAGGATTTTTATCAATATTCAAAGTTTTCCAGCCTTTTTTTGATAACTCAAAATTTATTGCTGATCCAATAACACCTGCACCAATAATGATTGCATCGTAAGTTTCGTTCATAAATATTCCTTTCAAAACTTTTTTTTTAAAATTAAGTGTTATATAAATTTCTTAAATCTGCTGAATTTTGAATATATTGAAATGTTTCATCAAATGAATCTACTTTTAAAACACCTTTTTCCCAAAAAGGTACATTATCAATTTTTATATTATGATTGGATATCATCCAACATATTTCTCCAGGGGCGTAATTACCACAGGTATGAAAATGTAAATATTTTGGACTTGGGAAAATAGTATTTGACCATCTGTCAGGATTTTCTTCAATCGTACTTGAATAATGAATACCTGGGTTCATACCTGCATGCCAAGAATGAACAATATCATGTTCTATATTAAAAGTTTTTGAAACATCTTCATAATGTTTTTCAATTTTTTTAACTACTTTTTTCTCTCCGTTTAAATTAGCTATTCTCCCATTTAGGATGTTAGCAATTACTGGACTATCAATTTTTAAGCTCATTGGTTCATAAACTTTTGACCCAGTTGAAGTTAGGTAGCCAGTTAGAACTACTTCTCCAGAAAAATTTTTTGCAAGTATTGGTGCTGGTACCACAATTGGAAATCTTAAAACACTAGTATCTTTATTTTGATCTATATTTTTTTTATTAATTGTACCTTTTAGTTTCGTACCTAGGGGACAAGAAATTTCAATATTATTAGCTTCGAAAATAATTTTGTTTATTACGTCTTTAAATTTTCTCATTTCTAAATAATTTGTAGATGAAAACAAAGAGCAAAGTGAGTCAATGTTTCTAACATAAGACATAATTCTCTTTGTACTAGATGACGGCGTTTCAAATCTTTCTTGGTCACCAATCCTAGCAAAAAATATGACACAATCATAATTATCGATAATTTTTTCAAGAGTACTTTTGGAATTATTTTTAGGTTCCTCAACAATTAATAACTCAGTATTCAGGCCTAATTGATTTTTTGCATAATTATAAACGGCATCAGAAATTTCTTTGTCGTACCAACCAAACTTCGGATCTTCCGAAATAATTAACAAAGAATCATTCTTATCCAATTCAGCACAATTATTAAGAAGATTATTAATACTTTTATTTAGTAGTTTTTTGTCCATAGTAACTTAATTTCTGTAAGAAAACGCTTTACCAAATCTCCATATTAGATAATCACCACACGAGATTGGGTCTTCTTTAGAGTTAAAACTTTGACCATGGACTTCTTTGGGATCAACCATTGTCTCAGGATTTGGATCAAAAGCTAAAACTAGAGATAACCTCTCTAGTTTAGATGAATTGACAACTCTATGAGGAGTAGACTTATATTCACCTCCAGTCCATCTAGATAATAAATCAGCAACATTTACAATAATGGTATCTTGAATTGGTGGAGCATGAAACCATTCTCCATTCACGTCCTGAACTTGTAACCCACCAACATTGTCCTGACACAAAATAGTTAGAGTGCCGAAGTCTGTATGAGGACCTACCCCATATTGATCATTACCCATTTGTTCTGGTTGACTTGGGTAATAAACCAATGAAGCTCTGCTAAGTGGCCTTGAGGAGTTTTTTAAAAAAAAGTCTTCATTTAGACTCATTGCAATAGCAAAGCCTTTCAATAAGTCTTTAGCCAAAAGATCAGCTTGATTAAAAAAATCCATACAATTTTTTTGAAGAGATGGTAAGAATGATGGCCACAAATTTTGACCTCTGAGTGGATGATCTTCTAAAGATTTTCCATTTTCATCTTGATATCCCCATAAAAAACTTTCTTTTAAATCTACCTTAGCATCGTCTTTCATTTGAGCACCACCATAGCCTAACCAACCACGATGTTTTTTTGAGATTTTGACAGTTTCTTTTTCTTTATTATTTTTATTAAAAAATTGTAACCCATACTCACGTGTTTTTTTGATAGTTTTACTTGAAATTCCGTGATTTGAGACATATAGAAAACCAAGATTTTTGTTAGCTTCATGTAATTTTTTTGCAACTGATACTTTATCGCTTCCATTTCTTAAAGAAGAAACATCTATTATGGGTATTTTTTTAGGATCTAATTCCTTTGCATAAGCGTAACTCATATTGTCCTCTTATTTTTTCGATTCTAACTATTTAACTGATCAAAAGCCTCTAAGGCCTTGGTACTAAAAGTTATTGAAGGTCCACCTCCCATATAAGAGCACATAGCTAAAACTTCTATTAATTCATTTCTAGTAGTTTTCAGTCTGATCAAAGACTCAACATGTAAACCTATACAACTTTCACACCTAGTTGAAATAGCTATTCCTAAAGCTACAAACTCTTTGGTTTTTTCATCAATTAAACCACTCTTTTTTGCTTCATTCCCCATGATAGAAAAACCTTTAAACGTATCGGGAATTTCTTTACTTAAACTCACAAAGTCTTTTTTTGTTTTATTTAAAAATGATTTCCAATCCATACTTCACCTTTATAATTTACTAATGAAAGTTTTATTAATAATCTCAATTTTTTTTATCCTATTTGATTTTCATTAGAGCCCATTTTTTTTTCAAGCATTCTTACAAAATAGCTAATTATTAGCACTAAAATTAAATATTCAAATATTAATAAAGTATAGATCTCTAAAGGACGATATTCTGTAACAACTATCTCATTTGCTCTTCTTGTTAATTCTTGCATGCCTATTACAGATGCAAATGCTGACATTTTTACAATATAAATAAACTGGTTTGCTAACGGAGGTAAAATTCTTCTTATTGCTTGAGGAAGAATAACATGCCTCATAGTTTGATAATAGTTTAATCCAATTGTTTGAGCAGCTTCTGTTTGGCCTCTATGAATCGATTGAATTCCAGCTCTAAAAATTTCAGCAGTAAAAGCACTATCAGATATAGCTAAAGTTATCACTGCTCCCCAAAAAGCATCTATGTTAATATCTAAACCAAGAGACTTGAATATTACTGGCAATCCATAAAAAACCCAAAATAACATAGGTAAAAGAGGGATTGCTCTTACAAATTCAACATACACTCTGTTAATTGATCGAATAATATAATTATTAGACATACCAGGCAATGCTATTAACAAACCGATTGTAATTGAAAGCAATGCAGCAAATATTGATAGCAAAATAGTCGAAGAAAAACCACCAGCTAAAAAAACAATATTATTCCAACCTGACTTAGTTGAGGGATCTATTACGTACCAACCCCATATGTCTGAAGATGAACATCCGGACAATAATAAAATGGATAGTAGAAGTATATACTTTTTCATTTTTAAAATTCTATTTAAAAAATAATTGACATTAATTATTTTTTGTATCACTTTGCTAACACAGTGGTACAAATAAGGCAAATAATTTGATTTCAAAAAACGAAAATGAGCTTTTTGAAGCGATAATTTCCATAGATAATATTAAAGAATGTAAAAATTTCTTTTATGATTTGTGTACACCATCGGAAATTAATGAGTTTTCAACACGTTGGCTTATTGTAAGATTATTATCTAAAAAAATACCATATCGACAAATAGCAACTGAAACTGGGGTAAGTACAACTACTGTAGGTCGTGTTGCAAGATATATGAAGTATGGTCATAACGGCTATAATTCAGTGTTAAAAAACTTTAACGATAAAAAAAATTAAATTTTTAGGGAGATTTTCATGAAATTAATAAAAATTTTAATAGTTTCAGTTTTTGTTTTGTTTTCAGTCAATAATTTTGCATTAGCTGAATCTGCTTTAAAACAAATATTGAGTTCTGGTAAGTTAAAAGCTGGTACAACAGGAGACTTTAATCCATTTTCAGTCAGAGATACTGCAACTAATAAATACAAAGGCTATGACATAGACATTATGAGCGAACTAGCAAAAGACATGGGTGTAGACATAGAATTCGTTCCAACAGATTGGAAAACTATAGTCAACGGCGTTGTTGCTGGCAAATATCATATAACTGGTTCAGCATCTATAAAAGCCTCTAGAATGAAGGCTGCTGGTTTTTCTGAAAGTTATTTGAGTGTGAATTTCAAACCATTCACAACAAATGATAAATCATCTAAATTCAATGGATGGGATTCTATTAATAAAAAAGGTGTTAAAGTTGCTACTACTTTAGGGACTGCTATGGAACCATTAGTTAAGGGCTGGTTTCCAAATGCAGAAATTAAAAGTGTTGAGGCACCAGCTAGAGGTTATCAAGAAGTTTTAGCTGGAAGAGCAGATGTTTTTGTAACATCAAACTTAGAAGGTTCAACTTTAAAAGCTAAATATTCAAATATTAAGGAAGTATCGATAGATGCTCCGAGGTCACCTACTCCTCTTGCTATGTTATTGCCACAAAATGATCAGGTTTGGATCAATTTTGTTAATCACTGGATAAAAATAAAAATGGCTAAAGGATTTTTCAAAAAAACAGCGCAAAAATGGGGCTTATAATAACTAAACTTAAAAGAGAACTTTAGGGTTCTCTTTTAACTTAAGATTACTAAACAGGATGAGTAATGTCTTCATGGATAAAAATGATAGATGACAGTGAAGCTGACGAGGATTTAAATTTAGCACTTAATCAAGCTAAAACTCCTCATGGTACTGTTGACAACGTATTACGTGTACACTCTCTAAGACCGAGTACAATGATCGGCCACATGAAACTATATAAATCAGTTTTACATGATAAAAAAAATACTATCCCTCAATGGTTCCAAGAAACAATAAGTTCATATGTGTCAATAATTAATAAGTGTAAGTATTCTTATGATAATCATTGGAAAAATGCAGCTTTTTTAATTAATGATCAAAATAAAAGTGATAAAATTAAAGTAGTTTTAGAAAGTCAAAAACCTGAAGATTATTTTAAAGGAAAAGAGTTAGCTTTATTAATTTATGCTAAAAAATTAACTCTGTATCCTTCTAGATTTAATATAAATGATTTTAAAAAACTCAAATTAGAAGGTCTTGACGATGGAGAAATTTTAGAAGCTAATCAAATTATATGTTATTTTAATTATGTTAATAGGTCTATTAATGGTTTAGGTGTTACGACTGAAGGTGACATAGTTGGTTATTACGCAAACTAAAAGGAATGTTTTTAAAGATTTTGAATGCAAATTAATAATTCTAAATTGAAAAAAGAGCTACCATTAACATCTAAAAATTTAATGAAAATGTTAGATGTTTGGAAAATTCATTATAAAAGTTATTCTCATGAGCCAGTTATGTCAGTTAAAGAGGCAAAATTAGTCCAAGAAGAACTTTTTGGTTTGGATAAAAATAACGGACACATAAAAAATCTTTATTTAAGAGATAAAAGAAAAAATAATATATTATTAGTTACCCATCAAGATGCCTTAATAGATTTAAAACTATTAGCAAAAATTATAAACATGGATCGTTTAAGTTTTGGTTCCCCCAACAGACTATTCGAAAACTTAGGAGTTTTACCAGGAGCTGTGTCTCCATTTGCAATGATAAATGGTGCTAATAAAAATGTATCTTTATTTTTAGACAAAAATTTGAAGTCATTTAGAAAAATTTACGCACACCCATTGGAAAATGATAAAACTTTAGAAATATCAATTGAACAGTTAGAAAAATTTTTTGAAAAAATGTCAGTCATCCCGAATTGGATTGACCTTGACTTTATTGATAATTGAAAAACATATTTTCAATAATTATTGACATATCCTTTTTCATAAAACAAATTCTTTGAATGACATATATACATTTTTCAAAAAAATATATTTATACTTCTATTATTGCTTTCCTTATCTTTATAACATCAACATTTCAATCTCTTAACGCCAAAAATAGCTCTTTAATGATAATGATAACAGACCAAAATTGCTTATATTGCATCGTGTGGGAAAAACAAATTGGTAAAATATATCCAAAGACTGAAATAGCAAAAAAATTTCCATTACATAGAATAGAAGTTAAAAATTTTGTTAATTATACTAAATATGATTTAAAACAAACAAATATAACCCCAACATTTATTTTTATAAAAAATGACAATGAAGAAGGACGTATTGAGGGATATACGAATCCAGAAATGTTTTGGTGGCAAGTTGACGAAATTATTGATAACTAATACAATTAACAAATTAATAGTTTAAATGTTAATTGGAGATATTAATGAAGCAAATTAAGATGAAAATAATATCTAGAAGAAATGTTCTGCATTTATTGGGTGGAGCTACCGGTACAGTGTTATTTTCAAAATATGCACTTGCTAAACCCAACTTAGCACTAAATAAGATTAAAGAAATAAGTAAAAATGCTAAAGTTGATGAAGTTGATCTTTTCCTTGATGTCCCAGAAATTGCAGAGAATGGAAATCAGGTCAAAGTAAGTTTTGATATAGAAAGTCCAATGATAGAAGAAGATTTCGTTAAAACTGTTTATATCTTAGCTGACGGAAATCCCGCACCAAATGTAGCTAAATTTTCTTTTACAACAGATATGGGAGCGTGCTCCGCTACAACAAGAATGAGATTATCAAAAACTCAAAATATTTACTTGTTAGCAGAATATAATAACGGTAATTTTGCCATGACAAAATCAAAAGTAAAAGTTACTATTGGTGGTTGTGGTGGTTAAGAAGGGAGGCTTGTGATGTCAAAAATAAAACCAAGAGGAAAAGTTCCTAAAACAGCTTCAGTTGATGAAATAATTGAGATAAAAACACTTATTAGGCACCCAATGCATAGTGGTCGAATGAAGGACAAAGATGGAAAAAAAATTCCAAAAAGAATTATTAATAAGTTTTTAGTAAAATTTAATGGAAAGCAAGTTTTTGGTATGGATTTAGAGCCATCAATTTCTACTAATCCTTACATAGCATTTCCATTTAAAGCAAAAAAAACTGGAACTTTTGATTTTGAATGGACAGATGATAATGGAGATAAGTATAATATGTCCAGAAAAATGACCGTATCATAACTTTTAGGTATTACTTTGAAGAAAGATAAAAAACAAAGTTTAAAACTAAATAGAAGAGAGCTCTTAGTTGGCTCAGCCTCTTTAGGAGCTATGGCGGCTGCATCCAATTCAGTTTTTGCTAAAGAAGTTTCCTCAAAGAACTTACCACCTAATGTGCCTGAGTGGACTGGTGAGCTTGGAGACGGTGTAGATGTTAATCCTTATGGAATGCCATCACAGTTTGAAGAAAATGTCATCCGTAGAAATGTAGAATGGTTAACTGCAAGTAGTCAGTCTTCAGTAAATTTTACTCCTATTCAAGATTTAGAGGGTATAGTTACTCCTAATGGGTTGTGTTTTGAAAGGCATCATGGAGGCGTTTCAATAATAAATCCTAAAGATTATCGTCTCATGATTAATGGTTTAGTTGATAGAGAAATGATTTTCACTCTGGATGATCTAAAAAGATTTCCCCAAACAAATAAATTTTACTTTTTAGAGTGTGCTGCTAATGGTGGTATGGAATGGAAAGGTTCTCAGTTAAATGGATGTCAATATACTTTTGGCATGGTTCACAATGTCCAATACACTGGGGTTAAATTATCAGATTTAATTCAAGAGACTGGTTTAAAGCCAAAAGCAAAGTGGGTTTTAGCTGAAGGGAGTGATTCTTCTGGTATGACAAGGTCTATACCAATTGAAAAATTACTTGATGACTGCATGATTGCTTGGGCAATGAATGGAGAAGCTTTGAGATCAGAACAAGGTTATCCAGCTAGGCTTGTCGTACCAGGCTGGGAAGGTAATATGTGGGTGAAGTGGTTAAGAAGGCTTGAATTTGGAGATATGCCTTATATGACACGTGAAGAAACTTCAAAATATACTGATTTGCTACCTGAAGGAAACGCACGAATGTTTACTTGGGTTATGGATGCTAAATCTGTAGTTACGTCTCCTAGTCCTGAAAAACCAATTTTGAATAAAGGTGCTCATCAACTAAGAGGCCTTGCTTGGTCAGGTAGAGGTAAAATTTCACGAGTTGATGTTTCTTTGGATGGTGGAAAAAATTGGAAAACTGCAAAACTACATGACCCTGTATTGAGCAAAAGCGTAGCTCGTTTTACCTTTCCTTTTGAATGGAACGGAGAAGAGCTACTTATACAATCTAGAGCTATTGATGAAACAAATTATGTTCAACCAACTATCCAAGAGCTTCAAAAAATTAGGGGGGTTAACTCAATTTACCATAATAATTCTATTGCAACATGGTTGGTAAATTCTGATGGTAAGGTTGATAATGTTCGACTTGGTTAAGCACTCAATATTATTTTCCTTTTTTATTTTTTTATCAAGCTTTGTAAATGCTGATGAAAGAAAATTTAATTTAGGAATAATAGCAACCAAGACTGAAATTGCTGGATGGAACATTGATGTTAGACCTGATGGTATGGGTGCTCCGAAAGGAAGTGGAGATGCAATTAAGGGTGAAGAAGTTTATGCAGAACAGTGTGCTGCCTGTCATGGCGATTTTGGTGAAGGTGTTGATAGATGGCCAGAGTTAGTTGGTGGTGAAGGTAGTCTTGACACTCACGATCCTGTAAAAACTACTGGAAGTTACTGGCCTTATGCATCAACAATGTATGATTATATTTACCGCGCAATGCCTTTTGGTGTTGCACAATCTCTAACGCATGATGAAACATATCAGATTGTTGCTTATCTTCTTTATATGAACGAGATCATAGAAGAAGATTTTGTTTTGTCGGAAAAAAATATTGGGAAAATAAAAATGCCAAACCAAAAAGGCTTTTTACTACCTGATCCAAGACCAGACATTGCTAACACTGATGGAAAACCATGCATGAAAAATTGTAAAGTACCAACTAAGATCATTGGGAAAGCTAGAGATATAGACGTTACACCAGAAGAAGAAAAATCATAAATTAAAGGTTAATTAATGCGTTCCAGGCGTGAATTTATCCAATTAGCATCAGTTTCAGCAATGCTTTTAGCTACAAAATCTTGGAATGCTGTAGCAGCAAAGCAAAAACTCAAAACCGAAGATCTGTTAGATTTTGACGCAAAAGGACAGGTTACACTCCTACATTTAACTGATATGCATGGTCAATTAAAACCTGTATATTTTCGACCACCATCTGAAAACTTTGGTGTTGGTAAATTTGAAGGAATACCACCTCATTTAATTGGAGAAGCATTTCTAAAACACTTTGATATATTGCCAAATACACCATTAGCTTATGCTCACACTATGGTTGACTATGTTCCATTGGCAATGGAATATGGTAAGTTAGGTGGCCTAGATCATACAACAACTTTGATAAAAGCAATTCGCTCTGAAAGAGGAGATGATAAAGTACTTCTTCTGGATGGAGGTGATACATGGCAGGGATCCTACACTTCGCTTCAAACTCAAGGCGCTGACATGGTTGAAGTGATGAGGGCATTACGAACTGAAGCTATGGTTGGTCATTGGGAGTTTACATTTGGGCAAGATCGCTTAAAAGAATTAATTGATAAATTGGACTATCCATTCCTAGGTGGTAACGTTTTTGATACTGAATGGGACGAGCCTGTTTTCGAAAGTACAGCCTTTTTTGAAAAAGGGGGAGTAAGTATAGCAGTTATTGGACAGCATTTTCCATATACTCCTATTGCAAATCCAAGTTATATGGTGAAGGGTTGGTCTTTTGGTATTAGACCAGAAGTTCTTCAAAAAAATGTAAATAAGGCTAAAAAACAAGGTGCAGAAATTGTAGTTCTTTTATCTCATAATGGTTTTGATGTTGATCAAAAGTTAGCCTTTATGATTGACGGTATTGACGTAATTTTAACTGGTCATACTCATGATGCTATCCCTAAGGGTATAAGAATTAAAGACACACTTTTATTGTCATCAGGCTCACACGGTAAATATTTAGGAAGGATAGATCTTAAAGTAAAAAATGGAAAAGTTGTAGATACAAGTTCAAATTTAATTCCTGTTTTTTCAGATATTATCCCACCTGATCCCGACATGACAAAGCTCATTAATAAAATAAGAGCTCCATATCAAAGCGAGTGTAATAGGGTTATAGGTGAAACTGAAACTCTACTTTACAGGAGAGGTAATTTTAATGGCAGTTGGGATGATGTTATTTGCGACACCATTATTAGAGAAAGAGATACAGAAATATCTTTAAGTCCTGGTTTTAGATGGGGTACAACCTTATTGCCAGGACAAAAAATAACAATTGATGATATTTACTCACAAACATCAATGAATTATCCTGAAGTTTATAGAATTGAAATGACAGGTAAAATGATTAAAGAAATACTTGAAGATGTTTGTGACAATATCTTCAACCCTGATCCTTTTTTTCAACAAGGTGGTGACATGGTTAGAGTAGGTGGCTTAACTTATACATGTCGCCCCAAAAATAAGATGGGAAACAGAATTAGTAATTTAAGGATTATATCATCTGACAAACCTCTTGAATCAAATAAAAACTATATAGTAGGTGGTTGGGGTTCAGTTAACCAAAATGTAAAAGGACCTCCAATATATAATTTGCTAGAAAAATATATTTCAGAAAAGAAAATTATAAAAAATAGTAATTTAGAGGCTGTTAAAATAGTGGGTATGTAAGTTAAGAAGGCAACCAACATGTGGTTACCTTCTTACTATTATTTTATTATGAGAACATGTCTGATGTAATACCAGAATACCACCCAATTGACTCTTCGTAAGTTGCTTTTCTTAAATTGCTATCCTCACCTGTTTTAGAAATAAAACCACTAGTCTTATTTATTTTATCAGGTTTAGCGTCATAATTGGCACCAACTTTTATACCATCATTAGTCGCTACTAAAGACCAGCAAGTATTTGCAAAACGAGGTGTAAATACTTTACTTCCAGTTAAACTACCTCTTATATGATTTGCAGCAACCTTAGCTTGACTGTTTGCTGAGAACCCTGATTTAGGCATAGATTTAGCAATTGATGCATCACCTAAAACATAAATATTTTCGTCAGCTTGAGATTGCATTGATGCAGGAACTATTGGACACCAATCTCCTTTATTAACACCGGCATTCATAGCAATTCGTCCTGCTTGTTGAGCGGGAATAACGCTTGCAGCATCAGCTTTGAAAGTATCTAAATCAGTTTCAAATTCCATAGTTGAAGTATTAATTTTTTTAATTCCACCATGGGTATCAGCACTAATCCATTCAATCATTCCTGGATAATGTTTTTGCCATCCTTCCATAAAAAGACCTTGCTTAGAAAATTTATTCTTAGGATCAAGAACAACAATTTTAGCAGTAGGATTAGTCTTTTTAAATTGGTGAGCAATCATAGAAATTCTTTCATAAGGTCCAGGAGGACAGCGATATGGATTTGGTGGAGGAACCATTACGAATGTACCACCTTTTTTCATACCTTTAACCTGATTCTTAAGCAGTTGAACTTGTGTTCCAGACTTCCATGCATGAGGCATTATAGATTGTGCTTCTGGAGAATATCCATTTACACTATTAAATTTTAAATCAATACCTGGAGATATAACAAGTTTGTCATAAGAGACAGTGGCCCCAGACCCAAGATATACTTTCTTTTCGGCGCTATTTACAAATGGCACATATGGACTAGCTTGAACACCTGTCCACAAAGCAACATTATTAACACCTGACATCCTTGAAGAACCAACACCCATTGTTCCTTTTTCAGAAACTATCATCACTCGCTTATCAGGATTTTCCTTTTGTAATTTTCTAATCTCTAATTGCGCTTCTTCTGATATCATACACTTACCATGAAGTTCACGATCCGATCTTGAATGAGCTTGATTTCCAGGTGATAATAAATCGGTTGAAATATCTCCTTCAGCGGCAACATATGTTACAACTTTAATCTCTTCCTCAATTTCTGGAAGCTTAGTAAAAAATTCTGCTTCTGAATAACTTTTAATAATATCTTCCGCAATTTTATTACCTTTGCTATAGGCTTTCTCTAATCTAGAGATATCAATCTCATAAAGAAAAACTTGAGTTTTAAGAACTTCTGCTGCTTCTAGAGCTATAGATTTGTTTTCACCCAAAGCTAAATCAAGAAGTACTTCAATCGATGGGCCGCCTTTCATATGAGATAAAAGTTCATATGCAAACTTTGGTTCAATTTCTTTTACAACAATTTTTTTTGTTATAATTTCTTTTAAAAACTTTGACTTTACTACTGCTGCAGTAGTTGTGCCTGGGATAGTATTATAAATGAGAAAGTTGAGTGAATCAGTTCTATAAGTGTTATTTTCGTCTTTTATTTGTAAAATAATTTCTTTTAATAAAGTGCCATCC
Source organism: alpha proteobacterium SCGC AAA536-K22 (assembly GCA_000421325.1). Lineage (GTDB taxonomy): Bacteria > Pseudomonadota > Alphaproteobacteria > Puniceispirillales > Marisalimonadaceae > Marisalimonas. Next base: position 98,439 of record ATWQ01000006.1, read on the forward strand.
TCTATTGGCTTTGGCTTTAAACCTTCTTTTTTTCTGTTTTCAATTTCAGATATATAATTCGTATATAAACTCATAACTAACCTTGCAATTCTTTAAAGATAATAATACATATTTTAAATTGAAAACAGACATATAACAATGAAAATTTTCCGTAGGAAAATTATTTCTTGATAAATAAATAAAATAATAAATAATTATCAATAATAAAAATAGTATGACAATGGCTAATTGGTAAATTTTATTTACTCTTAAACCTGGGGGGGTTATGAAGTCCAAATTTGTTTTTTTTTCCATCGTTATTTTACTTTTGTTCTCAAACAAGATATTTGCTGATGATAAAGTTTTAGCTGGGGCTGATTTCGAATATGGTCAACATTTATCTGGAGAATGTGTTACTTGCCACAATTCCACAGGTTTAGGTCAAGGTATACCAAAAATAACCGGAATGAAGACTGCAGTTTTTATTAAAAAAATTTTAGCATATAAGACAAAAGAAAAAGATAACGCTGTTATGCAAATGGTTGCTGACAGACTTGGTGAAGAAGAAATTAACTCACTTGCACTTTATTTAAGTAAAACTAAATAAAAATAAAATTTTACTTAAGTTTAAAAGTTGTTAACATTTAACAAGTTATTAATTTTGGAGGAGGATTAAATGGCTAAAATAACAAGACGTTCCTTTGTTGGTATTATGGCTGCATCAACAACGGCACTCTCAATGCCTTCGATAGCTTTTGGAGCTCTACCAAGAGTTGTTGTTATTGGAGGAGGAGCAGGTGGAGCTACTGCTGCAAAATATATTGCAAAAGACTCTAAAGGAGCGGTAGACGTTACTTTAGTCGAAGCTTCAAAAAGATATTATACTTGTTTCTTTTCAAACCTATACTTAGGTGATTTTAGAAACTATGGTTCAATAGGTCACAACTATTATGGGCTTGCAGTGAACCATGGAGTAAATATGGTCCATGAATGGGCATCATCAGTAAATAGCGCCGAAAAGAAAGTATATCTTGGGTCTGGGGCCACTGTCTCTTATGACAAACTTGTTATATCTCCAGGTATTGATTTAAAATTTAA
>ATWQ01000007.1 GCA_000421325.1 alpha proteobacterium SCGC AAA536-K22
AAAGAAGGTCTTGTAGAACAGTAATGGATATTTTATTCAAATCACTTACTACTTGGCTTGCGCCAATTATATGTTTTACTGCTGAAGAAGCTTGGCAAAGTAGATATAATGATCAAGAAAACTCTGTTCATCTCCAAACTTACTTTAAACCCAAAGATGATTGGCAAAATGATTTAATTGGAAGTAAATGGTCTGAGATCAGGGAATTAAGATCTGTAGTAACAACTGCTATTGAAGAAAAAAGAAAAGACGGATTATTAGGGTCTAGCCTTCAGGCAAAGGTTATTATTGAGGCCAATGATGAGGCTTATGAAAAGCTTGAAGGTGTTAATTTACCAGAAATATTTATTTGTTCTGATGTTGAGATAAATGGTAACAAAAATTTGTCTGAACCAAAAATCAAAGTACAAGTAGAACTTGCATCTGGGGGCAAGTGTTTAAGATGTTGGAAGTTCGTTAATGAAGTGAAAGACGATGTTGAAGTATGTTACAGATGCACTACTGTTTTAAAAAATAGTTAAATGAAAAAAAATATTGGTACATTTAATCTTTTATTAATTTTGATAACCTTCATTTTTCTTGACTATGCTTCTAAATTATGGGCAATAGAAAATCTTTTCATTAAATACCAATCAATTAAATTAACTTCATTTCTTTCTATGACCCCAGTTTGGAATAGTGGTATCTCCTTTGGTTTTTTTCAAGGTTCTGGAGAAATAGGTAGATATGGTTTCACTATATTTGCTTTTTTGGTAAGTATTTGGTTGATTTTTTCTTCTTTCAGAATGCCAAGATATTCTTCTTTAGGATTTATTTTAATTGCAAGTGGAGCGATTGGTAACGCTATTGATAGAATAATTTATGGTAAAGTTGTAGACTTTATAGACTTTTATATTGACGATTTACACTGGCCAGCTTTTAATCTTGCTGATACTATAATATTCATTGGTGCTTTTTTATTTCTTTTTAATCAATTTTTTACAACTGAAAGTTCTTACTATGAAAAATAAATTTTTAAAAATATTTGTTTTTTTGTTACCCCTAACAATGTCACTGTCTAGTTGCTCTGATTTTCGAAAAGCTGTAGGTAAAGAAAAGGTAATCCCAGACGAATTCTCTGTAGCTTTGACACCATCACTTATTGTGCCTCCAGGTTACAAAATAGATCCTGAAGTTTTTAAAAATAACGATTTAGAAGAAACAAAAAATGATTTCAACCTTAATAATGAAATTAATATAGAAAATAAGAGTGAAGCGAGTAGTTTCAGTGAGTTATTTGGTTCTAAAAAAGTTCCTAAAGATATTAGAAAGATAGTTGATGAAGAAACACTAGGTATATCCCTAAGCGAAAGAAGAGGTATAGATATTTTATTTGGAGATATTCCAGAAACAGGGGTAGTAATCGATGCTAAAAAAGAAGCGTTAAGAATTAGAAAAAATAAGTCTTCAGGACAAAAAATCAATTCAACTCCTTCTCCAGCTCTAGACATAAATTCTGGGAAGCCTTTACTGATAAAATAATAAGGAAACCTGGTATGGAAATAAGAAGGATTCCTGAAAATCTCATCAATCAAATAGCTGCTGGAGAAGTTGTCGAAAGACCGTCCTCAGCATTAAAAGAATTAATTGAAAACTCTATAGATGCAGATGCAACTCAAATTGATATAATTGTAGATAATGGGGGTAAAAACCTAATATCAGTTTCAGATAATGGCATTGGAATTGAAAAGGATCTAATTCCTCTGGCTATTGAGAGACATGCTACTTCAAAACTTCCAAATAATGATTTAAGCAAAATAGATTATTTGGGTTTTAGAGGAGAAGCACTCCCGTCTATTGCTGCTGTAAGTGAATTAAATATTCAGACAAAGTTTACAAACTCTAATCAAGCATGGTCACTAGATGTTGTGGCAGGAAATTTTAATAAAGTTTACCCCTCCTCACGTCAAACAGGAACTATTATATCAGTAAAAAAATTATTCTATGCAACACCAGCAAGGTTAAAATTTCTAAAATCTGAGCAAGTTGAGAAAAGTTACTGTCATCAAATAATTTTAAAACAGGCCTTAGTCAACCCACTCGTTGGATTTAAATTTCAAGCGGATGGTCGAGAAATTATTAATATTAGACCTGAATCAGATACTAATAATTTATATTTAAATAGAGTAAGAAATATAATGGGTTCAAGCTTTTCTGACGAAGCTATAAAAATTGAAAATTTTAGGCTAATAAAAGAAAATCAGTCTGCAAAAATTCATGGGTTTATTGGTCTGCCCACCTTAAATAAATCAAACTATAATCAACAGCATTTATTTATAAATGGAAGATTTATTCAAGATAGAAATTTGTCCGGAGCAATTAGAGCAGCTTATAGGGATACACTTCCAAAAGGAAGATTTCCTATTTTTTGTATATTTATAAATGTGCCTCCTGAATTTATTGATGTAAATGTTCATCCTGGTAAAACAGAAGTTAGATTTCAAGATAACGCTCTAATAAGAAGTTTGATTGTGGGTTCAATCAGTAGAGAATTAAATGTAAGTTATAGTCAGACGACTGCTGATCTTTCCAATGAAGCTTTAAACCGATTTGATAATACAACGGTATTAAGTCCAAATACTCAAACTCAAACTGACCAATCTTTTTTTAAGCATGGAGATATAATTCCTTCTATAAAACCAGTTAAAGAAGAGAATAATCCTAGTTATGTTTCAAATACTTTTGATCAAGAAGATTTTCCATTAGGTGTTGCTTTAGCACAATTCAACAAAAAACTATATTATATCAAGAAACTCAAGTGGAATTGTAATTGTTGATCAGCATGCCGCACATGAAAGATTAGTTTTAGAGAAGATGAAATTAGCACGAGATAATAAATCTGTTGAAAAACAAATTTTGTTACTTCCTGAGGTAGTTAATCTTGAACCTATACCAATGTCTATGATTATAGAAAATATTGATTTGCTAACAGATATAGGTTTTGTAATTGAGCCGTTTGGTGATGGAATGGTAGTGGTTAGAGAGGTTCCTGCATTGATAGGAGATTCTGATATAAAACAGATAATAATTGATCTTGGTGACGATATATCGTCAGCTGGTTTGCCATCATCGTATAATGCTAAAATTGATTTAATATTAGGTAATATAGCTTGTCATAGATCTGTAAGATCTGGGAGAAGTTTAAATGAAACTGAAATGAATGAATTGTTAAGAGAGATGGAACGTACACCAAATTCAGGACAATGCAATCATGGTAGGCCAACGTCTATTAGTCTTTCATTAAAAGATATTGAAAAATTATTTAACAGAACCTGAGTTAAATAATTTGAGTATAGTTAGTTTGGATTTTCCATAAATTTTTGTATCTAACAAATCAAAGCCATCAAAATTGAAGTTTTCCTTTTTGCTACTCTCAGCAAAAATATAGCTGTTAAAATTAATCAAATTATATTGTTTTAATTTAACCAAGCATTCTTCAATGACATTTGAATTATATGGAGGATCTATTAAAACAACATCAAAAACAATTTTTATATCCTTAAGTGCTTTGAGGGCGTCATCTTTTATAATTTTTATGTAAGTTTTATCATTGTTATCAATATTTAACTTTGAAATATTTTTTTGAAGAACATCAATTGCTTTTGGATCTTTATCAATAAAATAAATAAATTTAGCACCTCTAGATAATGCCTCGATGCCTAATGCTCCTGTTCCACTGCAAATATCTATAACATTAGAATTAGGAATTCTTATATTATATTTATTAGATTCTAAAATTGAAAAAAGTGATTCTTTTAGTCTATCAGATGTGGGCCTTATGCTGAAATCAACTGGAGGTTGAAGTTTTAACCCTCTAAATTTACCACTTATTATTCTCATAGACTTTTATGTTTTTATAATTATTTTCTATTTTTATTTTGTTTTAAATTTTTTGGTTTAGACAAACCTAATTGATCATTTAATACTTTATTTTTAACTTCTTCTAATTCTCCAGAGGGAAGATTTTTTAGATTAAAAGGACCGAAAGATACTCTAATTAGACGATTAACATTATAGCCTAGATGGTTCATAACCTTTCTAACTTCTCTATTTTTACCCTCTCTAAAACTAAGAGTAAGCCAAGCATTACTTCCTTGCTGTCTATCTAAAGCAGCATCTATTCTACCATATCTTATACCATCAATTGTAATTCCATTTTTGAGTGGCTCCAAGTCTTTTGGTATCACATAGCCATGAACTCTAACTCTATATTTTCGCAGCCATCCTGTGGAAGGTAATTCAAGTTTTCTAGCTAAATCACCGTCATTAGTAAGTAATATAAGCCCTTCTGAGTCCATATCTAAACGACCAACAGAAATAAATCTCGTTTCTATTTTATTTTTCAATTGATCGAAGATTGTTGACCTACCCTCTGGATCATAGTTAGTAACCAAACAACCTCTCTGTTTATGATAAATCCATAACTTAGTTATTATTTTATTGGGTAGTGATTTACCATTTACTTCAATGACATCCTTAGAAGTAACATTTACTCCACATTCAGTTAAAATTTTACTATTTAGTTTTACCTGACCATTAATTATCCATCGCTCAGCTTCTCTTCTGGAACATAAGCCTGATCTTGCAATAGTTTTTGCGATTCTTTCTGGTCCAGTATCAAGCGCTTTTGATTTTTCAGCAGCAGTTTTATTGGATGATGTTTCAGAATTATTTTTTTTAAAAGTATTTTTCATAGTTTTGTATTATAGCTTTTAAGTACTATTAGCAACATAACTGACTAATAAGGATAAAATTTGCTAAATCAAATTGATTATATGAGTTTAGCTATTAAGGAAGCGATTAAGGCTAGAAACAAAAATGAAGTGCCTGTTGGGGCCATAATAGTTCATGAATGTGGAAACGTTATTGCTAAGGCACACAACTTAGTTGAAACAAGAAATGATCCTACGTGTCATGCTGAAAAGTTAGTCATTGAAAAAGCGCTAAAAATAACAGGTCAAAAATTTTTAAATGATTGTGATATTTGGGTTACCTTAGAACCTTGCGTTATGTGTGCAGGACTTATTAGACAGACTAGAATAAGAAGGCTATATTATGGAGTAGAGGACAAGAAGGGTGGTGCCGTTGACAACGGAGTTAGAGTTTTCTCAGACAATAAAACATCAATTGAAATTTACTCAGGTTTTTCTGCAACTCAGTCAGAAAGACTTTTAAAAGATTTTTTTCACGAAATTAGATGATTTTAGACTTTACCTATATCTCTTCTATAAAAGCCTCTATCCCAATTTATTTCCTCTACTGTGTTATATGCTTTTTGTCTGCAGTCTTGAACATTCTCTCCAATCGCTGTCACAGATAAAACTCTACCACCACTTGAAATAAGATTTTCATTTTCATTCTTTGCAGTACCAGAATGGAAAATTAATATATCATCTTGCTTATCAAACTTATTAAGTGAGGGTAATTCAATTCCTTTTTTAAATGTTCCTGGATAACCTTTACTTGCTATTACAACAGTAATTGCAGTGTTATTAATAAGATTAACGGAAGCGTTTTCAAGATTGTGTGTGACAGTGTTATGAACAATTTCTACTAAATCTGTGCTAAGGCGTGGAAGTACCACTTGTGTTTCAGGATCTCCAAATCTACAGTTAAATTCAATCACTTTAGGTCCTTGATCAGTAAGCATAACACCGGCATAAAGAATACCTTCATAAGGGATACCATCGGATCTCATTCCATTAATTGTAGGCATTATAATATTATTAAAAATATTTTTATTTAATTCTTCATTTAGTGCTGGTGCTGGGGATATGGCTCCCATGCCTCCAGTATTTGGACCTTGGTCATTATCATAAGCCCTTTTATGGTCTTGGGCTGTCCCAAGTAAAATTGCAGTGTTACCATCTGACACTGCAAACACGCTTGCCTCAATACCAGTTATTCTTTCTTCAATTAAAATTAATTTTCCAGCATCTCCAAATTTACTTTCTTCCAGCATTTGAGTGGATGCCTCAATTGCTTCATTAACTGTGTCACAAACAACAACACCTTTACCCGCAGCAAGACCATCAGCTTTTACAACACAGTATCCATTTAATAATTCTATCTGGTCTTTTGCAGTTTTTAGATCACTACAATATTTAAAATTGGGTTGAGGAATATTATGTCTTTTGCAAAAATTTCTTGAGAAGGTTTTTGATCCTTCTAACTGTGCAGCTTCTTTAGATGGTCCAAAAGCATTAATACCTATTTCAGACAATTTATCTTTTAAGCCTAGTACTAAAGGGATTTCTGGTCCTATGAAAACTATGTCTGCTTTCATGTCTTTTGCTAGCTTACATTGTCCATCAATATCGTCAGCAGGTATGGGATAACATTCAGCAAAAGTTTCAATCCCAGGGTTGCCAGGTGCAACCATTAGCTTTTTTGTTAATGGAGATTTTGATAATGAATAAGCAATAGCATGTTCTCTGCCACCTCCACCTACAACTAAAATATTCATAAAATATATACTCCAAAAAGCTTTAGATTTTATTTAATATGCCATAGTATCGATTTATGATAAATACAAAGTTTACTGAAATTTAATGGAAAATAATAATAACAATCCTGTGTATTCTGTAGGTGAATTTTCTCACGTTATTAAAAAATTAGTCGAAACAAATTTTAGTTATGTTCGTATTAGAGGTGAAATTTCACGCCCGTCATTTCCTGGATCTGGCCACGTCTATTTTACTCTAAAAGATGCAGACGGGACTATTGCAGCAATAATCTGGAAATACACGATTCCAAGACTTTCCATTAGACCTGAAGAAGGTATGGAAGTCATTTGTACTGGCAAAATCACAACTTTCGCAGGACAATCAAAATATCAAATTATTTTAGATAACATGGAAGTTGCAGGTGAGGGCGCACTTCTTAAAATGCTTGAAGATAGACGAAAAAAACTACTTGCAGAAGGATTGTTTAAACAAGAACATAAAAAAACAATACCTTATCTACCACAAATAATTGGTGTTATAACCAGTCCTTCAGGGGCTGTAATAAAAGATATTTTACATAGATTATCAGATCGTTTTCCATCTCACGTCTATTTGTGGCCTGTAGCCGTTCAGGGTCAAGGATCTGCCGAACAGATAGCTAATGCTATAGAAAGGTTTAATGAATTTACAGACCAAACGAATATCAAGAAACCAGATTTACTTATTGTTGCAAGAGGTGGTGGCAGTTTAGAGGATTTATGGTCATTTAATGAGGAGATAGTCGTAAGAGCAGTTTTTAATAGTTCAATACCAGTCATTTCTGCTGTAGGGCATGAAACTGATACAACATTAATTGATTTTGTATCTGACTTAAGAGCTCCAACACCAACAGGTGCTGCAGAAAAATCGGTACCCGTAAGACATGAATTAATAGCTAGAGTTGGAGAACTAAACTTAAGACTTAAAACCTCATTTTCTAATAAATTAAATAATAATAGAGATCGACTTAATAATCTTATTAGACTTTTAGGAAAACCAGATCAGATATTTGATAATAAAAATCAAAAATTAGATTTTATTTACAAAGATATTGAAAACTTGTTTAAGAATATTTTTGTGGAGCAAAAAAATAAAATAACTCAATATGCTCAAAGATTAATACCACCAAAAGTATTAATAAGTAATCTTGATTCAAAACAACAACTGTTAGATACAAAATTTAAAAATTATTTAGAAAATATTTTAACAAACAAAGAAACAAAATTAAATTCCTTAAGCCAGTTATTAGAAGCATCCAGTTTTAATAGAGTGCTTGATAGAGGCTTTTCACTTGTGATGGATAATGATGGAAAACCGATTAAACTAAGTAGCGATGCTCCTAAAAATGCAAAAATTAAAATAAAGTTTTTAGATGAAATTCGATCAGCACAACTAGATAGCTAGTAAAACTTTTTTGATTAAAAGTTAAATTTAAATCCAGCTAAAATGCCATAATTATCATTATCTTTTTTATTATTCCAATTTTCAGTTAAATGTAATGTAGAAAAGAAATTAACTTTTTTTTCACTTAGATAATTTTTAAAATGCTTTGAATTGAAGTTTTGAAATTTGCTAAATTTTGAATATTCAAAGAATTTATATCAGTTTTAAAAATCTGTGTTTTTGATGATTGGTCTATTGATGAAGATTTAGATGAAAACATTTTGGTAAAGAAATTACTTATTGGATCTTCTTTAGCAAATGAAATTGTCGGCTGAAATGTTAATATTGAGATTAAGGCGAGACTGGTAGCTATTTTACTTTTATATGTCAGTTTCAAAATAAGCATCCTAAAATAGACCAAAATAATAAAATTAATATAAATATATTTTAATTAACATGTAAAATATTTATTTGAAGTGAGATTTTAATTATTAGAATCAATGAGTTAAATTAAATAAACTAAACTTAAGTCATTAAGCCTTATGTTTCTTTAGGTTTGATTTGTTTTTTCCCCAACGCCTATGGGCCCAAAGCCATTGTTCTGGTTTGTCTATAATCCATTCTTCTATTCTTGAAGAAATCAATCTAGTTATTTGGTGTACTGCTTTATCTTTTTCTAAATTCTTTGGAATTTTTAACTCGTTCTCCACACTCATTTTAAATTTAATTCCTTTAAAGCGTTCAACTCTCACCATATAAATTGGAACTTTCCACTTCAAAGCCATAACTGCTGCAGCTTGCGGAGTTGGAGTGTCTATCCCAAAAAAAGGAACCATAATACCTTCCCGTAAAAGTTGATCTCCCGTTAGTCCAACAACTTCACCGTTTTTAATTTTCCCTGCCATTCCAATAGCGGCAAGACGACCTTTTCTGTAAAAGTCGGCATTAGCGTCTTTATTTCTATGGATTTGAATTTTATTTAATATCCAATTATTAATGGGTCTAAAAACATATCCTGCTCTCCTCCCAGCAAGATCGCCAACCCTCAATAGAAATTCCCAATTGCCCATATGAGCTCCCACAAGAATAGCAGGACCTCTTTTTATTTTATCTAGACCTTCTGTTTCTAAATTGCCTAATCTTATCAACTTATTAATATGAGGCATTTCTCCTATAGTTTGTCCAAGCATAAACCAATGTTTATATGCAAGTTTATTAATTTCCTTTTTAGATTTTTTAGGAAATGCAATCTGCATATGCTTTCTAACACGACTATTATAAGAGGTAAGTGGAGCAACTAAATACATTAAAGTTCCACATAAATAAGATGAAATCTTATAAGGAAGAATTTTGAGCATTAAAAAAAGTGGAATAGATAACGCTGCAGCTATCGGGTCATGAATGTATCTATCAAATTGTTTTTTGAGACGAAAACTTAAAGGATCAGCCATTTAGTTTTTCCTGCAAAAAAGAATTGAAGATTGCTTTATCTTTTACGTCTAATTCCATCTTTATTAGTAGAGTATTTATCAAATTTTTATTATCAATAATTTTAACATAATCTTTTTCTGTAGTAATTAGTTTTAAGTTTTGGCTATTTGCTTCTTTTATTAATTTATCAACATCCTCATTTTTATATTCGTAATGATCGGGAAAGGATTTCGTAGATGTAACATTAAAGCCATTCTCCTTCAGTGTTTCATAAAATTTATTTGAATTTGCCAGTCCGCAAAATGCTAAAAGTCTATCATTTTTAAATTTTGGTGGCTTTATAGTTTTAACTTTTGAATTAAAGACAGTTTTATTATAGATATTGTTAAAATCAATTTCTCTATTATTTCCAGTTAGTACAATAGCATCAATTCTCGAAAGACCTTGATTTACTGGTTCTCTTAATGGTCCTGCTGGAATACAGAATTCATTTCCAAATTCTAAATTCTTATCAACTAGCAAAAATTTAATATCTTGCATTAATTGATAGTTTTGAAGACCATCATCCATTATAATTACATTAAAATTTTCTTCACATTTCTCAATTAATTTAGCCCCAAGAGATCTATCCTTTGAGACAAAGGTTGGACCGATATTTTTCAATAATAGTGCTTCATCTCCAATATCTTTAAAGCTATGTGTATCTTTTACTTTTATGGGTCCTCTGAGCAGTCCTCCATATCCTCTTGTTAAAAAAACTGGCTTATACCCTAATTTTTTTAAAACTTTATAGACATAAATTGCAAATGGAGTTTTCCCTGTGCCACCAATAGTAAGGTTTCCAATGCAAATTACTTTTAACCTTGATTTATATCTTGTTGTTAAAACATTTTTAAATAATGAAATTAAAATCCACAATATTGATAAAGGAAAAAAAAGAATGCTTTGCATTTTTGAAGATAAATTTTTTTTATACCAAAATTTTGGGGCCTCAATCATATTTAAGCAACATCTTGTTTATTACTTTTATTTAATAGTTCAAGTAAATGAATACTTGCTTCGTCTGCACGTTGTTGAGCATAACCAGATGCTATTAAGCTATTTTTTCCCATATCCTCTAGACGATCATTATTCCCAATCAACTCAGTAATGTTATTAAGAAAATTTTCATTCATCTTAGGTCCTTTTTCTATCTGTATTGCTCCACCAGACCAAACAAGATCTTTTATTTGAGCGTTACATTTTTCTGAATGAGGCCCCATTATTACTGGCTTGCCAAATTGAGAGGCTTCTGAAGGACTATGACCTCCAACTGGAACCATAGATCCTGCCACATAAACTAAATCAGCCACTTCAATAAGAGAACCCATTTCGCCCATTGTATCTGACAAGTAAAACTGGTCATTTTTAGACGGGTAGTCTCCTTTACTTCTACATTTTATATCAAATCCTGCTGATTTTACTCTATTTTGTATACTCACACTTCGATTTATATGCCGAGGTGCAATGATTATTAAAATATTATCTTGGGCATTTTTTCTTAATAGATCAGCTAATTTAATCATTAACTCTTCTTCTCCTGGATGAGTAGAAGAAGCTAATATAACTTTCTTTTTTAGTAGGTTCTTTTTTAAATTTATTATGTAACTTTGGTTGACTGGTGGTTTTTCAGCAATAGATTTTAAGCTAGTTAAACTCTTAACATTCTTAGCACCTAATTTTTTGAAGAGTGCTTCTTGTTTTGGATCTACCGCTAAAACATCTGTTACTTTTCCAAAAATTTTCTTTGCTAAAAAAAAACCCAATCCAGTCCAGAAACGAGCAGATTTATCAGACATTTGAGATGATGCTAATACGGTTGGAATTTTTGTGTTTGCAGTTAAGTAAATTAAATTGGGCCAAAAATCTGACTCTAAAAAAACTGCCATGTTAGGTTTCCAATGTCCTAAAAAATTAGATACAAATTCAGGATGATCATAGGGGTGATATTGGTGAATTGCAGGCAAACCTTTTTTTATTTTATCTTTAATAAGTTTTGCTGCTGAAAGTGTATTTGTAGTTAATAAAAAAAATTCTTTTTTATTAGTTCCATAACCGCTTTTACTCATAGAGTTAGCTAATGCCAGTGCTGCAACTGACTCACCTACACTAGTGCCATGTAACCATACAAGAGTTCCATATGGTCTATTATTTTTTGAAACTCCAAATCTTTCATTAATTCTATGTATATCTTCCTTTCCTTTTTTTTGGCGCCGTTCTAAATAGCTAGGTAAAATAAATTTTACCATTCCCCATAAAAAATTATATATGGTAAGTGACATTTAATATCCCATTAAATTCTTAAATTAATTCAGTTAACTCTATTTTCTACTCGCTGTGTTAGACGTTTGATTTCATTTTCAAGATTTTGTCTTACAAATTCTAATTCTTCTTCATTAATTTTTTTTTTAACATTTATTGGTTTACCAAAACTATATACACCTTTGGAGAAAGGGTACGGAATAACAAAACTATCCCATGAATTAATAAGCTTGAACTTATTTGTAGCCCAAACTAGTGGAATTATAGATGTGTCTGTTATTTGAGCCAACTTAATTATACCTTCTTTTACGTTTTCTTTTGGTCCTTTGGGGCCATCTGGTGTAATTGCAATGCTTTCGCCTAATTCTATACATTTAACCATTTTTCTAAAAGCTTGCATCCCTCCTTTTTTAGAGGACCCTAATATAACATTCATTCCAAGATACTTGAATGCTACAGAAGTAACCATGCCATCAGAATGACTCGATTGAAGTGCATTAATAATTCTGTTTCTTGGCAAAAGATGAGGTCCTAAAAATAATCTATTATGCCAACAACAAAAAATATATTTTTTGTCACTTTTAAATATATTTGATTTTTCATTCTCAACTAAATATTCCCACTTAATTGAGCGTGATATCAAACTTGTTATAGAATAAAATAAAAAACCTATTAATTTTTGACCAATATTAGTTTTGCTAAAACGTTTTATAATACGCATTTATTGATCCATACTGTTGATAAATAAAGTAAATAAAATTTAAATCAAAATTACACAAAACAAAATAACTATATATATCTAATTTATATTATAAGTTATTAATAGATTAATATTAAAGTAGATTAATATGAAAATTATCAAATGATTACTGATGTTAATAAAGTAATAATTAAAAATTTTTGGAATGATTTTGTATCAGGATATAAATTTGATATCATTACGGCCTTCTTTTTATTAGTTTTAGTTGCCGCTACGGCTTCAGTTTACCCATATCTAATACAACTTGTCTTTGATGGTTTGTTAGATGATAAAAATAATAACTGGTTAATATTACCTATGGTTATCGCGCTTGTCGCGGTAATTAGAGGAATAGCAATGTTTTTTCAAATAAAACAAGTATCTAAAATCTCTTTATCCATTTCAGTTGATATTCAAAAAAAACTAAGTAGGCATTTAATAAATACTGACCTAGTGGAACTTAATAAATTTTCATCAGGAAACCATGTTTCTAGAATAATGAATGACGTTAATTTAATTAGAGACGGTTTTGAGAGAAGTATAAATAATTTAATCAGAGACACTTTAACAATAATTGCACTAATGTCTTATCTCATTTGGTTAGATTGGCTTTTGTCTATATTGGTATTTGTTATATATCCTATCGCTCTTCGACCAATTTTTAGAATTGGAAAAAAACAGAAAATAATAGCAACAACCCTTCAAGAGCAAATGGAGACCGTTACTTCAACGTTAACAGAAATGTTGCAGGGTATAAGAATGGTAAAATCATATAATTTGGAAAATATGGAAATAAAAAGGTCTGAAGGTGTTTTAAACAACCTTTTTTCTAAAATGTTTAACCTTGTAATTGGAAGAGCAAAAATATTGCCTGTTTTAGAGATTTTAGGAGGTGTTGTAGCTGCTTGTGTTATTGGTTTAGCAAGTTATAGAGTATCTTTAGGAGAGCTTTCACCAGGAAGTGTGGTAGGCTACGTTACTGCTTTACTAATGATCGCACAGCCTGCGAGAGCTCTGGGAACCTTTAATACTGTTCTTCAAGAGGCTCTGTCTGCGCTAGGAAGAATATATTTACAATTAAGTATTTCTCCTAAAGTCAATAGTTTGTCCTCTGCACCTAATTTAAAAATTTTAAAAAACAAAGCTCCAACAATTATTTTTAAAAATGTAAGTTTTTCTTATAATAAAAAATTAAATGTTTTAGATAACATAAATTTCTCTGTGGATGCAGGATCAAAAGTGGCTTTAGTAGGTCAGAGCGGAGCAGGGAAATCCTCAATAATTAATCTTATTTCAAGGTTTTATGACCCAGCATCTGGAGAAATTTCTATCAATCAACAAAATATCAAAGATTTAAATATAAATTCGCTCAGAAATAATATCGCACTAGTTAGCCAAGACACAATTATATATAACAAAAGTTTTCTAGATAATATTAAATTTGGAAACTTAAAAGCTACCGATAAAAAAATTAAAGAAGCTGCTAAAAATGCAGGAATTCACGATTTTATAAGTTCTTCTTTAAACGGTTATAAAACCATTGTTGGGGAGGGTGGAAATAATTTATCTGGAGGTCAGAAACAGCGTTTATCTATTGCAAGAGCAATACTCAAAGATGCGCCAATATTACTTCTGGATGAAGCGACAAGTTCTCTTGACGCTGAGACTGAAAATGAGATTAATAAGGCATTAGAGAAATTAACAAAAAATAAAACTACTATTACTGTTGCTCATAAATTAACTAATATTGTAAATTCTGATAAGATAATTTTGTTTAATAAAGGTAAGGTAGTTGACATTGGTAACCACGAAGAATTGATTAAAAAGTCATCATTGTATAAAAAATTATATAATGTTGGGAATTAAATTAAGAATTATTCTCTTCTCAAAATATCATCTAAAAATCTATTAACCCACCACACGGATCTAAAACTATTTTCCAACTTTTTAGGGTTATATTTGTTTTTTGCCCAATCCATGAATTTGACTTTGTTTCTTTTATAATCAATAGAATAATTTTCAACAAAAGAATCCAAAACTCCTGGTTTTGCCCATTTTATGTGTAAATATTTCCATGAAAGTTGTTTCTTAGCAATCTCTGGATCCTGTTTTTTATAAATAAGCATATATAAGGCACACATTATACCAGCTCTGTCAGCACCTGATTTACAATGTATTAAAGCTGGATATTGAATACTATTAAACAATTTTTCAGCCTTGAGAATCATTTCTTTTTCAGGTGCGGCACGTGATCTGGCTCTAAAATCGATTAAATTGATGTTATGTTTACTACATGCCTCATTTTCCAACAACCAACCACCATCTTTTCTAACTCCCCTCAGATTTACAATAGTTTTAATACCAAGTTTACTATAATCTCTTATCCTTGACGGAGTTGGCATGTTACTTCTATATAGGTTTTCATCAACTTTATGAAAATTATTATAGCACAATCTTAAAAATCCATGATCTTTGATAATCATGTCAAACCAAGCTAAAAATCTATTGAATTTAAATTGTACTTCTGTCTTCAATTAACTAGTTTCCTGCAATAGTCATTCCTTCAATGAGTAAAGTTGGGCAATTTATAGAATGAGAATAATCAATATCATTTGCAGGTTGAAGCGTTTTGAACATTTCTTTTAAATTACCTGCAATTGTAGCTTCAGTTATTGGGTTTGAAAATTCACCATTTTTTATCCAAAAGCCACTAGCCCCTCGACTATAATCACCTGTAATCATTGATACACTGCTGCCAATCATGTCAGTTACGTAAAATCCGTCAATTACATTTGATATTAATTTTTCTGGAGTAACTTCACCTGGCATCAAAATCAAATTAGAAATACCTGGAGCAGGAGGCCCACTAATACCTCTTTTTGCATTTCCTGTCGGTGCCATATTTAGTTGTTTTGCTGAGGACAAATCTAACAGCCATTGTTGAAGGACACCTTCACTTATTAATAAATTTTTTGAAGACCCCAAACCTTCTCCATCAAATAATCTCGAAGCTAGACCTCTTTTAAGGAATGGATCATCAACAAGATTAATAGATTTATTTGCTACTTGTTGGTTTAGCATGTCTTTTAAAAAACTTGTTTTTCGTGCTATGGAAGATCCGTTGATTGCAGAGGCAAAATGACTTGCTATAGACCTTGATACTCTAGGATCAAATATAACTGGATATTTACCTGTCACAGGTTTTTTTGCTCCCATTCTCGCTAATGTTTTTTTTGCAGCTTCAAGACCAATCTTTTTTGAATTTGTAAGATCCTCTCCAAAGACTTTTGAAGAGTAATCATAGTCTCTTTCCATTTTTCCATCTTTTTCGGCGATCACAACAACTGAGACGCTATGATTAGATTTTTTTGAATTTCCAAAAAAACCATTGGATGTCATTAAAAGTGTTTCCCCTTCACCCCAAGAGGCGTCTGCTCCATCACTATTAGTTATGCCTTTGATACTTAAAGCGGCGTCTTCAACTTCAGAAGCTCTATCTCTAATAATATCTATGCTTGGCTCAACATCGTCATAGCTATCAATAATAGCTTCATTATTTAATGGGAATCTATGAAGTAGTTCTTTATCAGCAATAAAACTGAAATCATCTTGGGGAGCAATTTTAGCCATCTCAACAGCTCTTTTTGCAACATCTTTAATAGCGCTCTCAGAATTTTCATTTGTTGAAACTGAGGCGATTTTATTTTCTACAAATACGCGTAAGCCAGTATCAAAATCTTCATATCTTTCTATATTTTCATCTTTACCCAATCTTCTTGTAAGTGAAACACCTCTACTTCTTGATAAAACGCAATCGGCTGCCGTTGCTCCATTTGATATGGCTGTATCTATTAAAAGGTTCATTATATCTTTATCATTGAGTTTTTGTGCACACATTAAAAATAAGTCCTATAAAAAATAAAAAATTACAAAAAAAGTTGTTCTTGAGTTATTAATATAATGTTTAAGTTGTTACAATGTTTATGAGTATTAAAAAAGGTTAAAATGAAAAAGAATGTCTTTATAGATGGTGAAGTTGGAACTACTGGATTACAAGTTCATGAAAAATTAAAAAAACACCCTAATATTAATATCTTGTCTGTCAATCAAGATAAAAGAAAAGATCTAGATTATAAAAAAGAAATGTTCAAAGCATCAGATGTGTCTTTCTTGTGTTTACCTGATGATGGCGCAATTGAAGCTGTTGAAATTGCAAATCAACTAGGAAATAAATCTCCAATAATTATTGATGCTTCAACAGCTCATAGGACAAAACCAGATTGGGCTTACGGCCTTCCAGAATTAGGCTCAGACTTTAGAAAAAAGTTATTGCACTCTAAACGTATTGCTGCACCTGGATGTTATTCTACTGGTGCAAATGTGATATTAAAGCCACTTTTAGAAAATAAAGTTATCAGTCATCAAAATCCAATTATTATCAATGCTGTAAGTGGTTATTCTGGAGGAGGAAAGGCATTGATAAATTACTTTGAAGCAAAAGATCATGAGCCTTTTTTTAATTATGGATTAAAATTAAATCATAAGCATTTACCCGAAATAATGTATCATAATAATTTAGACTTAACCCCAATTTTTAGTCCTTCTGTTGGAGATTTCATTCAAGGAATGATTGTATCAATACCAATACATTTCAATTGGTTTAAAAGGAAAGTCAATACTCAAATAGTGCAGTCATTAATGGAAGATTTTTATTCAGGCGCAAATTTTATAAAAGTTTTAAAAAAGGATGAAGGAATTAGCGCTCAGGGTTATTTTAGGCCGGATAATTTAGTTGGTACTAATAACTTAGAAATAAGTATTTTTGGAAATGATGATAATAATCAATTAATAATATCATCAAGGTTAGATAATCTAGGTAAGGGAGCTTCTGGAGCGGCTATTCAATGTATGAATATAGCTCTGGGGTTTAATGAAACTCTCGGTTTATAAATATTTAGGTAACATATTTAAAATGGGAAAAAAATTATAGAAAAAAGTGAAATATTATTTCCTAATTTATCTTTTTACAATAGAGCTGTAAGTTACCCATATTTTGCTCCTGATTATTCGTTTTCCTTTTATAAGGGTAAATTTGTAAAAGGAATTTGTCTTGATTTAGATAAAAGAATACCTATTTTGTCAGTTGGATCTAACAGGTCACCATATCAATTAAAAAAAAAGTTTTCGTTGGATCAAGACATATGTGTTACCCCAGCTACATTGTATGACTCAGATATAGTTTATGCAGCGTCTTTATCAGCTTATGGATCAATGCCTGCCACACAATGGCCTTGTAAAGGGAGTAAAGTTGAACTTAACGTATTATGGCTTAATGAAAGTCAATTGGACATAATGCACTTAAGTGAGGCCTTGGGAGTTGCTTATAATTTTGTAAAATTGAAATTAGGAACAGTAAAAATTAAGGAATTTGAGTGGCATAAGGAAATATATGGCTATGCTTCAATACCAGGTGTGTTTCCATTTAATAAAAATATTCCAAAAAGACTGTCAGCTTTAAATGCTAAAAATACTAAACTAGAAGGTATTTATGAAAGTGAAGCACTTATTTATCTAAAAAATTATTTAGATGTTAAAAATAAAAACTTATTAGAATGGCTAGAAAAAGTAATAAATGAAAAAAATTATAGGCTTGGAATACACGAGATACTTAAAACTAAAGCTATTAAACCTCAAAATCCTAACTGGGAGGTACTTGAAACAAGTTTAAAAGGTGAATTGATTATTTAACTACCTAACTATTAGGAATATTAGCCGATTAAATGTATAAATTATAACTATTATTAAAAAAATGAACTAGATAGGAAGCATTATTTTTATTTCAGTTATTTACAGAAGAATTATCTATCTTATTGATAGTTAAAAACATAAATCAGTTAAAAATAAGAAATACACCCTACTTATAAGCCATATATTTATAAATATAGTCTTTTTAAAATTATAATGATAATTATTATCAATAAATAAATCATT
Organism: alpha proteobacterium SCGC AAA536-K22; assembly: GCA_000421325.1. Classification (GTDB taxonomy): domain Bacteria; phylum Pseudomonadota; class Alphaproteobacteria; order Puniceispirillales; family Marisalimonadaceae; genus Marisalimonas. The sequence goes on from ATWQ01000007.1 coordinate 18,370, forward strand.
TAAAATCAGTATGTTAACAAAAAAGTCAAAAAAAAAACGTATTTTATTAACTTTTATTTGTTGCCTAACTTTAAATTCCAATTTATTGTTTGCCTAATTATGCTAATTTTGCATAGAATCTAGCAGTTGCTAGAAATTAAACATGACAAGTATAAGGGGAGTTTATAAATGTCTTTTTTAAAATATTTAATACCGGCTACATTATTAGCTGGACTTCCAACACTTGCTTATGCAGGATCCCACGCTAGTGGTAACCTGGATCCAAGCGATTTTGTTGGTATAAGTTTTTGGATAATATCTATTGCCATGGTTGCAGCAACTGTTTTTTTCTTAATGGAATCATTGAGAGTTAAAGGCAAGTGGAGAACCTCTCTAGTTGTTGGTGCTCTTGTTACATTAGTTGCGGCTGTTCACTATTTTTACATGAGAGATGTGTGGGTTTCCACAGGTGCATCACCTACTGTATTTAGATATGTCGACTGGATTATTACAGTTCCATTACAAATGATTGAATTCTATCTAATATTAGCTGCGTGTACAGCAATAGCAGGTGGAGTTTTCTGGAGATTATTTGTTGGTTCATTAGTAATGTTAATCGGTGGATATCTTGGTGAAGCTGGTTTTATTAACGCTACACTAGGTTTTGTTATTGGAATGGCTGGTTGGATATTCATTCTTTATGAAATCTTTGCAGGTGAAGCTAGTAAAGTTAATGCAGCCGAGGCTCCAGATTCAGTTAAAACAGCTTATAACACTATGAAATGGATTGTTACTATTGGATGGGCAATCTATCCTATAGGTTACTTTATGGGATATATGGCTGGTGGTGCAGACGCTGACAGCTTAAATGTTGTTTATAACTTAGCTGACGTAGTTAACAAAATAGCTTTCTGTTTGGCTATATGGGCTGCTGCTACTGCAGAATCAGACGCATAAATTCTAATTTATAAATATTAAAAGCCTGTAGGTAAAACTACAGGCTTTTTTTTTAATCTATTTCAAATTCAAGATGAAGAAATTTTAGGAAATAATGGACGGACCAGCAAAAGTACAAAGTAAAATAAATAGTATTGTTATAGGTGGAGGTTTTGGAGGAATAGCAATAGCCTTAAGGTTAAGAGCTCTTGGCCATCAAGTTACGTTATTAGAGAAATTAAGTTGTCTAGGAGGTCGGGCACAAGTTTTTAAGAAAAATGGATTTAAACATGATGCTGGTCCAACAGTAATCACTGCTCCTTTTTTGTTTGATGAACTTTTTGAATTATTTGGCGAAAACAGACAAGACTATGTCGAATTCAAACCACTAGATCCATGGTATAGATTTCATTTTCACGATGGTCAAACCTTTGATTACTGTCAAACTGTTGAAAAAACTAAAAAGGAAATGGAAAAATTTTCTGTTGAAGATGCAAAGAATTATGAAGGTTTGTTAAAAGCGTCAAAATCAATTTTTGATGTTGGCTTTACTAAGCTTGCAGATAAACCATTTAATTCATTTTTCTTTATGTTGAAACAAATCCCTTCTCTTCTAAAATTAAAAAGCTATTTAACTGTTTCTCAATTAGTGAATAAATATATCAAAAACGCTAATCTCAGAGCAGCATTTTCAATACATCCATTGTTGGTAGGTGGTAATCCTTTTTCTACAACTTCTATTTACGCTTTAATCCACTTCTTAGAAAGAAATTGGGGAGTGTACTTCAGTATGGGTGGAACTGGAAAATTAGTTGAAGAACTAACAAAACTTCTTCAGCGTTCTGGTGTCGAAGTAAAGTATAATATAGATATTAAAGCTGCATATCAAAAGAATGGTAAAATTGAAAAATTAGAAAGTATGGATGGAGATGTTTTTTTTCCGGACAATATTGTTTTTAATGGAGATCCACCAACTTTTTACAAAGAAATTTTAAAATCTAAAAGTTTATTTGAAAAAAGAAAAAAATTTTTACCAGAGAAGTTTACTACCTACTCTATGGGAATGTTTGTTTTATTTTTTGGAACAAAAAAACAATATCCTGATATTGCTCATCATTCCATATGGTTGGGAAAAAGATTTAAAAGCTTATTGAAAGATATTTTTGATAATAAAACTTTAAGTGAGGATTTCTCTCTTTATATTCACAGACCAACTGCGACAGATAAAAGTTTTGCCCCTGACGGTTGTGATAGTTTTTATGTTTTATGTCCAGTACCTAATCTACAGGGTAACATTGATTGGAACGTTGAAGGTAGTAAATTACAATCTAGAATTGTTAAAGCTCTTGAGCTTACTATTTTACCTAACTTGCAAGAGAATATATCAGATGAATTTTTTATGACCCCTGTTGATTTTAAAAATAATTACCGTTCTACCCATGGTGCTGGTTTTTCAATTGCACCAAACTTCTCTCAATCAGCTTGGTTTAGGTATCATAATAAAGACCCTCATATTAATAATTTATATTTTGCTGCAGCAGGAGCACATCCTGGTGCAGGTGTTCCGGGTGTTTTATCATCAGCTAAAATTGTTGAAAAACTTATCAAATAAAAGAGTGCATTAATGGACAGCCATATTGATAATGCTAAATTGACACTCAAAAAAAATGGAAAAAGTTTCTATTGGGCAGGTAAATTTCTATCAGAGGAATATATAAATAGAGCTGCTGAATTATATAGTTTTTGTAGAGCTTTAGATGATATTGCAGATAGTGGTGATCCATCGTCACTTAAATGTCTTAATGATATAAAGTTAAATCTCAATAATAACTCATATTTAGGTATAGAAGACATATACTCAGTTAAATATCCTAAATTCTTTAATCCCTTTTCTAAGAAAGCAGCAGTTGATTTAATTGACGGTCTTATTTTAGATCAGGACAGTATTTTATTTAAAAATGAATCTGAGCTAATAAGATATTCTTATCATGTTGCAGGAACTGTTGGATTAATGATGTGCGACGCTTTGAAATGTGAAAATGAAAATGCAAAACTATTTGCTATCGACCTTGGAATAGCTATGCAACTAACAAATATAGCAAGAGACGTTTTAGAGGATGCCAAAATGGGAAGGAGATATTTACCTTCTTGTTGGATAGATAATATTTCCCCAGAAGAGATTGTTTTAGCAGTTAAAAAAAATGATAAAAAAAAATATGACAAGATATCTCAAGGTATAAAAAAACTACTAATATTAGCTGATAAATATTACATTAGTGGGACAATGGGTTTCAGATTCTTATCCTTTAAAACAAGGATGGCTATTTCAATCGCTTCTGGTGTTTATAGACAAATAGGTGTTCAATTAAAGAGTAATAATTATAATTGGTACAATGGACGTCAAGTAACTTCTACTTCAACAAAAGTAAAAATTACATTAATAAAAATTATGGAAGAAGTTTTTAAAAGAAAAGTAATTAAAGACCATCAGTCTGAACTTCATAAATTTGTAAAAGAGCTTATTTAAGTTGAAAAGTAAATGCGTTAATATTATCGGAGGCGGATGTGCTGCTTTATCACTAGCTAGATTAAGTGATCATTTGCCAGATTACAGTTTCAATATATATTCAGGTGACAAATCTAAGGTAAATGACAATCATTATTGGGGGTTTTGGAAAACTAATGTAAACGTTGATGCCTATCACCACGCTGATTATACTTGGTCAAAATGGGCAATTAATACAAATATTTCTAGCCATGTCCTTTCTTCTCACAAGTACCCTTATTGCGTAATAAAAAGATATAAATGGCTAAATTATTGTAAAAGTGAGTTCAAAAATTCAAAAATAAAAGTATTTGATGAAAATATATTTGAAAAAAATGGTGAATTATTTTTAAATAATAAAAAAATTACTGGTGATATAATACTTGATAGTAGACCTCCTGATAATTTATCAAACGTATTATTACAACATTTTGAAGGGTTTGTAGTTACTTCAAAGAAAGATGTTTTTGACAAAGAAACCGTTATTTTAATGGATTTTAGATGTGATCAATCCAAAGGAATGCATTTTATCTATTTACTACCGTTTAGTAAAAAACAAGCTTTAGTTGAGTCGACAATATTTTCCAAAAATATTGAAAGTAAAAAGTTTTACTCAAGTGAAATTTCAAAATATCTTAAAAAATACTTTAATTTGACTCAATTCACTAAAAGTAACTTCGAAAAAGGTGTAATACCGATGCACTATATTTCTTCAAATTCAAAGGGAAGGTATAATATTGGCACAAGAGGAGGGGCAGTAAGACCATCATCTGGATATGCTTTTACTTTCATTCAAAAACAAGTAAATCAAATCATAGAGCAAATAAGTAAACGAAATACAATTGATACTAAAATTCATAAAAATATAGATTTATTCTTAGATAAAATCTTTATTGATGTGTTAGCCAAATTTCCTGAAATAGCACCAAAGATATTTACAAATTTCGCGAGTAGCATTAATGGAGATGAAATGGCAAAATTTATGTCTGGAAACTCATCGTTGGTTACAACTTTTAAGATAATTCTACATATGCCTAAAATACCTTTTATAAAATCTTTTTTTTCTGTTGTTACTCGACGATGATTAATTTTTCGCTGAATTGGTGGGACTATATTGCATTATTTTCAATACTCTTTATAGGTATCCCTCATGGAGCTTTTGATGGAGCTATTTCTATTACATTGGGGTATACCAAAAAGTTAAGATTACAATTATACTTTGTCTTAACTTATATACTTGTGTCGGGTGTAGTAATAATACTTTGGTATTATTTACCTGTAATTACTTTAATTTTATTTATTTTAACAAGCATTTTTCATTTTGGTTGTGGTGATTTAGACTGGAATAAAAGTAAATTTTATTTTATCGGCGGATATGTTCATGGATGTTTGATTGTTTTAGGTATCATATTTTTAAACAAAATTGAGGTAAATAGTTTCTTTGAAATACTTTCAGGAGACCAATTATCTTTATTATGGACAAGTTTATATTTAGGATTATTTTTCTGGATTATTGCAATAACGTATATTTGTTTAAACTATACTAAAATTAATATTTCAAATAATTATATCAAGTTAGCACTATCTATTTCGTTAGTAGTTTTGTTACTTCCACCTTTGCCTGCATTCGCCATATATTTTTGTTTAATACATAGTTTTCACCATATCAGGAGAACTTTACCTATATTAGTAGATTTTATGGAAAAACAAAAAGCAATATTCCTAATGATAATTTTTTCTATCTTAAGTTGGGTTAGCTGTGGAATAGCTTTCTATTATTTGTCAAATTTAAACACTTATCCTGATACAATAATAAAAGTTACTTTCATTGGACTTGCAGCATTAACTTTCCCACACATGATTTTAGTAGACGGTATTTTTAGATCAAAATTTAAAATTTAATCATAATAATTTTTTCAAAAAGTTAAGTGGGTACTTAATGCTGAAACTGTCAATATTAATCCTGGAATTACATTTGACTTAAAAATTTTTAAAGGATTATTATTTTCTAAATTTTTTAATTTAACAACTTGATTTACATAATGAAATCCGCAGAGAAAAACTCCTATAAACCATATATAATTAGCGTTTAGTAAATATCCACTTAATAACAACAACAAAAAGGTAATCGTATAAGAGCTTCCTACAAAAATATTTAAAAAATTTTTAGCAGAGACTGCTGAGTTTTTAACACCTAAAACTTCATCTTCATTTTTGTCCTGACAGCCATAAATAGTGTCATAGCCAATGATCCAAAACATAGTAGCAAGGTACATCATTAATATACCTAAATTCCATTCTTCATTAGCAGAAGACCATGCAGTTGGAACTGCCCAGCTAAATGTTAATCCTAAAAAAATCTGAGGCCATTTAGTAAATCTTTTTGCTAAGGGATATATTATGATTAATGGTATTGCTGAAATTGCAACAAACCATGTAAAAACATTAAGCTGGTATAAGCAGAAAAAACCAATCAACAACATTGTTATCAAAAAATATGAAGCTTTTAGATTTGAAATTTCTCCATTAGCTAGTGGTCTATTGTTAGTTCTTGAGATTTTTTTATCGATATCTTTGTCCCACATATCGTTGATTGTACATCCGGCAGCTCTCATAACTATTGAACCTACTAAAAATATAAACATAAGTTTAACACAATTTAGTAAATCCAAACTAGTCAAAGGAAGTACCCACCATCCAGGCAATAGAAGAAGCCAAAAACCAATAGGCCTATCGAATCTGCCTAGTCTTATCCATTTTATCGAGCTTTTAGGAAAAATAGACCACCAGCCGTCTTGCAAAATATCTGAATTATTTTGTTTTGGCATGTTCATGCATAATGCAATATCATCATAATTTGGGGGAATCAATCTACTATGAAATTTAATTTTAAGAATCTGGATTTTCTGAAATGTTAGATTTATCGTATCAGGCTAAAATTAGGTTATATGTTCCTTATGAACTGATGTTGAGAAAAACAATAGAATTAAACACAAAACAATCTCATTACTTAATAAACGTAATGAGAAAAAAAATACATGACACTATCTTAGTTTTTAATGAAGTTAATGGTGAATTTTTAGCAGAAATACAATCATATAATAAAAAATTAATATCAGTTGAAGTGATAAAAAAAACAAGAAATCCAGAAGAAAAAACTGACGTTTGGATACTCTTTGCTCCTGTAAAGAAAGCACCTACAGAATATATAATACAAAAGGCAACGGAATTAGGAGTTTCAAAAATACTGCCCATAGTTACAGAACGAACTATAACTAAAAGTTTAAACTTAAAAAGATTTCAAGATATTGCTATTGAAGCATCAGAACAATGTGAAAGAATTACTATACCTAAAATCTTCCCTCTACAAAAACTTTATGATGTTATTGATAAATGGGGAGATAAAAGAACCATTTATTATGCTGATGAAACTATGAGACATGAAAAACAATCTACAAATAATTTTAACAAATTAATTAAAGCTCCTAGTGGCGCTATTTTAGTTGGCCCAGAAGGTGGTTTTACCATGAAAGAAAAAAGTTATTTAAAACAAAAAAAGTTTATAATTCCAATTAATTTTGGTCAAAGAATCCTAAAATCTGATACTGCAGTGATTACTGGTCTCGTATTTTGGCAGACATTAAACGGTGACATGAAAACTATTTTTAAGTAAATAATTAAACTTAGAATAGTTGTTAACAAAAAATTATATTGTATTTTAAATTTATATTTTTTAATAATTACGCTAATCAACTATGAGGCTGTAATGCTAAGAATAGAAAAACAAGATCTTCTCAAATGGTTTGCAGAAGGTGCCAAACCCAAAGAAAATTGGAAAATTGGAACAGAACACGAAAAATTTGTTTTTCATATAGATAACTTAGAAAGAGTTGGATATTTTGGGAAAACAGGTATTAGTGATTTGTTAAATAAGCTTGCAAGAGAAAATAATTGGGAAAAAATATTAGAAAATAATAATACAATAGCTTTAAAAGACGAAACCGGTGCATCTATTTCACTCGAACCTGGTGGTCAGTTAGAATTATCTGGGACACCATTAGATAATTTACATCAAACATGTAAGGAGACTGGTAAACATCTTAAAATGATGAAAGAGGCTATGAAAGAACTTGGTTTGTCAATGATAGGTCTAGGTTATGATCCTAAATGGTCGCGTTCTGATCAAAAGTGGATGCCCAAGGGTCGTTATGAAATTATGAAGAATTATATGCCTAAAGTTGGTCAATTAGGATTAGATATGATGCTTCGCACTTGTACCATTCAAGTCAATCTTGATTATTTAAATGAAAAAGATATGGTTCAAAAATTTCAAACATCTCTTGCTCTGCAATCAGTTGCAACGGCTCTTTTTGCCAACTCTCCTTTTATTGAAGGTAAAGATAGTGGCTATTTATCATCTAGGGCAATTGTATGGACTGATACAGACCCTGATAGAACTGGTGTTCCGCAAATTGTTTTTGATCCTAATTTTGGCTATGAGAAGTGGTTAAACTATATTCTTAATGTACCAATGTATTTTATATACAGAAATGGTAAATACATCGATGTTTCAGGTAAATCTTTTTTAGATTTTATGGACGGACGATTGGAAGGGTTTGAAGGTGAATATCCAACAATGAAAGATTGGGAAGATCATATAACTGTAGCTTTCCCTGAAGTAAGACTTAAGCAATACCTAGAAATGAGGGGTGCTGATGGAGGCCCTTGGAATATAATATGTGCCTTACCAGCATTATGGGTAGGATTACTCTATGATAGTGAATCTCAATCTGAAGCTTATAACCTCGCTAAACCCTTTATGAATACAAATGTACTTGAAGAAGGCAGAATTTCAGCAGCTAAATTTGGGCTAGGAGGCAAGCTTGGGAATAAACCAATTCAAGATATTGCTTTAGAAATGTTAAGAATATCAAGTTCTGGCCTAGAAAGACGTAATCAACTAGATAATAGAGGTATGGATGAAAGGCAGTTTCTAGATCCTTTGTTTGATATTGTTAAAAACAAACAAACTGGAGCAGAAAAATTACTTCAAAAATATAATAATTCTTGGAACAGAGATATTAATAAAATATTTACTGAAAATGCATTTTAAATACTTATTTAATTTGTATCTGTACCACCAATAGTAATACCTCCCATTAATAAAGTAGGTTGTCCAACACCTACAGGCACTCCTTGTCCATCTTTACCGCAGGTTCCTATTCCATCATCTAATGCTAAATCATTGCCAACAAGTGATATTTTTGACATTGCATCAGGACCATTGCCAATTAGAGTTGCTCCCTTAAGAGGTTGCTTGATTTTACCATTTTCAACTAAATAAGCTTCAGACGCCGAGAAAACAAACTTGCCATTAGTAATGTCGACCTGTCCTCCAGCAAAGTTAACAGCATATATACCTTTTTTTAAAGAACCGATAATTTCTTTAGGATCAACATTTCCGTTATCCATGTAAGTATTGGTCATTCTGGGCATAGGATAATGTGAATAAGATTGTCTTCGGCCATTACCGGTAGGGTCCATTTTCATTAATCGTGCATTTTGTCTATCTTGCATATAGTTTTTTAAAATACCATTTTCAATTAAGACATTTTTGGATGATTTGGTGCCTTCATCGTCAATTGTAATGGACCCTCTTTTATTCTCTATTGTTCCATCATCAATTACTGTAACCCCGTCTGCTGTAACCTTTTCACCAATCTTACCCGAAAAGATTGATGTCCCTTTTCTATTGAAATCACCTTCTAATCCGTGACCAACGGCTTCGTGAAGCATTACACCAGGCCAACCAGGCCCCAATATAACTGGCATTTCACCTGCAGGTGTTGGTATTGATTCAAGGTTGGTGTTGGCAATTCGCAAAGCTTCTCTTACTTGACCTTTCCATCGATCAGAATTTATCCATTCTTTATATTCCCCTCTACCGCCACAACCTGAGCTTCCTGTTTCTCGTCTGCCTTTCTTTTCCACTACGAGTGACACATTTAATCTGACTAAAGGTCTTATATCAGCAGTTCTTTCTCCGTCGGCTCTAAGTATTTGAATAGCCTGATGAGATGCTGAGACAGAAGCTGAAACCTGGACCACGTTAGTGTCTAAAGATCTGGCATAAGCATCGATTTCTTCTAAAAGATTTGTTTTTATTTGAAATGACGTTCCTTCAATAGGACTTAATGATGTATATAATGGTTTATTGATTCCATGAGAGGGTGCTGGAGCCATTATTCCAGAGTAATTTTTTGATACAGATTTGACAGTCTCAGAAGCTCTTTTTAGAGAAGACTCTGATATTTCACCTGAATGAGCAAATCCCCGGGCTTCTCCAGCTATAGCTCTTAATCCAAAGCCTTTTGTACTGTCATAGGAAATGTTTTTCATACGCCCATCATCAAAAGAAAATGATTCTGATTTAGTGGACTCTAGATATAACTCACCATCATCTGAGCTTTCAAGTGTATCTGATAATAAAGACTGAACTTTAGTTAAATCAAAATCGTTATCTTCGTAAAAAATTTTGTCAGTAATTTCTAATGTTGACTTTTCATTCATTTTTTTATATCTCATTTAATTTATTTTGGTAATAAAATGGCAATTTAAAACCTTTTCCGCAAGGTTAAACTGCTAATAAAGTAATTTTTTTTATAAAGTGAATATTTTTCTCAAATAATTAAAATTTTTTGTTTTTACATCTAGTATTTTTGTCAAAAAAGTTTTAAATAATAGTTATATATCTCAACATTAGAACCGTTCTAAAATTAAAATTAAATTTCTTTCTAAAACAGGAATTTCAAGCTAAGGTTTAAGGAGCAAATAAGATGAAGATCAATTTCCAAACTGTATTTACTAGTTGGAAAAAAAAAATAGTTGTAATTATTTACGGATTTTTACTTATTTTTTCTTACGTAAATCCAGCGATTTCATCTGAACCAAAACCTTGGCAAATGGACTTACAAGAGCCTGCCGGTATAATAGCTACAAAAGCAACAGATCTTCATAATTTCCTTTTGGTTGTTATTACTCTGATTTCTGTTTTTGTTCTTGGGCTGTTAGTTTATGTATGTATTAAGTTCAGAGAAAAGCCAAATGTTCAACCATCAAAAACGTCTCATAATACCATAATAGAAATTATATGGACTGTTGTCCCAGTTTTAATACTTGTAGTTATAGCAATTCCTTCTTTTAAACTTCTTTATTTAACTGAAGCAGACAAACCTGTAGACATGGTTGTAAAGGTATCGGGTGCTCAATGGTATTGGAACTATGAATATCCGGACGAAGAAATTTCTTTTGATTCATATATAGTTGCAGAAGAAGATTTGAAGGATGATCAAAAAAGAATGTTAGATGTTGATAACCCATTGGTTGTCCCAGAAGGAACTAGAATTAAATTTTTAATTACAGGTAATGATGTAATGCACTCATTTTTTGTTCCTTCTCTTGCTCTTCAAGTGTACTCAATTGCTGGTAGAATTAATGAAATTTGGACAGAGGTACCACTTGGAAAGAAAAAATATTATGGTCAGTGTAATCAAATTTGTGGAGTAAATCATGCTTACATGCCAATTGTTATACAAGCTTTGCCCAAAGATGAATATGAAGTTTGGTTAAAAGAAGCAAAAGTAAAATTTGCTAGCATTACTAAAAAAGGTATTAACAAAATAGCACTATTAGATAAAAAAGAAGTTAAGGAGTTAAAATAATGGCATCATTGTCTCAAGGCTCAAACGCTGTATCATCACATGATCATCATGGAGCCCCTACAGGTTTTGTAAAAAGATGGCTATATTCCACTAATCATAAAGATATTGGAACCATGTATATAATTTTTGCCATTGTTGCGGCCTTTATTGGTGGAGCGATGTCAATTTACATGAGAATGGAGCTAATGAATCCAGGAGTGCAATATATGGCCGATGGGCATATGTGGAATGTTTTCACAACCGCTCACGGGTTGATTATGGTCTTTTTTGTAGTTATGCCGGGGCTAATAGGTGGCTTTGGAAATTGGTTTGTACCAATTATGATTGGTGCTCCAGATATGGCCTTCCCAAGAATGAATAACATTTCGTTTTGGCTTTTACCTCCTAGTTTCGTTTTATTACTTTTATCAGCTGTTGTTGACGGCGGAGTTGGTGTTGGTTGGACTATTTATCCACCTCTATCAAGTTCAGCTGGATCACCTGGAATGGGAATGGATTTAGCTATTTTTGCGCTTCACCTTGCTGGTGCGTCTTCAATACTAGGCGCTGCCAATTTTATCACTACAATATTTAACATGAGAGCTCCAGGTATGACATTACATAAAATGCCTTTATTTGTTTGGTCTATGTTAGTTACAGTTTTTCTATTATTATTAGCTATACCAGTTTTAGCTGGTGCAATTACGATGTTACTTACAGATAGAAATTTTGGTACTAGTTTTTTTATACCTGAAGGTGGCGGTGATCCAATTTTATTTTTACATTTATTTTGGTTTTTTGGTCATCCCGAGGTGTATATTATGATCTTGCCTGCATTTGGTATTGTTAGCCAAATTATATCAACTTTTTCAAGAAAACCCGTATTTGGCTATTTAGGAATGGCCTATGCAATGGTTTCAATTGGAGTTATCGGTTTTGTAGTTTGGGCTCACCACATGTACACTGTTGGACTTTCAGTTGATACAAGAGCTTATTTTACAGCGGCTACAATGGTCATAGCTGTGCCTACTGGTATCAAAATATTTTCTTGGATTGCCACAATGTGGGGAGGATCAATTGTTTTTAGAATTCCTATGTATTGGGCAATTGGTTTTATTTTTCTTTTCACAGTTGGTGGTGTCACTGGTGTTGTTTTAGCGAATGCTGGTTTGGATGTTGTTCTTCATAATACTTATTATGTGATTGCGCATTTCCACTATGTTTTATCATTAGGAGCTGTTTATGGACTGTTTGCAGCTTTTTATTATTGGTTTGCTAAAATGACTGGTTATGAATATAGCGAGAGTTTAGCTAAACTCCATTTTTGGGTAACATTTATCGGGGTTAATTTAACTTTCTTTCCCATGCACTTTTTAGGTCTTGCTGGAATGCCTAGACGTTATGTTGACTATCCAGACGCGTTTGCAGGATGGAACATGGTTGCTTCTATTGGTTCATATATAGGTGCTTTAGGTGCTATTATATTCTTAGTTGTTATTATTGAGGCTTTTGTAAAAAAACGTAAAGCTGATAAGAACCCTTGGGGTTCAACTGATAATACATTAGAATGGACTGTATCTTCACCTCCTGCATTTCATACTTTTTCTGAAATACCCAATGTTAAATAAATTTAATTAAGCGTGTTTAATGATGCCTATTCTAATTGCTAACAACAGTGAAATAGAAACTATCCCTAATAAACTAGGTTCTCCCACTGATTATTTTAAGCTAATGAAGCCTAGAGTGATGTCTTTAGTGGTATTTACTGCTTTTGTTGGATATTTTACTGCTGTACCCATAGAAAGTTATAAATTAAATCCATTTTTAGCTTTAATTGGAATATTTGCTATCGCACTAGGAGCAGGCGCCTCTGGTGTTCTCAATCAGTGGTATGACAGAGATATTGATAGGTTAATGGATAGAACAAAAGATAGACCTATCCCACAAGGAAAAATTCTCCCTTCTGATGCGTTGACATTTGGGGTAATAACATCGATTTTATCTATTATGATTTTGGGCTTGTCAGTCAACTGGATTGCTGCAAGTTTGTTAGGCTTTACAATTATATTTTATGCAATAGTTTATACTATATGGCTAAAAAGATATACCGTTCAGAATATTGTCATAGGTGGTGCTGCCGGTGCTTTCCCACCCGTTATTGGACAAGTTTGTGCTTCAGGCACTATAGGCTTTGAGTCATTAATATTATTTCTTATTATTTTTGTCTGGACACCACCACATTTTTGGGCCTTGGCGTTAATTAAAAAGGACGATTATGCGGCAGCTAAAATCCCAATGCTTCCTATAATAGCTGGTGAAAAAGTAACTCGAAAAAATATCTTTATCTATTCTCTTTTATTAGTACCTTGTTCATATTTACCATGGATATTTGACTTTTCAGGTAATTTTTACTTAATTATTACTACTATATTCGGTATCGAATTCTTAAGGAGATCTTTTTTAATTTTAAAAGAAGTAGAAGGCTCAGAAAAAAACCTATTTTTATATTCAATTTTTTATTTAAGCATCATTTTTGCAGGTATTTGCTTCGATAAGGTAATTTTGTTATAGGAATAATTGTGAATAAAAATAATAAAGAAAATGATAATATTAAAGCATTTTATGAAAATAGAAAGTCTAAGAATATCGCTGTTTTGAGTATAATAATTTGCATGGTGGTTCTTTTCTTTTTTATAACGATATTGAGAATGGATATTACAGGTTAGATGACTGTTAGTTTATCAAAAAAAAATAATAATTTTCTTTTATGGACACTTTTCATTGCTATATTTATGCTTGGCTTATCCTTTGCTTCAGTCCCATTATATGACTTATTTTGTCGAGTAACTGGATATGCAGGAACGGTACAAAGGGCGTCTTTAGCACCGGGATCAAGTGGCCAATATAAAAACATTCAAATAAGATTTGATTCAAATATATCTTCAGATTTGAATTGGGAATTCAATGCTCCTAAAAAAGAAATTATAGTTCAACCAGGTGTACAAGAAGTAATTTATTATACAGCCAAAAACTTATCTGATAAAGCAACTACGGGCACAGCAGTTTTCAATGTTTCTCCACCTAAAGCTGGAAGTATTTTTATGAAAGTTGATTGTTTTTGTTTTGTAAAACAAACTCTACAACCTGGAGAAGAAGTTAAAATGCCTGTATCATTTTACGTTGACCCAAGTATAAATGATGACGAGAACACTAAGAATATGGAAGAGATTACTTTATCTTATACGTTTTTTAATGCCGAAACTTAGCTGACTAAATTATTAATTCAAATTGTAAAAAATTGCTAGACTAAAGCTAGTTTAAATATGAAAGTAAACAAAGTAAGGAGAATATAATGAGCGGTGATCAAAAGCATCAATATCATTTAGTTGAACCAAGTCCATGGCCTGCATTAGGTTCAGCCGCTGGCTTTACTTTATTCTTAGGTCTTACTCTATTTATGCATGAATACCCATACTCAATTTACGTTTTAGGAGCTGGCTTATTCATGGTATTAGCAACTATGTTTTACTGGTGGAGAGATGTGATTAGAGAAGCTGAATACCAAGGTCATCATACACCAATTGTGCAGATAGGTATGAGATATGGTATGATATTTTTTATCTGTTCTGAAGTTATGTTTTTTGTGGCGTTTTTCTGGGCTTTCTTTGATTCTAGTTTATACCCTGACACTGGTGTTTGGCCACCAGCTGACATAGTGGCCTTAGATCCTTTTGATTTACCATTAATAAACACTTTAATCCTTCTATTATCAGGTTGTACAGTAACTTGGTCTCATCATGCGTTGCAGCATAACAACCGAAAAGATTTCATAACTGGCCTTGTCCTTACAGTTATTTTGGGGGCTATTTTTACAGCTGTTCAAGCTTATGAATATCAACACGCAACTTTTGCATTTACCGACGGAATTTATGCTTCAACTTTCTATATGGCTACTGGATTTCATGGATTTCATGTTTTGGTTGGTACAATTTTTTTAACTGTATGTTTATTCAGAGGTCTGAAAGGGCATTTTTCTCCTGAGCACCATTTTGGATTTGAAGCTGCTGCGTGGTATTGGCATTTTGTTGATGTAGTTTGGTTGTTTTTGTTTGTGTGTATATACTGGTGGGGTGGTTGATAAGTACATTATACTTATCAAATAAATTGGAGCTTACATACAACTAATGAATATTTACTTTAGGCCTTTGCTTTGGCCATCAATATTTTCTGTAATAATTTTTGCTATTTTATTTAGCTTCGGGACATGGCAGGTCAAGCGATTATTTTGGAAAGAAGCATTAATAGAAAGATACACAACACAAAGTCAATCTAATCCAATTAAAAATCCTTCCAAATTAGACTCATCAATAAATGAATTTAAATCTGTAGAATTCACTGGATCCTTTTTACATAAAAACGAAATTTATATTACAGGTAAAACTTATGAGGGAAACGCTGGATTTCATGTAATTACTCCATTTGAACTTAATAATAATAAAATAATTTTAATTAATAGAGGTTGGGTATCTGAAGGTTATAGAAACCCTGAAAAAAGAAAATTTAGTTTAGTTGAAGGTCAAATTCTTATAAAAGGAATAATAAGGTACCCTCAAAAAAAAGGATATTTTGTTCCAGAAAATGATGGAAAAAATGGTTTTTGGTTTACAATAAAGCCAAATGAAATAATTAATTTTTTAAACTTAACTTCTAATAAAGTAATAAATAATTATTATATAGATGCTCTTCGTCAAGGTGAAAAGTTAACCCTTCCAATAGGGGTTACAGGCAAGCCAAAATTAAGGAACCAACACTTATCATATGCAGTTACTTGGTATGGCTTGGCTTTATCTTTATTATTTGTATATTTTTCATATCATATGTCTTCTGGTAGATTAAGCTTCAAAAAGAATGACAACAATGAGTAATTCGATTAAATATTCAAGTACAAGAGGGGGGGAATCATCTCTTTCATACGAAGACGTTCTTTTGTCTGGCCTTGCTAGAGATGGAGGCTTATTCATGCCAGAAGATTGGCCAGAATTTAGCCGTTCTGACTTACTTGAAATGAAGCATTTAAGTTATGCTCAATTATCAGCAAAAATAATGAAGCCTTTTGTAGAATCTTGTTTAAGTGAAAATGAATTATTAAAAATCTGTAAAGATACCTACTCTGTATTTAATAAAGACGTCGCACCTTTATATAAAATTAACAAAAATTTGCATGTACTTGAATTGTTCCACGGCCCAACTCTAGCTTTTAAAGACTATGCTATGCAATTTTTATCTAGAGCTTTTAGTCAAGCACTTCATAACAGATCTCAAAAGTGTGTAATTTTGGGAGCAACTAGTGGTGACACAGGATCTGCTGCGTTAGAGGCTTTCAAGGGAAAAGAAAACATAGATATTTTTATATTGTTTCCTCATCAAAGGGTTTCAGGCGTTCAACAAAAGCAGATGACATGGATTAATGAAAAGGGAGCTCATGCTTTATCAGTTAAAACAGATTTTGATGGATGTCAGGCAATAGTAAAAGATTGTTTTGAAAACTTAAGATTCAAAGATGAAACTTCATTGTCAGCCATAAATTCTATTAATTGGGTAAGGCTTTTACCTCAAATTGTATATTATTTTTATGCTGCTTTAAAAATAGGTGTCCCAGATAAAGAGATTGTATTCTCAGTTCCTACAGGTAATTTTGGAAATATATTAGCAGGATGGATGGCTAAAAAAATTGGGTTGCCTATTTCA
Organism: alpha proteobacterium SCGC AAA536-K22; assembly: GCA_000421325.1. Taxonomy (GTDB): domain Bacteria; phylum Pseudomonadota; class Alphaproteobacteria; order Puniceispirillales; family Marisalimonadaceae; genus Marisalimonas. The sequence continues at coordinate 35,278 of ATWQ01000007.1, forward strand.
AAGTTAATATGTGGTTCAAATCAAAACGATATATTAACAAGGTTTTTTAATAATGGATCAATGGAGAGAAAAAATGTGCTTCCTTCCTACAGTCCAAGTATGGATATACAAGTTTCTAGTAATTTTGAAAGGCTCTTATACGAAATAAACGAAAGAGATACTGATAAAGTTAAGCAACAAATGAAAGATTTCAAAAGTAATGGGTATTTTGAAATTACAAAAAATAAACTTAAAAAAATTAATAAATTATTTTCTGCATACATGGTTTCTGATGAGGAAACTATAGAAATAATAAAAAAGGTTTATACAGATTATAATTATATTCTTGACCCTCACAGTGCAATTGGATATGGCGCGGCTCAAAAAGCACTTAATAACAATATTATTTCAAAAGATATGTCCGTGATTTCACTTGCATGTGCTCATCCTGCAAAGTTTCCAGAGATAATAAATAAAAGTATAAATATCATGCCTGAAATTCCCTTTCATCTGGAAACCATAATGAGCAGTAAAGAATATTTCGATATAATTGAGCCTAGCATAAATGAGGTTCAAAATTTTATTAAATCTAATATGAGAAACTAATGGATGTAGAATTTAAAGTTTTAGATAGTGGCCTTACAGTATTACATGACCATATGAATGTTGATAGCACATCAGTCGGAGTTTATATTGGATCGGGAAGTTCAAAAGAAAAAAAGGATGAATGCGGAATAGCACATATGTTAGAGCATATGGCCTTTAAAGGAACTGAAAATAGAAATGCAGAAAAAATAGCCATGGAAATAGAAGACGTTGGTGGTGATATAAATGCATATACAAGTAAAGAGGTTACAGCTTATTATTTAAAAGTTTTAAAAGAAGACACAAATCTTGGTATTGATATTTTATCTGACATAATTAAAAATTCTACTTTTCCAAAAGATGAAATTGAAAGGGAACGTGGTGTAATTATTTCAGAAATAGGGCAGTCATACGATGCTCCAGATGACAGAGTGTTTGAAAACTTTACTTCAACGGCTTTTAAAAATCAATCTATAGGAAGGCCAATACTTGGAACTAAAGAGACAGTTAGTAAATTTCAACAAGGTGATTTAAAATCATTTTTGACAGCCAACTATGCTCCAGAAAATATGGTAATCGCTTCATCTGGTAATTTAGATAGAGATTGGTTTTTTAAAACTGTAGAAGAAAAATTTTCAAACATAAAAAATAACTTTAAATACACCAAAAAATTATCAAAATGGAATTCAGGTTTTTATGGAGAAGATAGAGATTTAGAACAGACACAATTAGTCTTTGGTATTGAAGGTTTTAAGAATACTGACGTCGATCGTTACTCGTTACGCGCACTTGCTATTATACTAGGTGGTGGCATGTCGTCGAGGTTATTCCAAGAAATAAGAGAAAAAAGAGGTTTATGTTATTCTATTTTCTCTTTTACACAAATGCAAAATTCATCAGGAGTATTTGGATTTTACGCCGGTACTTCCCCCAATGATTTAAATGAATTACTTGAAGCGAGTTTTAACGAATGGAAAAATATTAAAAACTTTATTTCTAATGATGAATTAATCAGAGCAAAAGCTCAAATGCGTTCAGGTTTTATTATGGGACAAGAGAGTAATGGTGCTAGAGCAGAATACTATGCAAAGAGTATAATTAATTTTGGTAAATTAATCAAAACTAATGAAGCAATTAAAAAAATAGAAAACATATCTATCAATTCTATACATAAGGTTATAGAGAGATTATTTTCTTCAGCTAATCCAGTTTTATCTGTAATAGGTCCAGATGCGTCATCTTTTAAGAAATTAAATGTCAATAATTTACTTAATTAGATTATTTAGGCACTTCCCGAATATGACACGAGTCTCTTTGGATCTATTCCTATTTTATTAAGTGACTCTTTCCATAAAGATGATTCTAAATCATTGTGGAATATTAATTCTTTTGAAGAATTAGTTATAATCCACGAGTTTTCTAATACTTCATTATTTAATTGTCCTTTATCCCAAACTGCACAACCTAAGAAAATTTTAGCATTTAAGGGAGACTGATCAATTGAAATGTCTTTTAAAATTTCTTCTGAACTAGTTATCATAACACCTTCAAGAATATTTTCAGAAGTAGAATATTTTTTATCATTAGAGTGTATAATAAAACCTTGATTTAGATGCACAGGGCCCCCAAAGAAAGTTGGGTTAGATTTTATTTTTGTCTCATTATTTATCTTCATTTTTTTTAAAAATTGGAAGGTATCAAAATTATAAAGAGGTTTATTTAAAATTAAACCCATAGTCACTTCGTTAGTATGTTCACAGATTAATATTACAGAATTTTGAAATCTAACATCTTCAAGTCCTGGAGATGCAATCAAAAGTTTACCTAACAATTCTTGATCCATGTATGTTATTCCAATATATTATGAATATATATATATAATAATAACCGAAAAGAAATAATGTACAATAATGTAGTGAGTTTGAAATATCCAAAAATTGTATTTATTCTTTTATGTTTAATTTTTGTTAACTTTTTAAATATTAATAAATGTTTTTCAAACGTCTTATCTTTAAATAATGCTTTAGATAATAACGAAATCTACAAATTTGTTAATTTTGAACTTTTATTTGGGAAAAAATCTAAAAGTAATCAATCTGAAATCTTACTAGGCTTAAAAGTTAATCTTTCACCAAAATGGAAAATATATTGGAGAAATCCTGGAGATGCAGGCTTGCCTCCAGAAATTAAATTTGATAATGCCAATAATATTAAATCTGTAAACCTTCTTTATCCAAATCCAGAAAGATTTAATTTTTTTGGGATAGAAACACTTGGTTATGAAAAAAAAGTAATTTTTCCTTTAAAAATTTTACTTAAAGAACAAAATCAAGTTATATCAGGTATTTTGGAATTTAATGCTCAGGTTTGTTCTGACATTTGTGTGCCTGTAACTCATAAATTTAATTTAAATAAACTAAATTTTGGTTATGAGAATAAAATACAATTAGAGGAAATAAATAGATATAAAAATCAAGTACCAAAGTTAGTAGAACAAGGCTTAGAGTTAATTTCATCAAATTTTGAAGAAAATTACTTAAAACTAACTTTTGATAATAATTTAAATATAATACCATACGATATAATAATTGAAGATGGTAATGGATACATTTATCCTAAGCCAGACTACTCTTTTAAAGAAAATTTGTTTAATTTATCAATAAATCTTAAAAATAAAAAAGATTATAACTTAAGCGTCTTAAAATTTACTTTCCTTAGCGATAATTCAAGTTATGAAGCATCAATTACCAATTTAACAACAGTTAATCATATTAATAACTCCTTGGGTGTTAAAATTTTATTAATATCTTTTATAGGTGGATTTATCCTGAATTTTATGCCATGTGTCTTACCTGTATTATCTCTAAAAATGATCCAATTAGTCAGCTTGAGCTCAAAAAGTAGAACAGTTTATAACAGGAAATTATTTTTCAATATATTAGGAATCCTAACTGCCTTTCTCTTACTAGGCATAATAACTTATTTCATAAAAGCCACTGGTAATCTGGTTGGTTGGGGTATACAATTTCAAAATCGGTATTTCCTTATCTTCATGATAATATTAACATCTTTTTTTGCCTTAAATTTATTAGGAATATTCCATTACTTTTTACCTTCAAGACTTTTGTCAATTATGTCTTACAAGGGTGAAGGATTTACAGAAGATTTTTTAACGGGAATGTTTTTAACGTTCTTGGCAACTCCCTGTACAGCACCTTTTGTTGGAACAGCTATAGGCTTTGCTCTCTCTGGAGGTACAATTGAAATTTTTTCTATTCTTTTAATTATGGGATTTGGTTTGTCTTTCCCATTAATTTTATTTGGTTTATTTCCAAAAATTATATCATTTATACCTAAGCCTGGTAATTGGTTAATAATTTTTAAAAAACTCATGGCACTTTTGCTTTTAATAACCTCTTTATGGTTGATTAATGTTTTAGTAGAATTAGTCAGTAAAAATTCTGAATTTTCTGATTCTAATTCCTCTAATAAATCAATAATTAATTGGAATATAAATGATGATTTTAATCTACCTAATGAATTAGTTAGAGAAGGTAAAACTGTTTTTATAGATATTACTGCTGATTGGTGTTTAACCTGTAAAGTAAACAAATTTTTTGTTATTGATACTAAAGAAATTACAGAGCTTTTTAAGAAAAATAATGTAAACGTTTTAAGGTTAGATTGGACAAAGCCAAATGAAAAAATTAAGCAATTTTTAGCTAAAAAAGGTCGCTATGGGATTCCTTTTAATGAAATATATAGCCCCATAATACCAAATGGCAAAATTTTTCCAGAACTTTTAACTCTTAAGGTTATTAAAGAATATTTAGATATAGCAAAATAAATCTATTTAAAATTATTTATATTTGTTTATTGTATGGATAATCATTAAAAGTAAGGAGTTTTTATGTCTATAGGTTTAGGAGATAGTTTTCCCCCAGGAACTTTTCTTTTAAAAGATCATGAAGGTGTTAAGCATGTAAGTACTGAAGAATACTTTAAATCGAAAAAAGTAGTACTATTTGCATTACCAGGTGCCTTTACTCCTACTTGTTCTGCTAAACATCTACCAAGTTATATAAAAAATCGTGAACTGATTATAGAAAAAGGTATATCCGTAGTTGCTTGTATGGCAGTTAACGACCCTCATGTCATGCTTGCCTGGGGAGAAGCTAATGGAGTAGTCGGGAAAATAGATATGCTTTCAGACACAGACTGTTCAATTTCAGAATCGTTAGGATTAGATATGGATTTTGGAAAAGTTATGGGACGTAGGTCAAGAAGGTTTTCTATGGTCGTTGATAATAATATTATAATTAGATTATTTGTTGAAGAGGTAGGGGCTTTTGAAGTTTCTTCGGCTGAGAATATGTTAAAACATTTGTAATCCCCTAACATAATTCATTCATAGCGTTTACGGCTAACTGATCTGCAATTTCATTATAGTGATCACCTGAATGTCCTTTAACCCAAAACCATTTGACTGAATGAATTTTCACATATTTGTCTAATTCTATCCACAAATCCTTATTAGCAACTGGTTTCTTGTTTGCAGTTTTCCATCCGTTTTTTTTCCAATTAAAAATCCAAGAATTTATCCCATTTTTTACATACTGAGAATCAGTATACAAAGCTATATTGTGGGGCTTTACAATTGCTTTTAAAGCTTCAATTGTAGCGGTTAACTCCATTTGATTATTTGTTGTTAATTGATTAGATCCTGATAAATATTTTTCTTCCTTAGCGTATATTAATATAGCACCCCATCCACCTTTACCTGGATTACCTGAACATGCCCCATCTGTATAAATAGTAATTTCATTCATAACTGGGAATTTGCCTCATAATTTATTTTTTCAACCACTTTTCTAAAGTATTTTAATTTATTTATGTATTCATTTGGGTTTTTAGGTAGAACATTTGCATCTTTTGGAGTGTTTACCCAGTCATATAATCTTGTAAGCAAAAACCTTATAGAGGCCGCCTTAGATAAAAGGGGTAGATAAAAAATTTCATTAGCGCTTAGTTTTCTTTGAGTATTGTATCCGTCTAGTAAATATTGATATTTTTCTTGGTTAAAAACATTATCATTGTCAAAACACCAAGCGTTTGTTGCTATAGCTAAATCATAGGCCAAAATATCTGTACAAGAAAAGTAAAAATCTATAACACCCGATACTTTATTTTCATGAAAAAATACATTATCAGGAAACATGTCCGCGTGAATAAAACCTTTTGGCAAATTTAATGGCCAAAACTTTACACAGCAATCAAAAGCATCTTGTATTTTTTTTAAAATGTTAGGTTCAATTCTATTCAAAACTTCATTAGGAATAGTAACATAACATTCTTTAATAAGATTTTGCCATCCATTTATTGAAAGGGAGTTTTTCCTTTTAAAATAGTAATCCTCAGTTTTGATATGCATAGAGGCCATTTTAGACCCTACTTTATAACAGTCTTCTATTGTTATTTTAGTTTTAGATTTTCCTTGTAAATAATTTACAATAATAGCAGGTTTTCCAAGTAATTCTTGAAGATAATTATCTTTTGTATCACCGATTGGTCTTGGACAAAAAAAATCTTTTTTACTAAGATGTATCATTGCACTTATAAAGAATGGTAAATCTCTTTTGTTAACTCTCTTTTCAAAAATAGTAAGTATAAATTCACCACTGGTAGTTTTTATACGAAAATTACTATTTTCTATTCCTTCTGTAATTCCAGTAAATGAAATTAATTTGCCAATTCTATATAGTTTTAAAAAGTCAGATAGTTGTTCGTCATTTAAACTAGTATAAACTGCCAATTCTGTATCCTAATTTCTTATCTTAATATTTTAGGTAAATTAAATTTTACATCTTCTTTTGTAACTTCATGATCAATGAGATTAACGTCAAAATCTTTTTTTAGTTTTGTTATCAAAACTTGGACTAAAGTTTCAGGAGCTGAAGCGCCAGCTGTTAATCCAATATTAGGAGACGTTTTAGGATTAAAATTATTTAAAAATATATCTAATTTTTCTTCATTAGGAATTAAAATAGCTTTTTTAACACCTTGTGACAATGCTACTTCTACTAAGCGAACTGAGTTTGAAGAATTTTCTGCCCCTATTACCAAAATATAATCACATATTTTTGACATTGATTTCACAGCCGACTGTCTATTTGTAGTCGCATAACATATATCTTCAGAGCTTGGTCCCTTAATTTTAGGAAACCTCTTTTTTAATATATTTAAAATTTTGCTGGTATCATCTAATGATAAAGTTGTTTGTGTAGCAAAAGCTAAATTGTCAGGATTAGAAACTTTTACTTTATTTGCGTCTTCTTCTGTTTCAATTAATGTAATACTATCTTCAGGTACTTGTCCCATAGTGCCTATCACTTCAACATGATTTTTATGTCCTATTAAGAGAACGTGTCTACCTATATTATAATGACGTATTGTCTCATTATGAACTTTAGTGACTAATGGGCAGGTAGCATCAATTGATATCATTTTTCTTTCTTTAGCTTCATTAACAACAGATTTAGCAACACCATGTGCAGAGAATATAATAGGTCGATCTATAGGTGCTTCTTTAACCTCATCTACAAAAATAGCACCAATTCTTGCTAATGAATTCACAACATCTTTATTATGTACTATCTCATGTCTAACATAAACTGGAGCGCCAAATTTTTTAATAGACTCTTCAACTATTTTTACAGCTCTGTCGACACCAGCGCAAAAACCTCTAGGAGAAGCTAAATATAAATTTATTTTTTGTTTCTTCATAATCTACTTTTGATGTATTACATTGATTACGTCAATAAAGATTAATCTTGTTTTAAAGTTTTTTTATGCTTAAAGGTAATTATTAATGGTTAAATTTATTATCCTTTGTTTTTTTCTTATTCTAAATGGTTGTTCAACTCTTAAAAAAAATGTTGTTGGTTGTCCTACAGTAATAGCACCCAAGAAGGCCGCTGAAGTTGTAGTAAAATCTGAAAATAAATTACCTGTTTATATTGGTTTTAGAGGTATAAAATCATTCTGTACTACAGACAATAATAATATTGAAATGGAAATTTCAGTCAATGTCCGAGCTATTAGAAAAGACACTAAAATTGAGGACTTTGTTCCTGTAAATATTTCATTAGTTTCAACTGATTTGAATAACAAGGAATATGACAGAGATGATTTTACATATTCGCAGTTTTTATTGAAAGGTAGTAAAATAGTCGATAGAGCAACAATTTTGTATATAAAAATACCTAATCGCGGACAAGTTTATCTAGGCCTGAGATAATTAAACCAAAAGGGAAGATTTAATTTCATTAGATGATTTAGTAATTAAGTTTACGTTTTCTTTTTTATCAATATTATCTTCTATATATATTTTTGAAGATTCTATTATAACCTTGCCAGTTATTTTTTTAATACTTTTTATTGCATCTGTTTCTAATGCTATTATCTTTTGCTTAGCTTGTTCTTCTTTTCTTTTTATTAGATCTGAAGATTTGGAATAAGCTTCTTCTTGTATCTTTTTTGCATTTTCTTTTGCGTCACGAATTATATTTTCGGCTTCTTCCGAAACTTGTTTTTGGGTTTGTAACGATTTTCTAAGTTCCTCTAAAGCCTCCTCTTTAAGAGATTTAGCTTCATTTAGTTCATTATGAATTAGCAAGGATCTATTATCTAAGATGGATACTATTGCGTTACTCGCTTTTTTCCAAATTAAGGCAATGAATATAATAAATGCTACTGCAACCCAAGCTGTTTCATCAAAGTACACTTTATTTCTCCGTTAATAAATTCTTAGAAGCCAGCTTTATTGCTTTCCTTATATTACTTTTATCATATTTTATATTAGTAAATTTTTTCACAATATTAGCTGTGATTTCCTCAGCAGAAGAAATAACTTCATTAATAACAATATTTTGTGTATGAAGTATTTTATTTTCTGCTTCTGAAACTTTCAATTCTAATTTAGCAGATATTTCTTTATCTTTTTTCTCAATAGTTTGTTTTGACTCCAATAAAGAATTAGAAATAATTTTTTGTGACTTTGACCTAATATCTTCTTGATTTTTTATAATAGACTGTTTTATTTTTTCAGCTTCCTGATTTGAAGTTTTAGCTTTGACTAAATCATTCTGTATATTAGTTTCTCTAGAGTTTAAAATTGATTTTATATTAGGAGTTACCAAATATTTCATCAATATGAAACCTATTATTAGGGAAACGATTGACCAAAACATTAGAGATGGATATGTATTGAGGTCTAATTGAGGAAGCCCTGTTTTTGCCTCTGAGGCAATAGCAATTTTAACATTTATAATCGCTATTGAAGTTAAAAATAATTTTATAAAAAATAACATTTATTAATCTTTTAAACTAAATTTTGCCTATAGCATTAAATACTACAGGCAAAATAATTTTATTACTTAGAATGTAAATAATAGTAAAAGTGCAATAACAAGCGCAAATAATGCAACTGCTTCAGTTAAAGCAAAACCAAGAATCGCTATGCCAAAAACTTCATTTTTTGCAGCTGGATTTCGACCTACAGCTGTAACTAAAGAAGCAAAAATATTACCAATTCCAACTCCTACACCAGCTAGTGCTATAACAGCTAACCCGGCTCCTATTAATTTCGCGGCATCCATTTCCATTTTATTTTCCTTTCGTTAATTATAATTTAGTCATGAATTAATGTAAATGTATTGCATCATGAAGATACATACATGTTAAAATGCTAAAAACGTAAGCTTGTAAAGCTGCAACTAAAAATTCAAGCCCAGTCAAACCTATAACTGCCATTAATGGTAAAATTGCTCCAACCTTTAAAAAACCACTAGCTGACCCCATCATTATTATAAGACCAGCAAAAACCTTCATCATAGTATGACCGGCTAACATATTGGCAAATAACCTAACTGACAGGCTAATTGGACGAATAAAATAAGAAATAATTTCTATTGGAATTAGCAATGGAGCCAAACCAATAGGTACACCTGATGGGAAGAAGAATGTAAAAAATTTAAATCCATGCTTGAAAAGTGCAATTAGTGTAACGCCTACAAAAACTATAGCAGCTAAAGTAAAAGTAACCGCAATTTGTGATGTAAAAGTATAACTATATGGGATCATGCCAAGTAAATTACCAAATAAAATAAACATGAATAAGGTAAAAATAAATGGGAAATAAGCTTGACTCCCATTACCAGCATTTTCTTTAACCATGTTAGCAACAAAAAGATATGACATTTCAACAAGAGACTGAAATCTGTTAGGTACTAGGGCTTGTTTTCTAGCTCCAAAATATAAAAATCCTGCAGATCCTAGAATAGACAAGATCATAAATAATGACGCGTTAGTAAAAGAAATATCTATGCCCATAATATTTAGGTTATATAAAACTTTAATTGTAAATTGTTCAACAGGTGAATTCATGATTTTTCTTTATTAAATGTTAAAAATATCCGATTTTGAGGCCCTTGCCAGTAACAACTCTCCAAAGGTTTAATATTCCAGCAGCTCCACCTAGCAAAAAAAATAAGATTAAAAACCAAGGGTTTGTATTTAACCACTTATCTAATGTCCAACCTATTCCTGCACCTACAAGTAAACCAGCTAGTAGTTCGGTAGCAACTCTAGAAAAGGTATTAACTAAAGTCTGGTTATTGTAATTATTTTTGTTTTCGTTTCCTTTTTTTGCTAATGCATTATCTATTCTTGAATTCAAATTTTCATCTTTTTTAAATGAGCTCATTATATACTTTCAAATACAATGTATAAGCGTGCTTAAACTATTTTGACCTTACAAATAAGTCAAGAGTTTACTTGAAAAAAATTCATTATTTAAGCTATATCCCTTATTTTATTTGCCTCTTCTAAATCAACGGATACTAATCTACTGATACCCTTTTGTTCCATTGTAACTCCAAATAATCTATTCATCTTAGCCATTGTAAGTCTATGATGAGTTACTACCATAAAATAAGTATTTGTCTCTTCAACTATTTTATTTAGTAGATCACAAAATCTTCCTACATTTGTATCATCAAGAGGTGCATCTACCTCGTCTAAAATACAAATAGGTGCGGGATTACACAAAAAAACAGAGAAAATTAGTGAAATTGCTGTTAAAGCTTGTTCACCTCCTGATAAAAGTGAAAGTAGTTGCATTTTTTTTCCGGGTGGACTTGCTAAAACTTCTAAACCTGCTTGAAGAGGATCTTCACTACCAACTAATTTTAATTCGGCATTCCCTCCTCCAAAAAGTTTTTGAAAGAGATCTTTAAAATTTTTATTAACATCATTAAAGCTATTTTTTAATCTTTGTCTTCCTTCCTTATTAAGTTCAAAGATTCCACTTCTAAGTTTTTCGATTGCTAGTTCTAAATCAATTCTTTCAGAAGACATGATTTCAATTTTTTCTTTTATCTCAATCATTTCTTCTTCGGCTCGCAAATTTACGGCACCAAGTGATTCCCGCTCATTTATAAGACGTTGAACAGTTCTTTCTAATAACTCAATGGAAACATTTAAATTATCATTTTCATTAGAACCGACAATTTCAAATAATTTATCTGAGTTTATTCGCAGTTTTTCAAAAACTCTAGTCTCAATATTTTGTATTTTATTTTTAGCAAGATTCAGGGAAGCTTCTATTTTTATCATTTCTTCTCGAAACGATGAAACTTTTTGTTCTGCTTCTCTTTCTAATTTTTCTATATCATGGAGGTTAGTTTCACTTTGAACCAATTTATCCAATGCAATATTTTTGTCTTGAACAGCATTATCAATTTGTTTATTTAAATTTTCTTCTTTTCTTTCAAAATTATCTGGTAAACCAATTAATCTTTTTTGTTCATCTTTTAACTTTTTCAATCTTTCTTGCAAAGACAACAATCTTGTAGAAGCTTCATTTTCTCTTTTTTCCCAATTATCTTTTTGATTACTAATTTGCAAAAGGTTTCTAGCTTGAAAACTTTCATGTGTCCTAATTTGTTGTTCTGATGCCATTGCATCAGCTAACTCATTTCTACATTGATCAGCTTTATTTCTGATTTTTAATTCATCGGCTAAGAGAGATGGTAAATTTTGAGAATTATTTAATTGGTTTTCAAGTTCAATCAACTCTTTTTGAGATATTTTTTTTATATTTTCATGCTCTTTTAATAAAACTTTAGATGAAACAAGTTTTGCATCTAATTTTGAGTTAGATAAATCTAAGGTGTTTAAATCTATAGTTATTTTTGATAATTGAGCTTCTAAGTTAAAAATATTAAGCTTATGTTGTTTTAAATTAAGCTGATTTTTACTAATTTTACTTTCTATGACATCTTGCTCTTTTTTAAGAGTTGGTAGCTTTTTTTGTAGTAATCTTACTCTTGCTATTTGTTGAAGTCTTTCGGAATAACTATTTTGAACTCCTTGAGGTTGGACAAAACCATCCCATCTCCATAGTCCTCCTTTGGAAGTTGTGAGCGCTTGCCCAAAAGATAAATCCTTTTGAAGTTTATAAGCAGTTTCTTGATCTTTAACTATTCCGACACCAACCAAGGCAATATCTAAGATTGAATTTTTCTCAATTTTTGAAATTATAGGGATTGCACCTTCAGGTAATTTAGAACTGCTGTTATTTTTTAAATCATTCCTCCAATATGTGTTGTTAAGTGAATGATATTGATTAGAATCAATTGGTGCTAATATTGTCTCGCCTAAAACGGATCCTATTGCTTTTTCTAGATTACCAATATTATTAATGGTTTTTTCTAGTGTGTTTTTATTTAAAGTGTCATCACCTAATATTGAAGAAAGAGAATTTAATTCTGCGTTAATTACATTAAAATTTTGGTCAGTATTACTCTTTTGTTCATTAAGTTTAACTTCTTTTTCCTCTAATAAATTTAATTCTTTTTTATTAGACATTAAATTTTGATTTTTACTTTTTAATAATTGTTTTATTTCGATTAATTGCTGATAATTTTCTTTTAAAAGATGTTCATCTTCCTTTGCATTAAAATCAGATATTTGAAGTTCAGAGTTTCTAATCTTTTCTCTTAAAATGGATACACGCTTTTCAAGATCGGATTTATCAGATTTAATTGAATATATTTCCGAAGTTATAGAAGAAAGCCTCGAATTGGCTTCTTCTGTTTTAATTTTTAGATCTTTTACCAGTTTGAAGGCTTCATTTTTTTTGGTTAAAAAATTTGTTGATTCAGATTTTAACTTTTCTTCCTCTCCAAATAGGCTCAACAATGTTTTCTTTGCGTCTTGTTTGATTTCTTGTTCTCTATTTATATCTGTTTCGATTTGGAGAATTTGATTTAGGGTGTTGTTTAATGTTGTTTTTGCAGAGGACTTCTCTTCTTCTAATCTTATTTTTTCTATATTAAGAGATTGTAAAATTGTTAATTTTTCAGTTTCTATATTTTTTAACCCGGGTAGTTTATTTAAAATTTCTTGTTTCGCTTCAGTATGTTTCGATACATTAATTTTTCCATTATTTACATCTTCTTTGGCTATATCTAAATGATTTTTAAAATCATTGAATTCTCTTTCGGCTGTATTTAAAAGTGTTAAAAACAAAGTTGCTTCTGCTTTTCTTAATCTGTCGCCTACTGATCTGTATCTTGCTGCCTTTCTTCCTTGTTTTTCTAATTCTATAAGTTGATCTTGATAAGTTTGCTCAATATCCATTAATCTATTTAGATTTTCATTAGCTCCGTTTAATTTTAGTTCTGCCTCATGTCTTCTGTTATGTAATCCTTTTATATTTGCCGCTTCTTCAAGAATTACTCTTCTATCTTCAGGAGTTGAATCTATAATTTGTGCAATTCTACCTTGACTAACTATACCAGATGATCTTGCACCAGTTCCATTATCAGCAAAAATTAATTGTACATCTCTAGCTCTAACTTGTTTTGAATTAACTCTATAAATTGATCCCTTTTCTCTTTCAATTTTTCTAGAAATTTCAATTTCTGCAAGATGGTTAAAATTTGCTGGAGCCCTTCGCTCTGAGTTGTCTAATTTTATAGACACTTCAGCAAAATTTCTTGCTGGTCTTTCACTTGTACCTGCAAAAATAATATCATCCATCCCATCACCACGCATTTGACGTGCAGAATTCTCGCCCATAACCCATTTTATTGCTTCAACAATATTTGACTTTCCACAACCATTAGGACCAACAACCCCAGTCAAGCCATCGTTGATTAGTATTTCAGTTGGTTCTAAGAAAGATTTAAAGCCAGAAATCCTAACAGATTTAAACTTCATTAATTATCCTTTATCAATATTAAGAATTCTTAGCTTTAATTAGAGTTAAAAGCTCTTTTTCAAAATCTTTAAACGACAAAGCGCCTGAAATTTTATGATCATTATTTATAATAAATGTTGGTGTAGATTCTATATTGAAATTTTTGGATTCATTTTCCATTTTATTAATGATTTCTTGCATAAGCGGAATATTCTTTAAAATTTCATCAAATTGTTTTGAAGAAACTCCAAATAATTTTGCGATAGAAAGTAATTCATCAAGTGGCTTTTTGGAATATGCCCACTGCTTTTGTTTTTTTAATAATATGGTTATAGCTTCTAAATATCCGTCTTTAGTTGGAAGTGTTCGTGCTAATGCCGCAGCAATAATAGCAAGCCTATCAAGAGGATAGTCAATAAACTCTAATTGAACGGTTCCAGTATCAATATATTGCTCTTTAAGTTTAGGTAAGGTTTTAACATGAAAGTTCGCACAGTGACCACAGGTTAGAGAAAAATATTCCTTGATTTTAATTGGTGCATTGTCTGAACCTATAAACTGTTTACGCATCTTATCATTTAATAGGTCTTGATTTGAATAACTAAATTTAGGGAAAACACTAATAGCTAATAAACTTAACAATGTATTTCTTCTATTTACTGTAATTTTTTTTTTCAAAACTTTTACCTTTAAAATTTATTTCTTAATTAATATTCTTATACACTAAAATAACTTATAAAATAATAAATTTTAAATTATGAAAGCATTTTTTTTCGGGAAATTTCAAATCTTTGCATTGCTAATTTCAATTCTCCGTCTGGTAATACATTTGAAATTAAATCTGGATCATTAGTAAAAACTTCTTCCTGAAAATCATTTTCTTCTAATTGTTTAATATATCCAATTTCAGTCTGTATTATTTTGATTTTTGTTATAGCTTTATAACCAAATCTTGAATTTATTTGATTTAACAAAAATGGCGTCGCGTGTTGAATTTCTGGTCCAAAACCATTTTGAACCTTTATCGTTATTTGGCCGTCACTATTTTTTTTTCTACTAAATTTAATTTTATCAAGAATTGTAATTTTAGCGTACTGTTCAGCAATATAATTCCAATTTAGAAATATATGTGTTTGAATAGCACCAAGTCTACTTAACCTTTTTTCAACAATATTTTCTGTAATTTTTACTAAAGGCTTCATATTGTAAATCACGAATTTTTTAAATAATATTTTTAACGAATTAGCTATATATATATATCCATGAATAAGACAAAAAAAGACAATTATAAAAATTTTTCTAGTTTACTATTAAATTGGTATGACAAAAATAGAAGAAGTCTGCCTTGGAGAGCTTTACCTGAGCAGTTACCAAATCCTTATTTTGTTTATTTATCAGAAATTATGTTACAGCAAACAGTAGTTTCAACTGTTATTCCTTATTTTTCAAAGTTTTCAAAAAAATGGGATACTATTGACCAACTTGCTAGAGCAGATTTTGAGGAAATTTCTTCTTATTGGGCCGGTTTAGGTTATTACAGCAGAGCAAAAAATCTTCATGAAACAGCAAAAATAATTACTAATGACTATAATTCGATTGTTCCTTGTGACAGAAGAAAATTATTATCTTTTCCAGGAATTGGTAACTATACTGCTTCAGCCATAATGGCAATTGCATTTAATACTAAATCAAATGTTGTTGATGGCAATGTAGAAAGAATATTTTCTAGATTATATGCTATTGATGAACCATTAGAAAGATCCAAAAAATATATTGAAGAAATTTCAGAAAAGCATTTGCCAAATCAAAGACATGGAGATTATGCTCAAGCATTAATGGATTTAGGATCATTAATTTGTATACCCAAGTCACCTAGATGCTCTTCTTGTCCTTTGATTAGTTATTGTAAAGTAGGAGGAACTGCAGATGCTAAAATATATCCTAAAAGGCTGCCAAAAAAAATTAAAAATAATAGATATGGTTTATTTTTTTGTTTAATAAATCAAGACGGTGATATTTTAATGACCAAAAATAATAATAGAGGATTATTATCAAATATGGATGTAATTCCATCCATAGGTTGGTACGAAGAAGGTAAGAATTATTTTTCAAAATCACCTACATTTATAACTAAAAAAGATTCTTTGTTAGGTCTTGATTGGAAAATTCTTGAAAAAATAATAATACATATATTTACACATTTTAAGTTAAACTGCTCAATTGCTATAGCTTACATTGATAATAATGATATTTCGAAAGCTAAAATAGATAATAAATCTTATAGGTTTATCAACAGTCAAAATTTACAAAAATTAGCCATACCAAGTTTGATCAAGAAGATTATTAAATATCTTCAAGACGAAAAAATATTTTAAATTAATGTTTGAAATGTCTCACTGAGGTGAAAGCCATGGCAATATTGCGTTCATCTGCTGCGGCTATTACCTCTTGGTCTCTGATTGATCCACCTGGTTGAATGACAGCCGTAACCCCTGCATCAGCAGCCGCTACTAAACCATCTGCGAATGGGAAGAATGCATCACTTGCAACTACACTTTCAAAAGTCATTGATGATTTTAATTTTGCCAATGTTGAAGATTTTTTAGCTTTCTCATTTGCTATCATCGTGGAATCTATTCTACTCATTTGGCCTGCCCCAATTCCAACAGTTTGTAGATCTTTAGCATATATGATGGCATTGGATTTAGTATGTTTTGCAACCTTCCATGCAAAGAGTAAATTATTTATTTCTAACTCCGTCGGTACTTTTTTTGTTACTATCTTAAGATCACTTCTTTGTAAAACTTTGTTATCGCGAGTTTGTACAAGCATACCTCCTGAGATAGATTTTATATCTAATCCTTTTTCAAAAGGTAAAGGTATAGATTCTGATGCTAAAATTCTTACATTGGGCTTATCTTTAAAAATTTGAAGTGCTTCTTTAGAAACAGAAGGTGCAATTATTACTTCTAAAAATAAAGATTTCATTTCCTTTGCTAAATCTAGACTTAATTCTCTGTTTAAAGCTACTATTCCACCAAATGCACTAATAGGATCTGTTTGTAGAGCTTTTTTCCAAGCTAAATTTATATCAGCGTTTTCAGCAACACCACATGGATTAGCATGCTTAATAATTGCAATTGCTGGCCGAGTAAATTCACATATTAGTTCAAAAGCAGCATTACCGTCATTAATATTGTTGTATGATAGTTCTTTTCCTTGAAGTTGCTTAGATAATGCAATTCCAATTCTAGTGTCATTCGTTTTATAAAATGCTGCTTTTTGATGTGGATTTTCTCCATACCTCATTTCCAAGGATTTTTCAAAATCCATTGAAAATGTTTGAGGTAGGTCAATCGCGTTAATGTTTTCAATATTAAACCAGTCAGAAATTGCACGATCATACTCATTAGTTAATTTAAAAGCTTTGCCAGCAAGATATTTTCTAAAAGTATATGAGGTTTCCCCTTTACTTTTAAGTTCATTTATAAGTTTAGAGTAATCCTCAGGATCAGTCAAAACAGTGACAAACTCATGGTTTTTTGCTGCTGCCCGTATCATTGCAGGACCACCAATGTCAATGTTTTCAATAATTTCAATCTCATCCTTATTATTTTTCAATGTTTCTTTAAATTTATATAAATTAATAATTAGGAGATCAATTTCCTGAATATGATGTTTTTGCAATTGGTCTATATGGACTGAATTATCTCTTCTGCTAAGTATCCCTCCATGTATTTTAGGGTGAAGTGTTTTTACTCTACCGTTTAAGATTTCTGGGAAATTGGTTTCATCTGAAACATCCTTAACTTGTATTGCATTTTCTTTTAAAAAATGAGCAGTCCCACCTGTAGATAAGATCTCTATATTATAATCATCAAGAACTTTAGCTATTTTTTCAATATTAGTTTTGTCAGTTACTGAAATCAAAGCCCTTTTTATTTTAACTTTGTCAGTAAATAATTCACCACTGTCGACATTATTCATTTTATTTAACCGATCTTTAATTTGATTATATTTACTTTGAAAATTGTTTTATTTATTACTGTATATAACTAAAAATTACTTTTGTAATTGAAATGCCCAATTGCAAGAAATGAACTTATAAGCTCGTATTTTTTCAAGCTTCATATTTATCATTATTTCTTTACAAGGAACAGGACCTTTTGGTGTGAACATGACTGAATCCTTAATGTCTATATCTTGGTTATCAGAAGACATTTTCCAAACAAAGCCCTTAGAGTGTTTTAATAAAATTGAACCACTTCTAGTTTGAATAAGTTCAATGCTTGGATCTAAATGAAAGTGAATATTCGCTCTTTTAGGGATAGTACCAATATTCCCAAGATTTATAATTTCGTCTTTGCCCCTTATTTCATTTTTTCTATTTGAAAGATATATTTGTCTTTTGTGATTTATTCCAAAAATAGTATTATAACCAGAATGAGTTATATCTAATAAATTTCCATCTTTTGTCTTTCCGTATTTGATATTTAATATTTCAGTTTTTCTTTTTCCAGTTAGATCTATATTATTTCTATCGTCAATATTTAGAGTAGAATGAGCAGCAGAAGATGCTAATGAATTTTTAGCACTCTTAATATTAGAGTTAATTAGTTCCCCTAGATTAGAAATGATTTTTTCTTTTTTATAAAAAAACTCAAAGGCGAATAAACTTGCTTTTGTATTTGTACTGACTATTGGTTTTAAACCAATATCTACAAATACTAATGAGTCCATGTTGGATAATCTACAAAAACCTGTATCTTTGGCAACTTGAAAAATCCTATTTTTGTAACCAATCCTATTTAAAGTTTGTTTTATAATATCTTTTGGAACTAAAGATCCACCGTGAAACCATGCAAAATGATCATTTGGCATCTGAAAGCTTCTGCAGAACTCTCCCATTTTAATTGTTTGTTTATGTAAGTTCTCTGCATCAACATTTCTTAAAATTCCAACTATAGATCGAATTTCTATTAGATGTCTTAATAAATTTATTTGAAGCACAGGGCTTCTAGAGATATGTCCACCGTCAATGTTTGTTAAAATTTGAAGTTTTTCATCTATTAAATTTAATAATTCATCAATATTTATTATATCGTCAAATAAGATTGATTTAGCTACTAAAATACCTTTGATTATTATTATTTTTTCTAAATGATTATTTGTTTCTGTAAGTTTTATCTCAAGATATTTTATTTGTAGGGCAATGGAATATAAAATTTTTTTTTGTAAATCTAACTCACCACTCTCAGCAAACCATGAAAAATTAAAACTCCAACAAGTTATTCTTTCTGCCATTATTTGAGAGTCAAATTCCTTTGAAAGAAGATTATGCCTTTCATCTATCCAATTCGATACTAAAGAACGTGCTATGGATCTTGATTTAATACTTCCCTCAGCTTTTAAATCTCTTAAAAAGTTAAATTTGTTAAAATCTTTAATTAGTTTTGGGTTCGTTTTACCACTAATTATTTTTTTTCCAATTTCTGACTGGCCTTGCCAGTTATCAGTAAGCCGTCGAACAGGAGAACTTTGTCCAGTAACTTTTAGCTTTTGTTTGAGAAAATAATTATTTGTAATTAAATTTATAAATTTAAGCATAAAATTAATTTTCCATTTTTATCAATGAGACAAAAAATCCGTCTGATCCACTCATAACATTATCAGAATTAAATTTAAAATAATTTGGAAGAATTCTTACGAAGCCTTCTTCTGTTATACAATCATTAATCATAGGATAATCACTGGAAATAAACGGAACAACAGAAAAATTTTGATTCTTTTTTAAAAATTTTTCTATTCTTCTTTCACCCTCAATTTTTTGAAGAGAGCATGTAACATACATAATTAATCCATTTTTGTTTAATATTTTTGAAGCATTATTTAAGATATTATCTTGAGTTAAAATTAAATCGTCTAGATTAGTTGGTGCTGGTTTAATAAAAATATCTGGATTTTTTCTGATTGTGCCTGTTGCAGAACAGGGAGCATCAATTAAAATAACATCAGCTTTAAAGTTTGGCATATGATTTTCTGCATTAGCATTAATTAAATTGGGATTAAAGTTAAGTCGCTTCATATTTTCTTTAAAATTATGAGATCTTAATTTGCTTTTTTCAATAGATACAACATCTAATTCATTATTTAAAAGTTGGGCAGTTTTACCTCCAGGAGCGCAACACATATCTATTACTTTTATAGAATTAATAGATTTAGAAAAATGTTGATTTATTTTAGACAATAATAAATTACAGGGAATTTGAGATGCGACATCTTGTATCCACCATATACCATCTGAAAATCTTGGTAAACTTTCAACAGGCTCGTTTAAATTGCATCTTATAACATTAGGTAAGATTTGTTCACCTGAGAGATTGAGCTTTAATTGCTCCAATTCACTTTTTTTTATTTTATTTGAAACGACTATATCGAGTGGTGGCGGTTCCATAGCTATTGTTGCTATTTCATCGACATTTTTTTCACCATATGAAGATATCCAACTATTTAAAAGCCATTCAGGTAGGTTATATTTATCCTCAGGTATCAAGCTTAACCAATCATCTTTATTTGCAAGCATATTACGTAAAATTGCATTGACGAGCTTAGATTGTTTATCTCCAATATAAAATTTAGCTTGATTGACTGCCTCATTTAATACTGCATAAGGGGCTATCTCTAACCAAATTAACTGAATAGTTGCTATAACTAGAATACCATTTAAGTAACGATTATTTTTCTTTATTCCAAACCTTGCATATTCATTATAAATTTTCTGAGCTTGCTTATGCCTTCTCATACATGTGTTTATAAGTAAAAATAGAAAAGATTTGTCTCTTCTATCAAATTTATTGAAGTCAAAAGATTTTTTTATAATATCATCAAATTTTTTATTTTTGTAAAAAACAAGTATCCAAATTTCTAATGCCACAAGTCTTGTGCTCTTGTTTTTATTTTTTTTATTGTTAAATATTTTTTGTTCGTTCAAAACTACTGCCTTGTATTTGTACTAATAATAAATATTATATAAATTATCTAGATATTGGCTGATAAGAAAGTTTATACTTATGGATAGTGAAATTACAAAATTAAGTAAACAAAAAGAAGAAAATGATTCTAACGATAATGTGTCAGAAGATAAAATTGCTCCAAAAGAAAAAGGAGGTCCTAAGGGCTTGGAACCAACTAGATATGGAGACTGGGAAAAAGCAGGAAGATGCTCAGATTTTTAAATTGATGACACTTTTAAAATGATAATTGAATTAAAATCAGAAATACTGATAAATGCTGGTATTAGAGCTGCCGAAAGAAATTTTACCAACGCTTATGTTACTAAAAGAGGTGACAGTGAAGCTGGTGCTATATTTGTTAAAATTGATACGTTAGATGGTTGCGGCAAACTTTTTACACGTAATTTGAAGTATGACTTAATTAATGAGAATAATTTTATTGAATTTATAAATTTATATCCTGAAAAAAAAATACAAAACATTGACATAGATAAAAGAATTTCTAAAGAAATAGAAATAGATAGGGATTGTTGGATCGTAGAAATTGAAGACAAAGAAGGACGGAATCCATTTCATAATTTAAATTGTTAAATCCTCTATTAGTTGGCTTCTTTCATATAAACCTAAATAGTCTGCTTTTAGTTTAAGTATCCCATTTATATGTTTTAACATTGGTGTTGGTATACTTAGTTTTGTTCCAATTTCTATAATTGCGCTCATAATAGGATCTATTTCTAAAGGTCGTTTCATTTCAATATCTTGTCGTGTTGAAGGCTTATGGCCAATTATAGATGATGCACCATCAATCCTTTTTTCAACTGTTACATTGAAGTTAACCCCAATTGCTTCACCAACTCTTTGGCATTCTTCCATTATTTCTTTTATTAATGATCTTGAACTTGGGTCATTACCTATAACGTCTAAACTTGCCCCAGTAATTGCGCTTATGGGGTTAAAAGAACAATTTCCCCAAAGTTTGATCCAAATTTCATCTCTCAAATTCTTTTTTTGAGGGGCTTTAAGTCCACCTTTTATAAAGAGATCAGATAATATTTTTAATCTGTCTGAATTTATTCCATTTGGTTCCCCAAGGCTAAATCTATTTCCTTCGATATGTTTTATAATGCCTGGCCTTTCAATTTCGCATGCTGGATAGACAACACAACCTAATGCACGTTTGGGATTAAGTGTCTTCCAGATAATGCCATGAGGATCTACAGAATTTATATATGTGTTTTCAAGCTTTGTACCTGTGTCAGATTTATAAAAATACCACCAAGGTAACCCATTAACTGCTGATAAAATAGCCGTGTTGTCATTTAAAAGAGGTTTTAACTTATTCACAATTCCTGAAATTGCATGAGCTTTAACACCAATAATTATATAATCTTGTGTGCCTAATTCACAGGGATTTTCTGTAACCTTTAATTTAAATGTTTCTGATTTGTTGTTTGAAATTAAAGTTAAACCATTTTTTTCCATAGCTTCTTTATGAGGACCTCTAGCTATTAATGATACATTGGCTCCAGCTTTACTTAAACTACATCCAATATAGCCTCCTATTGCTCCTGCACCAAATACGCAAACATTAATCATATTAATTCCCTATTCTAAGCCAAGTTTTACAGCAAGACCTATTCTTTGAAGTTTACCAGTAGCCCCTTTTGGTATTTCGTTTAAAAAACAAATATATTTTGGAATTTTAAAATCTGCTAAATGATTTCTAGCATAATTTTTAATTTCATTTTCAGAACATTTTTCATCACTTTTCAGGACAATGGCGGCGCCTATAGCTTCTCCTAGTAACTTGTCCTTTACCCCAAAAGTAACAACTTGTTCAATTGCTTCATGTTCCATTAAGATATTATCTATTTCTAGAGGAGACACTTTTTCGCCACCACGATTGATAATTTCTTTTAATCTTCCAGAAATTTTTAAATAACCATCATTATCAAAGAAACCTTGATCACCAGTTCTAAACCAGCCATTAATAAACGAAGATTTATTAGCTTCATCGTTATTTTCGTAACCAAAAGTTACATTATCACCCCGAATACATACCTCTCCCTCCTTACCATTATTTTGAATATTTCCTTCAGCATCCATTATACAAACTTCTGGACCTGCAGGTTTGCCGACAAAACCAGCTTTTTGAATTTGAGGAGGCATTGGATTTGAGGTCATTTGGTGAGATGCTTCGGTCATTCCATAAGCTTCAATCACTGTTGTTTTAAAAACTTCTCTTAATTGTTCAAAAACAGCTGGTGGTAAAGAAGCTGAGGATGATCTAATAAACCTAAGTGATAGGTCTTCGGCAACTTTTATATTTCTCTTTGCTCTCATTAATATTCCTTGATGCATAGTAGGAACTCCTGAGTACCAAGATATTCTTTCTTTTTTTGCTATATCTAAAAATTTTAATGCATTAAAACCATTACTTGCATAAACTGAGGCTCCTGAAAATATTGACGAACACAAAATTGCAATTAAGCCGTGTATATGAAAAAGAGGCATAATATTGTAGCAATGATCAGCAGAGTTTAATTTAAGAGAATTTGAAATATTTATTGCAGAAGAATAAATATTTCTATTTGTTAGAGGCACTACTTTGGGTCTAGATGTGGTTCCAGACGTATGAAGCACTAAAGCCTCATATGTTTCTTTACATAATTCAAAACTCGAAATTTCATTGTAAAGATTAAATATTCCCGTTGGTGCACCATCTATTTTTTTTATTTCACATACTTCAATGCCTAATTTTTTTGCAGCTTCAACTACAGGGTTAATACTATCCTTTTCAACAATAACGATTTTAGGCATTAAATCTTTTAAATAAAATTCATATTCACTTAGTTTGTAAGAAGGGTTTAGTGGCGCAGCAGACATATAACTTGCAATAGCTAAGAAAGTTGTCGCCATCTCAGGGCCATTCGGGAGAACGATCGCCGCTCTATCCGAATTTAGAATGCCTTTTTTAGAAAGCTGACCAGATATGTCAAAAACATGTTTTTTTAAGTCTGAGTATTTGATTTTAGAACCATCACTCGACGTTATTGCAATACTTTCATTATCATTATTATTAATCAAATTTCTTATAGTTTGTGTCATTGTTAATTTTTTCTATTTTATAAAGTTAACTATATTTTAAATGTATAAATATTTAAATCTAATTCAATTCTTAGAAGTAAAAGTCAAATTTGTAAATTTCTTAAAATTCAATTAAACAAACTTAATTCTATATACACTTTTTTAAAAAGTCCTTGGCTGAGGGACTTAATTTTTCATCTCCATCGTTATTAGAAATATCATTAGCAATACTTTTCCCGAGTTCTACACCCCACTGGTCAAAACTATTAATATTCCATAAAAAACCAGATGCAATTGTAACATTTTCATACAGAGAAATCAGCATTCCAATAGAAAATGGATTATTTTCCTCCCAGCTAATAATTGTTGATGGTCGGTTTCCTGGAAAGTTTTTGTTTTTATTAGTAAAATCAACTGAACCAATAGCTAATGCTTCTGCCTGAGCAATTGCATTTACGATTAAATGTTTATGATTTGTCATTAAATGACTAAATTTTTTGTTTTTGATTGGTTTGCGAGGTATTAGTATATCAATGGGAGTGGTTTCTAGGCCTTGGTGTAAAAATTGGAAAAAACTATGCTGAGCGTTTGTACCAACTTCTCCCCAAATAAGTGGACTTGCGGGCATTTTAAGTGTTTGACCCTCTATATCAACACTTTTACCATTACTTTCCATTTCTAATTGTTGTGCCCAAGCAGGCAATTTGGATAGACTATTGCTATATGGAACAATGCAGTGATTGTTTCTATTTAAAAAATTTCTATTCCATATTCTTAGTAAAGCGAAAATAATTGGAATATTACTTTCAATTTCTTCATTAACAAAATGTTCATCCATTGTTTGGGCGCCATGCAAGAACTTCTTATAGTTATCTTCTCCTAAACCAAATAAAATTGACATGCCTACTGAAGACCATAATGAGTACCTTCCTCCAATATTTTCAGAGACATGAAAAATATTAGATTTTTTAAAACCCCATTTCTTAGCTTTTTCTTTTGATGAAGTAACCGCTACCATTGCATCATTCAAACTAACATTGCTCTCTGCCAGCCAATTCTTTATGATCCTTGCATTTTCTCGAGTTTCAAGGGTTCCAAAACTTTTAGACGCTATTATAAACAAAGTTGTTTCTGGATCACATTTTTCAAATACCTCAATTAGATTTATTGGATCAATATTTGAAACATAAAAAATCTTTGGTCCTTTATAAAAACTTTCTAGCGCTCGATTAACCATTAATGGTCCTAAATCAGATCCTCCAATACCGACATTTACAATAGTTTTAAATGATCTTTTACTCAAAATTACATTTGTAAAATTAATAAGATTTTTCCATTCTTGTGTTTCAAAACGTTCTTTTTTTCTAAGACCAAAATGATCAACAGACCGGTTTTCAGATTGATTTATTTTAAATCCTGAGACCATTTTTTTTATTTTTGACTTAATCTTTGCTTTTTTAGCAAGGTTAATTAGATCGTTTTTGATTTCTTTATCAAGAGTCTGTCTTGTAATGTCTATTTTGAAATCATGAAATTTAAATTGAAATTCAGCAATTCGTTCTTGATCATAAATAAGATTACTTAAGTTATTAAAATCTTTGAATTTTAACTTTTCAAATATAACTTTTGTTATTGGGTTATCAGCTAATTGCATAAATCCTGATTGCCACCTTTTTTATTTGATAAATACTATTATAAATTATATATCATGATTTAATAAATGGGGATAAAAATTTATGTATTCATTAAAGCATTTATCAAACTTTGTTTTTTCATTTATTTTAATCCTGTTATCTTCACAGAGTTTTTCTGAAACAATTAGTTTTAAAGGCTTAGTTTTATCAGATTTTTGGATAAAAAAGGTTATTGCTAATAATATTACAACTTCAGGCTACATTAAGATTGAAAATAAAAATGATAAGAATGAACGTTTAATTTCTGTAGAATCAGTTTTTTCAAAAATAACAGAACTTCATGATATGAAGATTAAAAATGACATAATGATAATGAAACATTTAGAAGAGGGTGTATTAATTAAGTCCAAATCACAACTGAATCTAAAGCCTGGAAGTTCTCATATTATGTTCATTGATCTAACTAAGTCCTTAAAGAAGATAAAAAACCAAAAAGTTAAATTCAATTTTGAAAAGGCAGGTTCAATAATTATTAATATGCCAATTATTAATAAAACTGAAAAATCAAATAAAAAGAAAAAGCACCATCATCATTAATATTATATATAGCAAAATTTTATTTTTTAAAAAAATCACTTTTAAGAAAAATTTTCTTTTATTTAATTTAATTTTGAAATAAAAAAGTAAATAATTCATTTTCATGTTGTTAATTAGAATTTTTTTCTTATCTTACGAAATTTAGGAAGAATATTTTAATGAGTACTTTTACAAATCCAGAAACCCTTAGTCTTCATGCTGGATGGAGAGCTGATGAAACCACAGGTTCAGTCGCGGTCCCAATTCATCAAACTACAAGTTATCAGTTTGCTAACACAGAACAGGCCGCAAATTTATTTTCTTTATCAGAATTAGGCAATATTTATACAAGAATAATGAACCCAACCAATGATATATTGGAAAAGAGATTAGCAGCTTTAGAAGGTGGTGTTGCTGCATTAGCTTTATCTTCAGGTCAAACAGCGTCTGCAATTGCAATTCAAAATATTACAAAGGCCGGAGATAATATTGTCAGTTCAACTGACTTATACGGTGGTACTTGGAATTTATTTGTAAATACTTTAAAGGATATGGGTATCGAAGTTAGGTTTGTAGATCCATCAGATACTCAGGCATTTAAAAATGCAACAGATGATAAAACAAGAGCTTATTATGCTGAAACTTTGCCTAATCCAAAATTAAAGGTGTTTCCTATATCAGAAGTTAGCGCAATAGGAAAGAATTATGGAATACCTTTGATAATAGATAACACAGCTTCTCCAGTAATATGTAGACCTTTTGATCATGGCGCAGCAATTGTCGTTTATTCTCTTACCAAATATATTGGTGGTCATGGAAATTCAATTGGAGGGTTAATTATTGATGGTGGTAATTTTGATTGGGAAGGTGCTGGGAAAAAAAGACAACCGGCTTTAAATACACCTGATCCTTCATATGGTGGAGCTGTCTGGGTAGATGCTGTAAAACCATTAGGTCCCATTGCTTATATTATTAAAGCAAGGGTTACTTTGTTACGTGACCTTGGAGGTGCATTAAGTCCATTTAATGCTTTTCTAATATTACAAGGTCTTGAAACTATTAGTTTAAGAATGAAAACACATTGTGCAAATGCTTCAAAAGTTGCTTATTTCTTAGAAAATCACAAATCAGTAGATCATGTTATTTATCCTGAGTTGCAAACAGGAACTTCTAAAAAAAATGCAGAAAAGTATTTAAATGTAGGATTTGGAGGTCTGGTTGGCTTTGAATTGAAGGGTGGCGCTGAAGCAGGTAAAAAATTTATTGATAACTTAAACTTGTTCTACCATGTTGCTAACATTGGTGACACAAAAAGCCTTGCTATTCATCCGGCAACTACAACACATAGTCAGTTATCAAATGAAGATAAATTGAAGTCTGGTGTTTCAGATTCGTATGTAAGACTGTCAGTCGGTATTGAACACATAGATGATATCATAGGCGACTTAACTTTAGCTTTAGATAAGTCACAAGAAAAGTAAAATATGCTTACATGATATAATACTAATTAATATTTTTTTATTAATCTTGGTTATATTTTAGAAATATTGTAAATAATGATTAATCATTAAAAATTTGTAGGGCAAAAAATTGGTATTTGAAGAAAATTTTTCTGTTGCTCCAATGATGGAATGGACAGATAGGCATTGTAGATATTTTCATAGGCTTTTATCTAATTCAGCAGTTTTATATACTGAAATGATTTCTGCTGATGCTCTAATTTTTGGACCACGACATAATTTGTTAGTGTTTAACAATGAGGAGTTACCTTGTGTTCTTCAATTAGGAGGTAATGATCCTAAAAAATTAGCCTTGGCTGCACAATATGGACAAGATTATGGTTACTCTAAGATTAATTTAAATATTGGATGTCCATCTAATCGAGTGCAGAGCGGGGCGTTTGGTGCGTGTCTAATGAAGGACCCTAAACTAGTTGCTGAGTGTGTTAAAACGATACAAAATAATTGTCAAATACCTATAACCATAAAATGTAGAATTGGTGTTGATGATATGCACACGGTGCAAGGCCTAGATAATTTCGTTGATGAGGTGTCCGAAGCTGGTGTTAAATTGTTTGTTATCCACGCTAGAAAAGCACTATTAAATGGACTTAGTCCAAAGCAAAATAGAGAGATTCCTCCTTTAAATTATAATAGGGTTGGACTATTAAAAAAAAGAAGGCCTGATTTAAAAATTATTATTAATGGTGGAATTCAATCAATAAAAGAAGGTCAAGATTTAGTAAAAAAATTTGCTCTTGATGGTTTTATGATTGGCAGAGAAGTGTATAAAAATCCATATATATTATCTTCATTGGATAGAATAGTATTCAATAGCGAAGTAAAAACCAAATCAAGATATAAAGTTGCAATGGAAATGGCAGATTATATCGATAATTTTATGAAAAAAAATGAAGGTAATGTTCATTCAGTTACAAGACATATTTTAGGTTTGTATAACTCTCTTCCTGGTGCTAAGGAGTGGAGGCGTATATTAAGTGAAAATGCCAGGTTTTCAAAAAATGGGGACATATTAAGATTTGCCACAGATAACATTGAGGATTTTATATACAGTAAGAGTTTGATTTTAGCTTAGGAGGTAGCAGTTGGAAGAAGTTAATAAAAAAGAAGGATATAGGTCAATTCTAGAAATGGGACCTTTATTATTGTTTTTTGGAGTAAATTATTTTTATGGGATAATGGCAGGTACAGCAGTTTTAGTTGTGAGCACTTTGTTGTCTCTTATTTTATCATGGTATTGGTTTAAAAATATACCAATGATGGCTGCAGCTGGGTGTGTGGCAGTTGTTTTTTTTGGTGGACTAACAATTTTTTTTGATGACGAATTTTTTATAAAGATCAAACCTACTATTGTGTCTATAATTATAGCTGGAGTTCTTGCCTCTGGAAAAATTCTAGGTAAAAACCCTTTAGCCGCTATAATGAAATCTGCAGTTAATTTAGATGCAGAAGGTTGGAATAAATTAACTTGGTTGTGGGTTGGTATGTTTATTATCATGGCTATTGCTAATGAAATAGCTTGGCGTAGTTTAACAACTGATCAATGGGTGTCTTTTAAAGCCTTTGGTATTCCTGTTTTGTCTCTTGGCTTTGGTTTACTGTCATTACCAATAATGCAAAAACATCAGATTAAAAAAGATTAACCTAGTTTTTGAGATTGTTTATTTTTTTTAAAAGTTCAAGAGCCATTTGAGAACCTGGTGGAATTTGATCTAATAATAAAGTCCAGTTTTCGATTGCTATTTCATTTTCACCTTCTTTTAAAGCCCTGAGGCCTTTAAAAAACAAAGCATTTATGTTTTTGGGTTCATTAGCTAATATTTCATTAACAAGTTGTTCTATTTCGGCTGAAAAGATTGGCTCTTTTTCAGGAGGTAATAATTCTTTTAAAAGTATTTGTTTTAAATTCAGATTTTCAGGGCTAATTTTTGTTGCAGTGCGTAACGCGTTTATAGCCTTATCCTGATAATTAAGAACTTTATATGATTTATATAATTTGATCCAGCCATCTAAATCATTTTTATTTTTTGTCAAGCGAGATGCAAGCTGTTCAACCATTTGGTTAATTCTAATTTTTTGATCTTTTTCATTTAAATTTAAAATTTCATTAGCAATTGGAGAATTGGTTTTTAACTTTTTTTTAAGATTGTTATTTAAAACTTTGTCAGAAATACCTAAATTTTTTGCAGCTGAACGTATATTAATTACAAGATCTTTTTCCCAAGCGTCGTTAGTGAAGGTGTTTCTATATAATTTGGTCCATATTTCAAATGCCTTTTTTTCATTTCCAATTTGTGATTGAAGTAATCCATTTAAAAAATTTGCACCAGGATCTGTAGAGTTTTCAGATAATGCTTGGTTAATCAATATTTGTGCTTTTGGAGTTACTTGACCATCTGCCTTTCTTACAATTGCTTGAGCAAGTAAAGATTTTAATTTTGGTGAACTTTTGATAGATAATATTTTAGTTAATGTCGAAATTTCAATGTCAATCTTATTAACTCGTGACGCGGTTGCAGCTAAGTCTAGAAGTATATTGATATTATTAGGATTTTGCTTTGATTTATAAACCAATTCTTCAAATATCTTTAAATCCTCTTTTTTATTTTTTTCTTGAATTATAGTTTTTTTTATAAGTTTTTCCTTAGCCATATAGAGTTTATTTACGTCTATAAAGGGGCTTCCTAATTCATAGTAAAGAATGGAACTTAGTAAAAATAAACATAAACTACTTAGATAAATAAAAAGGTTTTTTGATTTTAACTTTAAGTTAATTGTAAGTGCTAATCTTTCATGGAATGAATTTGTAAAAATATAAATTATTATTAAAAGAGTTATTACGAAGATTATAATAAATAGCATTTTAAGGTACTCTTTTATTTATAATTAGATTTAAAAAATCTTATAACAAAAAAGGAACCAAATACTAAAATTATAAAAGGTAAAAACCACAACAAAATAGTATTTGTTTTTAAAGGTGGCTTTAATAAAATAGAATCTCCATATCTGTCTCTTAAAAAATTATAGATTTCATCGTCACTAACTCCGTTTTTTAATTTATTTTTGATTAAGACTTTTAAGTCTTTAGCTATTTCAGAATTTGATTCGTCTATACTTTGATTTTGACATACAAGACATTTAATATTTTGAGATATTTCCCTTGTCTTATTTATGATAAAGTTTTCACCAGAATTGCTTGTTTCAGCTAATAAAGTATACTGAGACATTGTTAAAACTAAGCAAAACAGCAACATAATCATATTTATACTTTTAAGCATTTTTAATTTTCTTGTACTAGAGGTAATACTTCAAACTTGAAAATATTATATAGTAACGGACCAGCATGACGATAAATAATTTCACCTTTTTTATTAATTAAAAATGTTTCAGGCACTCCATACACACCCCACTCAATTGCTACTTTCCCATAATTATCAATTCCAATTTTTTTGTAAGGATTACCAAAATCATTTAAAAATTTCTTTGTATCCATAAATTTATCTTTATAAGCGACACCCACCACAGGTATAATTTTATTCAATTCTTCTAATATTGGTGCTTCTATTCTACATGGAGCACACCAAGAAGCAAAAAAGTTTACTGCAAATATTTGATTTTCATATTCTTTAAAATTAAGATTTTGTTTTTGATTTGATGATCCAAAATAGTTAACTTCTGGGATCAATATTTCTGGAATATTTTTACCAATCAACTCTGATTTGATAGATTTTATATTTTTGGGCGCATTTTTTAACTGATAAAGCACTAAAGCTGAAACACAAAATATTATTAAAAAGAGGGCGAACGGTAGAGTTTTTAAAATAGTAAAATTATTTTTCATCTCTTTTACTTTATTATTTTTCTATATTTTCTATTTTGTAAAATTGATACCAATCCACCTAAAGCCATAAGGCAAGCTCCTCCCCAAATCCAAGAGATTAATGGATTAAAATAAACTCTAATTGACCAACCAATTTCTTTATTACCATCCCCCAGTACTAGATATGTGTCTCCCAAAAAATCGGATAAGATTGCAGCTTCTGTTGTTTGACTTTGTTCAGTCGGGTAAAAACGCTTTTCTGGCTTAAGTACGTTAATTACTTTACCATCGTTTAATAGATTGAAGGTTGCTGTTTGAGATTTATAATTAGGACCATCTAACATTTCTATCTTCTTAAATTCTAATGATTTTTCTCCAACATCAAAAAAATCTCCGATATTTTTTCTTCCATTATATTCTGTCTTATAAAACTGCTCACCAGTTACACCAGCTAAAAAAACTGCAACTCCTATATGGGCAATATGAATTCCAAGATTTATTTTCGAGATAAAGAAAAAAACCTGGCTTAATTTATTAAACTTAATTTTGGCTTCTTTAATTTTAGCAATAATATCAGTAACAACACCACTAAAGAGCCAAATAGACAGAGAACCACATATCAGGGCGAATAATGATGATTGTTCCATTATACATAGGCATATGATACCAAAAAATGTTGTTATTATAAGGAATATAAATTTTTTAGATAAATTCTTTTGTTGGTGTTGTCCCCAATTTAACAAGGGGGCAATTGCCATTAAAAAAACTACTGGGGCCATAATTGGGGCAAAGGTTGCATTATAATAAGCGGGCCCTATGGAAATTTTGTTACCATTAAATGCATCCAAAAATAAAGGGTATAAAGTTCCAATTAAGACTGTAGCAGTTGCGGTAGTAAGAAATAAATTATTTATTAGAATAGCACTTTCTTTACTTAGTATATTAAATTGCATTTTTTGTTCTTTAAATGAAGAACTTTTGAAAGCATACAAAATTAATGGACCACCTATAGCAATTGCTAAAATAATCAAAATAAAAACCCCTCTTGATGGGTCTGATGCAAATGCATGGACGGAGGTTAATAGTCCAGACCTAACGATAAAGGTTCCTAGAAGTGAAAATGAAAAAGCTAAAATTGATAAAAGAATAATCCAATTTACTAGGACAAGTTTTTTTTCTAACACTCTTACTGAATGTAATAACGCAGTCGCAATTAACCAAGGCATAAATGATGCATTCTCAACAGGATCCCAAAACCACCATCCACCCCACCCTAATTCGTAATAAGCCCACCAACTTCCCAGAGCTATGCCAATTGTTAAAGCAGACCAAGCAATTGTTATCCACGGCATCATTTGCTGGGCCCATTCTCTATTTATTTCACCAATAATTAGAGCACCTACTGCAAAAGAAAATGCAACTGATAAACCTACATAACCAATGTATAACATTGGTGGATGTAAGGCTAATCCTGGATCTTGAAGTAATGGATTTAGTCCTCGTCCGTCTAAAGGTAATGTTTCAACTCTTTCAAAGGGGTTAGAGGTGAATAGAATAAATGCTAAGAAAAGTGATAATATTAGTGTTTGCACTCCTATTATTGAGGAAAGAAGTTTAGGGTTTATATTAGAATTTTTTTTTGAAACAAGAAAGGTAAACGCAGATAAAATTAATACCCAAAGTAATAAAGAGCCTTCATGATTGCCCCAAACACCGCTAATTTTATAAATTAAAGGTTTAAGTGAATGCGAATTATTGGAAACAAGTAACAAAGAAAAATCTGAGATAATAAAGCTGTAAGTTAAAATAAAGAAAGATGACATAATAAGTAAAAAATTTATTAAAGCACTTTTTTTAAGAATATTTACTGTAAAGCCATGAAATGAATTAATATTATAAATCCAAAATAATATTTGCATAATAGATGCAACAAAAGTGATTATAAGAAAAATATGTCCTATTTCTGGTATCATTTTTTCTCTTCTCCCTTCCATACACCATTTTTAATTAGAGCGTCTGCAACTTCAGGAGGCATATAATTCTCATCATGCTTTGCTAGAACTTGGCTAGCAATCAATTTATTATCCTTCAATATTCCCTCTGCTACTATACCCTGACCCTCTCTGAACAAATCTGGTAGTTGTCCTTTAAAAAAGACTTTTATCACATCTTTTTTATCGGTTATTTCAAATATTGATGTATTCTTATCAATAATTACAGAATCCTCAAGAACCAAGCCTCCAATTCTAATTTTATTGTCAATATTTTTAACATTTCCATATTTCTTTTTTAATTCATTTGGAGTGTAAAAATAAATAATATTTTCTTTTAGAGCCATTAAAACTAGTTTAGTGGCTAACCCAAGAATACTTAAAATTAAAATTAGGATTATAAGACGTTTATATTTAGGGTTCATTTAATTCACTTTGGATCTTGCTGAATATTTAATTATTAGAATTTAATAATTTTTCTAATAAATTTTTAGCTTTTTTTGATTGGTAAATCGATCGAATAAACAAAAAGCCTATACATAACAAAGTTAAAATATAGCTAGGCAATATATAAACATTATAACCTTCCATTATCCAAGATATAATATTCATGTTAAATCCAATCTATAAAATTTCTTTTAGATTTAATTTTAAAATAAGTGCTTCACATTTTTTCTCAATTAACTTTGTCTTAACATTAATAATAATTAAATATAGAGAAAAAAGACCAAACCCTATTATCATAAAAGATAAGGGGATTAACATTTGGTTGTCTATAGAAGGACCATCAAATTTTAGTATACTTGAAGGTTGATGTAGCGTATGCCACCAATCAACAGAAAATTTTATTATAGGAAGATTAATAAGTCCAATAATAGCAAGCACGGACGCAGATTTTGAGCCGTCAATTTTTCTTTCAAAAGCATTATGTAATAAGATAAATCCCAAGTAGAAAAAAAATAATATAAGCATCGAGGTCAATCTGGCATCCCACACCCACCAAGTTCCCCACATTGGTTTACCCCATAATGATCCTGTTATTAAAGTTAATATGGAGAATAAAGCACCAATAGGTGCAATTGAACTGGAAATTAAATCAGCCAACGGGTGTTTCCAGACCAAATAAAATATGCTTGAAACAGCCAAACTTAAATATAAGAAAGAAGCAAGCCACGCTGAAGGAACATGTACATACATTATTCTAACAGCATCACCTTGTTGATAATCCTTAGGACTGTCAAAGAGACTGAAATATAATCCAAAGATAATGAATAATAATGAAATTACCATTAATAAAGGCTCAAGTTTATTTGTACTTTTTTTAAACCTATTTGGATTAGCTAGCCAATCAAACATTTATATTAAACTTTCATAAATTATTTTTAAAATATTCTTATCACCGTCCAATAGCTATTCTCACTAATAAAGCTGAGATAAAGGGTGAAATAACTAAATATATTAGAGTTAACGCTAATAATAAAAATAAATTTCCAAATGGTGATTCATTTATTTTTACAGCCTCATTTACGCCAACTCCAAATATTAAAATAGGTGTCATTAGCGGTATGATCAATATAGGTAGTAAAATATTTCCTCTCCTAGCTCCTAATATTAGTGCTGAACCGCTTAATCCTATTAATGAAATTGCAAGACTTCCTGCAGAAATACTAATAACAAGCCAAGGTATATTTTTTAAATCCATGTCCAGTAATATTGCAAATATTGGTGATGTTAATATTAAGGGGATCAACATAATCAACCAATATGATATAGCTTTCGATAACATAATTATCTCAAGAGGAGCGGGGCTTGTAGCAATTTGATCTAACCACCCGTTTTCAAAATCTTTTAGTAACAATTTTTCTAGAGAAGGTATTATTGCTAAAATTAAACCAACCCAAATTACAGCATTTGATACGACATTTAATTTTTCTTTAATAGGTCCAAGTCCAAGTGGAAATAATATAATTATCAAGATCATTAAGCCAACGATAGAAATTAAATCTAGTAATGAACGAGAGTTTGTTAATATATCTCTTTTAATATGTGCTATGAATATATTTGACCAGCTAGAGTGAATTGAATTCATAAAACTCTCTGTTTTTTAAAATCATCTAAATCTAGAATATTAAATTGATCTTCAACAATTGTTAAGTCATGAGTGGCTATAATAATAGTTCCATTTTGTTTTAAAAATTTAGAGATTAATTGTTTGAACAAAACCAAGCTTGTTTTGTCCAATTCATTAGTCGGTTCATCTAATATCCAGAAATCTACTTTATTAATAAATGAAAGATATAATCTAGCTAAAGCGGCCCTTTTTTTTAAGCCCTCTGAGGATTGAGATATATAAAGATCAGCATACTTATCCATTCCAACACTTTTAAGAGCCATTGTTAAATTTTCTATATTTGATGACCATCCTTTCATGGTTGACCAAGCATTAAGATTTTCGATAACTGTTAAATCTTTTGACAAACCAGTTTTAGTATCTAAAAATATTAAATTATTAACCCACTCCTCATTATTGTTAAAAACATTTTTTTTATCATTCTTTATTGTTCCTTTTTCTAGGGGAGTAAATCCTACAATAGTTCTTAATAATGTAGATTTACCTGAACCATTCTTACCCTTTATAAGAGTTATAGATCCAGATTTAATAATTGTATTAAAATTAGAAAATACAATTTTGTTACCTCTTTGTACTGTTAAACCTTCCAGATAAAGCATTTTCTACCTAATAGAATATTTATTAATAACCTAGTTTTATAATAAAATTTTAAAAAAGTCTTGTAACTAAGATTAGTTTTTTTACACTCATCCTTCTGAAATAAATATTATAAATAATTTTCTATGTTAGATATTAATATTTCAACAAAATGAATGGAATCAAGCATGAATAAAGGACCTTTAAAAGGAGTTAGAATTATTGATGCATCTTCAGTGTTAATGGTTCCATATTGTACAAAGTTACTAGCAGATATGGGAGCAGAAATTATTAAAATTGAGGCTATAGATGGAGATATAACTAGACATATTGGTCCAAGTGTTAATAAGGGAATGGGGGCAGTTTTTTTAAACATAAATAGAAATAAAAAAAGTGTTTGTATTGATTTGAAATCTCCAGAAGGTCGTTTAATTATTTATAAACTTATTAAAATCTCAGATGTTTTTGTTTCTAACATAAGAAAAGTTGCATTAACTAAAATTGGTTTAACACACTCTCATTTTAAAAAAATAAATCCTAAAATTATAACTGCAAATGCCGTTGGTTTTTCTTCTAAGGGGCCATATGCCGGACTACCTGCTTTTGACGATACAATTCAAGCAATTAGTGGAATGGCAGCGTATCAAGAAGTATATTCTAATCAACCAAGTTATACTTCAGGTGCAACCGCCGACAAAGTAACTGGTCTTATGCTGGGAATGTCAATTATTAGTGCATTGTTTCAGCGAGAAAAAAAAGGTATTGGTACCCAATTAGAGGTGCCTATGATGGAGACAATGGTTGATTTTATACTTGTAGAACATTTATATGGTTATAACTTTATTCCTCCAAAAGCACCTCCTATTTATCCAAGACAATCTTCACCAAATAGAAGGCCTTACAAAACTTTAGATGGGTATATTGCTGTTATGCCATATAGTGATGAACAATGGTTAAGGTTTTTTAAATTAATTAAAAAGGAAAATATTTTCGAAGATCCTAAATACTCGTCAGCGAAATCTAGAAATGAAAATATTGATCAATTATATTTCATTATGTCAGAATCATTAGAAAAAGAAAAAACTGATTATTGGATTAAGAACTTAAAACAAAATGATATTCCAGCAACGAAAGTAAATTTTCCAGAAGATATTTTTAATGATAAGCATCTAAAGGAGACAAATTTTTTTAAAAAAAGCAAACATCCAACGGAGGGTGATTTATTGTCTCCTAACTTTCCAGTAGAATTTGACGAAGATAGTAATGAAGACACATTACATGCTCCTAATTTAGGAGAAAACACAAAAGATATATTGTCTGATTTGGGATTTTCGGAATTTGAAATTGAAAATCTGGCTTCTAAGGGCGTTATTAAAATATAGATAGATGAAAGTAAAATCATGAAAATAAAAAATGTTGGGTTTATAGGTCTTGGTGCAATGGGAACTGTAATGGCTCCTTTAATCGTTCAAGCTGGTTATAATGTTTTTGGTTACGATATACATACTAAAATTGACAAATCCTCTGGTATCAAACAAGTCTCCAACATTAGAGAATTTAATAATCTAGATGTCATAATTTTCATGTTACCTAATGGCAAAATAGTAGCTGATGTTACAGATGAATTATTAAAAAATAATACTAAATCAATTTTAATAGATATGTCTTCTAGTGATCCTCGAGACACAAAAAAATTAGGTAAAAAATTAAAAGTTAGAGATATCAAATTTTTAGATGCACCAGTTTCAGGAGGTGTTTCAAGGGCTAAAATTGGTGAGCTGATGATAATGGTAGGTGGTGACGAAGATCATGTTAAAATTATACAAGAATTATTGTCTGTCATGGGAAAAGTTCAGTTTGCAGGTCCAATGGGGTCTGGTCATGCTATCAAAGCTTTGAATAATTACGTGTCTGCAGCAGGATTAATTGCGAGTTTTGAAGCTTTAGCCACTGCAAGATCTTTAGGTATTAAACCAGATAATTTCTTAAAAATAATAAATGGAGCTACTGGAAAAAATAATACAACAGAAGTAAAGTTGGACAAGTTTGTTATTTCAGAAAAGTTTAATTCAGGTTTTGCACTAGATCTAATGGTCAAAGATGTATCAATTGCAGATAGTTTAATTAAAGACCTATCAACGGAAAAACCTTTATCTGAGAGCGTTTCAAATTATCTTTCAAAATCATTTGCAGAACTTGGAGAAAATCCAGATCATACAGAAGTTTATAAAGTACTTAAAAAAAAATTATAAAATAACCCTATTGTTCAATTAATTATTTTAAATCATCTGAAGTTGAGAAATTGTTGTTGTACTTGTATTCAATTCTAAGCTCATTTTAAATTCTATTAATGACGGTCCATTTACTTCCATTGCTGCTTGTATAGAAGGTGATACTTCTTCAACTTTTTCAATAGTAAAGCATTTTAAACCGAAGCTTTCCCCGTATTTAGCAAAATCTGGATTAACTAAATTTGTAGCATAGTGATCTCTTGTGGGAAAATGTACTTCTTGATGATAACGGATAGTTCCATAATGTTGATTATTTGCAATTATCACTCTAATTTTTGCATTTTGCGCTACTGCAGTAGCAAGTTCAGAACCTGTCATTAAAGCTCCACCATCTCCAACAATTGAGAAAACTTGTCTATCTGGAAACCTCAAAGCGGCAGCAACGCCTGCTGGAATTCCCATTCCCATAGCGCCAATCTCTGACCCAATTAATGTCATTGAAGATCGAAAAGGAAACCTGTGATGCATCCAACTTGTAAAATTACCTGCATCATTTGTTATGACTGAATCTTCTGGTGCAAGCTCACCTAATGCGTCAATCAAGTGAGCAAAATCAAGACCGTCATTAGCATTTTTAGCAGGTTGAGTTGCATCGTTATTTAAATAACGCTGATGACATAACGTCACCCATTTATTTCGTTCCTGAACAATATTCCTACTTTCCAAGTTTGATAACTGTTCCAGAAAATTTTCAGCATCAGCAACTATACTCATATCTGTTCTAAAAATTTTTCCAATTGTATTGGGATCTGGTAAGACATGAATAAAAGTCTGATCTGATGATGGAAATTTATAAGCCATATTAGGAACACCATTAAACCGATGCCCAACTACTAATACGACATCTGCTTCCAAAGCATTTTTTCTTATAGGTTCTGGAGGTCTTAAACCTAATTCACCGGCATAGTGTGAGTGATTATGAGAAAGAATATCTTGATGTTCATAAGTGCATAAAACTGGTAAATTATGAACTTCAGATATGTTTCTAACAAGTTCTCTTGCATTACTCGATGTGTGAACTTGACCTCCTACTACCAATACAGGCTTTTTTGCAGTTGATAAGATATTTGATACTTCTCTAACTTTTTCAGGAAAAGCTAACGGTGGATTGATTTTAATTCTTTTTACGTCATTTATTTCAACTTTTGCCTCTAATACGTCAGTAGGTATGGCTATTACTACAGGACCTGGTATGCCACTTTCAGCAATATGAAAAGCCCTAGCTGTAACGTTTGCAATTTCACTTGGTGTATTAATTTGCTCTACATGTTTAGCCATATCAGAAAATGTCTTGATAAAGTCCATTTCTTGTAAGTGCATTTTACCTGTACTAATTCTATTAACTTGTCCAATAAACAGGACCATTGGCACCCCACCTTGATGTGCCGAGTGAACAGAAATAGAAGCATTTGTTGCTCCTGGTCCTCTACTTACAAATGCAACACCAGCCTTGCCCGTGCATTTTGCGTCAGCTACAGCCATAAAACCAGCTCCACCTTCGTGCCTGCAAGTGACAACGTCTATTCCAGGAGAATATAATAGTTCATCCATTACAGATAAATATGATTCACCAGGTACACAAAAGAATCTATTAACTCCATGATTTTTTAAGGTTTGAACAAAAACTGAAGCAGCTTTTTTCGCCATAATCTAATTTTCCTTATTTATGTAGTTGTTTTTTTTCCACCATCTAAATTAATTTCAGTCCCAGTAAGATGACGCATTTTTGGGTTGCATAAGAAATAAGTGAGTTCAGCAACTTCTTCTGGTGTCCCAAATCTGTCTAATCCAATATTATTTAAAACCTTTTTTTCTGCCTCAGCAAAGCTCATACCTTCTCTATCTGCGTTACTCTGAATAATAGTTATTAAACGATCAGTAGATGTCATCCCAGGATTAATAGAGTTTACGTTAACACCATCAATTAAACCCTTTTTAGACAGAGCTTTTGAAAAATTTAAAAAAGCAGCATTAACAGCCCCGCCCACCATAAAAAAGGGATCAGGTGAATGACTCATTGCACCATTAATTGAAACTATCCATCCTTTATTTCTAGAAAGAGTTGGCCAAAATGCTTTTGACAATCTAACTGCGCTATAAAATTTTAAGGCAAAGCCATCTTCAAAATCTTCTATTGGTTGCTTTAAAAAATCACCACTTTTTGTTGCTCCTGCACTAAATATCAAAGTGTCAAAATTTGTAAATTCATTTTCAATTGCTTTAACAGCGCTCTCACAACCTGATTTTGTTTTTAAATCAGATGCATGAAAAAATACCTTAACTTTATACTTACTTTTTAATTCTGATGCTGTTTGTTGTAAATTTTTTTCGTTGGATGCTAGTAAATAAATATTTATATTTTCTTGGGCAAAACGCTTAGCTATTGCTTTGCCAATACCTCTGCTACTTCCTGTGATTACTGCTTTACGAGTTTTTACAGACATTTATATCTCCTAAAATTACTTTTATCTTATTGAAAATTCTAAAAAGTGTATATTAATTTTTAATGACTTAAGTTTGATATAATATGAAACTATTTCACGATTATATTAATCTATTTTTGACGCGTGAATAAGAATAATGAATTTAAATCTAAAAAATATTTCAAATACTAAACCAAATTCATCTTCTAATGATTCTAAAGTTAAAGCTCTTTTAGGACCAACAAATACAGGTAAAACTTATTATGCAATGGATAGAATGCTTTCTCATCGTTCGGGGATAATTGGTTTCCCTCTTAGATTATTAGCCAGAGAAAACTATGATAAAGCCGTTCTGCAATTAGGAAAATCTCAAGTTGCTCTCGTTACGGGAGAAGAAAAGATTATTCCTCCAAATGCTAAGTATTTTTGTTGTACAGTAGAGTCAATGCCATTAGAAAGATCATTTGCTTTCGTTGCTATAGACGAAATCCAAATAGCTTCCGATCCTGATAGAGGTTATATTTTTACTGATAGAATCTTAAATGCGAGAGGTTCTGAAGAAACTGTCTTTCTTGGATCTGAAACTATCAAACCATTATTGCAGAAAATTTTACCAAAATGTTCTATAGAAATCCGACCGAGGTTGTCAGTTTTGAGTTATATAGGCGTTAAGAAAATAACAAGGTTAAAACCAAGATCGGCTGTCGTAGCTTTTTCTGTGCCTGAAGTCTATAAAATAGCTGAACTTGTTAGAACCAAAAAAGGGGGTGCAGCTATTGTCATGGGCGCTTTGTCTCCAAGGAC
Source organism: alpha proteobacterium SCGC AAA536-K22 (assembly GCA_000421325.1). Taxonomy (GTDB): domain Bacteria; phylum Pseudomonadota; class Alphaproteobacteria; order Puniceispirillales; family Marisalimonadaceae; genus Marisalimonas. The sequence continues at coordinate 76,972 of ATWQ01000007.1, forward strand.
AAGAAATGCTCAAGTAGAACTTTATCAAAGTGGTCAAGTTGACTATTTAATTGCTACAGACGCTATTGGTATGGGATTAAATATGGATATAGATCACGTGGCTTTTGCTTCTGATACAAAATTCGATGGTAATACCCCGCGGTACCTTAATCCTCCAGAAATTGCTCAAATAGCAGGTAGGGCAGGGAGACATACTCGAAATGGATCTTTTGGCGTCGTTGAAGATAATATTAAATTTGATGAGGATGCGATTGAGCAAATTGAAAGCCATACCTTTTCACCTTTGAAAAATATATGGTGGAGAAATACTGAGTTAGATTTTAACTCTTTAAAAAAATTATTTAATTCTCTTGACGCAAATCCTCCATTTAATTTCATGAGAAAAAAAGTTGGTGCTTTAGACACGCTCTCACTTAATTATTTATCTGAAATTGGTCCAATTAAAAGTAAAATTAATAGTAAAGAAACTTTGTCTCTTTTATGGAATATTTGTCAAATACCAGATTTTAGTAATTCATTATCAGGTATGCATTTTAACTTGCTAGAAAAAACTTTTGAATTATTATTGTCTCATGGTAAATTAGACAATGACTGGATTAAATCCCAGATCAATAGGCTAAATAACTTTGATGGCGAAATAGATACTCTATTAAACAGAATATCAAATATTAGAACTTGGACCTTTATTACCAATAGAAAAAATTGGTTAGATGAATCCGAGTATTGGCAACAACAAGCTAAAACTATTGAAGATAGATTGTCTGATGAGTTACACAGAAGGTTAACCCAGAGATTTGTAGACAAGCGAATTGTAATTCTTAACAAAACATTAAGAGAGTATAATAATTTGGAAGCAGTAATAAGGTTAGATGGCACAGTTTTTGTTGAAGGTGAAGAAGTTGGAACATTAAACGGTTTTGATTTCATACCTTCTCTGTCTCAAGGTGAGAAAGCAGGTCCTATTTTAACAGCTGCAAGAAAAATTTTACCAAAAGAAATTGAAAGGCGCGTCAGAGAGCTCTTGATGTCTGATAATGCAGCATTTAAATTTAATAATGATGTTTCTATATTGTGGCAAAATAATAAAGTCGCAACTTTAATAAATAGTGAGAACATTTACTCACCTAAAATAAATGTTAATAATTACGAATTATTGTCTGACGAACAAATCAAACAAATTGAATTAAGAATAAGTGAAGCTGTTGAGAATAATATTAAAAATATTTTATCAGAAGCAATTAATCTTGAGAAACCTGTTTTGAATAATTTGAAGGAACTAGATAAAGAAAAACAAAGTACTGCAACAGAAAATGAGGTGAATAAGGAAGTAAAAATTAATAAGGACCTATCCGGGAAAGCCCTAGGTATAGCATATCAAGTATATGAAGGGTTAGGTTCAGCCAAAACAAGTAACTTGTCAATGTCAGTAAATAATTTATCAGAAATTGATAAAAGAAATTTAGCAAGACTTGGATTGAGATTAGGTGTTGAGACCATATATTTACCTAACCTTTTAAAACCTGCTTCTGTCAAGTTGAGAGCTTTGTTGTGGTCCGTTTTTAATCAAATTTTTTGTTCAAGCTCATTACCTCCAGACGGTCGAGTAAGTGTAATAATAGATCCAGATACTAAGCATGCATTTTATAGAGCTATAGGTTTTGTTCCCTTAGGAAAATTAGCATTAAGGGCAGATATTGCTGAAAGGTTGTCAGCTTTAATAAGATTAGAAGCAAGAAAAGGTAAATTTAAAATAAATGATGCGATGTTATCTATTGCTGGTTCTACAAAAATTCAAATGGAAGAAGTTCTGTATGACATGGGATATATTAAAGTTGGGGAGGAGCCATCCTCTTTAGTTGATCAAGTCCCAATTATTATATTCGAGCGTAAAAAGAAAATAATCAAAACTAGGGGCAAATCTTACAACGAAAAGGTTAAAAAATCTAAAAATAACCAAATTAAAATAAAAGCCAATCCCAAAAATCATAAAAAAGAAAAGGTACCAGATCCTTTATCTCCATTTGCGATATTGAAATCTATTAAAATCAAATGAGTCTATTATATTAAATACTGTTGAAAAAAAAAATATAAGGCTTGATCTTTATTTATTTTATATTCGAATGTTTAAAAGTCGAAATTTAGCAACAAAGTTTATAACTTCAAACAGATTGCGAATATCAGGACAAGTAACGCAAAAACCACATAAATTAATTTCAACTGGTGACGTGCTATCGCTTCCAATCCAAGATAATGTAAAAATTTTAAAGGTAGTAGATATACCAAACAGACGAGGCCCTTTTGCAGAAGCATTAAATTATTACGAGGATATCACTCCTATAAAAGCTCAAGAAAATAAAATTAGTGTTAGCTCTAAGTTAAAGTTTGTTGAAAGAGTTGGTCGTCCAACTAAGCTCGAAAGGCGCCAAACTGACAAGCTAATGGGTAGAGACTAGATTTATCTTCAATCTAAACTTGAAATCCTATTTTTTGTAGTTTAAATAAATACTAATTTTGGAAAAAAAATGACTTATATAGTAAATGATAAATGTATTAATTGTAGACACACTGATTGTGTAGAGGTTTGTCCTGTAGACTGTTTTTATATTGGTGAGAACACAATTGTAATACATCCAGATGAATGTATCGACTGCGGAGTTTGTGAACCCGAATGTCCTGTTGATGCCATCCAAGCTGACACTGATCCAGGCGCTAGTCAATGGCTTGAGTATAATAGGGAAATGTCTGAGATTTGGCCAAATATTACTATGAAAATTGATCCATTACCAGACGCGGATAAGTTTGCTGACGAAGAAGGTAAATTTGAAAAATATAGTTCTAAAAATCCTGGCGAAATATAAATCTTAAATAACTCTTTCCTGATATCCCTAGTCATTAAGTTGATAGTATGATATAATTCCATTTTTTTATTTCTTTAATTGAAGATTATAAAAAAACAGCCAATGAAAACTTAAATTATAGGTGCTTAAATTGTCAAAAGATCAAAATGTAGTTAACTCTTTTATACCCGGTGATTATGTAGTTTACCCAAGTCACGGTGTAGGCAAAATAATTGGAACAGAAAGCCGTAAGGTTGAAGATATAGATTTGGAATTACTTGTTATTAGGTTTGAACATGAAAGAATGACTCTTAGAGTACCTTTATCAAAAGCTAATGAATCAGGATTAAGAACATTATCTAGTAAAGTTCAAATGGATGAGGCCATAGTAACTCTCAAAGGTAAGGCAAAAGTTAAAAAATCCATGTGGTCTAGAAGAGCTCAGGAATATGAAACTAAAATAAACTCTGGAAGTTTGGTTTCTATTGCTGAAGTTGTTAGAGATTTGTATCGAAAAGATGATCAAGGTGAACAATCTTATTCTGAAAGACAAATGTATCAGGCAGCTTTAGAACGTTTAGCAAGCGAGTTTGCAGCTGTCGATGATACTGACAAAGATAGCGCAGTTGTTAAATTAGAAAAAATAATTGATGATAATGCTGAGGAAGCGGCATAACTAAATTTATAGATGTTAAACTTACAGCGTAAATCTGATTTATTTTTTGAATCTCTACCTTCTTACCATAATGATTATCTTGATGTTGGTGATGGTCATAAAATATACTATGAGCAATACGGTAATCCGAATGGAAAGCCAATTTTATTTTTGCACGGTGGCCCTGGTGCTGGTTTTTCTAATTCACATAAAGGTTTTTTTGATCCAAAGCTATTTAGGGTTATTTTTTTTGATCAAAGAGGCTCCGGTAAAAGTATTCCTTATGCTGAAACAGAAAGTAATAATACAGAAGCAATTTTATCAGATATTGAACTTTTAAGATCGCTATTGAATATCGATCAATGGTATCTTTTTGGAGGTTCTTGGGGCAGCACTTTAGCTTTGTTATATGGAATAAAATTTCCTAAAAGATGTTTAGGTTTTATTTTAAGAGGAATATTTTTAGGTTCTAATGAGGAAGTTAATTGGTTTTTATACGATATGAAAAAGTTTTTTCCAGAAGCGTATGATAAATTTATATCTTATGTTCCATTAACTTTTAAAAATGATGTCCTTGAATGGTTTCATAAACAACTTTCGGTAAACGATAGATCAGTCAATTTAAAAGCCGCATCAGTATGGGCAGAATACGAAAATTCCTGTTCTTCACTCGATTACGTAGTACGGCCAATTTCAGGAGAAAACGCTTTAGCAATTTCTAAAATAGAAACCCATTTTTTTATGAATGATTGCTTCATACCTAAGAATTTTATTATAGATAATATTAAAAATATTTCTAATATCCCTGCTATAATTATTCAAGGAAGACATGACGTAATATGTCCGCCTTTTATGGCATCAATGCTTTCAAATGTTTGGAATGCTGCTGAAATTGAAATCGTAGAAGATGCAGGTCATTCTGCTTTTGAAGCTAATATCAGTAGAAAGCTTATAAACGCACTTCACATGATTAAGTAATCTATTGATTAAATTATTATGAACAGTTAACTTATTTTATGTTTTGTAAATATAATTATATGCAGGTTCCTGATTGATTATGGTTAATGATCCACTAGAAAAAATGACTTTTGAAGACGCTATGAAAGAACTAGAAAATCTTGTAGACGCTCTTGATAAAGGCGATGTCTCCCTTGATGAGGCGATTGCAGCTTATGATAGAGGCTCGCAACTAAAAGACCATTGCCAAAAGAAACTTAATGAAGCCAAAATGAAGGTTGAAACTATACAATCATCGGGCGAAAGTAATGTTATCCCAAATAAATTGACGTCTTTCGATCCCGATTAACTATTCTAAATATAGTAGGGGTACTTTGATGATTGATTTTTTAGATAAGCTTGAAAAAAACTCACATGAAATAGATAGATTTTTAGATCAACACCTACCAGTTGGTAATGGTTTAAACTCAAAACTTTTTGAAGCTATGAGGTATTCTTCAATTAAAAGTGGCAAAAAAATTAGAGCTTTTTTAGTTATAGAAACTGGTAAATTTTTAAGTGTTATTAATAATAAAATTATCTCAGGATCAAAATATAAGGAATTAGTTACTATTGCTTCAGTAATCGAAGCAATTCATTCTTACTCTCTTATTCACGATGATTTACCTGCAATGGATAACTCACCAATAAGAAGAGGAAAACCATCAAATCATATTAAATATGATGATCATACAGCTATTTTAGCAGGAGATGCCCTAATTAGTTGGGCATTTGAAACTATTGGTAATGGTAACTTGATAAAAGATCCACAAAAGAGAGCTGATATTTGTTTTATTTTGGCTAAAGCCATCGGTCCGAATGGAATGGTTGGAGGGCAACAAGCTGATATGGATTTTAATAATCAAAATAATCTGAGTTTAGAAGAAATTGAATGGATTCAGAATCATAAAACAGGTGCATTAATTTCTTGCTGCTCTCATTTAGCATCTATCTTACTAGATGCTAATGATAACCATAAAAATATTCTTATTAATTACGCAAATCATATTGGCTTAGCATTCCAAATAGCTGATGATTTACTGGATTTAGAAGGTAACGAAGAGGTTATTGGAAAGCCAATTATGCAAGATAAAAAAAATGAAACCCCAAATTTTGTAACAATTTTAGGTAAAAAGAAAGCATCAAATAAAGCATTGCAAGTATCCAATGATGCAATAAATTTAATTCAAAAATTTCAATATGGTTCAGAAAATCTTGTATCTTTAGCTAAATATACTGTAAATAGAAATTATTAATTTTAAGAATATTTTTAGGTTTAAATTAATTCATGGCAAATAAAGATAAAAACGACAAACCAACATCCACACCTCTGCTTGACCAGATAAATAATCCTAATGATTTAAAGTTTTTAAAAATGGAAGATCTTGAAAACTTATCCTCTGAATTACGAACTGATATGATTGATATTGTCTCTAGAACTGGCGGTCATTTGGGCGCAGGTCTTGGCGTTGTTGAACTTGCGATTGCTATTCATTATGTTTTTGATACTCCAGATGATCGACTAATATGGGATGTAGGGCATCAAGCATATCCTCATAAAATATTAACAAATCGAAGACATGAAATGTCTACACTCAGAAAGAAGAATGGCTTGTCAGGATTTACAAAAAGAACAGAATCGATTTACGACCCTTTCGGTGCAGGACACTCGTCAACATCTATTTCTGCAGCTTTAGGTATGGCAGTTGCAAGGGATAAACTAGGTAAAACAAATAATGTAATAGCTGTAATTGGAGATGGAGCTATGAGTGCCGGAATGGCATACGAGGCTATTAATAATGCTGGAGCTCTTAAAACTAATTTATTAATTATATTGAACGATAACGATATGTCTATTGCACCTGCAGTTGGAGGATTAAGTAATTATTTATCTAATGTTGTGTCAAGTCGTCCATTTAATAATGTACGAGAAATTGCTAAACAAATGGTTAATCTTTTTCCAAAAGAAATAGGAGAAACTGCAAAAAGAGCAGAAAATTTAGCTCGTAATTTTTTAGGTAACGCAGAAGGGACTATCTTTAGTCAAATGGGTATGAGTTACTTAGGTCCTGTTGACGGACACGACGTTAAATCTATGGTTAAAATATTAGAAAATTTAAAAAGTGGCCCTCAAGACAAGCCAATTTTACTGCATGTTGTAACTGAAAAGGGGAGAGGTCATCCGTTTTCTAAAGGGTCTCATGAAAAATATCATGCAGTGTCAGAATTCAATATTGTTACTGGTGATTCCGTTAAATCAATTTCTAACGCTCCAACATACACTAACGTTTTTTCAGATACATTATGCAAAGTTGCTGAGAAAGATAAAAAAGTTTTGGCTATTACGGCTGCAATGCCCTCAGGGACTGGCTTAAATAAATTTGCAGACAAATTTGAAGATAGATTTTATGATGTAGGTATTGCCGAACAACATGCTGTAACATTTGCTGCAGGTATGGCTTCAGAGGGTTTAAAACCATTTGTTGTTATTTACTCAACTTTTTTACAAAGGGCTTACGACCAGGTTATTCATGACGTGGTAATTCAAAAGTTACCAGTTAGATTTATGCTTGATAGAGCAGGTTTTGTTGGAGCTGATGGAGCCACTCATTCGGGATCTTTTGATTTGGCATATCTTTGCTGTTTACCAAATGTAGTTGTTATGGCACCAAGTGATGAAAGTGAGCTAGCTAATATGGTTTTTACATCTGCAAGTTATAGCAAGGGTCCTATTTTTTGTAGATATCCCAGAGGTGAAGGTGAAGGGGTAGAGCTTCCCGAATCTTTAAAAAATATAGAGATTGGTAAGGGACGAATTATTAGAGAGGGAGAAGATTTAGCTATTCTTGCTTTAGGAACAAGAGTAGGAACTGCGTTAAAGGTTGCAGATATTTTAATTGCAGATAGTTGTTCAATAACTGTCGCGGACGCTAGATTTGCTAAACCAATTGATACAGATTTAGTTGAAAAACTATGGAATGATCATCAAAAGCTAATCATAATAGAAGAGGGTTCGGCTGGTGGATTTAGTTCGCATTGTTTACATTTTTTATCTTCAAAAGGTATCCTTAATCAAAATGATAAAGAAATTAGATGTTTAACTATGCCGGATCATTTCCAAGATCATGCCTCTCAAAACGAGCAATTAGCTAAAGCAGGCTTAGACGTAAACGGATTGCTAAATACCGTTCGTGATATGATTACTACTTTACCCTTAAACAATGAATTTCTTGTTAAGTGATTTATAAAACTAATTTTCAAGGTTTTTAAAATAACAAAAGAACGAATAGATAAACTCATGGTCTCAAATGGTCTTGCTAAAAGTAGGGAGCAAGCTAGTTCTCTTCTTATGTCGGGTAATGTGTTTGTTAATGAAAAACGCATTGAAAAGCCAGGACAACAAGTCCAAACAGATTCAAAAATTGAAATAAAGGGTAAAACTTATCCCTGGGTTTCAAGAGGAGGTGTTAAGTTAGAAAAAGCTATCTTAGAATTCAATCTTAATTGTAATTTGATAACAGCACTTGATATTGGAGCAAGTACTGGCGGTTTCACAGACGTTTTATTATCAAGAGGAGCAAAAAAAATTTACGCAGTTGATGTTGGTTATGGTCAATTAGATTGGAAATTAAGACAAGACGAACGAGTAATTGTTAAAGAAAAAACTAATGCACGTTTTTTAACAGATCAAATTATAAAAGATCCATTGGATGCAATAGTATGTGACGCGTCTTTCATATCATTGAAAAAAGTTCTACTTCCAGGACTAAGTTTGTTAAAAACTAAGGGGTGGCTAGCCGCTCTAATTAAACCTCAGTTTGAGGTAGGCAAAGGTCTTGTTGGTAAAGGTGGTGTTGTAAGAGATCCTAAATTACATCAAGAAGTTATAACTGATATTAAAAATTGGGTTCAATATGATATGAAAATGAACTTGTCAGGTGTCGTAGAAAGTCCTTTGTTAGGACCTAGCGGTAATAAAGAGTTTGTAATTGTAGCTACTAAATAATATTAAAAGGTATCTATTTAATTTCTCCAATTTGACTTTCATGCCCTAATAATTGATCAAGTATAGTTATGGCCATCATTGCCTCGGCGACTGGAACCGCTCTAATACCAACGCAAGGATCATGTCTTCCTTTTGTTTTAATTTGAATTGCTTCATTATCTAAATCTATGGAGTTTTTTTCTTTAAGTATAGAACTTGTTGGTTTAACTATAAATCTTGTAACAATAGGTTGCCCAGATGAAATTCCACCTAGTATTCCTCCGGAGTGGTTAGAACCAAAGTAATAATCCCCTTTATTATCTGGAAAAATTTCATCATTTGATTCTTCACCAGTTAAAGAAGCTAGGTCAAAACCAGAACCAATTTCAACTCCTTTAACTGCATTTATACTCATCATAGCTTCGGCAATTTGACTATCTAGTTTTTTATATACAGGGCTTCCCAAGCCTCTTGGTACATTTTCAGCGATCACTTCAATTATAGCACCTGCACTATTTCCATTTTTTCTTAAGTCATCCAACCATATTTCCCATTCTTTCGCGGCTTCACTATCTCCGCAGAAAAAAGGGTTGTTATTAACTTCGTTCCAATTAAAATTTTCTCTGTTTATTCTATTGGGACCCATTTGAATAACACTAGCTCTTACCTTTATAGGAATTTTTAATTTGTGCTGTAATACTTTAAAAGCTATCGCTCCAGCGGCAACCCTTACTGCAGTTTCCCTAGCACTTGATCTGCCTCCGCCCCTATAATCTCTGATCCCATACTTATTTTGGTAAGTAATGTCAGCATGTCCTGGTCTAAATTGTTTAGCAATTTCAGTATAATCTTTACTTCTCTGATCTTCATTTTTAATATGAAGCGCCATAGGATGTCCTGTGGTTTTGCCTTCAAAAGTTCCTGAAAGAATTTCAACAGTATCACTTTCTTTCCTTTGTGTGACAAATTTAGATTGACCTGGTTTTCTTCTATCTAAGTAATATTGAATATCTTTTTCTTCTATTGAAACTAATGGTGGAATACCATCAACTACGCATCCAATTGCCTTACCATGACTCTCACCGAAGCTTGTGAATCTGAAAATATTTCCAAAAGAGTTGCTTGCCATTTAAATTCTTTCAAATAGATAAGTTTTGATAAATTAGTACTCTTTTTTTTCTGGAGACATATCTGGAGCGTCAATTGCTTTCATGCCAACGACATGATAACCACAATCAACATGATGCGTTTCTCCGGTTACCCCAGCTGATAAGTCTGACAAAAGATAAACTCCACATCCACCAACGTCATTTAATGTTACATTTCTTCTCAATGGAGAATTATATTGGTTCCATTTTAATATATATCTGAAGTCTCCTATACCGCTTGCTGCGAGTGTTTTAATAGGACCTGCAGATAAACTATTGACTCTTATTTTGTCATTTCCCAAATCAGCTGCTAAATATCTCACAGAAGATTCAAGGGCGGCTTTTGCCACACCCATTACATTATAATGTGGCATCACTTTCTCTGCACCATAATATGTCAATGTAATCATTGAACCGCCATTAGGCATCATCTTAGCAGCTCTTTGAGCTACTGCGGTAAATGAATATACAGATATGTCCATTGTTTTATAAAAATTTTCTCTTGTCGTATCAACATATTCACCTTTTAATTCTTCTTTGTCTGAATAAGCTATTGCATGAACTACAAAATCAATAGTATCCCATTTTTCTTTTAATAAATTAAAGGTTTCGTCAATTGCTTCATCGCTAGAAACATCACAAGGTATTATGATGCTAGAGCCAACTTTCTCAGCCAGAGGTCTAACTCTTTTCTCAAGTGCATCACCTTGATAAGTGAATGCTATTTCTGCTCCTTGTTTTGCAACTGCTTCAGCTATGCCCCAAGCTATAGACCTATCATTAGCTACTCCCATAACTATACCACGTTTGCCATTCATGATTCCGTTATTGAGTTTTTCTTTTTCCATAATTAACTTCCTGATCTTTAGTAAAGTTACTAAATTAAAATAGCTTTATATAATAATTTTATTATATGATTAATTACTTTAATTTAATATATTTAATATCAAAAATTTGAAACTTAATTAAGAGAATAACTTATTTTCTTTGTTAACGTTATTAAATCACCGGGGTTATATGATCTATTACTATTGAAAGATATAGTTTCTCCATCTACGTCTATAATCAATCTATATCCACTAATTCTTTCGGTCGTTTCTGTATGTATAACCTTTTGAATACGACAAACTTCTTTATCAACAAAATTTTGGTTTGCAGCTGCCTTGTCACTTCTAACGACTTCTGATCCGATTAAGGCTCCTAAAGCTGTAGCACCTGACTTACCTCCACCATCGCCAAGCCTGTTTCCAATAGCACCTCCAATTAAAGCCCCTATAAAATTATCTGCACCAAATTTATTTGCATCTTGATTTACTGGAACTCTTTGAATTGAGCATCTTTTCTCATCTCTTGGCACTTTTTGTGTTGTATATGTTTTAAGAACTTCAACTGATGATACAGACCCTGTTACTTGATAAAAATTTGTTTTAGAGTAACCATTACTTGAAAATAATATTATTAATCCAAACAATAAAAAAACTTTTTTAAGCATATAAACCTCATTTTATTCTTTTAAATATAAACTTATGGTTTATATATATCTTTGAAATATGGCAAAATTAGTACTAAAATCTAAAAATAACATAATCGAAATGGAGCTGATGGTTGGAATTAAAAAGGATAGTAGATCCAATACTATTATTTAAAACATGGTTGTCTGAAGCTGAAAAAAAAGAAATTAGAGACCCTAATGCTATGCAATTAGCAACTGTGTCCAAAAATGGTATGCCTTCAGTGAGGACCGTTTTATTAAAAGATATTATTAATGGAGATTTTGTTTTTTATACAAACTATGAAAGTCGTAAATCTGAAGAAATAAATGAAACAGCAAAAGGTGCTATTTGCTTTTATTGGAAAAGTTTAAACCGTCAAGTAAGATTAGTAGGAAGTATACAAAAGGTTTCTGACGAGATTTCTGACGAATATTACCAATCTCGTTCAAAAGGTAGTAGAATTGGTGCTTGGGCATCAAAACAATCAAAAGAATTAGAATCTCGAGAGATTTTGATGGAAGAGGTAAAATTATTTGAAGCTAAATACAATGATGACATACCTCGTCCAAGTTTTTGGGGTGGTTTTGCTCTAAAGCCTGTTGAGTTTGAATTCTGGGAAGATGGTGATTTTAGGCTACATGACAGATTTATTTTAAGGCCTACAAAAATAAAAAATGAATGGATTGCTAAACGTCATTACCCTTAGGATTTATCTCTGTTTTTCCTGAATTCTATTAAGCTCATTATTATAAAAATAACGTAGAAAATTATAAGTAATCCTAAAAATAAACCAAAGCCCGCTTTGTACGCTTCTATTGAATATCCGCTTTGTTTTCCTGGTTCAATTATCTGCATGATAAATCCAATTGCATACTGAACGATAAAAGCCATCAAAAAGCATATTAAATTTATGGCTGTGGATGCGCGAGCTGCATAACTTGTTGGAAAGTGCTGACTTAAACCAGCATAAGCTAGTGTTGCAGCTAATGACGTTATGCTTAAAACAACCCATGGCCATATAGCCTTTGGCATTAACCCAAATGTTATTATAGTGAACGGTATTATAAAAACTAGTAACGCCCCACCCATTACGCCAACAGGAGAAATATTAAATCTTCTTAAATAATCTGTAATTATACCTAAAGATGTTGTCCCAATCGTCATCATGATTGTAGAAATAAAGAGGATGTTAGCAATTTCATTCTTGTTAAAATTACCTATATCAGAAAGCCAGGGGCCTGCCCATAACCCTAATATTGCAAGTCCAGTTCCTCCTGCGATTCCTGATAATGGGCCAATTCTCCAAAAAGCATAGCTAGTATAAATATCTTTTAACACCTTCAAAATTGGTAATATTTCTTCATTGTTAAGAGTTTCCTTTTTTTCTGGAACTACAAAAAAAATCAGCAATCCAATAAAGATTGTAGTTACTCCAAGGAATAAATAAACTCCTCTCCAATCAGTTATTTGCAATGCCATTTCCAAAGGTGTCGACGCTACAATAGCACCCATGCCACCTGCTGACATGAATAGACCTATTAGAAGTGGGAGTCTTTCTTTAGGAAACCAAATGGCAAAAGCTTTAAATGCTCCCATTAAAGCGCCAGAAACCCCTAACCCTATTAAACCACGAGCTGTCACAAGTGACCAAACATCATTTCCCAGACTAAATAATATAGCTCCGGTAGCAGCTACTAAAAATAGTATGCTCTGAACTCTTCTAGCACCATATTTATCAAGCAAAACTCCTAAGGGTAATTGAAATAAACCAAATGTTAAAAAATATGCAGATGTAATTAAGCCAAGTTGTTCTGCATTTAGACTTAAATCATTACTTAGGTAGGGAGCAAGAACTGCATTAGTAGATCGGTAGAGATAAGATAAGAAATATCCACAAGCGAAGGGTAAGAAAATAAAAGTAAATTTTTGCAAGTTTGTTTCAGGAAGAATATTCATTCGTCTCATATCTGTTAAACTCCAAAAACAATTATTCAATATATGATTTGTATACTGTAAAATTAAATTTGATCAAATTAGTATAAAAATTATTATTATAGTAGCATAATGATTAGAAAGTTGACCTTTTCTTTTAAGAGTATTTATAATGATTCGTAAGGAGAGTGACATGAAAATATCTAACGAAATTATAAATATTGTTCCTGAAATAAAAAAATGGAGGCAACAATTGCATGCGCATCCAGAGCTTGGATACGAAGAGCAATGGACATCTAATTTTGTTGCAGAAAAACTCGAATCTTTTGGTTTAGAGATTCATAGAGGATTCGGAAAAACAGGAATTGTTGGCGTTTTAAAGGGGCTTGATCCTACTCTTGGTGGTGGAGGGAACAAGGCAATTGGTTTAAGGGCTGACATGGATGCTTTACCAATGACCGAAGAAAATGACTTTTCTTATAAATCAAAATTTGAAGGTCGTATGCACGCATGTGGTCATGATGGTCACACAGCTATGCTACTTGGAGCAGCTAAATTATTATCTTTAAAAAATGATTTTAATGGAACAGTATACTTCATATTCCAACCCGCAGAAGAAGGTGGTGGTGGTGGTCTTGCCATGATAGACGATGGTCTGTTTGAACAATTTCCTATGGATAGCGTTTGGGGAATGCATAATTGGCCAGGTATGAATGAAGGTAGCGTTGCAATACATAAAGGTTCCGTGATGGCTGCAGCCGATAAATTTGAAGTCACCATAAATGGAAACGGTGGTCATGCTGCAATGCCTCAAGCAACAAATGATCCTGTTTTAGCTGTTACTGCTATTGTTCAAGCCTTGCAGCAAATAGTTTCACGTAGACAGAATCCACTTGACGCAGTTGTTGTCTCCGTAACTCAAATTAACGCAGGATCTGGATTTAACATTATACCTCAAAAAGCAGATTTTATTGGTACTATTAGGACTGTTAATCCTGATACGAGAATAAATGTTCATAAACAATTCACAGAAATATGTAATGCTACGGCACTAGCCTATGGATGTGTAGCAGACGTGTCTATTATTAAAGGTTACCCAGTAACGGTGAATGATGTTCAATCTAGTGAAAAAGCAATTGAAGTTTCATCCAATTTATTTGGTAAAGATTCAGTAAAAACTAATATGGCTCCTTCTATGGGAGCAGAAGATTTTGCCTATATGTTAGAAAAAATTCCAGGATCATATATTTGGTTGGGTGCGGGTGAAGGAAAGTCAGGTTGTATGCTTCATAATACTAAATATGATTTTAACGATAACATCATACCTTTAGGTATTTCGTACTGGGAGCGATTAGTTAAATCGGAATTACCTCTTAGATAATATTGATAGACTTGTTTACAGTTTACTAATATATATTGTTGTATGAAAAACATTTTACTACTAATCATTATGGCATCATGTGCCCTTCTAATAATTACAATTTTTGCTATCAATCTATGGTTGCAAATGTCAGATGTTGCAATTAGTTATAATGGTAAAATAGCAATTTTTTTAGGTGCTTTCTTTACTATCTTGTTAGGTTCTGGTCTGATGTCTTTGGCGTTCTTTTCCTCTCGACATGGATTTGATGAACAAGTAGATCATGATTTGGAAGATTTATTTAAAAAATTTAAAGATCGTTAATATTTAGACTGATATTATTTTTTGTTTTTTGTCGATAAATTAGGAGTTTCATTATACAAAAAATATTTAAAGAATTATCCCAAAAAATATCAGACAACGAATTACAATTTTCCAATCTAAAATTTTCATCAATATTAAAGTTTAAAACAGAAATTTTAGCAGGTTTAACAGTTGCTTTAGCATTAGTGCCTGAGGCTGTGTCTTTTTCATTTGTTGCTGGAGTTCATCCTTTAGTGGGCTTATATGCGGCTTTTATTGTTGGATTGATTACAGCTTTGATTGGAGGAAGGCCTGGTATGATCTCTGGTGCAACAGGTGCATTAGCAGTTGTCATGGTTGCTTTAGTTTCTTTACACGGTGTTGAGTATTTATTTGCCACGGTTGTACTAATGGGAATTTTTCAAATTACAGCTGCTTTTTTAAGATTAGGAAAATTTATCAGATTAGTCCCTTATCCTGTTATGCTTGGTTTTGTAAACGGTTTAGCTATTGTTATTTTTTTAGCCCAAATGTCCCAATTTCAAATAACAGATTTATCTGGAAACAAACAGTGGATGGAAGGACAAACCTTACTACTTATGCTTTTTCTTGTAATTATTACTATGGTAGTAATATGGGGTGTACCTAAAATAACTACTATTATTCCAGCCCCCTTAGCGGGTATAATTTTTGTAGCTGTGCTTGTTATATCGTTAGATATCGACGTTCCTCGTGTTGGTGACCTTGCCTCCATAAAAGGAGGTTTGCCAACATTTCATATTCCATCAGTTCCCCTTAACACTGATACTCTTTTAATAATACTTCCATATGCCTTGATTTTAGCAACAATCGGTTTGATTGAGAGTTTGTTAACCCTCAACTTAGTAGGTGATATTACTGGAAAAATTGGGGGAGCGTCTCAAGAATGTGTCGCTCAAGGTATTGCTAATATGGTAACTGGTTTTTTTAGTGGTATGGGCGGTTGTGCAATGATTGGTCAATCAATGATTAATGTGAAATCTGGTGGTCGCACAAGAATATCTGGTATTACAGCATCTTTATTTTTACTTTTATTCATTGTAATTGGCTCTTCTCTTATCGAGCAAATTCCCTTAGCAGCTTTGGTTGGTGTTATGTTTATGGTGGTTATTGGTACTTTTGCTTGGCAGAGTATCTTAGTTATTAAACGTATTCCAAGAACGGATGTAGTCGTTATGTTAATTGTAACTGCCATTACTGTTATTTATGATTTGGCGATTGCCGTTATATGTGGAGTTATTGTTTCGGCTCTTGCTTACGCTTGGAATAATGCAATTCGTATAACAGGAAACGTTGCAATAGACGATAATGGTAACACAATTTACTATATAGATGGTCCTTTGTTTTTTGGATCGATCCAAGGCTTTTCAGAAATATTCAACATAGAAAGTGATACTGATATTGTCGTTGTTGATTTTATTAATAGTCGTGTTGTAGATCAGTCAGCGTTACAAGCAATAGAAGATCTTGCTGTTAAGTATAAAAAAAGAAACAAAAAGTTACAATTGAGACATCTTTCAACAGATTGTCACTCATTACTACGGAAAGCTGGTCAGTTAGTTGTAGACGCTGATGATGACCCTAGTTATGGTCTGGCTGTTGATTATGGTGTGAAACCAGGAGTTTTTGGAAAAACTCATTAATTTTATCCTATTCTGTTGAGATTATATTTCAATTCTTTAACAATTTTTTTAAGACTTGACTCTTAATTAATTTTGTAGGAGAACAAAACATGAACAAAATATGTCTGGAATCAAAAATGATGAATTTAGAAGTAACTAAAAAAATCCTAGCTCAAAATGGACACTATAAAATTCCTAATAAATTAGAAGTATTTAAGCCTTGCTTAAGTCGTTCTCAAACTTTTCCTCTTTATAGCTCTAAAGTTTCAGCAGGTTTCCCTTCTCCTGCAGATGATAACTTAGAAGAAAGCTTAGATTTAAATAGCTATTTAATCAAACGTCCAGCTGCAACATTTTTTGTTCGTGTTAACGGTGATTCAATGATTAATGCTGGTATAAATGATAATGATATTCTGGTTGTGGATAGAAGTGTTAAACCAGCACATGGAAAAGTAATTATTGCTGTTTTAGATGGGCAAATGACTGTTAAAAGGTTATATAAGCGTTCTGGTAAAATAATATTGATGCCAGAAAATGACTTATACAAACCAATTGAAATCCAAGACCATATGAATATGGAAATCTGGGGAGTGGTTACAAGTTCGGTTCATTTTTTATGATATGTATGGATTAGTTGACTGTAATAACTTTTATGTTTCTTGTGAACGAGTATTCAACCCGTCATTAAAAGATAGGCCAGTTGTAGTATTATCTAATAATGATGGCTGCATTATTGCTAGATCTAATGAGGCAAAAGCTCTAGGTATACCTATGGGTGCTCCATTGTACTCATATAAGGCATTGATAAAGCAAAATAAAGTTTTGGTATATTCTTCAAATTATACTTTGTATGGAGATATGTCTTCTCGAGTAATGAATTCATTACATTATTTTGTACCTGATATGGAAATATATTCTATTGATGAAGCTTTTCTTAGTTTAAAAAAATTTAATAATAAAACTTTATTAGATGAAATGTTTACGATTAGACAATCTATTTATCAGTGGACGGGTATACCTGTTTCAATTGGAGTAGGTCCTACTAAAACGTTAGCAAAATTAGCAAATAGAATGGCTAAGAAATATTCATCTAATGGTATTTATATTTTAACTATATCAAATCAACTGACTAATATATTAAACGATATTCAATTAGAAGATATTTGGGGAATATCAAAAGGTTGGGCTAATCGTTTGAAATCTATAGGAATTAATAATCCTTTTCAATTACAACAATCAGATCCTCGTAAGGTAAGAAAGTTAATTTCAGTTGTTGGTGAGCGTATTGTTTATGAGTTAAGAGGAAATTCTTGTCTTGCTTTAGAAGAGATAGTTAATAAAAAATCTATTACAGTTTCGAGATCTTTTGGCAACATGATTAATGATAAATATAACCTCAAACAAGCATTGGCAAATCATGTTGCAAGAGCAGCAGAGAAACTTAGGCATCAAGATAGTTTGTGTGGAGAAATTTGTGTTTTTATTAATACTAACCGTTTCAGAAAGAAAGATTTACAATATAATAATAGTGCAACACTAACTTTTAATGATTTAACTAATAATACAACTGTCATAATTCAACAAGCATTCAAATTATTAGAAAGTCTTTATCGTCCAAATTATAATTATAAGAAAATTGGAGTTATATTACTTGATTTAAAACAAAGAGAAAAAAAAATTATAAATCAGAATTATATTATTCAGGATAACTTATTCACATATAATAAAAACGAAAAAATAAGTGTCAGTCAATCTGACACTCATATGAAAATTTTAGATGATATCAATACTAAAATGGGGAAAATGACAATATTTTATGGTTCTCAAGGAATTGTAAAGCAGCGAAGAAGAGAAAAAATAGAAGAAGATAAATGGAGAATGCGGTCTGGTTACAAATCTCCTTTTTATACTACAAATTGGAACGATATATTAAAAGTACCATAGAATAATACTAATGTTAAGATTTGTTATTTGAAGGAAGAGGAATACAGCTTAGACCTGAAGTCCATAATTCTGCACAAACTGAACGCGCTTGGTTTTCGGCCAATTCAATAAATCGAACTCTCCATAGATATTTTAGATTATCATTTCTATTACTAGCTTTAGTTATTTTACTTAAAGAAGCTGGCAAATTACCAAGTTGTTCTGGCACAATATTTCTGGCATTACGGGCTGCTTTATGAGCATTTAATCTATTTTTAAAAGCACCTATTTGTATAAACCAGTCATCTTGTAAACCATTGGATGATGAAATATTGACAACTTTAGGAGGGATACTAAAATTTTTTATATTTTTTTCTACAACAGTAAGTTTCGGACGGTTTTTAGGTAGTTCTGAGGGTTTTGCTATTCTAACAAGAGGTTTAGAAGGAACTGTTTTAAAGTATTTATTAAGTAATTTAATCATATGTTTGTCGCGTGATCTTGCTTTTTTACCACCGAAAACAACACCAATAATTCTTTGGCCGTTTCTTTCTACTGAAGCTACAAGATTAAAGCCAGAAGCGTTAGTATAACCTGTTTTGATACCGTCAGTACCAGAGTAACTACCTAATAAATTATTATGATTGGTGTATTTAATACCTTTGTAGATAAAAGATTTAGTTTTAAATAATTTAAAAAAATTAGGATGATTTTTCCTAATAGCCATACCTAGAGTTGCCATATCTCTTGCAGTAGATAATTGACCCCTATTAGGTAAACCTGACGCATTTTTAAATATTGTACGAGTCATGCCTAGCTTCTTAGCTTTTTTAGTCATTAGCTTAGCAAAATTTCTTTCAGATTTTCCTAAATTTTCTGCAACAACCGTAGCCACATCATTTGCTGATTTAGTGATTAAAGCGAAAATAGCATTTTTAACAGTGATTTTAGAACCGGCAGTAAGATTTAATTTAGAAGGTGGTTGTCTTGTTGCACGTTTAGAGATTTTAAATTTAGTATTCATAGATACTTTTTTATATTTCAGTGCATCAAATATCATATATAAAGTCATGATTTTTGTTAAAGAAGCTGGATAATTTCGTGTGTCAGCATTGGTATTATGGTAAATACGTTTAGTGTTTTCGTTTATAACAAAAGAAGCATATTTAGCATTAGCAGTAGATATAAAAATTAAAGAAGTGAGAATAAGTAAAGAAATTAGCTTTATTTTTTTCAAATACAATATATCAAATCTTTTATATAACAAAAAAATATGGATATTAACCGTGTTAATATAATTTTTAAGCAAACTTTATATCCAATAATAAATTTTAATAATGTTCATTAGCATAAATATTTCAAAATCATAATCAAAACTCTCTAAAACATACATTATTTAGATTATTTTTTTAACAAAACACAATATTTAGTATAAAATACAAGCAACAATTATGGAAGAGCATATTAAAAAAAATATTAACTTAAACTTGTTGAACGTTCATGTCGTTCTTATATTATTAATGTATACGTATTTTTTTATCAGTCAGAAAGTTTGAAGATATTGTTTAATGAAGCTCTAAAATTTTATATAGGGTACGATATAAAGGAAATTCCACTATCTATTATGAGTGAAGATAATGATAACGATAATGACAATGATCAAACTGATGGAAATACAAAATTGGCTACAAAGCCAAAAACTAAAATTCCATCGCTTTATAGAGTATTAATGATGAATGATGATTATACGCCAATGGAATTTGTGATTGAAGTTTTAGAAAAATTTTTTCAAAAAAATAGAGAAGAAGCAACACAAATCATGCTCCATGTTCATCAGCGTGGAGTTGGTATTTGTGGGGTTTATACATATGATTTAGCAGAAACAAAAGCAATGCAAGTAATGAATTATGCCCGTAAATATGAGCATCCTTTACAGGTTCAATTAGAGAAGGAATAACAATGCTATCTAAATCCTTAGAAGAAACTTTAAGACGAGCAATGACTAATGCGTCTTCATTAAAGCATGAGTTTGCTACGTTAGAGCATTTACTTTTTGCTTTACTTGAGGATCAAGATGCAATTGAAGTTTTAAAGGCCTGTTCAGTAAATGTAAAAACTTTGGAAGAGGATATAAATAAATATTTAAAGGAAGATTTGAAGGCAATTATTACATCAGATACTGAAGCTGATACCCAACCGACTGCTGGATTTCAAAGAGTTGTACAAAGAGCTGTAATACACACTCAATCTTCAGGTAGGAATGAAGCAACTGGAGCAAATATTTTAGTAGCGATGTTTTCTGAAAGAGATTGTTATGCAGTCTATTTGCTACAGAAACAAGACATGAAACGTCTTGACGCTGTTAGCTTTATGAGTCACGGCTTAGCAAAAGATCCAAATTACTCAAAATCCACTTCACCTTCTGGTGCTGAAAGTGACGTAGAGGATACAGAGAATAAAAAATCTGAAAAAGCTCTAGACAAGTACGCTGTAAATTTAAATGAGAAAGCAGCCGAAGGTAAGATAGATCCTTTAATAGGAAGACAACCTGAACTGGACAGAACTATCCAAGTTTTGTGTAGACGAACAAAAAATAATCCTTTGTTAGTTGGTGACCCTGGAGTCGGGAAAACTGCAATTGCGGAAGGTTTGGCTGATAGAGTGGTAAAAGGAAATGTACCAGAAGTTTTACTAAATTCTGAAATATATGCTCTTGATATGGGAGCATTGCTTGCAGGAACTAGATATAGAGGAGATTTTGAGGAGCGTCTAAAAGCTGTAATGAAAGAAATTGAATCAAATCAAAATGCCATATTATTCATTGATGAAATACATACTATAATTGGCGCTGGAGCAACTAGTGGTGGTGCTATGGACGCGTCTAATTTATTAAAACCAGCCCTGCAGAATGGTGGTTTGAAATGTATAGGTTCAACTACATACAAAGAATATAGAGGATACTTTGATAAAGACAGAGCGTTAGTCAGACGGTTTCAAAAAATAGATGTTTCAGAGCCAAATATTGACGATACAGTAAAAATTTTAATGGGGCTGAAATCACGTTATGAGGAACATCATAAATTAAAATTTACAAATATAGCTATTAAAACTGCAGTTGAATTATCAGCTAAGTACATAAATGACAGAAAATTACCTGATAAAGCTATTGATGTTATAGATGAAACAGCAGCAGCACAAATGCTGAAAAACAAGTCTAAACGAAAGCGTATTATAGGAAAAGCTGAAATAGAAGAGACTGTTGCATTAATTGCAAGAATTCCTCCTAGAAATGTTTCAACTGACGATAGAAAAGCACTTTCTAAATTACAAGATGATTTAAAAAGAATGGTTTACGGACAAGACAAAGCTGTTACCGAGTTAGTTTCAAGCATTAAATTGTCTAGAGCGGGTTTAAGAGAAGGTGAAAAGCCTATTGGTTGTTACTTATTCTCTGGCCCAACAGGAGTAGGAAAAACAGAAGTCGCTAAGCAATTAGCTGAAGCAACAGGTGTAAAGCTTATCAGATTTGATATGTCTGAATATATGGAAAGGCACACTGTTTCTAGATTAATTGGTGCTCCTCCAGGCTATGTTGGCTTTGATCAAGGTGGTCTTTTAACTGATGCGATTGATCAGAATCCACACTCAGTTTTACTACTAGATGAAATAGAAAAAGCACATCCAGATCTATTTAATTTACTTTTACAAGTCATGGATCATGGCAAATTGACGGATAACAATG
>ATWQ01000008.1 GCA_000421325.1 alpha proteobacterium SCGC AAA536-K22
AATAAAATTTGTGGCAAACGACTTTTATAGCCATCATTTTTTATTAAATTATAGTTAAAAAAAACCAATCCACTTATTACAGCAAAAAAAGTTACTTTATTATTTATTGGTAAGAAATGATCTATCTAATTTAAATTTTTTTTATTCAGAAAAGAAAGAAATGAAAAAAAATCTAAATAAATTTAAAAATGAGACTATTACTTCTCATTCAGGAAAAAATCCTAAAGAAAACTACGGAATTCCTGCCCCTCCGTTATATAGGACAAGTACAATCTTAAGTCCTAACATGAAAACTTATAGAAATAAAAACAGGAAATATACGTATGGAAGGAATGGAACTCCTACTTCTGAGTCACTAACTCATTCAATTGCCAGTTTGTACAAAGCTGATGGTTGTGTTCTAGCTCCTTCTGGTATGGCTGCAATAACTACTGGGTTAATGTCTATTTTAAAATCTAAAGATCATATTTTAATACCTGATTCTGTATATGGATCGACAAGACGATTTGTAAAAGAAGAATTTCCAAGACTTGATATTCAGTTTGAATTTTATAATTCAAGAGATTTAAAACATTTAGAAAGCTTGATTAAAGATAATACGTCGGCCATTTATCTTGAAAGTCCAGGGACATATACATTTGAAATTATAGACATTCAAAAAGTAGTTAATATCTGTAAAAAATATAATTTAAAAACACTTATTGATAACACCTGGGCAACAGCGCTTTACTTTAATCCCCTTGAATTTGGTGTTGATATTGTCATTGAAGCTATAACTAAATATATATCAGGTCATTCTGATATTATGATGGGTGCTGTTGTTGGGAATAATGACAATTTAATTGAACTAGAACGTTGGACAAAAAACTCAGGTACTTATGTTAGTCCAGATGATGTGTACTTGTCTTTGAGAGGTCTTAGAACATTACCTATAAGATTAAGACAATCGTCAGATAATAGTTTAGCCATTGCTCAATTTTTAGAAAATAAAGATGAAGTTAAAAAAGTAATTCATCCCGCCTTACCTCAACACCCTGACCATAAAATATGGAAAAAAGATTTCAAAGGTGCATCAGGTCTTTTTGCAATTGAATTTCAAGATAGTATAACTGAAGAGTGTGTTGATATATTAGCAAATAGTTGTGAAATTTTTGGAATTGGTGCCTCTTGGGGAGGATATTCAAGTCTTCTATCAACAATGAATATTGCTGAAAATAGAAATTTGAATTCTAGCTACATACCGAGTGGTCAATATTTGAGAATTTATACTGGTTCAGAACACATTCAAGATTTAAAAAATGATTTAGACTTAGGGTTCCAAAAATTAAGAGATTTTATTCAGTCTTAAAATTATCAAATAAGCTTTTCTTCTCCTAAAACTGTTGTTCTTCTCATATCTCTGTTTTCTTTTAAATCATCATATGCTCTAGCTCTATGCATAGTTTGTCTATTATCCCAAATAATCAAGTCATTTTTAGACCATTCATGTATGTACTTAAACTTTAATTGCGTAGCATATTCGATCAAATCATCAATAAAACACATTGAGTCGGGCCTAATCCAATTTTTTATTTTGCCTATATGACTTGATAAGAAAATTGTTTTCCTGTTAGTTACTTTATTCTTTCTAACCAGAGGCTGTTCAACAGGAGTAAAATTTTTAATTTCTTCTGATGATAATTCTTTAACCATATCAAAACCTAATCTTTGACGTGAATATATTAGAGAATGTTCACAAATCATTGTATCAATTTTATTTTTAATTCTACTTTCCAGGTTGTCATAAGCACTTCTCATATCAGCAAATTCTGTGTTACCGCCTTCTTTAGATACATTTCTTGCTGATAAAAGAGAGTATTTTGCTGGAATTTCTTTAAATGAACTATCTGTATGCCACAAACGATTTCCTAAGTTAAATATTCTTCTTGGATCATTTTTAGTAAAAGGTTTATTATTTTTATCAAGATTAGAAACATCGGCTAAATCTGTAGATAATCTTCTGTCTTTTGCTTTAGTTATATTAGATTTACTCCCAGACGCCTCAATTTCTCCAAAATATTTAGTGAACCTTACCTGTTCACTATCATCAATGTTTTGGTCCTTAAATACTAATACAGACAATTTATTAATTGCATTATCAATCTCTTTTACAATTTTTATATCTAAATCTTTTTTTAAGTCTACCCCATAAACAAAACCAACAAAGTTCGGGTATTCAGTTCTTGTTTTTACATTCATAAAAATCTCCAAATTTATTTTTTTTAATAAATTAATGGTTTTGTATATATAATTAATTATAAAATCTAAGTTGTAAAATCAAAAGAGTTAAAATTATGTGTTTTGTAAAACCTAATAATTTTTTATTAATAGTTACCTTATTATTTTTTAATTTTAGTATTAAGGTGTTTGCCGTTGAAAAATTAGATGGAGCTTGGTTTGAATGTGAATTCTCTGGCAAAACAAGTCAGCCAACAGATAATTGTGAAATGTTAGATAATGATGGTTTTATTTTTTCAAATAATATTGCTGCACATATTTCTGTAATTGATAGCCAGGAAACAAATTGTAAAAAAAATAAAATTGGTCAATGTTTTCAGAGTAATATAAGCTTTATTACTGTTAGGAAAGGTAGAAAAGATAAGGTAAAATTTGAAGATAGTAAGTTAATATTAACCTTTTTAGGTTGCGGCCAAGTTTTTTATCTAACAAGTAAAGTTGACTATATTCAAGCTAAACCTGATGCTAAAAAGTGCTTTTGGGCTGGTAAGAAAATTTTTTATTTAAAAAAATATAATGGTAAATTAATATTTAAAAAATAATTATTGGAAAATTATGTACATATTAAGACAGACTAACCTACTTAAATTTGGGTTGATAACAATTGGATTAATAATAGCCTTATTTTGTTTCTACGTTATTGTCGGTTTTTTAGGTATACAATATATAATGGAGCCATATCAGTATGGAACTTTTTTTGCATGGGTAATTATTTTATTTGGAATCTTTTATAGGTTTACATTTTTACTGTTAACCATTGGTGTTTTTTTTGGTGTAATTAATGTATTAGAATGGCATCTGATATTTGCTATTTTATTTACTTTACCAAGTCTTATCTTTATTTTTCCTAAACAAATTCTTAACTTCAAAATGCGTTCAAGAAAAACTAAAGAACATAATAACAACGATTTTAATGAATATTCTAACACTACCAACAAACAAACTATGAATAGATTTAAAACGAAATCCCAAAACAATGAAGTTATAGACGGAGATTATGAAGTAATTAACGAAAATAAAAAAAATAAGCCTTAATTTTTTAATTTTAGATAATATGATTTTTCCGTTTCCAAATCATAAACCGCCATTCCTCCACTTGATAATGACATCCCAGTAAAGGCTTGAATTACTACATAATGAGTAACCATCAAATAGGTGCCCTTTAATACTTTGAGACTACTAATTAATTTCCTAAGTTCAGCTAATGTTTCCTCTCTATCAACATGTCCTTGATAAAAAGAATTAAGACCTTTATGAGTAAAAAATTTACCCATGTTTAAGAATGATGCAGTGTCTTTACATCTACACCAAAAACTTGAAAATATTTTGGTGAATTTTATTTCATTTTTTTTAATATTTTTTCCTATCATTTGACTTTGTCTAATCCCATTAGAATCAAGATTTCTTTGAGTAGCACAATCATCGATTATAAAATTATAAGGATCTCCATTGCCCGGTGCTAGAGCATGTCTCATAAAAATTACTTTGTTATCACTGATATTTTTAAAATTTTGTAATAAAACATAATTTTCATTTGCAAAAGTATCAGTTACTACAAAAATGTAAAAAAAGAATATAAGAATTAATCTCTTCATTAGTTTGAAATATATAGCATTTTAAAACCTGCATAATTATTTAAGATTTTTTTTGAGCTTCTCTTCTTATTATCATTAAAGAAGAAAAAATTATTATTAAAGTTCCAATATAAAATGTTGAAGTCAATGATTCATTAAATAAATAAACACCTACCCAAATTCCAATAGGAACTGATATATATCTAAGGGGGGCCAAAAGGCTTGCTGGCGCCAACTTTAAACTATAAGCTAAACAAATTTGTTGAAGGCTTGAAACTAATCCAACAACAATCAAAATAATGAAAACTTGGTCATAATCAGGCCATTCAGTTTTAATTAACATACATATAATTAAAAAGACTATGGCTCCAAATATATTATACCATAAAGAGGTAGTTGCCGGATGATCTGTTTTACCGAGTCTCCTAACAGAAAGTGTCATAAGTGCTCCAAAAAAAGGTGACAAAAAACCCAATAAAACACCAAAGTTAAACCAATTTTCCTTTAAAGGGTCAAGTATTAGCAAAACACCTAAAAATCCAATTAATGCTATAATTCGTCTAAACCATCCAACCAATTCTTTTATAACAATAGGTGCAAGTAGAGTTATGAATATAGGCATTGTCTGAAATAGAGTTGTCATAAGACTAAGATCTATAAATTGAAGAGCTGCAAATAAGCATCCAAAAGAGCCTAAGCCCGTTATAGTCCTAATAGCAAGTCCCGACTTAGATTCTATTAGGAAAGCATTTGACTTACGTTGATAAAATGCAGTTATTATTAGTAAAGGGATACAAAATAAATATCTAAAAAATAAAACTATAAAAACTGACAAATCACCTGCTATTAGTTTTACTAAGCTTGCTATGGTTATGGTACATATAACTTCAATTATTGAGAAGGAAACTCCAAGAGGAATATTTGAATTATTGTTTATTAATAACATTTATGATTTATATTTTAAACCTTTCATCACGTATCTAATTAACAGGCCAATGGGTTCTGAAAACACAACCCTCCGCCTCCCATAGTGAATGAAAGGTTTAGTGAGCATTATAATTATTGACTTTTTTCTCCTGAATACATGACTAGTTTTTTTATTATCAAATTTTAATATTTACAAATAGTAAGTCAAGTGCTATAGTATAAACTGAAAAACCAAACTTGTCACTAGCTAAAATAGACAACTATATATCATCTTTTTTAGCAAATTATTTTTTTGATTTTTTTAATTATTTAAGTTTACAACTTCATATTATAAAACTGATACATCATTTTTTTAACTTTTACTTTATGCATGGAGGTTAAATGATGAAGAACAATTCTAAATTATTCTTATTGCTTTGAAAGTTAGTTTGTAACAATATTTTAAAAATAACTACTATAATGATATATATGTATGACGTAGAAAAAAAATTGTTTGATGTACTTCCTGGAACCGAATATCAAGAGATAAACAATCCTCTTGATAGAAAACTTCTAATAACAGAAATAAACAAATCCGGTTTAGAAGATATGTTTGAATATTCGAGCCAAGAAATATTTTATCGAAATTTAAATATGTCTCCTCACAAAAATATTAAGGATACGGCAAATTATCTGAACGAGCTTATAAGAAGAAAAAAAGAAGGTTACTCCGGAGGACTGGCAAATTATTGGTTTATAAGACTTAAATCTTCGAATAAGGTTATAGGAACCTTTGGATTTGTTGGGTTTAACAGAAGAGAAAATTGTGTTGAAATTGGTAAAGGGTTATCACCCTCTGTATGGGGTAAGGGATTTGTTTATGAACTTCTTGGTATTATGATGACCTACGCTTTCAATGTTTTAGATCTAAGCTATATGTTCTCATTCACTCAAATAGGCAACGTCGCCAATATAAAATCTATGGAAAGGGGAGGTTTTAAGATTAACAAGTTTATAAAAGATTATGAGGATGGTATTGGAAAAAAAAAGTGATTCTTTCAAAATGATTGCGACAAAAGAAACAGCAAATCCTGAAAGTTGCTTTGAAAGGTCGAGGCAAAAATATAGAGAGTTTGGTATTTAAGTACGTTGAATTTTGGATTGATTTATGAAGAGATTAATTTTTTAAAACAAGGTAATTAATCACATTTAAGGAAAACGCATTATTCCACATTTCAGGTTGAAAATATAGCATAAAAAGTAAACTGACTGCGGTATGTCCCACCGATAATGATTATTTGTTAATGATCATTTTGAAAAAAACTATTCTAGACTTGAGCATTCAATACAAATAACTGAACAAACAATATCAAATAAAATCGGAATAAAACTTAGGTTCAACAGTTATTCGCGCAGAATTACTAACAAGATTTCTTTAAATAAATTTGCAGACATAATCTGCTTCACGTATTTAACATCTTTCACAAGTTTTGTTTTTAGTAATTCTAATCTCATTTTCCAAGCTAATAGAGGTTTGGTAAGTAAATCTTCTTCTTTTCTTCATCCTACAAAGATATTTATACATCCTATCAATGAATAAACCACCATATTCAAAATTAAATATCATCTGTCTAAATATTACGTAATTTTTCTAAAATATATCTAATATGGTCTCTAGAGATTTCGTTAGTTCATTTTGAGTGCATTGACCTGAACAACTATATTTGTTGTAAGTAAAATATGACTTTGATTTAAGATTTCATCATCATTGATTTTATTATGGTCGGGCCAGCGGGATTTGAACCCACGACCTTCCGTCCCCCAGACGGACGCGCTACCAAGCTGCGCTATGGCCCGAATTATAAGTGATAATAACAAAGTATATTGAAAACTTTATATATAAAATCTTTATTTAGTTTTACCAAAAGATTCTTGTGGAACACCACGATTTAAAGAAAAGTGAGTATGTATACCCTTCCAACTATTATCTAAATTAGACCTCTTTAAAACAACTGTCGCCCTTCCGTTTCTTTTAAAAGAATTACCATTTTTGTTATACCCTGTAGAGTTCCAGAATAAAATAGAGTTTGCAAGCAATCTATCTGGAGAAATTTGAACAAAAAGTGTGTTAGTTACGAATTTAAAATTATTAATGGTTGGCCAAATATTTTTCCATTGGTCAGAATACAGTTTGTCTATACCTTCTACAACATTCATCCAAGTACCGAAACTAACAACATCATTTTCAAAAAGTTTTTTAGCTGATTCAAAGTCTTTGTTTTGAACTTGTTTTTCCCAAACTAAAAACCATAATCCAATAGAAATATGATCTGTATTATTTGTATCAAATTTATACATTAATAAGATATATCACCTAATGCATATTTATTATAAGAAATTTTATTTGGATTAACAAGACAGGTCAAATTATTTAACAAGGCATTATAGACCTGTTACACCCTATGCCTTACGTCTTTCAACCATCTTGTTTGTTTTGATCTTTTTGACCATCTTAGTTTTCTTTTTCTTTGGTTTCATAGAACCATAGCATTTACCATACATAGGCTTTCTCCTTTGTTAACATTTCCATTAAAGTCATGCCGCTTCTTTCTTGAAGCTATTCAACTACAAAATCAAACATAATAAATATAATTCTTGCGTAAATTTATAGAATATGGTTTGTTTTTTCCTTTGTAAGTATTTTTTATTACTTCTTATAAACTATGCTAATTGTCTATAACTTAATTTATTTAAACAAAAATCTAATTAATAATTAAAGCTGTTTGAAATATTGATAAATATTTATATTGAAGATGATTTTGGTATTGTGTTTTGAATTATAGAGCTGAAATAGATGGCTTAAGAGCAATAGCCGTTGTATCCGTTATCTTATATCACGCACAGATAGTTATCTTTGGTAGAGATTGGTTTGAAGGTGGCTTTATCGGTGTTGATATCTTTTTTGTTATCAGTGGCTATCTCATAACTCGAATAATTTTAACTGAACTTGAAGAAACTAATTCATTTAGCTTCATAAAATTCTATGAACGAAGAGCACGTAGGATACTTCCTATGCTGTTCCTTGTCATTGTCGTGTGTATTCCATTTGCTTGGCAAAAACTCCTACCATTGGATTTGGTTGATTTTGCTAAAAGTGCTTTATCCGCAATAGGGTTTGGCTCAAACTTTTTTTTTTACCTTTCAACTACAAATTATGGAACTGATACATCATTTCTTAAACCTTTACTTCATACATGGAGTTTAGGTGTTGAGGAGCAATTTTATATCTTTTTCCCTATATTTACCCTTTTAATTTGGAAGTTTGCTCGTAAATCTTTTCTAACTCTTCTCATTGGAATGCTACTTATGAGCATTCAATTCGCCGATGTTATGGAAGGAACGAATTCAGATTTTAACTTCTTTTTGCCGTTCTCGCGTTTTTGGGAATTGTTTATTGGCTCTGCCTTAGCGTTGATTGAATTAAAATATGGGCGAACAAAAAATGTAATATTAACACAAACTTTACCAATTTTGGGTTTGTTTTTAGTCGTACACAGCATCACTTTCTTTAACGAAAGCACGCCTCATCCAAGTTTCCAAACATTGATGCCAATAGTCGGAGTTGCTTTGGTAATAATGTTTTGTTCAACTGAAGACTTTGTAGGAAAAGTGCTTTCGTTGAAGCCAATTGTTGGTGTTGGACTAATTAGTTATTCACTATACCTTTGGCATTTCCCGATATTTGCTTTTGGTAGAATTGGCTCATTCAACCCTTCTGCTTACGACAAGTTAGAATGGATAGCATTAGCCTTTTTGCTCTCAATAATATCTTACTATTTGATTGAGAGGCCATTTAGGAAAAAATATTTAATTACCACAAAAATTGTTTATGTAACTTTTTTTGCTGTAATAAGTGGATTGGTTTTTTTTAACTATAATTTAATAAAAAATGATGGCTATAAAAGTCGTTTGCCACAAATTTTATTGAAGCAAAATTTAGATGAGGCTGTTTGGGATAACTTCAAGCAAAACGGCAAACCATGTTATCAAAGGAAATCAGATTTTTGTAAAATTGAGAATGATATTTCTTTAACAACAGTTTATTCCTTATCCGACAGTCACTTCTCAGCTATGTCACCTCAACTAGTTAAGTTTTTGGGTAAGCAGTTTAATTATACTGAAGCCAATATAGGAAGCTGCCCATTTGTATTGGGAGTTAACAAATATAACCTAGGTGGAAAACATGCTCACTGCACTAACGAATTTCAAAATTTGAGATATTCACTCATTAATCATAAACCATCAATTATTTTAATTGGCGGACGTTTTCCATTATACTTAAACTCAATGAAATTTGACAATAAAGAAGGTGGCGTAGAAGGGGGCAAAACGGGACCATTCAAAGCAATTGATGGCTCTACTTTTGAAGATGCCTTTAAAAAAACTATAGATAAATTAACTAAGGACGGTCACCAAATTATTTTTGTCTATCCAATACCAGAAGTAGGAGTACATGTTCCTAAACACCTCTTCCAAAAAATTCAGAAAATTAAGGAAATCAAAAACTTAGAAGTAATAAACCAGTTAATATCTCTTAATCCTCTTACAACAAGTTATAAGGTTTATTCTGACCGTACTAAAAGTACATTTGAATTATTTGATTCAATTAAATTTACGAATGTTCATCGAGTTTATCCACACAAATTATTTTGTGACATACAGATTAAAAATAGATGTGTAACTTATAATAAGGATGAAGTTTTTTACGCTGACGATGATCATCCCAGTGATGCAGGTGCTGAAATGGTTGTAAATAAAATAATGCACAAAATTTTTGCAGCTGAAGAAAATATTAGGAAAATAAAATAAAGGTAATTTAAAATAAAAAAGACACTTTTTAGACAATAACCATAAGACACAAGGCTAAAAACTGTGAACCCCTTGCTCTATCCCTGTCAGCCCTAGTAAATTTTACAAGACACTTACAAGACACTTTTATGCTTTTTGGGGGGTGTTTTTGACCTAATTTCTTGGATTAACTTCGGAGCAAAATCAGACCAAAATCGGATAGATGGTTTTAAATAACTCAATAACTTCAATAGCTAACAAGCTAAGTCTTTGTTATTTATGACGTATTTTATTTTGGTGGAAATGGTGGGACTAACTGGGATTGAACCAGTGACCCCTTCGATGTCAACGAAGTGCTCTCCCGCTGAGCTGCCTCCGGAGAATTTCAAAAACTCAAGTAAATCATACACTTAATCTACAATCACTTTTTATGTACTATAGCTCAATATAGCTAATTATCCAGCTTTTTTATATGAGTGTGTGACAGGAGTGTGACAGAAATTAAGAACTCACCTATACCCCTACCCTATAATTCTATAGGATTTATATATAATAAATAGCCCTGATATTTAGTTAGAAAATATCATCAGGTTAATGATTTCTAGTATTAATTATATTTAATTAAGAAATCTTCTGGTAATGGAAAGAGTATATATGTATTTGACTTTACGCTGTCTTTGAGACATGGGGTTATGGGAGGATATGTATAGTTAGGGTGTGCAGCAGATTGAACAACTTTTATGTTTAATTCCTAAGTAAAATCATTCAGAATATAAAACTATTAAAGTGAAGTATTAATTTGTATTGTCATATAGATGTAATAATAGAAAAATAAAATATTTATATTTAAACAGGAGTAAATCATGTCAGGAATAGTTAAAAAATCTTTCAATAACCCGGATGAAGTTCGCAGTCCAGATAAAGCTAACGTTCATGTATGTGACTTAGGTGGTGTTGCCGCAGCGAAAATGGTACTTCAACCTGGTTGGAGTTGGTCAACTTGTATTAAACCTGTAGTCGGTGGAGAGAGTTGTCAAGCACGTCATGTTGGGACTGTACTATCAGGTTCTATGTCAGCAAAGCATAATGATGGTACTATTGATACCTTTGTTGCAGGTGATGTATATGTAATTGAACCTGGACATGATGGTTGGGTGGAAGGTGATACTGAGTGTGTAGCTTTAGAATTCAACGCAACTGCTGCTAAAACATACGCTGCGAAAAATTAATAATTAATTTATTCATTTGAGACATTACAAACAACTAATGTAGCGTAACCATTTTAATCACTCATATAGAAACATACAGCAGCGTTAATGTAACCAGAGTCAATGGTGCATGAGATGTGGTTGTAGTGGGTGTATGAGTCTGTGTGAGTCAGGGATGGTGTGTTAAAGTTTGATTATTTAATTATAGTTTCCATTTATCTTAAAATATCATAAGTTAATATAATGTACGCACGTGTAATAAAATTTACTTTTGTGAATCAATTTTCAAAAGAAGCCACTACTTCCCTTTTAAATAATTTAGTAACGAAAAAAGGCTTTTCTCAGGGGATGATTTTTAGAGTAACCATTGATACATCCGAAACACAAAGATATTCAGTTACAGTATGGCCTAATAAACAAGGCAGTGATAAAACATGGAAATCATTTGCTGAAAATGTATTGACACAAATAAAAGACACAGGAGCAAAGGTAGAGACTACTTTTGGACCTATTGACGAATTAAATGTCTCCAAAGACTTTGATTTCTCTAAATACAATTTTTAATAGATTACAGGTAGTTAACTTTTAGGATTTTATTCATTAATAAGACCCATTTATAATGGGACATGAAGCTATGGCTAAATATGGAGAGTTAGGATTTCCAACAGTTTTTGAAATATGATTTAATAATTATAATCCAATAGGTTAAGTGTTCTTGTAGTTAATCTCTTTACAGTAATTTTTTTAAAGAAATTTTCATTCTCTTTAAAATGTTTTTCTATAACTTTTTGTCCCTTAACATAGGCATTTTCGTCTTTATATTCAAATAACGTTGATAATGCAAAACCACCTTCTTTGTTCCATACCTGATTCAATCTAAAGCGCATCAATCCAATTTTTTTCATGCTTTCATAAAAGTTTGAACCTGTTTTTTCTACATAATTTATAAATAATTCCATTTCTGCTTCACTAGAAAAATCTATTAAAACATGACTAATTAGTTTTGCTGAAGGTATTAAATTTTTTTGTTCATTCATACATATAACCTATTGGCTAATTTAAAACATTAAACAATAAAATTATAACTTTGCAGTTACTATATTATTATATTCCTTCAACCATAAGTATATTTGAAGTAGCATTTTCTAATCTTATTTTTTTATAAGGTCTGTATTCTTCACTATCATACCATTTCATAGCTGATTTTTTGTCAGGAAATTTTACTAATACCATTCTAGTAGGTTTCCATAAATTTGTTTCCAAAGAATCTATCTCTCCACCCCGAATTAAGTATTCACCACCATAGCTTTCAATCATAGGTTTAACTTTTTCCATATATTTTTTGTATTCTTCTAGGTTGTGTATATCCACGTCACCAATCATATAAACTGACATAATTCTCTCCATGTTTTCTTTTTCATATTTATCTCGCTAATCAAACACCTACAAAGTAAATGTATAAACTACCAAACAATAAAATATCAATTATGACAATTTTCATAAAGTTATTCATGCTAATAGTTTAATCCAAAGAAACACCCCTCGTAAAGTATTAACCAATTTAATGTCTCATACAGAGTTATACAATAGTGTCAGTGTAAGTTAAGTCACTAGAAACATGAGATGTTGTTATAGTGGTTGTGTGAGTCTTTTTGAGTCAGGAGTTTATAGTCTGATTTTATTTATTATTTTCATACCAATTATCTAAGTTTATTATTTCATCTTTTGGTTTTAAACTTGATGTAAACCTCTCTACTTCAACAACAAAAAAACTAGCATACTTATCTGTTCCCCAACTTTGAACTTGCTTTTCTACATCTTCCTTTGAGTTAGCTAAATAATGAGAACAAAAAAAGGTACTATTGTTTCCAAGCCACGTTTGAGAGCATGTTGCAAACTCTCCAACTGCATCTTCAGCCCATTTGCCGTGAGTAACACCTTTTGGATACAATTTGTTAAAAGAGGATTTATATTCATCTGACTTTTTTTCTGACAGAAAATCATAAATAACAATATAGTTATTCTTTCTATTTTCAGTATTTGTTTCCACCATTAACCTATCAATACTTAAGCAATAGCATCAGTTTATGTATTCCTGAATCTGTGTCAACAGGCACAGTTTCTTTCACACTTAAAAAGTCGCTACTGAGTACAGGGGTTCTGCTTCATTTATATGTAATTATAATTTAACTATAATAATATTTATATGTATCACTTAACTGTAACACTATAAGTGTAATCCTACCCCATGCATGAACCACCCCACCCTTGTACGTAATATATACATAGGCTCTGCAGTAGATAGAGGTATTTACAATAATTAGACAGTGAAATATTCTATTATTAATAACTTTAACTTTTTAAATAGGACACTTTTATGACTTCTTCAAAACTAGTAAATTATACCACAAGAGAATTTATGTCAGACCATGAACTTGAACAATACATAGTTAAACAAAACGAAATTTTTACACCTAAAGTTATTGAAGAATTTACGAAAGCTGGAATGTTAAGAAGAGTTTTGACTAAACTTTGGAATAAGGAAGGTGTTCATAGAGTTGGTATATTATTTGAGTATAGAGACGAAAAAGCATATGTTTCATGCCAAAGTCTATTAGAAAAGCATTATATCCCAATGGTAAAAACATTTATTACTAAAGTAATAGGAAGCCGGGGTATTGTAGTCCATGAATTTAGTTCTGAAGAATTTAACTAGATATAAAACACACCCCCCTAGTAAAGTGTTAACCATTTTAATGACTCATACAGAGTCGTACAGCATGGTTAATGTAATCAGTGTCAATGGTACATGAGATGTAGTTATAGTGGATGTAAGAGTCTGTGCAAGTCAGGGATGGTTATAGCTATATATGTATAGTTAGGTTATGTTGCATATGAAGATTATTAATTTATTGCTTAATTGATAAATACCGCATTTTGTTCTTAATTATTAAAACTTTTGCCAAAGATTTGGGTTTGGTAATAAATGTTCAAATTGATTAGAGTTTTTAAGCATAATTGAGATATCACCAGATATTGAAATTCTATCTTCATTTGATAAATTTCTTATAGTGGAGTGTGCAGTTTTAGATGGAAAAATGACTATTTCATCTTCCATAACGTCAATTTCAAAAACAGTTTGGTTAAGATTATTTATACCACTTAGTAAACCCTTTTGTAGTTTATCATATGAGAATAATTTATCTGCAATTTCGTTTGGGTTTTCATTAAAACTAAAAACAATATTACCAGAATTTTGAGGTTTTTTTAAATAGTATGCGAAACTAATATTAGACTGCCAGTGTTTATGAGGATTTAAATACTCATTTTTATTACAAACTGTGGCCCAAGACCTCTGCATATAAAAATCAATCATTTCTATATTTATGTTTAATGTACTAGCATATTCCTTAACTTTAGTTCCAATTTCTTTATATAATTTTCTAAAAAACTTATTTCTTAATAAGAATTGCTCTCCATTTAAGTCACTTGTCCAAGCTGAATTATCATTCTTATTTGAGTTCTTAATGTTTAAAATACGTTCTATCATAATAGATTTTTCACTATTATTCATATCAATAATGTCTTTGAAAACACTGAAGGGCATAAATTGATAAGATTGATTAGATTTAATTGTCATTTTGTAAACGCTAAATCAATATTATCAAAATGATACATATTATCTAAAAATTATCATTAATTACAAAACTAATATTTAAATGTTTAATTTGCAGGCAATTATTTAATTAAAAATTAACGACACACACAAATCTTGATTTAAGAGTCATACAGAGACAATTCATCTTTCTGGCCAGGATTGCGTATAAAATCATTTTACCTAGGTCCTATGACTCTAAAATCGCCATTAAACGCTGCTTTAGATAGCCGGAAACACACAGCCACCCGGCATTACAGAAAATAAGCAATAAAATTAAAAAACTGGAATTTGCAACTTTATATAAATCTATATAGTTTTATTTGATATGAAAAAATTAGGTAAATATACAAAAGAAGAATTAGTTATACTTGAAAATATGTATCAAGATGGCTTTACAATTTACAAGATAGCTAGAGATTTAAGAAGAAGTCAGAAGTCAGTAAGGAATAATCTAATACGATTAAAATTAATGAAGGCCCCTATTGAGACCTGTATAGATTCTAATGAGATAATTTCAAAGAAAACTAATTATAATCTTTTAAACTTATTACCTACTACCTTCCTTCTTTTATCTTTAATTCAGCTTAATACTAACTTCTTAAAGTTTAATACCTTAAGTCAACTACTAGTATTACTACTATCTACTTTTATAATTATATTGATGACTTATAAATTTATTAAAAGAACTTATAATTTAATATTCTTATCTTTGTATTTTTATATTTTAATGATGTAGTTATTATATATATATATTATATATTATTATATATCCTAATTATAACTAATATCTCTTCTTATTAATCTTAATTAAACTATATAGAGCGCCTTCAAGATTTTGGATGAGCATATCTAAACAACTGACTTATGGTTCTATGACCACTTACAGCTGCTATTTCAGGTATGGTATTTCCCTTCTCAAATAATCTGCTAATGGCTTCGTGTCTTAAATCATGGAACCTTATTTTAAGAGATAATCTTTTACATAACCTTTGATACAACAATCTCAAACTGTTTGTAGTCAGTGGAAAAACAAATTCATTTTTTACATTAAGAGTTTTTAAAATATTATATGATTTGTCTGTCATTGGTATTATACGTGGATGACCATTCTTTGTATTTTCAACTGTTATTAATCGTCTTTTAAAATCAATATCAGCCCATTTTAAAGATAATATTTCACCTCGTCTCATAGCTGTTTCCAGAGCAAGAACAATAATAGGATGAAGATAAATGTTATTATGGTCTTTTGTGTATTGAAGAATTAATTCTAAATCTTTATCTTGTATTCTTCTTATAACCCGTTGATAAAGCTTGGGTATTTTAATGTGTCTAAATAGGTCTATTGGCACATCCCAACCCCATTCTACCTTAGCAATCTTTAAGGCATGTCTTAATATACCAAACTCTCTAGCAAAACTTGATGGCTTTATATTAGCCAACCTTTCATCTCTGTAATTGGTAATATCAATGGGTTGTAATTTATCAAGTGGTATCAGCATCCATAGGTTACGTGCTAATGATTCAATAATGATATTCTCATTATGGGATGATTTTTTAAGAGGTGTAACCTTCTGTTTATACTGAAGAATTATCTCTTTAAAATACTTGGGTCTATATAGTTCCCCAAGCTTTAACTTACTTTCCAACTCTAGTTCTTTCTGCCTTGCCCACCTCCTTGCATGGTCTAAAGAGATGAGAGTTGCACTGGTAGAAAGTCCTTTGATGCGAATCTGAACCTGGTATTTATTATTGCGTTTTCTTATGGTAGCCATATATAACCTCACTGTGACACATGTGTGACAGTCATTAAGTATATATATGATGAATTACTGCTAAGTCCTTGAAATTTATGGTGGGACTAACTGGGATTGAACCAGTGACCCCTTCGATGTCAACGAAGTGCTCTCCCGCTGAGCTATAGTCCCATTATCAAAATTTTAAATTTGTGATATTGTTATAAATAATATTAAAAAAGAAAATGTAAAGTTAAATAATTATGAGAAAATAGTTTTTAATATGTGAAAAAGCAGAATTAATTTTAGATTGAAGACAAGCTATGACTGATGAAATAATTTATAACTTATTACCACTAAAATAAAAAATTCAAAAATGGGAAGAAGAAATATTTTTTGAAACTGGATTAAACGTTGAATTAGAAAATAATACTAAATCAGTTGTAAATATTGGTGAAATTTCTTTTTGGAATGATGGATCAGCTGTAGCCATAGGATATGGTAAAACTCCAATTTCTAAAGGTAATGAAATAAGACTTATCTCACCTTGCAATATATGGGCAGACTGCAAGTTTGACAAAAGTTACATTGAAAATAAAAAAGAAAATGAAACTATAATCATAGAAAGAATATGAATTTATAGATCTACAAATATAGTGTCTAATGTTTTTTTAAAATCGTAATTTAAAGCTATTGGAGTATTTGTCTCTCTATCTACATAAACATGTATGAAAAAGCCATCCGCAGACGAAATTTCATCTTTTTCATGAAATAAACCTACTTCATACCTCACCGAACTAGTACCAATTTTAGTTACTCTTATTCCAGCATCGATTTCTTCTGGATATTGAAATGAAGAAAAATAATTACAACCCGATTGAACAATTAATCCAATATTTTTACCAAGTTTAATGTCGATAAGATCATTTTGGATTAGCCATTTATTTACTGCAGTATCAAATAATGCGTAATAAACGATATTATTCATATGGCCGTAAATATCATTATCATTCCACCTTGTACTTATTTTTGAAAAAAAATTATATTCACTTCTATTTGAAGGTTTTTTTTTCAATTTAGCTTCCCTTTCCCTTAAATTCGGGTAGAGAACATACTTTAGATGAAATAAAATCAATTTTATTTTCCGGTAAAGAGGCAATGTTCACTCGCCCATCAGGCATTAGATATATCCCATTTTCTTTTCTCAATGTCATAATACCTTCTTGGGAAATAGGCAAAAGAGAAAACATACCATTTTGTACCTTTAAAAAACTAAAAAAATCAGTTTGTTGTTTTTCTTGTAAAGAATTTGCAAGCCTGTTTCTAAGAGAAACAATTCTATCTTGCATTGTTTCAATTTCTAAAAGCCATTCTTTTTTTAACACTTCATCTTTTAGTAAAGTATTAATTATTTCTGCTGCATGATCAGGTGGATGGAAATAAAGTTCACGTGCTATTTCGCTTAACATCGTTTCTAGAGATTTACTTTTAGCTTTATCTACATCAGTTATAACTGCAATCATTCCACAACGATCTCTGTATACACCGAATGTTTTACTTGATGAAACTGTAATTACTATTTCTGGTACTATTTGAACTAATTTTCTAATTCCAAGAACATCGTCAATTATACCCTTTCCTAGTCCCTGATAAACTAAATCAATAAATGGTAATATTCCTTTTTTAAGACATATTTTTGCAACCTGTTCCCATTGGTCTAATGATAAATCAGCACCAGTTGGGTTATGACAACATCCATGTAACAATAATGAGTCGCCTGAATTAAGTTTATTCAAGTCATCAATCATATGATTGAAATCTAAAAAATTATTTTGTTGATTATAGTAAGAATATTTAGAAATTTTTAATCCTGCTTTTTCAAACATAAATGGCTGTTGACCCCAGGTAGGGTTAGGAATAGATATTAACTTATTTTGTAAGTTATTTTTTATTAGCTCACCGGCAATGCGCAACCCTGAGCCAGCACCTGGAATTTGAATAGCCCCAACTTTTTCTTTACGCTCATTAAGGATGGTTTTACCAAGAACTAAATCTAAAATATTTTTACAATATTCACTGTTTCCCGCAGGAGTTTTATATGATTTTGATTTTTCATTTTGATACAAAATATTTTCAGCTTTTTTTACTGCTTTAAAAACTGGAGCTTCACCTTTTTCATTTCTATAAATTCCAATTCCTAAATCAATTTTTGTGTCTCTTTTGTCGTTTTCTAAATCTCTAAACATTTGTCTAGTTGAATCAAGTAAAGGATCTGGAATATTAAAATATCTCATATAAAAACTTTCAAAAATTATTAATTAGTTTTTAAAATAAATTCATATAAAGTAAACATATTAAATGAATATAAAATGACAAATCATATTAATTTAGAAATTTACCATGCTTTCAAAGTTTATTAGGAGCAATCCCAAAAATCCAGTATTATTAACTGTACCTCATTCTGGTGATTATTATCCTGACATTTTTATTAAAAACTTAAAGTTAAATTTAAATAAAGTTAGAAAAATTGAAGATTTTCACTCTGACAAAATTTTAAATTTTATGAATTTAAATAATGCAGATATTATAATAGCTAAATGCTCTAGGGTAGTTGTAGATTTAAATAGATCCAGAAACGCCATAGATGAGGAT
The DNA here is from genome assembly GCA_000421325.1 of alpha proteobacterium SCGC AAA536-K22. Taxonomy (GTDB): domain Bacteria; phylum Pseudomonadota; class Alphaproteobacteria; order Puniceispirillales; family Marisalimonadaceae; genus Marisalimonas. The sequence continues at coordinate 18,857 of ATWQ01000008.1, forward strand.
ATGTTTATTGACAAAGTGAGTAATTGCCAAATAGATGAAAAAAAAATGATCTCATTTGGCCTAGGTGTTTTCCCAAAAATTATTTTCAGTGAAAATATATTTAATAATAAATTACCGGCTTCATATGCCCAGTCAATTTTAGAGAGTTATTATGACCCTTTTCATAAAGCTTTATTAAATCAAATAGATGATTTATTAAATAGATTTGGAATTTGCTATCATTTTGATTTACATACCATGCCATCCAATGCACTTAGAAGTTTTAAAAAAAAACCAGATATTGTTTTAGGGAATAATTATGGAAAAAGCTCTTCTGGTGAACTAATAAATTATATGCGAAAAAATTTTGAAAATCATGGTCTAATTGTTGAATTAAACAATCCTTATGCTGGTGGGTTTATCACACGAAACTATGGAAACCCATCTAAGGGAACAGAAACAATTCAAATAGAAATTAATAGATCGTTATATATGAATGAAGAAAAACTTTTTATTAATGATCTCAAGCCACTTCAAGAAATCTTTAAAAAAACTTTTGAAAATTTTAATTTTTGTAAAAAATTAGCAGCTGAATAATTATAAAAGCCTATCAATCATTAAAAGTTTCTCAAGTTTTTTGTTAATCACTAACGGCTCATTAAGGATTTTTTTTACTAAAAGTTCAGCATACAAAGGTGCATAAACAAATCCCCAAGCACCCATACCACCTAAAACATATATATTATCTGACTTTTTATCTGTGAAAGAGTTTAAACTTGCAAAAAATGGCATTCTGTCTTTAGTACTCGCTCTTACACTTACTCTATATTTATTTTCATTAAAATTGTAAAAAATATTTTTTCTTAAAAAATCTGGTATTGAGTTTATATTAATATTCTGATCAATTTCTTTATAACTTGTATTGGCACTTCTATTAAATGAGGCCCCTATTTGATGGTATCCTCCAAAAGCTTGAGAAAAATGATGACCATAACTAAAATTCATTTTTAAATCTGAACTTAACTTATTTGCTTTTAAATAAGTTACTTGGCCTGAAATAGGTTTTATTGGTACATTTTGACTAAGATTCATCATCTCAAAACCATTAGCCCAAATCACTGTTTTAGCTTTCAATCTGTTACCGTAATTATCAATAATATTTTTAAAGCCATCATTTAAAGTTTTTATCTTTTCAACGTTAAATTTTGGGATAAATTTAACATCTTTAATAAGATTGTTTATGAATTTCGTATTATTAACAATTCCACTAGATCTCATGTAGATATAGTTTAAATGTTTTAAAAAATTAAGTTTTTCAAAATTATTATTAATTAACTCTAATGGCCAATTATTTTCTAATAGTTTTTTATATTTTATAATATCTCTATCTCTAGACGGAATAAGAACAAGACCATTTGAACTTGGTATAGCATTTAAGTCTTTTGCAATTTTTCTTGAAAATAAAAAAGCTTCAAGTGATAACAAACCATAAGGAGAACTATCCAAAGTTAATTTGGGCATTTGAATGGCTAATTTATTTCCACTTGCACCAGTGCCAAGTTTGTAAGATTTATCAATTATAAAACACTCTATATTTCTTTTCCTCAAAGCATAAGCTAGAGAGGCACCAGAAATTCCTGAGCCAATTATTGCAACTGGGCCTATTTTGTTATTATAATTAAATCCAGATTTTCTACTAATAATTGAATCTTTTTTTATAGCATAAGTAATTTCTTTTTTATTACCGTATCCATTTACTTTTGAAACTTTGAAACCTGCTTTTAACAATCCTCTTCTGACATGTCCTGCAACAGAAAATGTACTTAAAGATCCATCTAAATTTGTAAAATTATAGAGTTGTTTAAAGAGTTTATCAGTCCATGCAAATGGATTTTTTTTTGGTGAAAAAGCATCTAAAAACCAAGTATCTACAATTAAATTAAAATTAATTAAAGAATTAATATCATCATAAATCAAAATTAAATTTACATTATCTCCTTTTATATAAATTCTATGAGTTGATTGATATATTTCTGGTATTTTTTTTAAAATTAAGTTTGAGTATTTGTCTAATTCTTTAATTTTTTTGTGTACTCTTGATATTTCTTTTCTAGATAAAGGAGCATTTTCAAAACTTATGTAAGTTAACGATGAATTAGATTTTCTATTTTCTTTCCACAACTTCCAAGTTAAAAGAAAATTTAAACCAGTCCCAAAACCTAACTCAGCAATTACAAAGTTTGCTTTTTTTTTAAATTTCGTAGTTAAACTATTTGTTTTAAGATAAACATGTTCACTCTCTTGTAATCCACTCAATTTATCAAAATAGATATCGTTATATAATTTTGAATAAACGCCCAATTTTGATGAAATTGAAAATCCAGGATTTATTAAGTTATTTTGCATTTTAAATCTTTATAAATTAATAAAAGTTATTTAAAACAATCTTATACATTATTCAAACATAACAGAATTTAATTAAAAATGTTTTGGGAAAATAAAAAATTAAAAGAAATGACATCAAGTGAATGGGAATCGTTATGTGATAAGTGTGGCAAATGTTGCGTTATCAAACTAGAAGATTTTGATACTCAAGATATTTATTACACAAATGTGTCATGTAAATTACTTTGTGAAAAAACTGCCTTATGTAAAGACTATACAAACAGAAAAACAATTGTTCCTGATTGTACAATTTTGTCTTCTGATAACTTAAAAAACCTAAAATGGATGCCAAAAACATGCGCATACAAACTTATTGATGAAGGGAAAAAATTACCTAAATGGCACCCTCTTATATCTGGAAATGGAGAAGAAATCGTAAAAAGTGGAAATAGTGTTAAAAATAGGGTAACTAATGAAAAAAATGTTAAAGTTAAAAACCTACCTGATTATATTTATGATTGGTAATAATTATAGGAATGACAATGTCAAAAAATATGTGGATTTTAGCAGCACTAATTTCTGTTTTAGTTATCGCTTCAATTTATCGTGAACAATCAGGCATGAAAATGCCTGATCATTTAAATTGTAAAGAATCAATGTTACAACAAATGTTTTCAGATCAATGTACACCAAGGTCAGGATTAAAGAAAACACAATAAACAATCGAATATAGAGTTCCTAATAAATGAAAATTGCAATAATTGGTTCAGGCATATCTGGACTTTCTTCAGCTTTACTTTTGTCTCAAAAACACAATATTACGTTATTTGAATCTAACAATAGGTTTGGAGGACATGCAAACACTGTCGAAATAATGCATAAACAGAACGTGATCCCCGTTGACACAGGCTTTATTGTTTACAACAAGTTAAATTATCCAAATTTAGTCTCTTTTTTTGATTTTTTAAAAGTTGAGACAATTGACTCAGATATGTCCTTTGCTGTTTCAGCAAGAGATGGACAATTAGAATATTCTGGATCTATGAAAGGAATATTTGCCCAAAAAAAGAATTTTTTTAATCTTAAATTTTATAGAATGCTTAAAGATATTATTATTTTTTTTATCTTCGGTTACAATTATGCTTTTCAATTTAAGGAAAGTGAAAGTTTAGGTGAATACGTAAAAAGATGTAATTTTAGCAAAGAATTTATAAATGATCATCTTATTCCAATGTCTTCTGCTATATGGTCTTGTCCTGAAAAAGAAATATTAAATTTTCCTGCTAAAACTCTACTTACTTTTTTTAAAAATCATCAGTTAATTAATTTTATTTTTAGACCTAAATGGAGGACTGTTAAGGGCGGCTCAAAACAATATGTTAACAAAGTTATAGAAAAACTTTCATCCGATGCAAAAAATAGGCTTATATTAAATTCAAAAATTAAGTCTGTTTATTGTAAAAATAATAAAATTGAAATCAACTTTGAAGAATCTACTGAAATATTTGATAAGGTTATTATGGCAACACATCCAGATCAAACAATAAAATTGATTAAAAATTTAGATGAACAATCAACAGATATTTTAAGAAAATTTAAATATCAAAAAAATATAGTCTATTTACATTCTGATAGTAGTTTAATGCCTAAAAATAAAAAAACATGGTCTAGTTGGAATTATATATCAAGTAAAAGTGAAGAAAAATCATCACTGACTTATTGGATGAATTTACTACAAAAAATTAATAATTCACTTAATGTATTTGTTAGTTTAAATCCCCATATAACACCAATTAAATCTTTAACTTACAAAAAAATTATTTATGAACACCCCATTTTTAACAACCAAACTAATGAAGCCCAAAAAAAAATGACTGAAATACAAGGAAAAAATAATATTTTTTATGCTGGAGCTTGGTTAAGATATGGCTTTCATGAAGATGGAATTATGTCTGCTGTAAATATAAGTTCTTTATTGAATATTAAAATTCCCTGGAAAAAATGAGCCTTTTTGAATGATATTAAATACAGGTAGCATTAAATTTTACGATGGATTCGTTTATCATAAAAGAAATGGTGCTAAAGAGCATTTTTTTAAAAACAATATAAACGCAATCTTTATTGAATTAATAAATAATAAATATAGAGAAAAATACAAATATCCTGCTTTATTTTCTATTGATAAATTTAATTTATTAGCTTGGCACCCCTCATATCATGGAGCACAATTAGAAAAAACCGACAATCAAAATTTGTATAAATTTGTATTAAATTTAATAGACAAATCTGATAGTAAAAAACATATGATTGATAATATAAAGTTATTAACATTTCCAAAAGTGTTTGGATTAGGATTCAATCCTTTATCTGTATATTTTTGTTATGATATTAAAGGATCATTGTTACATACAGTTTTTGAAGTTAGAAATACATTTGGAGACATACATCATTACATATTACAAAATACAAAAAAAAATAATAAGACTCAGAAAACAATAAAAAAACTTTTTGTTTCACCTTTTTATCCTCAAAAAGGATATTATCATTTATATGCAAATCAATTAAATGACAAAATTTTAACATCTGTAGATTACATAATTAATGACAATAAAGTATTTTCTGCGTCAATGAACTTAAAAGAAATTAAGTTTAACAACTTTAATATTTTAAAGGCTTTATTAAAATTTTCTTTGTTCCCTGGTAAAGTTTGGATAAATATTCATTTACAAGCCTTTTTTCTATGGTTAAAAAAAATCAGAATATACAAAATTCCCATAAGTCAAAAAATTAAACATTCTTTTGGAATGAAAATATCAAGAGATTAACAAATTATTTTTATAAATATTAGGAAATTAAAATTAAATGAATTTTTGGAATAAGTTATTTTTAAATGGAGTACAAAAGTTTCCATATGGTTCTATTACAATAGAATGGCCAAACAGGACAATTAAAAAAATAAATGCAAATAATAATGGTCCCAATGCACATTTAAGAATAACTGATAATAATGTTATAAAAGAAATAATTCATGGAGGTTCTGTAAAATTTGCTGAATTGTATATGGACAAAAGAATATCATCCCAAAACTTAACTTCTCTTATGTATTATTGTGCATTAAATAATGATCAAGCTGAGGAAACATTTAAAATTTCTTTTTTGAAATATATTTATAATAAATTTTTACATTTTAAAAATAGAAATACTACAATTCAGGCACAAAAAAATATTTCTTATCATTACGATTTAGGGAATCAATTTTATAGATATTGGTTAGATAAATCTATGACTTACTCATCAGCAATATTTTCTGATCAACACGATCAACTTGAACTTGCACAAATAAATAAATATAAAAAACTAGCTGATTTATCAGATATTAAAAATGGAGATAAGATATTGGAAATTGGTTGTGGTTGGGGTGGATTTTCTGAATTTTTAGGAAACAATTATGACTGTGAAATTACTGCAATAACAATTTCTAAAGAACAATTTAATTTTACAAATAAAAGAATTAAAGAAGCGAATTTATCAAAAAAAGTGAAGATTTTATTCTGTGACTATCGCAATATTGAGGGTAAATTTGATAAAATTGTATCAATAGAAATGTTTGAAGCTGTAGGGAAAGATTATTGGAATGTCTTTTTTAATAAGATTGAAAGCATATTAAATCCTAACGGTAATATTGGTCTTCAACTAATTACTATTGATGATAAAATTTATAACGTATATAAAAACAATCCTGATTTTATTCAAAAATATATTTTTCCTGGTGGAATGTTACCTTCATTCAAAATTCTTGAAAATATTATCAATAATAATTCCTTACATATAGAGAATGTAAATAGTTACGCAAATGACTACGCAAAAACTTTAAGTTTGTGGAAACAAGAATTTAATAAAAATTGGAAAAATATTGAAAAGCTTGGTTTTGATGAAACCTTCAATCTTATGTGGAATTATTATCTGTCATACTGTGAAGGTGGATTTTTATCTAAAAATATAGACTTAAAACAAATCAAATTAAAATTTAATTAATTTTAACTTTAAACATCCTTAAACTAATTTTATATAAAATACCGATAAAGGGTAATTTTACATATAGACCATTTAACGAATCCCAATAATCTAAATGAGATTCAATCTTTCCTTCTTTATTAAAAGTTATATCACTCATTCCTTCAATGATTTGTAATGATTTAAAAGCATAAAAGGACATTTTCCATTTCAAAAAAACATGGCTTTTGTTTTGAGCATAATCTAAAATCGTAAATTTTGGCTTATTTACATTTTCGAACATATGATAAAATATTTTTTTAAAATTTTTTATACCTTTAACATTATTAAACGGATCTTTAAAAACAATGTCCTCTATAACTAAATCGTCAAAATTATTTATGTTATCTTTATTCAAATTAGTAAATAATTTTAGATATTTTTCTATATTTTTTTTAATCATATTTATTTTTTAAGATATAAATTTTTTTATAAGTAAATAAGATAATTTATCTGGTAATATGCTAAAAATTTTCATGAAAATTGAAAAGGTTAAAGGGAATGAAAATTCAAATTTATTAGAATACATATACTTATGGATCATCTTAGCTGCATTATCTACTTTCATTAAACCTGGCATATAAAAGTCATTAAGAGATGTTGCTGGAGTTTCTACAAAACCAGGACTGCATACCTGAACTTTAATACCTTTTGAGTTTAAATCATATCTAATAGATTGTGCAAAAGACCTTAAAGCTGCCTTTGTAGGCCCATAGGCAGCAGCTTTTGGTAGCCCTATCCATCCTGATATACTTGACATTATAATTATCTGACCTTTCTTTTTACTAATCATCTTAGGTAAAAAAGCCTCATAGCTATTTACAATTCCTAAATAATTAATAAGCATTTGTTGTTTATAATTTTCTATATTATTTTTACTAGCATCTATTGGGGTATATATTCCCGCATTTAAAAACAACAAATCAGCAGGATTATTTTTTTTGGCTATTGATTTTAATTTAGAAAAGTCTTGGACATCACAAGCGTAAATGCTCAAAGAATCTTTATTTTCACAAATATTATTTTGTAAAAATTTTAATTTTTCTAAATTACGACTTAAACCAATTACCTTCCACTCATGTTGTATAAGCAATTTTGTTAATGCAGCGCCTATTCCTTCACTCGCGCCTGTAATTATAGCGGTATTTTGTTTCATTCTAGAATTTTCTATTTTATAACAATAATCAAATTAAACCTTACAGCTTTGATATCGAACTAAAACTGCTCCCCTTACTTTTGATTCTAATATTTTAATATTTACAGAAAATTTTCCTGCCATAATATTTTTACTTAATGGTAAATCACCTTCAATAATATCATTATTACCTAAATAAATAAAAATCACTCTAAGAGTTTTAGAAGGATCAAAATATGGGTTTTTATTTATTGTATCTGAAATATTACCTTCTACTTTTACTTTCAAGCTTCCAGATAATAATAATAGCGTATTTTCAGGAGGTATAAAAGATTGGGTGGAAACAGCTAATTCTTTATACTGAAAATTATTACAAATTTTATTTTTTCCTAACAATCTTAAATTATCGATGATGTCCTTTTCTTTAACTCCATTTGCTAAACTAGAAGCAAGTATATTTTTTGCATCTCGTCCAAAGTCAGAATTATGATTGCTAATATTTTGGGTGTTTAAGGCTAAATTAGCTTCTTTTAATTTTAGTCTTGTGTCAGTTAGCTTTCTATCAAGCTCTACTTTCTTATTATTAAAATCATTAATAATTTTTTCATTTTCTTGAATAAGTATTAACTTATCACCATTTCCGAACCACCAACCAATAAAAAAGGTCAGAATTACAACTAATAGCTTAACAGACAAATTTAAGACGAATCTAAGTTGTTTTTGTCTATATTTATTTTGAGCTTGGTAATAATCCAAATTAAGACCTTGAATATATTTTTTTTTCTTTTTTATATTTAATATGCAATAAATCAATATTTTTCTTATTTATAAAGGAAACTATACATAATTAAAAATCTGAAAATTAATAATCAAAGAGCTTGGCAAAGGATGTTATCAGGACGAAAACTTGATATTTTGTCTCCCTCTCCTTTTGACATAGAAATAGAAGACATAGCTTTGGGTTTATCACGAGTTACAAGGTGGAATGGTCAAACTACTGGTAAACATCCTTATTCAGTTGCTCAACATTCAATGTTAGTTGAAGAAATATTTAACTTAGAATATCCAAATTCAAATAAAAAATGGAATTTAGCTGCTCTTTTACATGATGCACCTGAATATGTTATAGGCGATTTAATAACACCCTTTAAATATGCACTAAATAACAGCTATAGATCTGTTGAAGATAATTTAATGAAATCAATCTATATTAGATTTGGATTACCTGCTATTATTCCTAAAAACATTGAAATTAAAATTAAAAGAATAGATAAAGCTGTTGCTTGGTTTGAAGCCATTGGTATTGCTGGATACGATGAAAGTGAAGTATTTCAGATTTTAAAGAAACCTAGAATTAAAACTAAAAGTAAAAGTATTATATCTTTAGCACCTAATAGTGTTGCAAAAAAATTTCTAAATAGATTTCAAGAACTTTACTAAGAAATATTTTAGTATCCTTCACCAATTAATGGAAATGCACTTAAAGCATTTAAATTTCCAAATGAGTAATCTTTGCTTAAATATGTTTTGTCTAAATCAAAAATTGAATTAACACCTATTAGTCTTAAAGCCGTTAAAATTTCTAATTCTAATAATTCTAACATTCTCACTATAGCTTTTGTTCCACCTGCAGCTGCGGCTAATCCTTGAAGTCTTCCTATTCCTACACAATCCGCTCCCAATGCAATAGCTTTCACAACATCTGTACCTCTCATAATGCCACCGTCAAAAATAACTTTTGCATTATCCCCTATTGCATCAGCTATTTCTGGTAATACATTTAAACCACCTAGACCATAATCTAATTGTCTACCACCATGATTAGAAACATATACCACCTCAACACCATGTTCGACTGCCAACAAAGCATCTTCTTTGGTTGCAATTCCTTTAATTATAATTGGTAAGTCACAATAAGATTTAATTCTGTCAATGTCTTTCCAAGAGAATCTCATTTGATGTTCAAAACCACTTGCTGACTGTCTAGATGTAGTTCTATATCTTTTAGCTAAATCTCTCTCTCTTCTTCCGTATGCATCTAAATCAACAGTTAAACATATTCCGGCATAATTATGTTCAATTGCACTCTTAATATTATCATCGACCCAATTTTTATCACCTCTAACATATAATTGAAATAATTTTGGGTAATTTACGCTTTTAGCAACTTCTTCTAAACCGGGCATGCAAGTTGAACTTATCATGTGCATAATACCAAATTCTGATGCAGCTAAAGTCGGAGCAGTGCCTGCCCCATCCACAAAATCTTGCATTGAACCTATAGGAGCTAAAATAACTGGCATTTTAAGTTTATGGCCAAATAAATTTACAGATAAATCTACATTTTCAACATCTCTTAAAACTCTTGGTCTGAAAGCAAGATTATCTAAAGCAAACCTATTTCTTTTAAAAGTTGTTTCAGTTTCAGACGCACCAATTAAATAATCCCAAGTTTCTTTTGGAAGTTTTTCTTTAGCCTTTTTAGCAAATTCGTGAAGTACTAAATATTCTTCTCCCTCAATTTTGCTTCCCATTTTTTTTTCAGTCATTTTGTTCTCCAAGTCTTTAAATTGAACTATATAAAAATTAATCTTAAATGCTATAAAAAACTTGCCTTAGCCAAAAAGCTAAGTTACACAACAATCATATGGTTTTGCGAGCGTGGCGGAATGGTAGACGCACTGGACTTAAAATCCAGAGTCCGATAAGGACGTGGGGGTTCAAGTCCCCCCGCTCGTACCATATAATTGATTTTATTTACCTAGATACAGTACATAGGCCATTATAAATGATTATTGCCCGTACCAGAGATGATTTAAATCAAACTCTCCAAAAATTCACTCAAAAGCCTGGTAAGTTAGCATTAATACCTACTATGGGTAATTTGCATAGTGGGCATCTATCATTAGTAAGATTAGCAAAATTAAATGCTAAAAAGACAATTACAACAATTTTTGTTAATCCACTTCAATTTGGAAAAAATGAAGATTTTGAAAAATATCCAAGAAGTGAAGAAATAGATATCAACAAATTAAGAAAAGAAAAATGTGATATTTTATTTATACCCATTAACAGACATGAAGTGTTTCCTAAATTTGAAGAGGTTAAAAAAATTGAGTCTGGAAAGCTTGGAAACGAACTTTGTGGTAAAATTAGACCAGGACATTTTGATGGTGTGTTGACAGTAGTAAATAAAATTTTTGATATGATAAAACCTGATATTGCAATTTTTGGTGCTAAAGACTACCAACAACAAATATTGATAAGCGAAATGTCTAAAATATTGCACCCTTATTTAACTATATTAAAAGCTCCAATTATAAGATCTAAAAATGGTGTTGCCTTATCTTCTAGAAATAATTATTTATCAGAGAAAGAAATGAATTTAGCCTCAAATTTATTCAAGTGTCTTGAAAATAGTGTGAAGTTATATAATGACAATGTTCTTCTAAATGAAATTATTGAAAATGCACAAAAATTTTTAATTTCAAAAAAATTAAATCCTGACTATTTCGAACTAAGGGATAACAAACTAAACAATATTAACGAAAATCATTTTAATGGAAAAAAAAGTTTTTTTAAGTTCTGTTACATTAAATAAAACACGAATAATCGATAACATTGAATTTTAAATGTTTTTTTTTCCTTTTGCTGATGAAAATCCAACCAAAAAAAAACCCATAGTTAGTTGGAGCATCATTTTTATTTGTTCTCTGTTGTTTGTTAATTATGTTTTTGAACAAGAGTATATTAAAGATAAAATTATTTTAAGTTTTGGAATGATACCTGCTGTTTTATTTGGGTATTCTGAGTTGTCTACAAATTTAAAAATTATTCCTCCTTTTCTTTCAATAATCACTTCTATGTTTTTACATGGTGGATGGATGCACTTAGTAGGTAACATGACTTATCTATATATTTTTGGTGATAATATTGAAGAAACATTAGGAAAAACAAAATTTATTATTTTTTATTTTTTAACTGGTGGGTTTGCTGCTTTATCACAAGCTATGTTAGATATAAACTCTACAATCCCCATGATTGGTGCTTCAGGGGCTATTGCAGGAGTATTAGGTGCATATTTAGTTTTATTTCCAAAAGCAAAAATCAAGGTTTTTTTCTGGTTTATTATTTTTTTTAAAATATTTAAAATTAGAGCCTTTATAGTTCTTGGAGGTTGGATTTTTATACAGTTTTTAAGCTTTAATCAAAATGACTTAAACTCAGGCGGCGTGGCCTATGCTGCACATATTGGAGGCTTCATTTCTGGGGTTGTTTTAATTAACCTTATGAAAAATAAAACAAGAACAAAAGGGAAAATATCAAGAACCTCAATACCTGATTCTAAATAAGTTTTTAGAAAGACCTTTCATCTAATTCATTTTCTTCAACAATTTTACCTATTCCTCCTAATTTAATTATTGCTGATAAAACAGCTTGAGATGCCTGATTTAGTAAACTTTCATATTCTGATCTCAAAACTATTGAAGTACCAAAATTGCCAGGTTTAAAATACGGATAGGACCCTATTTTTACAGTTTTAAATTTTTTTTCAATTTGTTCTAAATCTTTAGCAATTAAACCTTCACCTACGTTACTAGAAACAGTTTTTGACTTAAGTTTTATTCCACCTACAAGATCATATAAGATGGTACTAAACATACCTTGCATTATTTTAGGAACTCCAGCAAAAACAAATAAATTTTCTATTTTATAACCTGGTGCTGCTGAAACAGGATTATCAATTAAAATTGAATTAGTAGGAATTATTGCCATTTTTTGACGAGCTTCGTTAAACTCAATATTCGTCCCTTCATAATGTATTTTTAATCTCCGCATAGCCTCAGGATCCTTAACTAATTTTTGATTAAAGGCACTTGCAACAGAATCTGTAGTAATATCATCATGTGTTGGGCCTATACCTCCACAAGAAAAAACATACGTAAATTTTTTTGTAAAAGTTTTTACAGTTTCAATAATTGTTTCAGAATCATCTGAAATTATTCTTGCCTCGATTAGCCTGACACCAATATTATTTAATTCAGTTGCAATCCAATTAATATTAGTATCTTTAGTTCTACCTGACAAAATTTCATCACCAATTATTATTATACCTGCCGTTGAAACCATAAATAGTTATCCTTAAAAAAAATTAATATTGTACGTAAATACTTATAAATATATATATATAACATATAAACTAATGTTTGGTCATAATGAATAATCAAATTGAAATACATAATAAAGAAGCTTTTAACAAAATGCACAATGCAGGCACATTAGCTGCAAAAGTGTTAGATTATATAACTCAATATGTTAAGAAAGGTGTTTCAACAGGACACTTAGATGATTTATGCCATGATTATATAATTAAAAATCATGCTGTACCTGCACCTCTTAATTATAGAGGATTTCCAAAATCTACATGTATTTCAGTAAATCATGTTGTTTGTCATGGTATACCTGGAGATAAAATTCTTGATGAAGGCGATATCTTAAATATTGATATTACTGTCATACTTGACGGATGGTATGGAGATACTAGCAGAATGTATTTTGTAGGAGAACCTTCAAAAAAAGCAAAATTTCTTACAAAAATTACATATGAATGTCTCTGGTTAGGCATAGAAACAGTAAAGCCTGGAAGTACAACAGGTGACATAGGTCATGCCATTCAAAAGCATGCAGAAAAAAACAGTTTATCTGTAGTTAGAGATTTTACTGGTCATGGTTTAGGTAAAGTTTTTCACTCACCTCCAACTATTTTACATTATGGACAACCTAATTCTGGTGACACTCTTGAAGAAGGTATGTTTTTTACAATTGAGCCAATGATAAACTCGGGTAAATATGATGTTAAAATTTTGTCTGATGGATGGACAGCTGTTACACGAGATAAAAGTTTGTCTGCGCAATTTGAGCATAGTATTGGCGTGACCTCAAATGGTTATGAGGTGTTTACTAATTCACCTAAAGGGTATACCCAGCCAGAATATCCAATTTAGAAATTAAAAATATTCACCTGTTATTTTTTAAATTGTTATCTAGTGTTTTCTTAATAGAATTAGACGTTTCTTTTATAATAGGCTTAGCTTTTTTATATGCTTTTAAAGCAACTTCTCCTGCCTTTTTTCTTGCTTTAGGATTAGTTGCTAAAATTTTGATCGCATTTTTTAAAATTGAACCAATTATCATTAAACTCTCGTATTAAAATTAAAAAGAAAATATGTATATATTAATACATTTTTTAAGTATAAGGAAATCTTATAAAATAATTTTTTTATTATTTTTTTTTAAAAAAATTGCATTTCATTAGGTTTAAATATGATTGAACGATATTCAAGAAAAGAGATGGTTCAGATTTGGTCTCAAGAAGAAAAATTTAATATTTGGTTCCAAATTGAAGCACATGCGTGTGATGCTCAAGCAGAATTAGGTGTTATACCAAAAATTGCTGCTAAAGTGATATGGGAAAAAGGTAAATTTGACATAGATAAAATAGATGAAATTGAAAAGACCACTAAACATGATGTTATTGCTTTCTTAACAAACTTGGCTGAATATATTGGAGAAGATGCAAGATTTATTCACCAAGGAATGACGTCATCAGATGTTCTGGACACTACTCTATCAATACAGTTAAAAAAAGCATCTGATATTTTGTTAAAAGATATTGATGAGTTACTTGCAACACTTAAAAAGCGTTCTCTAGAACACAAAAAAACCGTAACAATTGGAAGATCACATGGTATTCATGCTGAACCAGTAACTTTTGGGTTAAAGTTAGCTGGGTATTATGCTGAATTTAAACGTAATAGAAAAAGATTGCTTGAAGCTAAAAAAGAAATAAGCACATGCGCAATTTCAGGAGCAGTAGGCACATTTGCTCACATTGATCCTTATATAGAGTATTATGTCTCAAATAAATTAGGATTAATACCTGAGGAAGTTTCTACACAAATAATTCCAAGAGATAGGCATGCAATGTTTTTTTCTACGCTTGGAGTTATTGCGTCTAGTGTTGAACGACTAGCAACTGAAATTAGACATCTGCAAAGAACAGAAGTCAGAGAGGCAGAGGAGTATTTTTCACAAGGTCAAAAAGGTTCAAGCGCAATGCCTCATAAAAGAAACCCTGTACTTACAGAAAATTTAACTGGACTTGCTAGATTAGTAAGATCTTCTGTAGTACCAGCATTAGAAAATGTAGCACTATGGCATGAGCGTGATATTTCTCATTCTTCTGTTGAAAGAATGATGGCTCCTGATGCAACAATAACTCTAGATTTTGCACTTCATAGATTAAATAATGTAATTCAAAACTTACTAATATACCCTGATACTATGCTATCTAATTTAGAAAAATTAGGTGGACTAGTTCATTCCCAACAATTGTTAATAGCACTTACACAAAAAGGTGCAAGTAGAGAAAACGCCTATGAAATGGTCCAGAGCAATGCCATGAAGGTCTGGGAAACTCCTGAACATAAACGAAAAAATGTTTATAAAGATTTACTTAAAAAAGATTCTGAAGTGTCGAAATTTCTTAATGAAAAGGAAATAGATGACTTATTTAATCTAGATCAGCATTTTGTTCATGTTGACACAATTTTTGATAGAGTTTTTGATAAAGAGGAATAATTTTATGTCAAAAAAGAAAATTTTGTATGAAGGTAAGGCTAAGACAATACTTGAAGGCCCTACTCCAGATACCGTCATACAATATTTTAAAGATGATGCTACAGCGAATAATGCTGAAAAACACTCAATTATTAATGGAAAAGGTGTGTTAAATAATTCAATTTCTGATTTTTTAATGAAAAGGATCAATGAAATTGGAATACCAACTCATTATATAAAAAAATTAAATATGAGAGAACAACTTGTAAGAAAAGTAGAAATTATTCCTGTTGAATTTGTTGTAAGAAATATTGCAACTGGATCTATTGTAAAAAGGCTAGGCTTAAAAGAAGGTAAAATTTTTTCTAGACCTTTGATAGAGCATTATTTAAAAAAAGACGAATTAGGTGACCCTTTAATTAATGAATATCATATTATTAATTTTGAGTGGGGAACTCGTGATGAATTAGACGAAATGAATGAGTATGGACTTCGCATAAATGATTTTCTTAGGGGATTATTTTTGGGAATTGGCCTTAAACTTATAGACTTTAAAATCGAATTTGGTAGATATTATTCTGAAGATGGTAATTCTGTATTATTATTAGCCGACGAGATAAGTCCTGATAATTGTAGATTATGGGATGTAAAAACTAACCACAAAATGGATAAAGATTTATTTCGTCAAGATATAGGCGGCTTAAAAGAGGCATATCAAGAAGTTGCAGACAGATTAGGAATTCTTCCTGAAAAGAAAAAATACTCAAATGCTAAGACAGAAATTGTTAAATAAAGAGGGGTTGAATGAAAGTTGTTATAAATATATCCCTTAAAGAAGGTGTGTTAGACCCAGAAGGACAAGCAATTAAAACCTCTCTATCAAACCTTGGTTTTAAAAACTTTAGTGATGTTCGAACTGGAAAACAAATTATTTTGAATTTTAAAAAAATAGATGAAAATGAGGCTATTTTAGCGACTAAAAAAATGTGTGAAGATTTGTTAGTTAATACTGTTATTGAAACGTATAAAATAAATGTTTTAAAGGATTAAAAGAATTAATGCGCTCAGGAGTTACAATATTTCCAGGGTCTAATTGTGATAGGGACATCATTGTTGCACTTAAAGAAATCAGTGGTAAAACACCTATTAAAATGTGGCATAAAGATACAGAATTTCCTAATTTAGATTTAATTGTAATTCCTGGAGGGTTCAGTTTTGGCGATTATCTTAGATGTGGAGCTTTGGCCGCAAGATCTCCAATAATTAAAAATATTAAAAATCATATAAGTCGTGGAGGTGCAGTTCTTGGCATATGTAATGGATTTCAAATATTGATTGAAGCAGGAATACTTCCAGGGTCATTAATAAGAAATGAGAAATTGCTTTTCACATGTAGAAAGACAATTTTAGAAATACAAGATTCAATGATAAGTCCTTTTCTATCTGGTCTTAAAAAAGGGCAATATTTAAATATACCTGTAGCTCATAACGAAGGTAATTTTTTTGCTTCAGAAACACTTTTGAATGAATTAAAAAATGAAGGAAGAATTGCTTTTAAATATGTAAAAGAAGCAAATACAGATGATGATTATAATCCTAACGGGTCGTGCAATGATATTGCAGGAATATTGTCTAAGAATGGAAAAGTTCTAGGTATGATGCCTCACCCTGAAAGAGCTATATATAATCTACATGGTGGAACAGATGGCTTGAAATTTCTTTCTAAAACTTTTGAAAAATTAATTGGGTAAATGATGAAAACTTTAAATGAAGATCTTTACAATATTAATGAAAATGAATATCTAGCTCAGCAAGAAAGTAAGCTTGAAGAAGCTTTAGAAATGGGATTAACAGAAGATGAATTTAATTTAATTTGTACTAAAATTAAAAAAAAACCAAATAAAACTGAATTAGGAATTTTTTCAGCCATGTTTTCAGAACACTGTTCTTATAAAAGTTCAAAAAAATGGCTTAAAACTTTGCCTACTAAAGCTAATCATGTAATTCAAGGACCAGGTGAAAATGCTGGTGTTATTGACATTGGGAACGATTTAGCAGCTGTTTTTAAAATAGAATCTCATAATCATCCATCTTTTATAGAACCTTATCAAGGAGCTGCGACTGGTGTTGGCGGTATTTTGAGGGATGTTTTTACCATGGGTGCAAGACCGATAGCTCTATTAAATGCTTTAAGATTTGGTTCCCCAACTCAACCTTTAACAAAACATCTTGTTTCAGGAGTAGTAAAAGGAATTGGAGGATATGGGAATTGTATTGGTATTCCAACAGTCGGAGGAGAAACAAACTTTAATCAATCATATGATGGAAATATTTTAGTAAATGCAATGGCAGTCGGACTAGCAAATAAACATAGAATATTTTACTCCGCTGCAACTGGTAGCGGGAACCCAGTTATATATGTAGGAGCAAAAACTGGAAGAGATGGAATACATGGCGCTACTATGGCTTCAACTGAGTTCACAGAGAACAGTTCTGAGAAAAGACCAACAGTTCAAGTTGGTGATCCTTTTACTGGAAAATTACTTTTAGAAGCCTGTCTTGAATTAATGAGCACAGATGCTGTTTTATCTATTCAAGACATGGGAGCTGCTGGATTAACAAGTTCAAGTGTTGAGATGGCTTCAAAAGGATCATTAGGGATGCATTTAAATCTAGATCTAGTTCCTACAAGAGAAGAAAAAATGACTAGTTACGAAATTATGCTTTCTGAAAGTCAAGAAAGAATGTTAATGATTTTAAAACCAGGATCAGAAGAAAAGGCAAAAATGATTTTTGATAAATGGGATCTAGACTTTTCTGTAATAGGAGAAGTAACTAAAACAGGCAGATTAATATTAGATAAAGATGGCTTTGAGGCATGTAATATTCCAATTAATCCACTCGTAGAAGACGCTCCTGAATATGACAGACCTTACAAAATTATCCAAAATAAAAAAATCATTAAACCCAATGAACTTAATATAAATGAAACAATAAGTGAAATTTTAACTAAAATGTTCAAAAATCCTAACATAGCAAGTAAAAGGTGGATTTGGGAACAATATGACAGCTCTGTTATGGGTGATACTATTTCTTCAAACAGTAAAAGTGACGCTGCTATAGTAAAAATACATGGAACAGAGAGTACTAAAAGTCTTGGGAAAGGAATTGCCATGACAACTGATTGTACACCAAGGTATGTAAAATCAGACCCAATCAATGGTGGAATGCAAGCAGTATGTGAAGCAGCTAGAAACATTGCAGCTTCTGGAGCCAAGCCTATGGCAATCACAAATAATTTAAATTTTGGTAACCCTGAGAAATTAAATATAATGGGAGAAATTGTTGGATCTATTAAAGGAATTTCAAAAGCTGCCTCCTTTTTAAATACTCCAATCGTTTCTGGGAACGTTTCCCTTTATAATGAAACTAATGGAAAAGGAATTCTTCCAACACCAGTGATAGGTATGGTAGGCGTCATAGATGAGGTCGAAAATTGCCTAGAAATAAATGCACAAGATGACAATACCCTAATAGTTTTAGGACAATCAAAAAATTTAATTGAAGGCTGGATTGGGTGTAGTGTCTATCAGGAGATAACAAACAATAAAACTGATACAGCCCCTCCACCAGTTTATTTAGTAAACGAAAAAAAAATTATTGATATATTATTAAAACTAAATAATAAAAAACTTTTGACGGCAGCACATGATATTTCAGATGGTGGTTTACTAACAACAACATGTGAAATGTTATTTAAAAATAATTTAGGTTTAAGTATTAACCTTCCTAAATCATTGTTCAAATGTGATAGCAAAGACCCCACACTTCACTCATGGTGTTTTGGTGAAGATCAAGGAAGAATAATAGTAGCTACCGATAAAATCGATGATGTTGAATCTTTTCTAGAAGATGGCAACATAGATTATTTTATTCTTGGAAAGACTAATTCAAGCAATAACTTGAATTTAAATGATAAAACTATTATATCAATAAGTGATATAAAAGAATTAAATAATCAAACATTACCTTCTCTTATGGGTGAATAAAGTTAAAATCGGGTTCAAATATGTCTATGACTGCAATTGAAATTGAAGAACTTATTCTTAAAACATTTCCAGACGCCAAAATTATAATTGATGATTTAAGGGGTGATGGTGATCATTACGCTGCTCAAATAATTTCTGAAAAATTTAGGGGAAAAACTAGAGTTCAACAACATCAAATGGTTTATAATGCAATGGATGGTAAAATGGGTAAAGAGCTGCATGCCCTAGCTTTAAATACATCCGCACCAAAGGATTAAAGGAGATCAAAATGGAACAAAATACTAAAGAAAAAATTGAAAATATCATTAAAAATAATGAAATATTATTATTTATGAAGGGCACCCCAGTTATGCCCCAATGTGGTTTTTCAGCTGCGGTCGTAGGCGTTTTAAGTCATATGGGCGTGAAATTTAATAGTGTTAATGTTCTTGAAGATGCCGAAATAAGAGAAGGAATTAAAGAATATTCTGATTGGCCAACTATACCACAACTTTATGTTAAAAATGAATTTGTTGGTGGGTGCGATATTATAAGAGAAATGCATGAAAACGGCGAACTTACTGAATATTTTAGCCAAGCAGGAATTAATACATAGTTATAATTATTAAACGCTACATAATGCAACGTTTAATTAATTAAGTATATTAACGTGAATAAAACTCGATAACTAGATTAGTTTCCATTTGAACTGGATAAGGAACATCATCTGGCATAGGAATTCTTACGAGTGACCCTGTGAAGTTTGAATGATTAACTTCTACATATTCAGGGACATCTCTTTCTGGTAAAGTAGTAGCTTCAATAACGGCTGGGATCCCCTTAGCTTTTTCTTTTAAAGAAATTACTTCACCAACATTAATCATTCTTGAAGGAATATTACACCTACTTCCGTTTACCATAACATGACCATGGTTTATTAACTGTCTACAAGCAAAAACAGTTGGGGCCAATTTCATTCTGTATAAGATAGCATCAAGTCTACACTCTAAGATACCAATTAAATTAGCACCCGTATCACCTTTTTTTCTAACTGCAGCTGTGTAGTATTTTTTAAATTGTTTTTCGCCAATATTGCCATAATAACCCTTTAACTTTTGTTTAGCCATTAATTGGACCCCAAAATCTGTTGGCTTTTTTCTTCTTTGACCATGTTGGCCAGGAGCGTATTCTCTGTCATTCAACGGGGATTTTGGTCTTCCCCATAAATTCACTCCTAATCTTCTGTCAATCTTATGTTTTGAACTTGTTCTTTTATGATCTGACTTAGGCATATTTAAACCTTTATATGTACTACTTAAAAAGTAGAAGATTATTCCAATCAGGAGTTATAACCCCGGGATAAGTAACACCATGCCATTATCCACATTATCGGAAATTAATCTGAAAAATACTATCTAAATGCTAAAAGTCAAGTACGATTTGAAGTTCCTGATAGAGATCTAATAATTCCATGAAGTGTTCTCAAATCTTGGTGAGTTAAAGATGCTCTATTAAATAAACTTCTTATGTTTCTTTTAACAATAGGTGCCATTTCTGGTGAGTGAAAAAAACCAGACTTACTAAGTAAATCATCTAACTGTGTATAAAAGTACTCTCTATCACCAACATTAGAAAGTTCAGTACTTTTTTTTAATTTTTTATTTACTTTAATAGTTTCATTATCTTCTTTTAAGTAAGACATCCTAACTTTATTCCATTCCCAACAGATCAACAAAACTGCTTGAGATAAATTTAAAGAAGAAAAATTTTCATTTAACGGAATTGAAATTGTAAAATCTGCTTGTACAACATCATCATTTGACAAACCTGATTGTTCCGGTCCAAATAAAAAACCTACTTTTCCACCATTTACAACATGATCGAAAGATTTATTTATTGCCTCAAAAATATTTAAAGATTTTGTACCAATTACACGTTTTCTAGCCGTAGTAGCAAATAATAAAGAAATATCTTTAGTAGATTCAATTAACGATTTAAAAAGCTTTGTTTTATCTAATATATTATCCGCTCCAGCTGAAATGGCATAGGCAGAACTATTTGGCCACCCATCTCTGGGTTCGATCAACCTAAGCTTTTCAATTCCAAAATTCTTCATAGCTCGAGCACAAGAGCCTATGTTTTCTCCAAGCTGTGGTTTTGATAAAATTATATTTGGTGTTAAATCAATCATATAAGTACATAAATTTAACTTTTTCTCCAAATTGTTTTGTCAGGTTTATCTTCCAATATTATATCAAGTTTAAGTAATTGTTCTCTGATTTGATCTGCATTGGTATAATCTTTATTTTCTTTTGCAATTTGACGTTTTAATATGAGCTCATCTATTTCTTTTTCAGTTAAAGCAATATCTAAACTTTGATTTTGATTATCTTTTTTTTCAAACTTAAACCATCTTTCAGTGGATTGAGATAAAACTCCCAAAATTTTGCTCGAATTTTTTAATTTTTGAGCACATTCTTTACTTCCTTTATTTGCTTGATCAGTTAGATAATGAGCTCTAGCAAGAGCTTTAGGAGTATTTATGTCGTCACACAGATTAATTATAAGTTCTTTATCTGGGTTACCATTAACTTCAAATCCATCTACAGCTCTATAAAGTCTTGATAAAGACTTTTTAGCCTCTTCCAAAGATTTTTTACTAAAACTTAGTGGAGCTCTATAATGAGCCTGTAAAAGGGCATATCTGATAGCTTCACCGTTGAATTGAAAAAGAAGTTCATTAATAGTTGTAAAATTTCCAAGTGATTTAGACATTTTTTCACCCTCGGAAGTAACATAACCGTTATGAAGCCAAAAATTAGCCATAACTTCTGAATCATTCGCACAACAAGATTGAGCAATTTCATTCTCATGGTGAGGGAAAATTAAATCTAGACCACCTGCGTGTATATCAAATTGTTCACCTAAATACTTTTTGCTCATAGCAGAACATTCTATATGCCAACCTGGTCGTCCTCTTCCCCATGGACTATTCCAACCTGGCAAGTCTTCTGTAGATGGTTTCCATAGAATAAAATCTCCTGGTTTATCTTTATATTCTGCAACATCAACTCTTGAACCAGATATCATATCTTTAAGAGATCTTCCTGATAACAGCCCATATTTTTTATATTTTTCAACCGAAAAAAGAACATTTCCTGAAGAAACATAAGCAAAACCTTTTGAAATTAATATTTCAATCATCTCTATTATTTCATTAATGTGATCTGTGGCCCTTGGTTCAAAATCTGGATATAAATTACCTAATGATTTACAATCGTTATGAAAATTTTTTATTGTCTCTTTTGTTAATTCAGAAATTTTTATTTTTTTTTCAGTTGCTCTTTTGTTAATTTTATCATCAATGTCAGTAATATTTCTAACATAGGTAACTTTAGGATACATTTTTCTAAGCAATCGAACTAAAACATCAAATACCACCAAAGGTCTTGCGTTACCAATGTGGATAAAATCATAAACTGTAGGTCCACATGCGTACATTCTAACGTCATTTTTATCAATTGGATTAAAAACAGAAATTTTTTTTTCAAGAGTGTTGTATAAATTTAAGTTATTCATAGTCAAAATTACTCATTAATCCTTATTATTTAATCTTTCAACAATTTTGTCTCTTCCCATTGTTAAAACTAGATTTGCCATTTCTGGACCATTACTTTCTCCTGTCAGGGATAATCTAAGAGGTTTGAATATGTCTTTACCCTTTCTGCCGCTTTCCTTCATTAACAAGCCAGTCCATGTTGACCAAGTGCTTTTATCAAAACTATCTTTAGGTAAAGTTTTTAATGCCAAATGTTTAAATTCTTGATCATCATTTATAGATTTAATTTTTCCATATATAATATTCCACCAAAACTTTACATCGTTCAATGTGTTAATATTTCCTTTAATTAAATTCCAAAACTCACTAGTTATTTTTAAATCTAAATTATTTAGTTGATCAAAAATATCTTCGTAATTCATTAACTGAAAAAATTTTGAATTTAAGTTTGAAAGTTCCATTTTATCAAATTTAGGCTTTGACTTTCCAAATTTATTTATATCAAAGTCTTTAATTATATAATTTATATTTTTAAAAACATCTATTGCATCAGAGGTACCTACCTTTGACAACAATGAAGATAGAGCCATTGGTTGAAAACCCTCTTTTCTAAGGTCTCGTAATGATAAACTACCAAGCCTTTTAGAGAGACCTTCTCCTGAGATATCTGTTAACAAAGATAAATGCCCTAACCTAGGTGGAAAGGATTCTAAAGCCTCAAACAGTTGTATTTGAGCTGCTGAGTTTGTCATATGATCCTCACCTCTCAAAATATCTGTAACTTTAAAATCAATGTCATCAACAACTGAGGCAAGCGTGTATATAACTCTTCCATCTTCTCGTAAAATAACTGGGTCAGATAAATTTGACATGTTATATTTACTATTACCTTTAATTAGGTCATTCCAATTAACATCAATGTGCTTTAATAAAAATCTATAATGAGGTTTTTTTCCTTTAGATTTAAAATCAGCTATATCTGAATCTGATAACTTAAGAGCAGATCTGTCATAAATAGGAGGTTTTCCAGAAGATAATTGACTCTTTCTTTTCAAAGATAATTCATCAGCAGTTTCAAAACACGGATATGCTCTTTTTTTATTCAGTAATATTTGTAATGCATCGTCATAGCAAGCTAATCTTGAGGATTGTTTTTCAATACTATCCCAACCAATATTCATCCAGCTTAAATCTTCTTTAATTGCATTTTCATATTCTAATAAGGACCTTTCTTGATCCGTATCGTCTATTCTTAACATAAAATGCCCATTATTTTTTCTGGCAAATAAAAAATTTACTAGTGCAGTTCTAAAGTTTCCAATATGTAAGTAACCAGTTGGACTTGGAGCAAAACGAACTTTTATCATAACTAATTCCTAGTCTTAAAAAGATATTAAATTTAATTCTATGGACGGTTTGATTAATTCCAATTTCTAAACCCACTAGTTAAAGGGTATCTTCTATCTCTACCAAAAGCTTTTTCAGTAACTTTTGGACCAGGTGCAGATTGAAATCTTTTATATTCAGATCTCGATAAAAGCATAGAGATCTTTTTGACATCATCTATCATATAACCTTCAGAAACTATTTGATCTATTGATAAATTGTCTTCAACTAATTTTTTTAGAATAGCATCAAGAACGTCATATTCCGGAAGACTATCAGTGTCTTTTTGATCTTCTCTTAGCTCCGCGCTAGGAGGTTTTGTTATAATTCTTTCAGGTATAACTTCGCCATTTGGTCCTAAAAACTCAACAGATTTATTTAAATTTCTCCACTTACATAATTTAAATACATCACTTTTCCAAACATCTTTTATAACTGCAAAGCCTCCACACATGTCACCATACAAAGTGGCATAACCAACAGCATATTCAGATTTATTTCCAGTAGCTAATACCATTGATCCATATTTGTTGGAAATTGCCATCAAAAGTAGGCCTCTTATTCGAGATTGAATATTTTCTTCCGTTATTCCTGGAGCAACTTTAGGACCATTAAAACCTAAAAGAATTTTGTCTACAATTTCCATACCACCTTTTATATCTAAATAAGAATAATCTATTCCTAGATTGTAAGAGGCTAACTTTGCGTCTTCTAAACTTTCTTGACTGGTATAAGGACTTGGCATCATAACTGCTTTTACTAAATTTGGACCTAAAGCATCCGTTGCAATCGCGGCTACTAATGCTGAGTCTACTCCTCCAGACATGCCGAGAACAACGCCAGGGAAACCATTGTTTTGTACATAATCCCTAACACTTACTACAAGAGATTTATATAAAGCCTCTATATTTGAAGAAACACTATTAATATTTTCTTTGAAAATCCATTTATTATTATTTTTTTGTAAATCAATATTTAGTATGTGTTCTTGAAAATCTTTCAGTTGAACATTTAACTTACCTTCATAACTCAAACAAAAGGAGGCTCCGTCAAATATTAATTCATCTTGGCCACCAACCCTGTTTAAGTATATTAAGGGTAATTTTGATTCTAAAACTCTAGACACAGCTACAGACATTCTTTGGTCATTCTTTTTAATAGAATATGGAGACGCATTAATAGATAATATTATTTCTGCACCTGTTTCACATAAACATTCTATAACTGTTTCATTCCAAATATCTTCACAAATTGGTAACCCAATTAATACATCTCTAACTTTAACTGGGCCAGATAAAGAACCAGGAGAAAAAATTCTTTGTTCATCAAACACACCAGTATTCGGAAGATTATATTTATCTCTATAAGATAAAATTTCTCCTTTATCTAAGACAAAAACTGAATTTTTAATTGATTTATTATCTTTTCTTGGAGCACCTAAGATAATGGCAGCTTTCCCATCATTAGTCAGTTTAGCTAATGAAATAATTTCATTTTCAACAAGTTCTAAAAAATCATTTCTAAGAACTAAATCGTCAATGGGGTATCCAGTAACGTATAATTCAGGAACAACAATTATATCAATCTCATCACTTAAATTATCCCTTATGTTAACCAATTTAATAATATTGCCCTTAACGTCACCAACTATTGGATTCAACTGAGCAAGGACTATTTTAAGTTTATTTTTCATTCATCAACTCATCAAACAGAATACTATTAACGCCTAAGTAAAAACTCTCTTCCAAGTTTAACTTGAGACTTACCACCATAAGAAATAATGTCGGCTGTTGCATAAGTTTCAGACCATCGGCTTGGAAGATAAGATCCTGTACCGATAACATCTACAGGGACATTTGCAAGAGAAAAAACTTTACATTTTTCTGGACCAAATCCACTAGAAGCGACAATTTTAACTTTTTTAAAACCTGCATTATTAAGAATTTCTCTAAGATGCCAAACTGCTGCTGCAGAAACGCCAGTTCCAATTAGATAGCGAAGTTCTTGTTCTGTCCTATAACCTCTTATAGATTCAGGAGCGTTTCTTTCTAAAACAGCATAAGAGCCAGCAACATCTAATCCTTCAATATATCTTCCACCATGAGTATCTAATCTTAGTGACAATGTTCCATTATCTGATAAATCTGTAAACGATCTGCAAACCATAAGACCATCAGTTATTTCTTTACCAAAATAATCAACTAAAACAGTTAATGGTTGATCAGGCCATGTAGAATGAAACATTTCTGCTGCCTTTAATGTCGAACCTGAATAACCAACCAAAGCATGAGGCATGGTCCCTAAACCCTTAGTATTTTCAAATAAGTGGGCAGTTTTATCTGTAGCGCATCCTATAAAACCAATTGCATTCATCTCAGATTTAACTCTTTTAGATCCAACAAATGCACCATAAGCCATTAGATCTGACATATCTGTTCCAGCGCAGTGTCGAGCATCCATAGCTAAAAAAGATGTTTTGCGTAAACTCTCTACCATAGATCTAGCATTATAAGCAGCCACACAAGTTGCTCCAATTTTTTGAAGTAAAGCTGTCTCTAAATCTACTAATAATAGCATAGAGCCAGATATATAAACCATTGGTTCCCCTGCTCCTACGTCACTTCCTTCTTCAAAACAGCGGTTAATATTAACGTTGCCCTTTCTTTCTTTTACAATATGTTGAAGCCAATCAATCGCTGGATTTAAAGCCGATATTACAGGTCTTCTCATAAAAATTGCATAAGTAACTTCAGTATCTCCATATTTAGACACTATGTCTTTAGTTCTTAAAAAATATGTGTCTGTAACAGAAGGTAACTGATCTGGATTTGGTCTTAACTCATTTGGCCAAGTATTTTTTTGTATAAGATTAATATTAGTTTTTTTTTTATGATCAGACAATTTCAAACCTTTAAGATACCGCTGCAATTTTTTTCCCTAGACCCACTCGATTTTCTGCAAGTAAGTCAGCTACTAAAAATGCTAATTCTAAAGATTGAGTTGCATTAAGTCTTGGGTCACAATGCGTATGATATCTGTCAGCTAAGTTTGATTCACTTACTTCATATACGCCACCAACACATTCAGTAACATTTTGTCCAGTCATTTCAAAATGAACTCCGCCTGGTATGGTATCCATTTCATTATGAACTTCAAAGAAACCTCTTACCTCAGCCATGATATCATCCATTTTTCTTGTCTTAAATCCTGTGGATGCTTTAACAGTATTTCCGTGCATAGGATCGCAACACCAACCTACAATTAAACCTGATTTTTTAACAGCTGATATTAACGGTTTTAATTTTTTATAAACATTATCCGAACCCATTCTAGCAATAAGAGTAAGTCGTCCAGCTTGATTTAATGGGTTTAGTTTTTCAATAAGCCTAAGTAAGTCGTCAGAGTCAGTGGATGGACCACATTTTAATCCAATTGGATTAGCTATACCTCTCATGTATTCTATGTGAGCTTCATCAATACTTCTCGTTCTATCTCCAACCCACAACATATGTGCTGAGGTTGCAAACCATCCTTTTTCTTCAGTAATAGTATCTTTTCTAGTCAGCGCCTGTTCATAATTAAGTAAAAGAGCTTCGTGAGAAGTATAAAATTCAGTTTCTCTTAGTTGGGCAGTATTTTCTGGTGTCATGCCGCAAGCATTCATAAACTCTAAAGATGAGGTAATTTTAGCAGCAAGTTCTTTATATTTATTGGCTTCATTAGTTCCTCTAACAAACTCCAAATTCCATTCATGTAATTTTGTTAAATCTGCCATTCCTCCACTCGCAAAAGCTCTAACCAAATTTAACGTAGAAGCTGATTTGTCATAAACTTGAAGTAGTCTTTCAGGGTTAGGTTCACGCGCTTTATCGTCAAAAGCCATGTCATTTACCATATCACCACGATAACTAGGTAAAGACACACCGTTTATGACTTCAACAGAAGAAGACCTAGGTTTAGAATATTGACCCGCTAATCTACCTATTTTAATTACAGGTAAAGCAGAACCAAAAGTAAGTACAACTGCCATTTGTAACAATACCCGAAAACTATCCCTGATATTATTAGCATTATGTTCTGCAAAAGATTCAGCACAGTCCCCACCTTGTAACAAAAAAGCTTTACCTTCAGCAACTTCAGACATTCTCTTCCTGAGTCTTCTGGCTTCTTCGGCAAATACTAAAGGTGGCCGAACAGAAAGTTCTTTTTCAATAGAATTTACTCTAGCCATGTCGCTATATTTAGGAACTTGCTTTATAGGAAGTTTTCTCCAAGAATCTATTTTCCAGTCAATCATCTTTTTTTCCTCTAAATAATCCCATACTAGTCAAATTAATTAATAATTAAAATATCCAATTAACAGAAATTAGCTAAATCTTCAATTAATCAGTTAAAATTTACTATTAAGATCTCATTGTTACAAATTCTTCTGCAGCTGAGGGATGAATTCCAATAGTACTATCAAAATCTGACTTTAAAGCACCTGCTTTGATTGCTATTGCTATGCCTTGAATGATTTCAGCTGAATCCGGACCTATCATATGAGCTCCTATTACCTTTTGTGAATTCTCATCAACTATTAATTTCATTATAGTTCTCTCAAGATTTCCAGAAATAGTGTTTTTTAATGCTCTAAATTCACTTTTATATTCTCTTGCTTTAATACCATTATTTATAGCATCCTCAAAAGTGAAACCCACAACTGCAATTGACGGTTGACTAAAAACTGCACTTGGGACATTACTGTAAGAAATATACCTGTTAATTTTTCCAAATTCGCGGTCTGCAAAAGCATGTCCTTCTGCAATAGCCACAGGAGTTAGTGTAATTTTATCCGTAACATCCCCAATTGCAAATATAGAATTGATATTAGTTTGATTAAGATTATTTACCAATATTTCACCACGTTTGCCTAAATCTACTCCAATTTCATCCAAACCTAAATTAAATACTTTAGGTTTTCTTCCTGTAGCTCCCATAACGGTTTCAACGACTATATTTTTACCATTTGAGAGTTTGATTTTATTTATTTTCTCTTCTTCTTCAATCTTTGAAATAGTAACTTCATTATGTATAGTTATTCCCTTTTGTTTCATTGAGGTCATTAAATGTTGTCTGATATCATTATCAAATCCTCGTAAAGCCATATCAGCTCTAAAAATAAGATGGGTGTCAACTCCAAATCCATTAAATATTCCCGCAAATTCAACAGCAATATAGCCAGATCCATATATTGCAATAGAATTGGGTAATTTGATAAGATCCAAAGCGTTGTCTGAATTAATCATGTGATTATTACCGTCAAAACTTGGAAAGGATGATTCACCACCAACAGCAATCATGATTTTTTCTGATGATAATTGAATTGTTTCATTATTTTCTTTAGTTATTGAGACAGTATTTGGGCCAGTAATTTTCCCCCAGCCTGATATTAAATCACAACCTGAGTTTTTTATTAAATTAACATAGATCTCATGAAGCCTATCCAATTCTTTATTCTTTTTTATAATTAGCTCATGCCAATTACTTTTAAAATTATTTACTTGCCAGCAAAAGCCTTCAGCATCTGATACTTGTTCAGAAAATTGAGATGCATAAACCAATAATTTTTTTGGGACACAACCTCTTAAGACACACGTTCCACCAGCCCTATCACCTTCTACAACAAGTACTTTGGCACCATAAGATGCTGAAATTCTAGCTGTTCTTGTGCCACCAGACCCAGCTCCAACAACAATAAGATCATAATCAAAATTTGACATAAAATCTCCAAAAATACGAAATAAAAATATTGGTTATTTTGTAAGCAATCAAAAAATTGCCTCTGCTTTCATTGTCATACCTGCATCTTTAGTACTCGTAAAGCAATTAAGACTACCATTAGGTTTATTTTCAATATTTATAATTAAGTCATCATTTGCATATACTGGCGCAACACCCCTATGAGAAAAAGATTTAACCTTTGCTTTCTTATATTTTTCAGCGGCTCTCAACATTAATGTTGCTTGCAATGGTCCATGAAAGACCAAATCTTTGTATCCTTCTTCTTCAATAGAATAAGGATAATCATAATGTATCCTATGACCATTAAACGTTATAGCTGAATATCTAAATAACATCGTTGGGTGTGCAAATATTTTTTCTTCATAATCTGATTTAATGAAAGGTAAATCATTTTTAACAAATATAGTCTTATCCTCTTTGTTATAATCTCTATAAACAAGGTCATGATCTTCTTTAATCATTAACTGATCATCTACAAAGAATTCATAATTTGCAGTTACAAAACATAATAATCCAGACTTTCCATCTTTTAAATTTATATCAACTACTGAAGATCTTTTTTTAACTAAATCGCCAATTTTTAAAGGCTTTAAGAAATGAGTTCTACATCCTGCCCACATTCTTCGAGGAAGTGGAACCGGAGGAAGAAATTCCCCTTTTTTAGGATGGGAATCTTTTCCTAACAATGATGACTTGACAACTGCTGGGGCCAAAGCCCAATGAAGACCTGATGATGCAATTTCACCTTTTTGAGGATTTCCTGGATCTTCATCAAGAGTTGCCCTAAACCTTGCCTCTAAGCTTTGTGAAACCTCATCAAAAGCTATTTCATCATTACCAATCCAAGATTTTAATTCATTAACGTTAATATTCATAATACCCACTTCATAATATTTAAAATAATATTTTATTTAATATATTGAAAATTATGATCTAAAACAAGTTAACTAAGATAAATGTTTGGGGTTGATTATGAATGATGTTCTTAAATTAAACATTGGAATTGCTGGATGTGGTACAATGGGATTACCAATGTTAGAAGTCCTTATAAAGAATGGTGTGAATGCATTTGGTTATGACGTAAAACCTAAAGAGAACTTTTCCTGCGTAAAAAGTAATTACATATCTTCAAAAGTTAATTTTTTTGATAAGTCAGATATTATTTTAAGTGCTGTAAGAGACATAGATCAAACACTAGAACTTTGCGAGGGTGAAAATGGCCTTTTTAAAATAAATACTCCTAAAACACTTATAATTTGTTCAACATTATCTCCTACTTTTCTAAAAGGTTTTTTTAAAAAAGCACCTGAGAATATAACAATTATCGAAGCTCCAATGTCAGGTGCACCTATGAGAGCCAAAGACGCATCCTTAACATTTATGGTTGGATCTAAAAAACAAGAATTTGACGTGGTTAAACCAATTTTGAGTTTATTAGGAGAAAAAATTCATTATCTAGGTGAATTTGGATCGGGTATGTCTGTAAAAGTCTTAAATAATTTTGTAGCATCTTGTTCTGTTGTAGCAGTCAGACATGTTTTAGCCGAAGCTAAAAATCTTAATATTACTTCTAAACAACTCCTAACAATTCTTAATTGTTCATCTGGACAAACATGGTTTAGTGAAAATTTAAATAATATAGATTGGGCAAAAGAAATTTATACAAAGGATAATACAATTGCTATTTTAGAAAAAGATGTAAAGAGTTACTTAGATGGACTGGCAAATTCAAAAGCGAATACAAGTAGCGCAATGGTTAATTTTCAAAATGCTCTTATACAAGGATTACAAAATATTCCTGATTATCCAAATGAAGACTAATAAATCCCAAGCTCAATTCCATTGGCAAATGTTAAAACATACTCCTCTATCTGGTCAATATAATCATCACTCCAAACACCTTTTAAAATAAGCGGGGGTAAAACTTGTTTCCAACTTAAACCCTTTAAAATTTTATTTATGGCAAGTTTACTACCTTCCCCATCTAGTCCAGCACGAACATAATAAACTATAGGAAGACCTTGTGTTTTTTCTCTTAACTCGTCATAGCACCTATCAAAAAAATCTTTAGTTAAACCCGACATATAACCAAAATTTTCTGTAGTTCCAATAATAAGACCGTCAATTAAATGAAAAGATGAAGTGTTTGCTTCTAATGAGCTTAACATCTTAAAATTAATATTTTGACTAAAGTTACAAAGATTATTTTCAACATGATTAGATAATTTTATTGTGTTAGTTGAAGGAGAATGATGAATATATAGAATATTTTTAGGTTTCATTTTTTATAATAATCATAGCATGAAGATTTAAAATTATCTTTTAGAAACACCAAAATGGTTTAAAAACTCAACTAAATTTTCAAAGGGTTGAGCTCCTACCATACTTTGTTTTTGATATACATAGGTAGGGACTCCAGTAACACCATAATTTCTAGATTTTTTCCAATCTTCATCAATGTTTTTCATAAAAAGTCGATTTTTAATGACTTTTTTTGCTTCTTTAGGATCTAACCCAGATTTAGAAACGACGTCTAAAATTACACTTTCCAAACCTACGTTCAAACCTTGAACAAAATAGGCCTCAAAAAAATTATCATGAATAGATGTTTTATTGTCTATAGACTGAGCCCAAGCTCCAATTTCTTGAGCTAATCTACTATTGTAAGTATGCGTCCTATCATTGTATGAAAGACCTTCGTTAATCATTAGTACTTTCATTCTTTCATTTTTTTGATCTATATCATCTTGGGTTGATCCAAAAAGTTCAAGTAAAGTTTTTCCTTCTGTTGGTGTTTCAGGATGGAGAGGAAAATGAATTAATTGAATATCAATTTTGAATCGCTTTTTAATTTTTTTAATTCTAGAGTCACCTAAATAACACCATGGGCAAACGTAATCGGTAAATACTTCTAGCTTTTGATTACTCATTTATTTTCCTAAAATTACAATGTGACAGTTTTTATTAATAAATAAAAAATATGTAATTGTAAATTTAATTGAGTGTTTGAAAATTAAGTTATAACCTTTTGATAAGGATTAACATTATATGGATTAAAGTTAAATATATGAGGTATCAATATAAAATCCATATTTTATAAACCGGTAAGATTGAATATTAATTCAACAAGGTACTAATTATTATCATTCTAATGAAGATCGTTGCTTACAAAAGATAATAATAAAAAATGAATTTTTTGAAAGGACATAAATTGCAAAGTTTAAAAGATAAAAATGCTGTTGTAACTGGAGGATCAAAAGGGATTGGTAAAAGTGTTTGCCTTGCCTTAGCTAATGCAGGAGCGAATATTTTCATTTTGGATATAAATAAAGAAGAGGGTTTAAAAACGGTTGAAGAGCTTTTAAAATTAAATGTTGAAGCATATTTTTTTTTCTATGAATGTTTCTGAAGAAAATGAATGGATAGACTTTGTTACTTCTTTAAAGGTCAAAAATAAACCTATAGATATTTTGGTTAATAATGCCGGTATATGGTTAGGCAAAGAAATTAACAATGTTACTTTTGAGGAATATCAAAAATTAATATCTATAAATCTAACTGGCGTATTTTTAGGTATAAAACATCTTACACCATCCCTTATAGAGGCTGGAGAAAAAACAAAATTTGGAAGTTCTGTAATTAATCTTAGTTCAGTTGCTGGGTTAGTAGGTTCTCAACTTGATCCATTATATTCTATGACAAAGGGTGGTATAACAACTTTCACTAAATCAATGGCTATATATTTTGGTAAAAAAAAATATCCTATTAGAATAAATCAAGTACATCCTGGCATAATTGAGACTGACATGGGGAAACAAGTTGCTGAAGCTAGAATTAATCAAAACCCTAAAATGACAAAGGAAGAATCTTATTCATCAGGAATTATGCAAACTCCACTAGGACGTTTAGGAACAGTACAAGAAGTAGCTAACACAATATTATTTTTATCTTCGGATGAATCAAGTTTTATGACAGGTTCAAGTTTAGTGGTTGATGGTGGTTTAACTGCACAATAATTTTAAAATTACATAAATTCAAATTGAAGGATTGTTGAAAAATCAAAAGAAATCTTGAAAATAAAATTGCCTGGATAACTGGAGCAGGTTCAGGAATAGGCCAAAA
The DNA here is from genome assembly GCA_000421325.1 of alpha proteobacterium SCGC AAA536-K22. GTDB lineage: Bacteria > Pseudomonadota > Alphaproteobacteria > Puniceispirillales > Marisalimonadaceae > Marisalimonas. The sequence continues at coordinate 52,908 of ATWQ01000008.1, forward strand.
TGCTGCAATCAAATTATCAGAACTGGGTATGAAGGTAATTTTATCCGGTAGAAACACAAAAAATCTGAAAGATACTTCCTTAAAATGCAGGCATAATACTATAATCAAAACTCTGGATGTTTCTGATAAACAATCTGTAAAAGAAATTGTGAATGAAATTAAAAAAGAAGTTAAATTTATTGATGTTTTAGTCAATTGTGCTGGAATAAATATTGAAAGTAGAGATTGGGATAATGTCAATGAAGATGAATGGGACAATGTAATTCAAACCAATTTAAATGGACTGTTTTATTGTTGTAAATCTGTAATACCAATTATGAAACAGAAAATGGATGGGTTAATTATTAATGTTTCATCTTGGTCAGGTAATCACGTTAGTTTATTATCTGGTGTTTCATACACTTCCTCAAAACATGCATTAAATGCAATGACTGAAACAATTAATATGAAATATTGTAATTATGGGATTAGGGCTTGCGCTTTATGTCCTGGTGAAGTGGCAACTGCAATATTAGATAAACGTCCAAAAAAACTCACTATTGAACAAAAAAATAAAATGCTTCAACCTGATGATTTAGGAGAAACAATATCTTTCTTATGTCAAATGCCAAAACATGTATGCATAAATGAATTAACTATTAGCCCAACTTGGCATAGAAGGTATATTGCTGACCTTGGAATTGAGAAATTATAATACAGTCCTAAATTATTAAACTTCTATCTTATCTTGTGTTTTATGAATAAAGTCACTTTCATCATGTCTTTCATGAAGTTGGGCACCTAAGTAACCTGTTATTTTATTAACCATTCTTCCCCTTTTAACAGCAGGTCTTTCATTAATAAGATTTGCCCACCTCATAACATTTTTATAGGATTTTACATCTAAAAATTCTTCAGCTCCATATAATCGTCCTAAAACTAATGCGCCATACCATGACCAAATTGCAATGTCAGCAATAGTATATTCTTCATTACAAACAAAAGTTTTTTCTGATAGTAACTTGTCTAAGACATCAAGTTGTCTTTTAACCTCCATAGAAAAACGATTAATGGGGTATTCAATTTTTTCAGGAGCATACGCATAAAAATGGCCAAAACCACCTCCAAGATATGGTGCGCTAGCCATTTGCCAAAACAACCAATTCATGCATTCAGTTCTAGATGCAAAAGATTTAGGTACAAATTTTTCAAATTTATCAGCTAAGTACAAAAGTATAGAGCCTGATTCAAAAATTTTTAATGGTTGATCATTTGAATTATCTAATAGACTAGGTATTTTTGAGTTAGGATTAATATCTACGAACCCTGAACTAAACTGATCCCCTTTTCCTATTCTAATTAGCCACGCGTCATATTCAGCTTCTTTAATACCTAATGATAGTAACTCCTCTAGCATAATAGTTACTTTTACACCATTAGGAGTTCCTTGCGAATATAATTGAAAAGGGTGTATCCCAATTGGAAGATCTTTTTCATGAGTGTGTCCTGATATTGGTCTGTTTATATTAGCAAACTTTCCACCATTTTCTTTATCCCATTGCCATTTTTGAGGAGGAGTATAATTTTGAGAGTTAGACAATTTAGTTCCCTTCTAATTTATAAAATGCAGGTATTAATAATTTAAGTTAATTATTTCCAAGGGTTCTTTTCCTAAAACTAGATCTGATCCTTTTTCACCTATTAATGTTGCACCAGAGTGTAAATTAGCAGACAACATCGTAGGCATTATAGATGCATCTACCACTCTAATATTCTGAAGACCATATACTTTCAGTGAGTTATCAACAACTGCAGTTGGATCTGTTTTTGGACCCATTCTACATGTACCCATTTGATGATACGTGGTTGTTCCTCTTTCTCTAGCAATTTGTAATAATTCTTCATCAGATTGCGCATCCAATCCAGGATAAACCTCGTAATCAAAGTAATTAGATAAAGCTTTCGAATGCATTAATCTTCTTGATAATTTTAATCCTGCTACAACTACCCTCTTATCTTCTTCTGCATCAAGATAGTTAGGTTGAATCTCAGGTGCTTCAAAAGGATTATTACTTTTAGCTTTAACCCATCCTAGTGACTCAGGTCTTTGTTGCCAAGCAGCAACAGTAAAGCCCGGTTCAGTATCAAGAGTTGATTGAACTCCTTCTTTATAAGAAGCAGGAGTAAATGTCATTTGTAAGTCATGGTTTCTTATAGCTTCATTAGAATGCCAAAAACAGTAAACTAATGTTGGACTCAAATTGACAATTGATTGTTTACCTAGAATATATTTCCCAATTTCTTTGAATAATTTGTATCCTCTAGATTTTTCATTAATAGTTTCAACATTCTTAGCTCTTGCTGTCATTCTAGGTGCAAAGTGATCTCTTAAATTCATACCTACACCCTTCAGGTCATGAATTACATCTATCCCAATATCTTTTAAATATTCTCCTGAACCTACACCTGATAAATGCAATAAATGTGGTGATTTTATAACTCCTGATGAGAGGATTACTTCTTTATTAACTTTTAAAATCACTTTTTTATCTTTTATACCACCTTTGAGATACTCAACCCCTGTCGCAGTTTTATTTTCAATAACAATCTTAGTTACAAAAGCATTAGTAATTATTTGAAGGTTTCTTCGAGATTTGGCAGGGTTCAAAAAAGCTTTAGCTGAACTTACTCTAAATCTACCTTTAGTAGTTCTTTGAACATAGGAAACACCCTCTTGAGACTCTCCATTATAATCTTTGTTTAGAGGAATACCTTCTTCAACGGCTCCTTTTATAAATGCTTCACAAAGTGGATCTCGGTATTCCAAATCAGTTATTGGCAATTCACCTTCTGATCCTCTGAAAATATCATCATGTTCTCCTATTCTTTTTTCATATCTTTTGAAATAAGGAAGTAAATCAGAGTAGCTCCAACCTTTATTTCCCTTTTGAGCCCAGACATCAAAATCCATATTTTGACCTCTATTGAAAACCATTCCATTAATTGAACTTGATCCACCTAATGTCTTACCCCTGGGAATATCAATAACTCTTCCTGCTGTTCCCCAACTTGGTTCAGATTGAAATAACCAATTCACACTTGGATTAGTAAGAGTTTTCATAAAACCTGCTGGTATGTGGATAAAAGGGTTCCAATCTGGGGGGCCTGCTTCTAGAAGACAAACAGAGTTTTTTCCATCTGCACTCAATCTATTTGCAAGAACACAGCCTGCTGAGCCTGCGCCAATAATAATATAGTCAAAACTATTTACCATTAATATATCCAGTTTAATTTTGATTAACGAATTTTAATTTAATATACTAATTTATCATTTTATTTATACAAATAGAAAAGATAAAATTCTTAATTTAACATCAATCTTCATATTATTACCAAGATTGCAACCAAATTACTAATTGATCTCTTAGACCTGTAGAAACTAATATTGCTTGGATATCATCAAAGAAAAAAAATATTAAAGCTGATAAAATTATTCCAAATATAAAAGTCATTTAAATTCCTTTGCAAAAAATATTTTATATTAAAATTTAAAAACTTGAATTATAAAAAAAAAAAAAATAAAGTAACTAATCAATAGGAGAAAAAAATGAACAACGATAAATATACATTTACTGAAACTTTAAAATCTGAATTAGTTATTGCAGCTATAATGTTTATTCCCCTTACTTTCACCATCACTGGATTATTTTAAAGACCAAATATTACCTCTTCATCTAAAAGTTTTGTTATAAAGTCTTCACTATAGCCTAATCCTTTAATTATTTCTTTAGTATGTTGTCCTAAAGACGGAGCTATTGATAATTTATCTCCATTAACCAATCTTGACATGCCAGGTAAATTTGGAACAGGCCATACTTGGTTAGTTGTAGGTTGATCTAACCAAGAAATTAACTCTAATGCTTTAGTTTGTTCACTTTCTACGAATTCTTTATAGTTTTGTACTTTTTCGTTCTGAACTTCAAATTTGTTTAATAAATTTTTCCAATACTCAGTTGTCTCTGTAATAAAAAGTTTTTGTACATCCTTTGAAAGAATAGATTCATGTTGTCTTCTTACGGAGTTAGTTGAAAAACGTTTGTCAGTAAGATAACTATCCCATCCAACAGCATTACAAAATTTGGTAAACTCATGATTTTTCACAACAATAATTTGTATCCATCCATCTTTAGTTTGAAAAGTTCCTGAAGGTGAAGAAGCATGAGTATAAGGCCCTTCCATATATCCACTCATAAGTCTTATTGACTGCATGGCTGCAGCAGCTTCCATTAAACTAACTTCAATTTTTTTTCCAACATCTTCATTTATTCTAGCAAATAAAGCTGAAGCAATTAGTTGAGTTGCATATAAGGCAGTAGTCATATCAAAAATAATAACAGGAGTTCTGTGAGGAATGGCATCGGGACCCTTGTTTTCTGACATAAAACCAGTAAAAGCTTGTAAAACAGGATCCATAGCAGGTTTGTTACACAAAGGACCTTTTTGACCAAACCCTGAAATAGATAAATAGATAAGTTTAGGATTAATATTTTTTAATCTCTCATAATCATAACCCAATCTATCTATTACTCCTGGCCTAAAGCCTTCGATGAATACATCACATTCTTTAATAATTTTATCCAATACAGGCTGACTTTTTTGATTTTTTAAATCAAATACTATACTTTTTTTTCCCATATTTGCAGTTACAGAAAAAGCAGAATGTTGTCCATATTCTTGACCAAGGTTTCTTGCCCAATCTCCATCTTTTGGCTCAACCTTAATTACTTCAGCTCCATATTGAGCCAAAAGCATTCCACAGTATGGGCCAGCAACTCCTTGAGAAAAGTCTATTACTTTTAGACCTTCATAAGGTTTTTCATATGACATAAAAAAACTTTCAAAATAATTATAAATATTATTGACTAAGTTTTATTTTTCTCAAGTATAATTTTTTATTTAATTTCAATTAGTTGAATTTAAATCAATTTCAACTTATAGATTTATTATTTTTAAATAAATTAGTTAAAACGAGAATAATTTGAAACAAAACGTAAGCATATACTGGATCAGACAAGATCTTAGGTTAAATGATAATCCTGCTCTAACAGCATCTGTTAAAATTGGGTCAATAATTCCAATCTATATCCTCGATGATGAAAATCCTAAAGAACATAAAATAGGAAGTTCCAGTAAAATTTGGCTTCATTATTCATTACAAAAACTCAGAAAACAATTTGATAATAAATTAATATTTTCTAAAGGAAATTCTGAAGTAATTTTGACTGAGCTTTGCCAATCTGAGTCAATAAGTAATATATTTTGGAATAGAGTTTATGAACCCTGGAGTATTTCAAGAGATAAAAAAATAAAGGAAAATATGAAAAAAGAAGGTGTTGAGATAAACACTTTCAATGGATCACTTTTGTGGGAACCTTGGCAAGTATTAAAAAATGACGGAACGCCTTATCGAGTTTTTACTCCCTATTATAGGAGGGGTTGTCTAAATGCAAATGAGCCAAGAAGACCATTGGAAAAACCTTGGAGAATAGACTATTTTGAAGTCAAAAACTTTAAATATTTAACTATTGATCAATTAAATTTATTACCCAAGCATGCTTGGAAAGAAAAAATAATAGAGACATGGAATATTGGTGAAAAAGCAGCAAATAGACGATTAGACGAATTTGTTGAAAGTGAATTAAACGATTACAAAGAAGGTCGCAATTTTCCTTCTAAAAAAAATGTGTCCAGACTATCACCTCATCTACATTGGGGTGAAATCTCACCAAATACAGTATGGTTTAAAGTTTGGGATTTAAATCAACTAGGAATTCAACACCAGCAAGACACAGATACTTTTTTGTCTGAAATGGGATGGAGAGAATTTTCTAATTACTTATTATACTATTTTCCAGAGTTGCCCCGAAAAAACTTGCAAAAGAAATTTGATAATTTTTCTTGGGATAATAATCCTTTATTTCTAAAAGCATGGCAAAAAGGTCAAACTGGTTATCCAATCATAGATGCTGGTATGAGAGAACTATGGTCAACAGGCTACATGCATAATAGATTAAGAATGATAGTTGGATCATTTTTAGTAAAGAACTTACTATTACATTGGCATGAAGGTGAGAAGTGGTTTTGGGACTGTCTTGTAGATGCTAACTTGGCAAGCAATAGTTCAGGTTGGCAATGGATTGCAGGATGCGGAGCAGATGCTGCTCCATATTTTAGAATTTTCAACCCTATCACCCAAGGTTTAAAATTTGATGCAGACGGTGATTATGTTAGAAAGTTTGTTCCAGAAATCTCTTTGCTTCCTAATAAATTTTTATTCAATCCATGGGAAGCTCCAGATGACATCCTAAAAAAAGCCAATGTAAAATTAGGAGAAAATTATCCAAAACCAATTGTAGATATAAAGACATCTAGGCAAAAGGCGCTTTCTGCGTTTGCTAAATTGAAATCATCTTAAAATGTATCAAAGGTTATATAGATATTTATTTTATATAATCTTGTTTTTATTGACTTATCTTTTTTATATATTTCCTTTTGAAACTCTCAGTAAATATTTATCAAATGAAACTACATCTTATGAATATTCAATAATTAACACAATTATATTTTTTATATTAATTGTCTTTTACCTAAGATCTCACAGTACTTTTAAACCTCTAAAAATATTTGTCTATGAGGGATTAGGAATTGGTTTTATAAGTTTTTTAATTATTTCAATTAGTCTTTTATTCAATTCATTTATCTCCATTAGTGAAAAATACATAGGGGTAATGTCATTGTTAATAATTATGATGATATCAATTTACGGAATGTTTAATGCTAGGAAAGTATTATTAAAAAAGATTAATGTAGAAACATCTAAAATTAATAAAAACTATAATATAATTTTTATTAGCGACGTACATTTAGGTACAAATACATCAAAACATCTTTCAAAAATCTTAAGTAAAATAGAAACTTTAGAATATGATTTTTTATTGATTGGAGGGGATCTTATAGATTCTAGTTCCTTTAAATTAAATGATCTTAACTTATTCAATAACATTAAAAAGGATATATATTTTGTTAATGGAAACCATGAATATTATCTGAAGGATTTTAAAAATAAAATAGAACAATTAAAGAAATTTAAAATTAAAGTTCTTAAAAATTCTAGTATACAAATCAACGAAATAAACTTAATCGGAATTGATGATTTGCAAAGTAAATATTCTAAAATAAAATTTGTTGAGAAGTTGAATAAAAAAAACTTATTTAACTTAGTCCTATCACATAAACCTGATATCTGGGACAATATAAAAGGTAAAAGTGATCTTATGTTGTCAGGTCATACTCATAACGGTCAAATTTTTCCATTTAACTTTTTAGTTAAATTAAAATTTAAATTTATTTATGGAATATATGAATATAAAAATTCAAAGCTTTATGTTTCGTCAGGCTCTGGTTGCTGGGGACCTAAGTTGAGAATTGGATCATCAAACGAGATTATAAATATTCAGCTAACAAAGATATCTTAAATGTTTATTTAAGAAGCAGACTATTATCAATTTTGTAAAATTTAGATGCAGACTTTTTCAATGAATTTGCTGTTAAATTATCTACACCATACACCTCTGCAAAAACTTTATTTTTCGAAATTATCCTTTGTAACAACAAATCAAAATCCCCATCACCTGAGGCTAAAACTATAATGTCTGATTGAGATGCATAATCCATGACATCTATTGTTATACCCACGTCCCAATCACCTTTTGATGAGCCATCATTTCTACTTATAAAAGGTTTTAATTTCACTTCAAAACCAATTCCCCTTAATATATTTTGAAATTGTATTTGTTTAGTATCATTTCTGTTAGTAGTGTAAGCAAATGCCGCAACTACTTCTCTGTCACAAGTGATCTTTTTCCAAAATTTGTTATAATCAAAATTAGATCCGAATATCTGCTTAGTAGTGTAATATATATTTTGTACATCAATGAATATTGAAACTTTCTTCATAACAACTCTCTTTAACCAAAAATGATAAACTTAACAATATTTACACCAAACCTTCAATCTCAACTGGCAAGCCATTTCTTTCAATTTCTTTAACAATTTTGTTTAAATGATCTGAATTTTGGGTTTCAACAGTGATGTTTAATTTAGCTAAACTAGCTGATAAATCTATTGTGAATCTACTATGCTCAACTTGAAGAACATTTGCTCCATTGGCTGCACAAATTTTTGATATAATCGCTAATTGGCCGGGCTTGTCAGGCAACGTAATACTTAGCGTTGTAACCTGTCCTGACCTAACTAAATCTCTCATTAAGATTGAAGATAAAACTTTTGAGTCAATATTTCCTCCACATATTACAACACCAACTTTTTTACCTTTAAACATGCCAGTATTTTGTAATAATGCAGCTAGTCCCGTTGCACCTGCTCCTTCTGCAACAACTTTTTCGTGTTCTGCTAACATTGCTATCGCTCTTTCAATCGATTTATCTGAAACGGTAATTACGTCATCTACAAAATTCTGAATTATAGAAAAAGGAATATCACCTATTTTTGAAACAGCTATACCTTCAGCTAAAGTAGATCCTTTACACTTAATTTTTTTATTAAACATCTTATTTGTTAAAGATGGATATAAGTCTGATTCAACGCCAATAACCTTTATGTTTTTATTCATTTCTTTTGCTGCCAATGCACAACCAGCTATTAATCCACCACCCCCAACAGGTATCAGTAGAACATCGATTTCATTACAGTCAGATATCATTTCATATGAAATAGTGCCTTGGCCAGAAATTACATTTAAATCATTGTAAGGATGTACTTCAATGAAACCTTTACTCTTTATAAGATCTTGTACATGTTGATAGGACTCGTCTAAATCAGATCCCTTAATAATAACATTTCCACCAAAATTTTTCGTTCTCCTAATTTTTGTAAAAGGTGTACCTTCAGGCATTACAATATTTGAATTAATATCCATTTTTTTTGATATAAAAGCTAATCCTTGCGCATGGTTTCCAGCAGACATAGCAACTACACCAGAGCTTCTTTCATCGTCTGATAGTGACAAAAGCTTGGAGTAAGAACCTCTTACTTTAAATGCGCCTGTATTTTGTCTATTTTCAAACTTGAAGAAAATATTAACACCTAATTTTTCCGAAATAGAGCTTGAGAAGCTGGTTTCAGTCCACTTTACATTTTTGGAAATTTTTTTATGTACATCTATAATGTCATTAAGTGTTAATTTCATTGTTAACTCTATTTGTTTAAGATTATAATGGGTTATTGCCAAAATAAAGCTTTGTCAAATATAATGATGAATGTAGATAGTATTATTAGTTTTTTGAGAAAAAATGACTGTTTTTGACTTAAATAAAATCATGAAAGGTAGTCCACCTCCAATTGAATATCAAGTTACACTAGATAATTGGCGAAAATATCCTTTCAATTCTTGGTCGTTTGTAAATGTAAGAAATTTAATCCCAACATCACCAATTTATAATAATCCTGATAAAGAGATTATTTTACAAAAGAAATTAATAGACTTAAATAATCTAGTCATTGATCATAAAAAATCTTCTTACAGACTTAATGAAATTTTCAAAATATGTGATACAGATGCTTTTTTAGTCATGCATAAAGGTAAAATTAAATTTGAGTTTTATGATAAATTTACAAACTTTAATACTCCTCATATTATTTTTTCAGTTTCTAAGTCTTTAACTTCGTTGTTAACTGGAATACTAGTTGAGAAAAAAGTAATAAATATTAACAGGTACATTTCACATATTTTACCAGAAACCAAGGGAACTGCTTATGAAGACGCAACAGTTAGAAATCTTCTTGATATGAGCGTTGCTTCTGGATTTGTAGAAGACTACACTGGTCAAGCAGACATATTCAAGAAATATAGATCATCTACTGGTTGGGACTTGCCTGAAGCACACTCAATGCAAACAATGAAAGGATTACATGATTTTCTTTCATCAATGCCCAAGTCTAATCAGAAGCATGGTAAAAAATATCATTATTGTTCCCCTCATAGTGATTTATTAGGATGGATTATTGAACGGGCTTCAGGTGAAAATTATTCTAAAATAATGGCTGACTTACTTTTCAAAAAGGCAGGCATAAACCATGAAGCAAATGTAACTGTTGATAAATGGGGAGCCTGCAGAGCCGCAGGAGGAATTAGTATTTCACCATATGATTTACTTTTAATTTCCGAGTTAGTTCGTAATTATGGATCAAATGATAATGGTCAAATAATACCAGCCTCGTGGATAGAAGATTTCAGAAATAGTAAAAATAACAGTAGCTATCTAAATCAAGATAATTTGGAGAGATTTCCTAAAGGAAATTATCGATCAAAGTGGTATCAGACCGGGTTCAAAGATAATGAATTTTGTGCTATTGGAATCCATGGTCAGAATATATGGATAAACCCTAATAAAGAAATAACAATAGTAAGAATGTCATCTGCATCAGATCCAATAAATATTCAAACAGAAGAACTAATGTTTTCAGTTTTTGATGAAATTAGTAAAATTTTTATTTAATAGGAGATTACTTTACAATGACTTTATCTTTAATTTATTTTGATTTTCCATTTTGGAGAGCAGAAGTTAGCAGAATCGCACTTAACATTGGCAAAATAAAATTTAATGATATTCGAGTAGACCGTGAAGAATTTATGAGAGCAAGAAGTTCGGGTAAATTAGATGACGGAACCATTATTCCATTTAATCAACTTCCATGTTTAAAAGTTAACGATGAAAGTATTGCGCAAACTGCAGGGATTGCAAGGTTCTGTGGAAAATTATCTGGCCTATATCCGAACGATAACAATATTACAGCAGCTAAAATCGATCAATTCTTAGATTTTATTACTGACATTACTGTATTAATTTTTAACTCTGGTAGGGATCTGGAACCTGATCAAAAAATTATTAAACGAAGAGAATTTTTTGAAACTGAGTTCACAAGAAAATTTGAAATGTTAGAGAAAAACATCCCTGAAAACAGTGATTTAATAATTACTAATTACTTTAGCATTGCAGATATTGCCTTATGGAGTTTTGTGGGTTGGACAACTTCAGGTGCAGTGGACGGCTTTCCAAAAGATTTTTTAAACAAATACCCAAAGATTAAAAGAGTATCTAATTTTGTTAATGAACACCCAGACATATTAAAATCGGTAAATGACAAACAGTTTAAAGCTTGAATGTTTCTAAAAAGTTATTGGAAATCTTTTATATAATTTATTTATCTCTAACATAATCTCTTCAGAAAGTACCACATCTAACCCTTTTAATATATTCGTTAACTGTAAATTATCAGTTGCTCCGAATATTACAGAACCCATAAAAGGTCTTTGATTGCAAAATGCAAGGGCCATATGGACAGGATCTAAATTATATGTTTTTGCAAGTGACACATATTCTTTCACTGCTAAAGTGGAATTATCGTTAATTCTACCAAACAAACTTGGTACTCTCGAAAGTCTAGAGTTATTTGGCACTTTATCTTCCATGTACTTACCTGTAAGAAACCCACCAGCTAAAGGGGAATACGCTAACAAACTAATATTTTCATGATGAGACATTTCAGCCATATCAAGGTCATATAATCTACAAAGTAAACTATATTCATTTTGAGTAGAGGCCAGAGTAAGATTAGGAAACTCTTTTAAATAATGAATAAATTGAGTAGTTCCCCAACAAGTTTCGTTAGACAAGCCAATATATCTAATTTTTCCTTCTTTTTGTATATCAGATAAAGCTTTTAAAACTTGTAAAATGTTTTCTTTAGCAGTCTTTGTATCTTGGGTTGTAGGGTTATAATTCCAATTTTGTCTAAAGTGGTATGAACCTCTGTTTGGCCAATGTAATTGGTAAAGATCCAAATAATCAGTTTTCAGTTTTTTTAAACTACTTTCAATCGCTATCTTTATTGATTTTTCGTTTATACCTTCACCATTTCTGACAGCTTTGTAACCTTTTCCAGATATTTTACTGGCGAGAATAATATCAGGTCTTTTGGATTTATTTTTTTCTATCCAATTTCCAATAATAATTTCTGTGTTTCCAGTAGTTTCTGCACGAAGTGGACAAGTTGGATACATTTCAGCTGTATCAAAAAAATTAATCCCATATTCCAATGACTGATCTATTTGACTGTGTCCGTCATCTTCTGAAGTTGTTTCTCCAAAAGTCATTGTTCCTAGACAATATGATGAAACGTTTAAATCTGACTTACCTAATTTTTTAAAATGCATGTTTTATCCTGATTTCAATTCAATTAAATATATATGATTTTTATAAAAATTAAAATTTAACATTTATTAATTTTGAATTACTGAATATTTAGTGATAATGAGCTCTCAAAACTTGAAGTGGCTTAGAAAAAACTAGTTTAAACATTTTAAAAAAACTGAAAATTGTTATCAAAGTTGGAACAATAAAAGACAAAATAATTAAGGTTAAGTAATTTACGTAAAAATCAATATTAAAAACGAAGTATAGTAAAATAAAACTTACTAAGCATCCAATTAGCAAAGAAATAAGTGATGCCATTAGACCAATTATTAAATATTCGTATAGCCATAGTAATGATATTTTTTTTGGACTTGCTCCTAATATTTTAAAAATTGCTATCTCATATAACTTATCTTTTTTACTTACATCTAATATACCTGTTAAGACTATCACGCCTGACAAAAGTGTTATTAAAGCAATGGAGTTAATTATAATTATTAGTAAATTTAAAATTGACTTAATAGCTTTATAACTTTCTTCTATTGAAATAGAAGAAATATTTGAAAATTTAGTGACTACTTTTTCTATAAAGTTATTATTTATCTCTTTATTTTTACTAGTAGTTGAAGCAATCCAAGTGTGCGGGGCATTTCTTAAACTACTTTCGCTTAAAACAAAAATAAAATTAATATTCATATTTTCCCAAATAATTTCTCTTGTATTGAAAATCGTAGCTTCAAAATTTCTACCTAAAATATTAAATCGTATTTTATCACCAATTTTAACATTCATTCCTTTGGCAATTTTATCACCCATTGATACTAATAAAGGACCATTATAGTCTTTTTCCCACCATTCTCCTGATATTAACTTAGATTTTTTAGGTCTTTCGTTAGTCCAGGAAAATGCTCTATCTCTTTTAAGCACCCATTCGACATCTTTATTAACTTTTAAATTTTCAACCTTTATGTCATTTATTTCAGTAATACGACCTCGTAACATTGGTTGAGAGTTAAGAAATAAAATATCTTTTGACGTAGAAGCTAACTTATTAATTGTATCAATTTGGTTGGGTTGAATATCAATTAAAAAGTGGTTGGGAGCTTCTTGATTAATAGTTTTTGAAATTTTGTTATCTAAACTTTCTTCAATTATATTAAGACTAATTAAAAGTGATAAACCTATACTGAATGAAACAACTATTGCTTTTGAAAATGAGTTTTTACTAATAATCGATTTTCTTACAAGTTCAGATAGAGATCCAATTTTAAAATTTATTTTTTTTAATATAAAAAAATATAAATTAGTAAACACGCTTAGTATTGTAAAAGAAATAAAAATTGATGTAAAAATATAAGCTGATAATTTAATGTCGTTGGTCATAATCACTGTTAAGTAAGATAACAAACAAATTAAAAAAAATATGAACATTTTTATTTTTTTGGAGCTTTGATTATGAGTGTTATGAGCTGAGTGTCTTATAAGTTGTATAGGTTTAATTTCATAGGTACTTGCAATAGGTATGATTGTAAATAATAGACAAACTATTAAACCAAAAGAAAAACTAACAATAATTGGCTTAATAAATATTGTTGCTTGAAAAGTATCAAATAATTCTGAACTAATTATTGGTGACAATAAAAAAGGAATTGAGATTCCCGCAAGTAAAGCCGGTATTATACTAAGTAAAAAAATAACCATGACTTGAAAAAGATAAATTAAAAAAACTTGTATATTTTTAGCTCCTAATGATTTCAATATCGCAATATTCTTAATTTTTTTGATAATATATCCTTTTACACCATTAGAAATACCAATTCCTGATATTAACAAAGTAATTAACCCGACCATAGAAATAAATAGAGAAGTCCTTTCTATAAAGTTGTTAAAATTATTAGTACTACTATTAACACCCCTAACAGAAATATTAGTACCTTCAACTAACTTGTTTAAGTATGGTAAATTTATAGTTTTTTTGTTGGGAATAAATTTTATTTTATATTTTACTAAAGAACCTGGGACAACTAAATTTGTTTTTTGTAATGTTTTAATTGACAAAAGAACACGAGAACCAAATGTTGCGAATGAGAACATTCTATCTGGTTCTCTTTTTATAATTCCTTTAATTACTATTCTTGAATCCCCTAAATCAATTGTATCACCTAAATCAAGACTAAGCTGATTTCTTACATTTTTATCAATCAAAACTTCATTGACGTTAGTATTATTTATTGACTGATTTAATGTTTGTTTAGGTGAAATTGAAACACTACCTATCAAAGGCCAGTTTTCGTCAACGGCTTTCAATTCAACTAATCGACGTTTATTAATTGAGTTTTTGCTTGAAAACAACATAGTCCTCAACTCAATTACTTCTGAGACTTTTCCATTGTCCTCAAGCCATTTTTTAATTTTTTTAGGAAATTTCTGATATGTAGTGGAAAGTTCAAAACTTCCTCCTAGAAGTACAGACCTTTGCTTGTTAATTTCAAATTTTAGGTTCTCAGATAAACTTCCTACGGCAGTAATTATAAAAATACCCAGGAATATAGACGTTATAACAATCTTAAATTCATTGAAGGATCCTCGTAATTCTTTAATTGATAATTTCCAAAATTTAAAATTATTCATCTTTAACAATTAAACCATTATCTAATTTAATTATTTTATTACACTGCTTAGCAATTATCTCATCATGAGTAACTAATATTAGCGTAGAGGCAAAATCACTCTGTAATTTGAAAATTAATTTCATAACTTCTTCACTGTTTCTTTTGTCTAAATTGCCTGTAGGTTCGTCTGCAATTATAATTTCTGGAGAAGATATTAAGGATCTAGCAATTGCAACTCTTTGTTGCTCCCCTCCAGATAGTTGGTGGGGATAATGATTAAGTCTATTTTTTAATCCAACTGACTTTAACAACTCAATTCCTTTTTTATCGTCAATTAATGCTCCAGAGATTTGATTGGGCAAGTTAACGTTCTCTAAAGCAGTCATTGATGGTAACAAGTTAAAAGATTGAAAAATAATACCTACATTTTTTGATCTATAATTAGCTAATTCATCTTCTTTCAAGTGATGAATTGGTGAACCTTTAAAAAATATTTTTCCATTAGTGATTAGTTCTAATCCAGCTATCGTCATTGCTAATGTTGATTTTCCTGCTCCACTTTCACCCATTATACTTATGCTATTGTCTTCAAGAATTTTTAAATTTATCCCTTTTAAAACATTAACGGTTTCTACACTACTTTTTAAGGTAACATGAACATTTTCCAGTTCAATTATATATTTCTCACTTTTATTATTCATTTATAATTACATCAATTTATTATGTTGTTTTATAATTATCTTTCTTGTAGATAATTTAAAAGGAAAGTTTCTAGTTGATAATGAATTATATAATAAAATTAAATTTTACAATTTTTTTCTTCTTATCAATTTTAGTTAATACAGCATATTCTAAAACATTTAAAGTTATTGTGTTTGGCGATAGCCTAATTGCAGGATATGGATTATTAAAAGAAGATGGTTTCGTTAATCAATTACAAAATAAAATTAATTATTCTAAAATTAATTTAGAGCTGACAAATTCTGGAGTTTCTGGTGAAACTTCTACCGGTTTATTGAATAGGTTTAAATGGGTATTAGAAGAAGAATATGATGCAGTAATAATTTCAATTGGTGCCAACGATGCATTAAGAGGAATTAGTCCCATAATAACTTACAGAAATATTGAAAATATTTTAATATATTTAAAAAAAAATAAAATTCCTACAATGCTTATCGGCATGAAAGCACCGCCTAACCTTGGAAAGGAATATGTAAATGAATTTAATGCCATTTATCCAAACTTGTCTAAAAAATACGATGTATTTTTTTATCCATTCTTTTTGAAGGATGTGGCTTTAGAGCCTTCTTTTAATCAAAAAGATATGATACACCCTAACAAAAACGGGGTTATTAAAATTATTGAAAATATTTTTCCATACTTTCTACGTTTTTATAAAAGCCTAATGAACTAATTATCTTCTAAAAATTAATAATCTTAAAACTCTCCAAAGACCTCTAAATGCTAAAGCTCTAATCATTGGATTAGTTAACAATCTTTTGAAAAAAGGTATAATTTTTGTAGAATGATTTTTAAAAAAAAAGATAAGTATACTTATTATTATAATTATAAATAAAAATTTTGTCATTTTGTATTAATACTAATAGAGCCCAAATCACCAAAATCAGCTGTAATTTTATCTCCAGATTTTATAGGTAGTGGTATAGAACACGTTCCTGTAGAAACAAGCATACCTTTATGAATAGTAATATTATTTTGTGATAATTCATTAATCAACCAAGTTAAGGCAATTCTTGGGTCTCCCAAAACATTCTCTCCAATTCCGTCATGCTGAAGATTTCTCGAATTATATATCTTGACTTTATGCTTTGACAAGTCGAGTGATTGCCAAGGATAATCTATTCCATGTGAGATTGCAAACTGGTGTGCACACGCGTTATCTGAAATTAAATTAAATTCACCAACAGTAGCAAAATCTTTAAAGCGAGAATCCGGTAACTCTATTGAAAGATGTAATGATTCAACATACTTCATAACATCTTCAAGATTATGTAATATTTTTGTAGGTTTTAAAGTCGTTCCTATTTTAAAAGCAAATTCCGGTTCCGCAACAGCCATTTTATTATGGCCAAAATTAAGAGTATCGTCTGGTTTAAAAAGTTTATTTTGTAAAATTCTACCTGCTAAAGGTCCTCCAACACCAATATGTTTTTGTCCTTCTTTACTAGTTGCAGCAATTTTCCAACCTGCAATAATGTCATTACTAAATTTTTCTAAATTTTCTTGAATTTTATAAGCTTCTTTTCGTGAACTTGGAATTAATTTTTTCGGCAAAGAAACAATTTTTTGGCCATTTTCCCAACTGTTCCAAATTAACTCAGCTGCATGCATAATTTAAGTCCTTAAAGAGTGTTAATTTAATTTCTTAGATTTTTCCCAAGTAGTTATATCTTGAGCAATAGGAGGTAAAGGAATTTGACCAAACATTTCTGCAATTATACCTCTATGATAACCACCATGCATTACTAGGTGCGTTATAATCATAGACCTTGACATAGAAACTTTGTTACCACCAATTAAGTCACAATCAACTAACTCAAGTAAATCATCTTCAGATAAATTGGCAGTATAATTTTTAATTGATGCTTCTTCTTTTTTTTTGGCCTCCCAGAGCTCTTTTATATCTTCAAATAATATAGTCTGAAGGTGATTAAAAGCATGTTTTTCTTGTTTCATATTAGCAAGCCAAACCTTATCTATAACCAATAAGTGATTTAAAGAATTTCTTATACTATTCATGAAAGATTTACGTTGTTTGTTAATTTCATTAGGAGATAATTGAACTATAACTTTAAAAAATTCATCGTTAGCCCAACTATTATAATTAAGAAGATTTATAAGATAGTTTAGGTTGTTCATAAGAATTCACCCCAATTATAATTATGATCTATTTCTTATTATTTAGATTATTAAATAAAAATTTAAATAATGTTTTCTTTTTATTATCTTGAATTTTCCATCTTTTTTTTAAAACTCTATAAAGGAATATACAGCCCAGACCTAAAATCAAATAAATGTAAGCTGTTGGATTTTCCATTGGCCAGTTTAAAAGTTTTAAATAATATTAACTTGATATTTTATATTACAGAAGTCAAGCAAGCTAATTAAATTTAATAATGTGGTGGAATATCATCAGAAATATTTAATTTATCTGTGTTATTATTTTGCATATTTTCTATATCTAATTTTAATGTTTTAATTTGCAATATAAGTTCTTGTATCTCTTTTTGTTGATTATAGATTTCATCATTCATACTTATTATCTCATTTTGAAAAAGAGTAATTTTTTCTTCAAGAATTTGAATTTTTTTGTTCATATTGCTACTTATAATTTTAATTTATGATATAGATATATAATGAAGATTATTGTTGGAATATTTTTATTTTTTTGTGTTTTAAACATAGCTATGTATTCATTATCTTTTTTTGGTTAATTTCACTATTCCAATCTGGTCCTAACATACATAAACTTAACCCAATGCCAGTAATAGCAAGTCCAAACGATACCGCATAAAAAATATGACTTAAAGACCACGAAAATATAATAGTAAGATAACAAACAACAGATACAGTCAAAAATCTTATAATACCTACTATCACTGGAAAAAATATCTTACCAGTTCCCTGACTAGCAAAATATAATGTTTGTCCTGCTGCAAAAAAACAGTAAAATGGTCCAACTATTATTAAATAAAGAATAGCATATTTTTTAGATAAAATATTTGTTTCAAAATTGTCTAACCAAAGTTCTGGATAAACAGCTACTGCTATACTAATGACGCCGATAATAATAAAAGACATTATTGCACCAACCCAAGCAATTTTTTTTGCCCTGCTCATTTGATTTGCACCGGCATTAATACCAACTGCAGCTGTAAGAACAGATCCGATGCCAAATACTAATGGAGTAATTATAATTTCCAACCTACTTCCTAGACCATAACCAGCAAGAGCTTCAATACCATAATGACTTACTGTAGCTGTTACAACAGCAACTGTTCCTGCAATTGTAGTACTATTAATTAAACCTCCAGCCCCTACTTTCATTATATCTAAAAAGGATTTTTTGTTTAGAGGGTAAGTAGTGAGCTTTATGATTTTTTGTTTATATTTAATATAAAAATATAAATATATCATCATAAAGAAATGTGAAACAACCATGGCAATTGCAGGCCCACTAATACCAAAACTTTTAAACCCAAACCAACCTACTGTAAGAACCCCACCTAAAAAGATCTGAAATAAGCAACCTAAAATTTGAACCTTTGCAGGAATAACAAATTCTCCCATTGCCCTTAAAATTGCTGAAAAAACATAGAGTAACCACGTGAAGACAGCTCCTCCAAAAGCAATCTGTGAAAAAACAACAGCTCCGTCTAAAACATCATTGCTTCCACCCATTGATGAATAAATGTGTTTTGGTAAAAATCCAAATATTATTGTGTAAATTAATGACATAAAAATGCATATTAGAACAGCATGCCAAATAGCTGAATTAGCATCTTCAATTAATCCTGCTCCTAAAAATCTTGAAATAGATGATGTGCTTGCCCCACCAATTGCGCCAGCAGACATCATTTGCATTAGTGTTAAAAATGGAAAAACTAAAGCTAAACTTGCGAGTGGGACATTTCCTAATTGTGAGACAAAATAGGCATCTGTTATCACTATTAACACCATTGAAATTCCAGTAATTGAATTTGGCAATGAAAGTTTACAAATCATTTTTAAAACAGGACCGTTTAAAATCATATCAAGATTATTTTTCATTGGCTAAACTTTATGAAATGTTATCACTAAAACAAAATCTAAATGGGCATAGGCGGACATCTTCCTTCAGCTTTAAGTACCTGAAAGGCCCTCAACGTATTCTCAATCCCTTTTTCAACGGAAATGGAAGGATAATCACCAATATGATTTCTCAGAGGTAGATCATCTAAATCTGGAGGAAATGGTAGCGATTGACCAGTACAGCTTACAGACGCATCTTCTTTTAACTTCTTAATTATAGATAACCCATTTTCTATTGTTTCACAGGGACCATTAAGATTAAAAACATGTGAGCCAACCATGTCTTTGCTTACAGATGTAATAAATGCTAAAGCTGTCTCACCTGCATATAACCAGCTATATTTTCCAGTATATGGTATTACAAAACTTTCGCCTAGAGCTGCAGCTTGAATAGCTAGAGTGTTTTTTGAACTCATTCCTTGATCTCTAGCTAAACCATATACAATATTAGGTCTAATGCCAATAGATGGAACTTCCCAGTCAGCCCAATAAACAAATGCTGTATGCTCATTAGCTAATTTATATGCACCGTATAAAGTTTCTTTCCAAGGACCTTTAGGAGGCATCCCTAAGGCAGCAACCGACGAAGCATAAACAGTCCTCTTAATGTTTGCTTCTTTAGCAATTTCAAGAATATTAATTGTACCCTCTACATTGACACGAGCACCTAATGCTGGATCTGCCGCACAAAATGGTACTTGCAGACCAGCTAGATGAATTATAGCACTTGGGTTAAAGCTTATAATAATTTTTTTTAGCATTTTAAGATCGGTAATGTCGCATAATTCCCATTTGATTTTAGAAGCTTCATTACCAAGAATAAGTTTAAGTCGATCTTTATTATTAGACAAATCAAGAGCTACACAAGGAATGTTTGATCTATGTAGAATTGTAAGAATCCATGCTCCAATGCAACCACCAGCACCTGTAACTATTACAGGCCTATCAAAATTATTATTTTTAATCAACAAATCATCAGTTAAAAAATCTAGACTCATTATATGCCCCCCTTAAAAATTATCCATTAGAACCTCACATATTACTCAACTTTAATAAACAAAATTTATTGTGTCTTATTTACAAATTTGTTTATGTCAATTGCTAGTTCTCTTGGTTTTTCCATAGCTGCAAAATGGCCGCCTGAAGCATGAGATGACCATAATACAATATTTTTATAAAATTGAGATGCCAAACTGATTGGAGGTGAAAATATCTCTTTTGGAAATTCACTATAACCCATTGGAACATTGATTGGTGAATTTTTATTAATAGGCCAGTCAACCGATCTGTGACGCATAAAATATGGCCAAAAAGAAGCACCTATACATCCAGAAAACCAATATAAAGATATATTGGCTAACATAGTATTTATATTGATTTTATCAAACAAATCATTGTCGTTATCAGTCCAAGTATAAAATTTTTCAGCTATATATGAACATAAAGCCACAGGAGATGAATTTAAAGCATGTGCTAATGTAAAGGGTTTAGTACCCTGAATTTGTTGATAGCCCGTCTCAAATTTCATAAAATGTTTTAGCTTTTCATAATATATTGCTTCTTCTGAATTATTAGCTTCTTTATCAAGACCTCTAGGTAGCGGTAGCATATTCAAGTGAACACCTGAAATATTTTTTGGAGCGTTAACAGCCATAATCGAAGCTATAAATGATCCTAAATCACCACCTTGTATGAAATATTTTTTGTAGCCAAGGGTATTCATCAAGTCAATAAAATGGCTAGAAATTTCTTGTAAGCTCAATGGTTTTTGCGATGGAGAAAATGAAAAACCTACATTTGGTAAAGTAGGAATTATTAAATCAAAAGGTTGATTACCTTTGAGACTATTTTTTTCAGGATTTGTTAGTAAAGGAATTATATCTAAAAATTCAAAAATTGAACCAGGCCATCCATGAATTAAAAGAAGAGGCAGAGCATTCTCTTCAGTTGATTTCACATGCAAAAAATGTGTTTTTACACTATCCTTAGTAAAAATAAATTGATTAAATTTATTTAGATTACTTTCCTCTTTTTTCCACGAAAATTGATTTTTCCAGTAGTCAATTATATATGATATTTTTTTAAATGAAATACCTGCATCATTGTTATAATCCGGTCCCCAATCTAAAAGTCTACCATTCGTAATTTTAAAATTTAAGTCTTCTAAAGCTTTATTATCTATATTTGATTTAAATTTCTCCATTTCACTTCAACCCTTTAAAAGATATAAAATATTTTATTGTAAAACTTTGGTTATAAACTAATCTAAAACAATGAACAAAATCATTATTAAAGTTTTCTTTTTTTTTAACTTATTAATTTTTTCCAGTTTTTCATCATTAGCTGAGACCTTTGTTTATTCTGGTGGCTGTTTTTGGTGTACAGAAGCAGATACTGAAAAATTGAAGGGGGTTAATGAGGTAATAAGTGGATTCACTGCAGGTACTACAAAAGATCCCAAATACATACCTGGGCAATGGGGCGATCACCGTGAAGCTGCTTTAGTTAGATATAACCCTAAAATAATTAGTTTTAAAGAGTTAGTGGTTCATGTGTTTAAAACAATTGATTATGAAGATAATAACGGACAGTTTTGTGATCGGGGAAGATCGTATAGTCCGGCTATTTATTATAAAACAAATGAAGAGAAATTAATTATTTCATCATTAGCTCCAAAAACATCTATAGTGCCTATTGAAAAAGAAACTAAGTTTTATCCAGTTAGATTAGAACATCAAGATTATTATAAAAAACAAAGTTACAAATATGAATACTATAGATTTATGTGTAGACGTGACAAACGCTTAGAACAGCTCAATAATTGATTAAATTATATTTTTGCTAAATTTCTATTGCCTCTTGGATCAACCCAGCCAATAAGACCATCATCTCTTTTATAAACCATGTTTAGTCCACTATGTTTTTTATTTCTGAACATTAAAGCTGAAATGTTTCCCATTTTCATTTTTTCAAGAGCGTCTATAACAGTCAATTCTTCAATTTCAGTATCTAACTCTGCAAAAATAAGTGGTTCTTGATAATTTGTATCTTTTTGTTTTGAAATTGATGTTAGAGGTTCATTAATAATCTGAAATTGAGCATTTAAGGAGTTTGCCTTATTATTGTTTTCATTATTTTTATAATTTTTAATTTTTCTTTTATATCTTCTCAATTGTTTTGATAATTTTTCTAGTGTTTCATTGAATGCTAGTTTAGCAGTTTGTCCAGAAGATTGAGCTGTAAATTCCATTTTTTTATTAATATGCAGTACAATTATTATATGAAATAATTTGTTATTTTTAGAAACACTAATTATTGAAGAAATTGGATTAGGAAAATATTTTTGGACTGATTCCAAAAGGTTCGCTTCTGCATATTTGGAAAAAGTTTCACCAACTTTAACTTGCTTTCCAAATATTTTAAAGTTCATATATAACTCCTAAATACCTAATTATTATAACAGAACTATAATAAGTTTTTGTCAATAATTTTATTTTTAATATTGAGTTGATATAAATTAATATTACTGAAGTTGTTATAGTCTATGAGGAGTAAAACATGTCAGCTTACCTTATTGTTAAATCTGATACTAGTCAGATAGATAGTAAAGATTTTGATTATTGGTATGAAAATGAACATTTATATGAAGCTAAGAAACAGTTTATGGCTAAAAATGCAAAAAGAGGGTGGGTAGAAAATTCAAATTTTCATCTTGCTATATATGAATTTGAAAATATTAAAAAAGCAAAAAATGCAATGGATTCAAAAAAATTACAATCCCTTATAAAAAAATTTGATAAAAAATGGAATTTTAAAGTTACCAGAACACGTGAATTAGTTAGTTTAACTCAAATTATATAAATCTTTAATTTTAAATTTCATTAGAGATTTCAATTAAATTATTATCAGGATCTCTTATGTAAATAGATTTTATCGGGCCATTTGCTCCTGTTTTGATTACTGGGCCTTCTTCAATTTGAATTTGTGAGTTTTTAAAAATCTTCATCCATTGATCTAATGATTTCATACTCACAAAACAAATATCCATAGATCCAGGTGTTGGATTTGATGCATGTGGTTCAAATGGTTTTAAATTTTCGTGTAAATTAATCTTTTGTTTACCAAACTTGAGTGATTTTCTTCTGATATTATCAGAAGTTGATGTAAACTCGTTTAGTTCCATTCCTAATATATTAGTGTAAAAATCTATAGATAAATTTATGTCATTTACTGTTATTACAACGTGATCAATAAAAAGTGTCATTAATTTCCTACAATAAATATTTTACATAATATTTTAAGTTAATAGAATAGCATTTGGAAATAAATAGAAAGTATAATTTATGAAATTTTTTAAATTTAATTTTATTTTAGCAATTTTTATTATTTTTTTATTTCCCTCTAAATTAATAGCAAATGATATTTATTTACCATCGGCTGGCTTTGACTGCAGTGATGATAATTACAAATTTGAATTTCTTTTTGATAGATCAAAAGATATGGATAATCCAAAAGTATATAGACGGATTAATGGTAAGTTTACTGAAATAGGAAATCTTTTAGCTGAAAAACAAGGTGCTTACGTGATTTGGGAAGATAAAGATTTTTTTAAAACAACTGATTTTGCATGGACTTTTGACAAGGTTACCTCAAAGCTGTCATCTATGGTACTAAGTGTCGGCCTTGGGATCGAAAAATTAGATAAGATACCTAAACCAATGACCTGTATGCAAAAAATATTTTATTACTAATTTTTGATAGTTTTTATATTTAATTTGTAGAAATTTTTAATACTTTTGTTTTGACTTAAGTATTTTTAAGTAATAAATAATAATTTATTATTATGGACGCGTAGCTCAGCTGGATAGAGCAACTGCCTTCTAATAGACTTCTTTACCGAATCACCCTAAAATATATTTTAAAAACAATGGTTTATTTACATATATTCTGTATGTGAATCGCATGTGAACGATATGTGAATAGTATATGAGAAGTTTATGTGAATTGTGTGAATGGATTTGGGAAAGTAAAATTTGGTTGATTTAATGGTGAACGCGAGAGGATTCGAACCTCTGACCTACTGCTTAGAAGGCAGTTGCTCTATCCAGCTGAGCTACGCGTCCACAGTCATTAAAGTCCACAATCAAGTTCACCAGAGGTGTTCCAAAGTGTGTTCAAGTTTTATAGTGTATGATGTTATATCTGTAAATAAAAAACCTCTCAGTCGTTTAATATTGAGAGGTTCTCTACCCCATAACAAATAACCACCTACAAGTGTGACAGTCTTTATTGGTTCAACTTTTTATATTCAACTCACTTGAAGTAAATTGTCTAAATCTCTTTTCTGATTCTGATGGAATATGATTTGATTTTATTACTTGTTCGTATGCTGACCTC
This sequence comes from alpha proteobacterium SCGC AAA536-K22, assembly GCA_000421325.1. Lineage (GTDB taxonomy): Bacteria > Pseudomonadota > Alphaproteobacteria > Puniceispirillales > Marisalimonadaceae > Marisalimonas. The sequence continues at coordinate 77,983 of ATWQ01000008.1, forward strand.
ATATCAATAATAGAGGGTATATTCTTAGTTCTTTCTTCTAATCTGTTGTACTGGTTTCTTTTCATTTCCAGTTCTTTATTCTGTCTATCTAAAGTTTGTTGATCCTTATACTTTTGATAATCTGATAAAATAGTCATTAGTGTCTAACTATTGAGTTGATAACATTTAAGTCAGACATATCTTCTTTCATTCTCATACTCTCTCTATGGATTACCATTCTTGCACCCTCCTCTAACAAATTGGTTAGTGAAGTATGTTTGTATTCTGCAATCTTCTTTAATCCATCTTTTACAGATGTATTCATATGGAAAAAGGTTTGTTTCTTATTCTCGTATTTCATTATGTTAATCTTCCTTTTCTTTTAGTAATAAGAGTCTCTTGTAAATAACCAAAGTAAGTTAATGGATTACCTTTCCATCTACATTTCACTCCAAATCTAAGTGAGTTATTTTGTCTATCCCTTTCTTCTTTTAGTGACTCCAAAAGGTTAATCTTTTGTCTTATTGATTTTGTTATTTTCATTGGTTTTCCTCTTACTGAGAGTAAATACTTAATGTATATTCTCTGTTATTTATAAATAGTATCTCTGATATACTCAGACATACAGACAGACATATAGAATCTTCTGTGTTTAGTTTCTGGGATGGTTAAGGGGTCGTTGACACTCAACAAAGAAAAGGTTTATTCCTTTTCTCCATTCTCAGATAAAATCAAAGTATCCTAACTTGTTAGGTCTTTGTGGGATGTTCTCAGTTTTGTTAGGAGAACGATGTTGGTAAAGAGGACTTGGTTTCCAATCTAACTTAGATACGATAGTGTGTGCGAACCTATCAAATGTTGGTGATTGGTCTGTATGAGATGCCCCTTTACCAAACTCTTTCATCGAGTATAAAATCATCTTTAAGTCATCTAAGTTTCTTAGTGTTCTATTATATAATTTGAACTCAATTTTACCCTCATTCGATAATCTATTTTGTAATCCTTTGATGTTTTGGTCTAATGCACTTCTTAACCAACTCCACTCGTCATTATAACTTGTAACAGTTGGTCTAACATTAAACTTCAAAAATCCATGATAATGTAACCCCCTACCTTTTAACTCTGGAAATAAAAACCATTCTGTTCTTTCATAAGCTGATAATGAGTTCTTTTGAGGAATGTGTTTAACTAATCTTCTGTCTAATCTGTAATGTAAATTGTACAAAACATCTTCAACTTCATCTAAATCTGGTTTGTATCCAAAAGTAAAAGTAACCCAGTATCTCCAATCAAACTGGTATAAGATTAAGTCTTTCAAGTGTTCTCTAATATAACAGTTCTGTTTATAACTTGAGTTAGTACTGAAATACTTTGGATTGTTCCTTGAAGTGTTTTGTTTACTATAATCTTCTTCTAAAAATTCCATCAAATATATACCCTTTATTTACTGTATATTTATAAAAATCTGTTTTTTGAGGAGTACTCTTGATAAGAGGAAACTGGATACAGTTCCCTCTCATAGAGATTAAGATTTAACTAGCTTTGGAAAAAACTGAGTTAGGAGTTCTTCTTTCATCAAACTCTTTTTCAGCAGTCCTTGCTTTAGTTTCTTTAGTAAATTGATTCACTTCTTTTTCATTCCAAGTAAATGAAACTTCTTTACACTTTAACTTTTTTAAGTAGTTCACTACTTTTTCCCAACCCTCGAAATCTTCCTCAAAAGTTTTAGGATTTACAGTAACCTCTAATACTTTCAATTTTGGTTGTTCAACTACTGTAACAGTATCTTCATCTTCAGATGATTCATCTTCAGTTGGAACTTCTGGATTTTCATTTTCATTCAAAGGTTTTCCAAAGTTTGAACTATAAACTTGGACTACATCAACGAACTGAGATGAAGTTAAATGAGAACTCTTAAATGGTTTACCATCAACTTCACAAACACCAATAGTAAAAACATCAACTAAAAACTCCTTAACGAATTCTAACTCTGAGTATTTCTTTTGGGTTAACTTATGCAAGGTAGTGAAAGTATCTGGGAAGTTATGTCCATAATCTCCAAAGACTAACTCTCTTGCCCATTCACAAGAATATATTGAAACATACTTATCAGCTTGTCCTTTTTCAAAAGGTAAATCATCAACTAACTTATCGTATGCACCTTTGTCATAAACTTGAGATTCAGTTTTTACTTTACTCAACTCTCGTCCAACTAAGAACTTTGATTTTACTAAACCATCTGAATATAATTCAGTAACTTTAGTTTTAGTATCCTCAACTAAGTTTTCAAAATCTTTCCATTTATCAACGGATACTACATTTGTGGTTTTTGAGGAATCCACATTTCCTTTAGTTTTTACAGACATATTATTTCTCCTATTATCTGTGGTTAAAATTGTATGTCGTATAAAAGTAACTTCATCATATTTTCTCCTTTCTTTAACCTACCTTATTAATATAAGTCTTTTTAGGTGTGATGCCACATGCCATAAACTCTAGTTCTTTGTTACTTCTACTGGTTAAGTGAACATAAGCCCCCAGGATTTTGGGGGGTGGGGTATTTTCCAAAACATCTTTTTTACATTTATAGATTGTCATTAGTTTTTCAGTTTTATGGGGGTATATCATTTTAAGAAATCCCTATGTGTTACTGGAGAGTTCAACAAATAATCAAAGTGATATTGTTTATCTAACTTCACTCTTCTACCCATATAAAAGTTCAACTTATTTAAGAATAAGATTCCCTCTAGATTTTTTGATTTACAAAATCTTCTTATTAAATCTTTGTTGACCAGATAAGGAGAATACTTTTTCCCTACTACCAATCTCCTCTTAGTGAGAGTGATAGATTCCATGTACTCCTTATGTGTTAAATCACTATTCATTTAAGCTACTCTTTGTAACAAGACATTTTCTCTATAAGTAAATGCTTGTCTTATGTGTTTTTTAACTTGTTGTTCAAAATTCTTAGTTGACGGAGTTTTTGCAGTCACAACTTTTACTCCATGTATTCTATGTTTCCAGATGAAGTTTTTACTTTCTCTTTCCAAATCAAAACCTCTTTTATCAAAGTATCTAATCTGTTCTTTTTTCTTCATTTGATTCTGTCCTTTCTTTAACTTACTCTATTAATTTAAGGGTTTTTACGTGTGATGCCACACGCCATAAACTCTAGTGGAGATAAGGGATTGCCTAAGGTTTACTTTGAAAAAAAAGAGGGTTCTGATTACATTAGATACAGAAATGGAAAGTGGATTCCTTATAGGAAAAGACTGTATCTTTATTGGTATAACTTCTTACAAGAATCTGAAAAAAATAGAGTATATCAAGTTGATTGGAGTAAGTATAATGGGTGGGGTGGAAGTAATGTTATTCTTGGTCAAAAGTTTGATATGTGGTGGGAAGAAAGATGGGAAGAACTCTTTGGATTAGAAACAAAAGATTCCAAACAGAAGTTTCCGTTAACAACTAAAAGACCAAAGACAGAAGCCATTAGACTAAGTTTATTGTGTTGGAAATATAGAAACATAAAACCAGAAACTAGAGTATCAGTTTATAGAGGTAAGAAGAAAACAATAGTCCTTGGAAACTCTATAAGAGTAGCTCGTGCAGTTTATCAATATGAATCTGGTATAAGTGGAGATAGGAAACCTAGAACACCAGAAGATGAGTTTAGTGGATACAACTTGAACCCAGACAGTCATAAAAAAGTAGACACTTATATTGATGAGTCTGGAAGAAAGATTTCAACAGAATATGAAGATGATGAAATAAGTGGAACTAACAGACAAATACTTCAAAGTAAAATTGGAAGATATTTAAGTAAGTCAAAAAAGACTGTTAGTAATGTGTCAAAAGGAATGTTTCCATAATGAGAGATTGTCATAAATGTGAATATCCATTTAAGACTTTATGGAGTTTAATCTTTTCTGTTCATGTAATTATTTTTAACAATGATTTTGTATCTAAAAGATGATGAGCATATGTAGGTGCATTTATATCGTGAGATGCATTCATCTCGTCCCAACTAAAACCTGCAGTTGCGTCCTTAACCAAGACAACTTCATAGCCGAGCTCCATGCCAAATCTTGCAGTTGATTCAATACAGGTATTAACACGAAGACCAATTAAAATGATTTTTGTTACACCAAATTTTTTTAATAACATATCTAGGTCGGTATTAGCAAAGCCACTTTGAGCCCAATGTTCTTGAACTATTACATCTTCATTTTGCGGCTGAAAACTTGGATGAAATTCACCACCCCATTCACCATCTGCAAATAACTTAATATCTCTACTTTTAGCTTGGGTCGGAGCATAATTTTTCCAATTCTCATAACGTTCTTTTCGCCATCTCCTATGTGGCACAAAAAACACACGGATCTCTCTAGAACGACAACTTTGAACTATAGATTTTAAATTTTCTATCAGGTTAACTTCTTCGGACACTTTTTTTATGTGTGGATATAAAATACCCCCCTCTGATAAAAAATCGTTATAAGGGTCTACTAATAAAAGTCCGGTAGTATTTTTATCTAAATTTAATGTCATAGATTATTATAATCTAAACCATTAAAAAAAACATTAAAAAAAATAAATTAAAAATTTAATTACAATGTAAAAACAAAACCACCCTCATGGCACAAGAAATGATATCAATATCATCATTATGTCGGAAGTCTTTGAAGGATATGATTGATAACTATAAAATTGTTAAACAACAATCCGACAATAATCCGCTTTTTTCAGTAAATCTTTAATAATCGGATAATTAAAAAAAAGATGAAAAAAAACATACATTTGTTTTTGCTCTCTCATTATTATTTTTTCTACATGAACTCTTAATTCAAATCTTTACATTAAAACCAATCTCACTATAAGAATGTAAAAATATCTCAATACAAATGTAAAAATACCTTAATACAAATGTAAAATAAATTTAATAATTAGTTATGATAATAATTATCTAATTAATTTTATAGGTATAAAAATGTTACTTGAAAAGGTGCGTGAAAATTTAAATTTTAAGTTGTCAAACGATCAAAATATAAATTTTCTTTTTAAAAATAAAATTTTTCAAATAAAACCATTAATAAAAAATAAAATATTTCCAAAAATTGAATTTGGAGACTTCATCATTAAACTAGTAGATACCAAATCAGAACTAAAGAAAGCCCAGGCTCTAAGATACTCTGTTTTTTATAAAGAAAAAAAAGCTAGGCCAACATTTCCAAAAAAGATAATGAGATTAGATTATGACAAAATTGATAAATTCGCTGATCACTTAATTGTAATAGATAAGAAGAGAAAAGGAATTAAAAACAAAATTGTAGGTACGTATAGATTGATACGTGGTGACGTAGCTTCACATTTTGGAGGGTTTTATACATCATCAGAGTTTGACCTTACCAATATACTTAATTCATACAATCATCCACAAATATTAGAATTAGGAAGATCTTGTGTTCATAAAGATTACAGAAATGGAACTACAATGAATTTTCTTTGGAAGGCGATTGCTGAATATATTAAGTTATATGACATAAATATATTATTTGGATGTGCAAGTTTTCCAGGAACAGACGTTCAAAAATTTTCAAGGGAATTTTCTTATTTAAGAAGTAATTTTTCTCTACCAGACGAGATGTCAGTTAAAAGTTTAGACAATAACAATTATCCAGTTCTTTATAAAAATCATTTTAATGAGAGTGATTTAAGAACTTTTGCAAAATTACCTCCACTTATAAAAGGATATCTCAGAGTTGGGGGGGAGAATAAGTGACAGTTTTTTTGTCGATTATGATTTCAATACAATTGACTTTTGTGTGGTTGTAAAAACAGAGAACATAGATGAAAAATACAAGAATAAATTCTTAAATTAAAGTGATTGATTGTGACAGTTAAGCAAAATACATATTATAGTCCAATAGACACTCTATCATTTTTAGACAATTTCATTTTTATTCTAAAGTTAATTGTTTTTGTATCATTTTCTATTGTTCTTATAATTATGACGCTCCTTTTGGGAAAAATAATTCCCCTTTTTGGAAAATGGTTACCTGTTATTTTTCATAAATTACTTATATGGCTTTTATCAGTCCGTATTGAATTAGAAGGTGAAATAAATATATCAAATGATTGTAATCTATATATCAGTAATCATCTATCATATTTAGACATACCTATATTAGGCTCTATATACCCAGTAAGATTTGTCGCAAAATCTGAAGTGGAGAATTGGCCATTATTTGGATTTTTAGCTAGATTAGGTAGAACAATATTTATAAGTAGAAATAGGTCTGACAGCCTTTATCAAAAAAATAATATTCTTAAATCATTATCCTCTGATGAGAAAATATTTATTTTTCCTGAGGGAACAACATCTGATGGGAACAGAGTATTAGACTTTAAATCAAGCTCTTTTTCTTCTGTAGAAGGTCAAAATTTTATCATTCAGCCAATAGTTATAGTTTATTCAGACTTAAATGGAATACCAATTAATAGATGGTTAAGACCTTTAATAGCATGGTATGGTAATATGGATCTTGAACCTCACCTGTCAGTATTAGTACATTTAAGATCTATAAAAGCAAGAATAATATATTTAGACAAAGTGAATGCAAAAGATTTTTCTAGCAGAAAAGATCTTAGTAAATATTTAGAAAATCAAATAAAAAAAGTTTACGCTAGCGCTTTATCAAAAAAACCTTGAAATTAATACTATCACTGAAATCTTGTAATGATAAATGGTGTTCCAAAGTAAGTCCTTTAGAACATCACTTTTTATGATTAAAAAGTGTAGGTTTTCTGGGAGTTTTTTATCCTCTTATTAAGAAGACTTTAGAACACCTAATAAACTTGAACATCATATCCAACAAATCTTCTATTATAATCATTAGCTACATTACCAGTCGTTCCACTACCCATGAAAGGGTCAAGGACTAAATCACCCTCTTGGGTAGTTTGTAGGACTGGTAATGTTACTATCTTAGGAGGAAACGGAGATGGATGTTCAACTTCATCAGATATCTTTTGATTAACAACTGCACTTTTAATAATATCTTCATTCCACCAATCACCCATATTTTTGCCTGTTCTAGGTATGTAAGGTGTCTGCATAGTTGAAGAACACTTTAAATTTCTATGTCTAGGTGAATGAGATGGTTTTGTATCCTCTTTTAGAGGTGCTAGAGTGTGGTTATATTTGTAATCCATAGATTTAACTAAATGGAATATAAACTCGTATGTAGGACATAAATTATTCTTTGAGGATGATGGTTTGGGATTTGTTTTAGACCAGATAATTGTGTTTCTTAATATCCAACCTTTTTCTTGTAAAGAAATTGCAACCCTATGGGGGATATTCATAAGGTTGCCCTGATGAAATGTGTCTCCTAGATTTAAGAAAAATGAACCAGTATCACTTAAAACTCTTTTACAATCGTCTAGATGTTTTACTAAGTTAGAAACATATTCATCAGAATCTTTTTCATTACCTAAGTTAACACTCTTACAGTATTTTCTTTTGTTCCAATATGGTGGAGATGTAAAAATACAATCAACTTCATCAGCTGATAATTCATTCATTTTTGAAGAACATTTTTTGAAAAATCTAAATTTATCATCAATTGTTTTTTTAGATGTTTTTCTATTTTCTAATTGTGCATCTTGTTCTTTTTTAACTCTACTGGTTTGAATATAGGCTTGGTTGATTGTAAACAATCCTTTGTCTATCAAATCAATAAGTTCTGGATTGTGTTTTTCAATGAATAATAATTTGGTTATCTGGACACCAGATATCCCAATCAAATCTCCAACTATGTCTCTGGTACGACTTCGGTTCAGATTTACCGAAGTTAAAACTTCTTCACATAATATAAGGTCATTTCTTTTTCCTTGACCAATTTTATGTTCTTCCATCAATACTTTAGCTTCATTTAATAATTCTCTACAAGTTTTTATCCTCTGTTTATTGTGATGAATTAAATAAGTTATTGCGTCTGATTCATTTACTTCTATTTGTTCACATTCTACTTCTTTCCAATTAAGATTACAGACTGCTAAATATCTTCTATGACCACTTATGATTTGAAAATGTTGGTCAATAATAATCTTTTCTAACAAACCAACTGACCTAATAGATACTCTTAAATCATCAATATTAGATAATGAATATATTTCTTGGTTCTTAGGATGTGGTTTGATTTTTTTGATATCTATAAACATAAACACATTTTGCCATAACCTTTTTGAAAATGCAACACCCCCCTATTTTTTTAAACAATTGGAAAGTTAAAATCGATAAACAACAAATACTAAACACAACGGATGTATGTTTATTAAACCTTTTTGGAATATATATCGTTTATATAGTGATTGGGGGTGATTTAAGGGGTTCTGACGGATAGTTTACTCTTACTAAGAGAGTTATGACCTAAGTTTCAGACAGCTCCGAAAAGTACTTAAAAGTGTCCGAAAATTAGAAAGGTAATACTTTACTTAGGCCTATCTGATTACCTTTTGTGATTGTTTTTGCAAACTCTGGGTCTTTTGTTTTTGCATGGGAATAATAGTCCTCAATCATCTTTACACTTGTACCCATATTTACTGCTAACTGATATATTGGAACTTGGTTAATTCTCATAGTTGCATAAGTATGTCTTAACGAATAAATGGTTCTGTAATCACCATCATTATTTTCTCTTAATCCACATTTATCTAATAATGTTTTGTATCCAACTTTATAAGATTGAACTGGTTTTCCATCTGGGTGACAAAAGATATGTTCTCTTAAATCAAACTTGTCTTTATCAATACCTAATTCTTTCAATCGAAAATCAAATAATCTCTTAAAGTATTCTTCAGTATTTGGATTTGCAATCGTATCTCTTTTTCCAGTTTTTCCATCAACTTTCAAAAGTAATCTTTCTTCTTCATTTGGAAGTGAAACTGACTCTAAATCTACCCACCTTAATCCACGAGCTTCTCCAACTCTCATTCCAGTATTTCCCAAAATCAAAATGTAATGTTGAAGATAAAATCTATCTCGATAAATCTTAGGACTTACATATCCTTTACCTTTAGAATAACTGAGTTCTTCATCTACCCATTTTCTCATAAAGTTTGTTAGTTTTCTCCAATCCTTTAATGAAAACTCTGGTCTTGGATTTGATTTCCCTTTTGGAATGTCAAAACTAAAATCTTGAGTAATATAATCTCTTTCTTTACAGAATTTGAAAAACTGATTTATCGCACCTCTATGACTTCTCATTGTAGAGATTGAGTATCTACTTTTACCATTTGATTTAGCTTTAGATTTCTTAGAGTAATTATACTTTTTGTTCTGAAAAGATTCATTGTACTTCTCATCAGAATATCTCCAGATAATCATATCTTGAATGTCTGAGTTTTTTATCTCATCAATTCTTTTACCTTTTAAGAACTCAACAACAGTATCTTCAACAACCAATATTGTATTCTTCTCTATGTTACTTGTAGTTCTATTTGTAATTCTACTAAGAACATACTTTTTCCATTCTTCGAAAACTTGTTTGATAGTTTTACCTTTTAGACTTCCACCTTTTTCTACTTTGTTTCTTAACTCAAAGTATTTGTCTAAACCTATTCTTTCAGCTTCTGACTTATCAGATGTTTTAGTTGAAAATACTTTGTAACCAGTAGAACCATCAACACTTACTCGACATTGCCATTTGGGATTAGAAACAACATCTGGTCTATGATAAAGAATGACTTTACCATCTCCTCTAACATCAATTTGGTTCATTTCAAACTTTGTCAATTTTATCCTTTTTAGTATTACAATCTATGTCATCAAGTTCAGCTTCTGAGACTTCTTTTATCAGTTGTTTTTCTCTAATAGTTCTTCTCTCAAGTTCCTTTAATGTTGGAAATCTTTTTCTAAAGTTTGTGTAATATTCTATGAACTTTGTTATCTTCATTACGCCACTTCATCTAAGACTTTGTAAACTGTACCAACTCCTACTTTGAGTTCCTTTGCAATCTTTCTAATACCTACTCCTTGTTCTTTCATATACTTGATAGAATGAGTAAGACCCTCATTAAGATTGGTTGGTCTACCAATATGTTTCCCTTGAGATTTTGCCCTGTTCTGTCCAGATATAACCCTTTCTCTAATCATACCTCTTTCAAACTCTGCAAACACTCCACACATTTGAAACATCATTTTTCCAGATGGTGTAGAAGTGTCGATTCCAGATTGATGAATATACAAATCACAACCTACTGAATGTATCTCATTAAGAAATGAAACTAAGTCTTGAAGACTTCTTCCAAGTCTATCAACTGACCAACAAAGTATAATGTCAAAATCCTTTTTGATTGCACCTTTGATAATGTTGTCAAACCCAGTTCTAAAATCCCTACCTTTAGCCCCTGAGATTCCTTCATCAGTAAAGATTTGAGTAACAACATATCCTTTCAGTTCTGCAATTCTCTGAAGTTCTAAAAGTTGATTATCAGTAGATTGACTATCAGTACTAACTCTGGCATATATTGAGCATCTTTTCATCGAGATTACCTTTCACAAAAATACCTTATATGTGAATAATATGTGAATAGTGTTTTGAAGTAAAGTGTTGTTTTAACAAGGTGTAAGGCGTTGTATTTACTGAGTTTTTAGTAGAGTGATAGGATAAACCCTTTTACTTCTAAGCAGTAGGTCAGAGGTTCGAATCCTCTCGCGTTCACCATTTATTTTTGAGGTGATTTAATGTTTGGATTAGGTTTATTAAAAGGAACAGCAATAGGATTAACTGGCGGTATAGTAATTGGTTTAGTGATCAAAGAAGCATGTAAACAAATGAAAAATAAAAAAAATCATACAATTAAAAATAATTCAACAGCTGACACTTCTGAAGTAAATGGTGTTGACGAAAAATAATAAAAATAAAATACATTTTTAACTTATCTATTTTTCCAGCTTGAATACCACTTTACAAATAAATCATATTGTTTTTTTGCGTATATTTTTTGACTGTCACTTAATTTGTCTGTTGGATTAAAATGTAAATCGTAACCTTTATCCCCGTTAAGAACCATTAAAAATTTATAATAAAGAACTAAGTCGGGACCTTCATCAAATGATGATAAAATAGCCAACGCATCTTCAAGTTCTCTAGCTTTTGATCTTGAAACAGGGTCACCTGTAGCAGCTTTTTCGCATAAATTTATTAAATGCAACACTTCATTCGGGAAAGCATTACCAACGCCAGTTATTGCACCTACTGCACCACAATTGACGTAACCATGAAAAACTGTTGTATCAACACCTATCATTAATGATATATTTTCATCTTGCGATGTAATATTTTCTGCTGCATAGGTTAAATCTTTTGAGCCTCCAAATTCCTTGAATCCAACCAAATTTGGAAATTCTCGCCTCAAATCAAAAAATAGATCTGCTTTTGTTGAGAAACCATAATAATGACTATTGTAGATTACTGCTGGTAGGTCTGGTGCTGCGCTTAATATCGAAGCAAAATGAGATCTTTGAGCTATTAATGACGGTCCCCTTGAGAGTACTCTTGGTATAACCATTAGACCAAGCGCTCCTACCTCTTGGGCGTGCTGTGCATGAGCTGTTGCTTTTTTTGAATTAATAGCTCCTGTCCCTACAATTGTGGGAATACCTGCATTTACTAATTTAGCAACACCTTGTTGCCTCTGCTCGTCTGAAAGGAGTGGCCAATCACCCATAGAGCCGCAGTAAATCACTGCTGACATTCCTGTGTCTATTAATTCTTTAGCTTTACCAAGAAGTAATTCAAAGTTTGGAGAATAATCATTATTGCAAGGTGTCATAAGCGCTGGCATACACCCTTTGAACACATTATTCATTTTATCCCCCTAACATAAAGAACTATTTTTTAAAGAAAGATTTTAATAATTAAAATTTATCCATTTATAGAATAACCGCCGTCTACGGGTATAGCTGTTCCAGTAATATAATTAGATCCCTCACTTGATAAAAACACAGCTATGCCACCTAAATCATCTGGCTCTCCCCATCGACCTACTGGTGTTCTCTCTTCAACTCTACTTTGAAGTTCTGGAATATCTATCCTCGCCTGTCGAGTTAGTGATGTATCTATGTAACCTGGAAGTACTGCGTTTACTTGAACATTATCTTTTGCCCAAGCATTAGCAAGACTTTTTGTTAATTGAACAACTCCACCTTTACTAGCAGAATAGGCACTACCGAGTGGGGCACCAAACAAAGAATGCATTGAACCAATGTTTATAATTTTTCCACCATTAGCATCTTTAAAATGCTTAAAAGAAGCTTTGGAACATGTAAACATGCTTATTAAATTTGTGTCTATTATTCCTTTCCACTCATCAAGTTCGTATTCCTCAGGTCTCTTTCTAATATTAGGCAATACTTTCATCGTTAACTTTTAAACATGGAAGTTGATTAAATGGAATAATGGTTCCGTCATCTAATATTAGTCCCTGCATTATTTACTAATATATTTAATTTGCCAAAGTTACTAATGACATTCTCAATCAGTTTATTGCATGAGTTCTCTTCAACAACATCAACTTGAAAGGATTTACATTCTATATTTTGAGAATTTAAAATTTTAATTGATTGAGTGTTTTTCTCTTCATTTCTACCAGCTATTATAATTTTAGCTCCAGCTTCTCCCATAGCTTTTGACATCGCTAAACCGATACCTCCATTTCCACCAGTAACTAGAGCAACCTTTCCTGTTAGATCAAAAAGTTTCATTTCAATTTCCTTCCTATTACCAATTTTCTTTAGATGTTCTAATATCTAATTCAAAAGTCCACGCATTTTTTATTTTTTAATTTTTATTTTTATTTATTCTCAAACTCAAGCTCATGAATGTGTTTTAAAAGGAACATCTGCTAAAGACATAACTATTTATAATACCTGTAAAGCTGACGCCAAGAATAAAAAGCCTATAAATAACGATTTAAATAATACTCTATTAAAAGCAAAAATTAAAAAATTGAAAAATGAAAACAACAATCTCAAAAATCAATTATTAGATATTAAAATCAGATTAAATTCATTATTAGCAAGAGTTAACTCATATATTAATTAACAAAGAAGGCATATTATATAAAATGAAAAAAGCTTTAGTCATAGGTGTTGGACCTCTTAATGGTCTTGGTGGACAACTTTGTAAAAAAATTGCTCAAAACAACTTTGAAGTATTTGTAGCGGGTAGAACAATTAAGTCATTAAATAAAGTCGTAGAAAGTATTATCGAAGAAGGTAATTACGCTAAACCAATAGTTGTTGATACAACAGATGAAAATCAAATCAAAATGATGATTAGAGAAATTGGTTCTGGTTTAGATTTTGCTGTTTACAATGTTG
>ATWQ01000009.1 GCA_000421325.1 alpha proteobacterium SCGC AAA536-K22
AATATTATATCCTAACTTTGATAAACTTTCACAAGTAGCTCTTCCAATGTTCTTGGCAGCACCTGTTACAATTGCAACCTTTGGCATTTCATTATTCATTTGTATAGTTCCTAATTTTAGTTAATTACATTTTGATAATATCATATTTATTATTATAATTTTTAATTATGTTATAGTTATCTTGATTTATATTATTGGAAATATTCATTTTTCATTAAATTAATTGATCAACCTTGATTTATTCAAATTACCATTTAACGTGTAAAATATTAAAACATAATAGGTTTAAAATGACAGAATTAATCAAAGATTGGCGTAACGATATCTATGCCGTTTTTAAAGATTTGGGTATTACAATGGTCTCTCATGTGCCGGATGCAGGACACACACCACTAATTAACCTTTGTGAAAAGGATAATGAAATTGACGTAGTAACCCTCACGACAGAACAAGATGGTGTGGGTTTATCCTGCGGAGCATATGCAGGTGGTAGAAAGAGCGCCTTACTTATGCAATCAAGTGGAGTTGGAAATTGTATCAATGCTCTAGCATTGCCCAATATTTGCCGAATACCTTTTCTGACATTAGTTTCAATGAGAGGTGAATGGGGTGAGTTTGTTCCTTGGCAGGTTCCTATGGGGCTTGGAACTCCAAAAGTACTTGAAGCAATGGATATTAAAGTATTTAGAGCTGATTATGAAGAAGAGGTGGGTTCAACGGTTGATGCTGCTGCAAAATTTGCATTTAATACGAATCGTTCTGCGGCAGTATTATTGTCGCAAAAAATGATTGGCGCTAAACAGTTTAAAAATGGATAATTATAATGATTGATAGAAGACCTTTTGTACAAAAAATTTTAAAAGATAGAAAAGATAATTTAAGGGTTGTCAGCGGTATTGGCACTTCAACTTGGGATTTAATGTCAGCTGGCGATAATAAAGGTAATTTTGGTTTTATTGGTGCTATGGGCCAATCAATTCCATTTGCTTTAGGACTTGCTAAAGCTCAGCCTGACATGAGGGTACTATTATTTACTGGTGATGGGGATACATTAATGAGTTTAGGATCTATAGCTACTATAGCTAATCATCCTGTGTCAAACCTAACTATTGTTGTTCTTGACAATGAATCATATGTTGAAACTGGTAGCCAGCCAACAGCAACTGCTGGAAAAACAGACTTAGAGTTAATAGCTAAGGGGTCAGGAATTAGTAATTCTTATACTGTTAGAAACGAAGATGATTATAGCAAGATAATGAATACAGTTTATGAAGAAGAAGGCCCATCTTTAATAGTAATTAAATGCCAAGCTAAAGCCACACCTTTAATTTTTCCTCATTCATTTGACGGGTCAGTCTCAATGAATAGATTTAAGGAAACAATGAAAATATAATGTCTAGCTTGCAAGTAACTAACATCGCACTTGTGGGCATTGGTACCATTGGCCAACGCCACCATATGGCTATAGAAAAAACAAATAACGTTAACCTTGTTGGTATCGTCGATCTAAGTAATCAAGCTAAAGATTATAGTGAAGATAAAAAAATACCATTATATAAAAATTTAAATGATCTTAAAATAAACCATAATGTTGATGGGGTTGTTATTTCAACACCAACTATCTTGCATCATGAACATGCTTTAACCGCATTAAAATTGGGTTTAGATGTCTTAATTGAAAAACCAATTTCTGCAAATCTTTCCGAGGCTCAAGAAATTGCTAAAATTGCCAACGAAAATAATTGTAAGGTATTAGTAGGTCATCAAAGGCGATTTTATCCTCTAGTCATAAAAGCAAAACAAGTTATCCAAAATGGTGAAATAGGTAAAATTCTAGGCCTGTCTGGAGTTTGGGGATTACGTAAAGACAATGATTATTTTGAGCCTGATTGGAGAAAAAAAATAAGTGCAGGTCCAGTGATTACTAATTTAATTCATGACATTGATTATTTAAGATTTATATTTGGTGAGATAGAATCTGTTTCTGCTTATTCTTCAAATAATATAAATAATTTTGAAAAAGAAGATATAATTACTACAAATTTTAAATTCAAAAGTGGTATATTAGGGAATTTCCTAATAACTGATTGTGGAACTTCACCATGGTCTTGGGAGACCAGTACTGGTGAAAATATACATTTACCTCACTTGAAAGAAAATAATTTAAAAATTATAGGAACAGTAGGCTCTTTGGAATTTCCAAATTTGGAATTATGGAAATATAAAAATAAGGGTCAGAATTGGAAAGATGAAATAAATAAAATACAAATAGATACTAAGAAAATTGATCCTTACGTATCACAAATAAATCACTTTAAAGATGTAATTAATAGAGAAGTTGAACCGATTACTGATGCTCTAGATGCTAAGATTACTTTAAAAGTAGCTCTATCTATACTAGAGTCAACGAAGAGTGAAAAAATAATTGTTATTTAGCTAAAATTTTAAATTTGATTTTCAATAAGGAGTGCAGAATGTTTGATTTAGGTTTGAAAAATAAAGTAATTCTTATTACAGGAGGTAGTGACGGGTTGGGTTATGCTTCTGCTGAATTATTATCTTCAGAGGGTGCTAAAGTCATAATCTGCGGTAGAAGAGGTGATTATTTAACTGAAAAGGCGAAAACTATTTCTGAAAAAACAAATAATGAAGTTTTAGCTATACAAGCCGATGTAAGCAAAGCTGACGATTGTAAAAAACTTGTTGAAAAGACAATCTCTAAATTCAAAAAAATTGATATTTTATTAAATAATGCGGGTGCATCAGCTGCTGCATTATTTGAAGACGTTACAGATAAAAATTGGGAAGATGATATAAATCTAAAATTAATGTCAACTGTCAGGATGTGTAGGTTAGTAATACCTTATATGAAGTCAAATAATAAAGGAGTTATAATTAATGCCACTATTGGTGGAGGTAAAGCACCTAATGCAGGTTCATTGCCTACAACTGTTACTAGATCTGCAGGCATTAATTTAACAAAATCCCTGGCTAACGAATATGCTAAAGATAACATTAGGGTTAATACTATCTGTATTGGGTTAATTAAAAGTGCTCAATGGGATCGTAAATCGGGGACTGGAAATGTTGATGATCTTTACATTGAAATGGCTAAAAAAGTTCCAATGGGTAAAGTTGGTGAAGAAATTGATTATGCAAATTTAGTTGCCTTTTTATCATCAGATAGAAGTGGTTACATCACTGGAACAGCTATCAACTTAGATGGTGGTTTGTGTCCAGTAGTTTAATCTAAGTTTTTAACTAATCCTTTTTGACCCTTGGTGGTTTAACCTCTGCTATTTCACAAGCATAATCCAGTAATGCACTAAAGTCTTTTTTTGCAAATTTACCAGATCTAGCTTGACCGTAAACAGCTTGTACTGAAGAACCAACGGGTAAGCCAACTCTAAAACTATTAGCAGTTTCAATAGCTAAACCCATATCTTTATGTGCAAGATCAATTGTAAAACCAGGCTCGATATCATTTTGAAGGACTTTTGACATAAAATTAATATGAAATTGACCATTATTAGCAGTTGTCCCAGCATTAACTTCTTTAAAAGTTTCGAGGTCCAAACCAATTTTTTGAGCCAAGGTTAATGCTTCAGCAGTTATTTGTGCAATGCTTAAAATTTGAAAATTATTTACAACTTTTGCTCTTATCCCAGATCCTACTTTTCCACAACGTATTATAGTTGTTCCCATTGCATTCAATAATGGCTCTACTTTTTTAAAAGCATCCTCATCATCGCATCCAACCATGAAAAGAGAGTCACCTGAAATTGCATGGCTTACTAATCTACCAACGGGAGCATCGATGAATTTTACATTTTTTTCTTGGCACATCTTATAGACTTCATCAGTACCAGTTGGTGCGATTGTGCTCATATCCAAAATTATTGTATTAGGTTTAGCCATAGATAAAATCCCATCTTTATCTGTAATGACTGATTTTACGTTTTCAGTAGAAGGTAACATGGTTACTATAATTTCTGCGTTTTCAATTGTATCTTTTATTGTCTTGCCGGGTGTGCCACCAACCTTAACTACAGGATCCATTTTCTCTGTAACAATATCGAAAACTGAGACTTTAGATCCTTTTTTAATTATGTTCTGAGCCATAGGCCCACCCATAGCACCTAGGCCAATAAAAGCAATTTTTTCACCCATTTTATTCTCCTTAAAATATCTAATAATCCCCATTATTTTGATTATAAGAATAAAAAAACTAAATCATACAGTTATCTTTTAATCATGAATTTAGCACGTATACCTACATTTGATTTTTCAAATGTAAGACTGCCAGCATGTTGTTCAGCAATAGTGGAAACAATTGTTAACCCAAGTCCTGTTCCTTTAGTAAATCCAATATTCTGACCTCTAATAAATGGTTTTTTAAGAGCCTCTAATAATTCTTCTGATATGTTTTTTCCTTCATCTTCTATAATTAAAGTAATTGTTTCTGAAGTAGTTTCTAAGGATAATGTTGCTGTTCTTCCGTATTTAAGGGCATTGTCAATTAAGTTTGTTATAGCTCTTTGAAGTGACAAAGGCTTTCCTTTTACAAGCAAGTGATAATGTTGGTTAAGTTGAAAAGATTGGTTTCTTTTATTTCCTGAAAAAACAGAAGTAACTAACCCAATATTTTTTTCTTTAGGTTTTATCAGAGTTACTTTTTTGCCTAAATCTTGATAGTCAAATACTATAGATTCAACCAGAGTTATGTATGAAATTTCTATTTCTTCTTCTAAATCCATTTCAGATCTAGTGTAAGAAAGTACGCCATTCATCATATCAATCATTTTATCAATGTCAGTTTCTAGTTTCTCCTTTAATTGTTTATCTTCAATAAGTGCAGTTCTTAATTTTAATTTAGTTGCAGGAGTACCAATATCATGACTGATTGATGATAAAACCATTAATCTTTTTTCGAGCTTCTCTTTTTGTGAATTTAAAAACATATCTAAGGTATCACTAATTTCAATTAGTTCAGATGGTCCTTTAATTTTCTCCATTGAATTTTTATTTGTTTTTAGATTATTTTTAAGATTTATAATAAAATTATGAAACTTAATTTCATTTTCTCTTATCAAGAGAAATATAGCTAGTAGGGAAATAATCAAAATGATAATTGATATTAACCTATTATCACTTGGCGCTGATTTACATCCCCATACTTTATTTCCATCAATGCGATACCAATTACTTTGATCTATTTTTAAAAATAAAATTGGATTGGTACAGTAATTTGCCACTAATTGAATTATTTTACCTAATTGTTGTTCTTTACTAAAATCCTTAGAAGTTTCAATTTTAGCAAGAGGATATCGCAGTTTAGCTGAAACTATGTGTAAAGATATTTTACCCTGTTGTTCTAATTTTTTTTTATTATCAAAAATTGATAACGAAGTTATTTTATAAGGTTGAGAAATTTTGGAAAAGGATTCGATTTGATCTTTTGTTATTGTTTCAGTTTTAAAATTAAGTTTTGTAATTTTTATTTTTGAATTTATTTCAGTACGGTATTTAATCGTATTGTATATAGATATACCGCTTGAATAAGATTTATCTAAAAAACTATCCCACTTATTTTCTGATGAAACCCAAATAATAGTCGTTATAACTCCAACAAAGAATGATAAAATAAATAAAAAATAGGTTTGGATAGTGATTGAATTAATTTTCAATAATTTAATCATTTTTAGCAGTAACTTCTGTGGAAAAAATGTAACCTATACCTCTTTCTGTTTTAATAAGAGAAGGATTTTTTGTATCCTTTTCAATTTTAGTTCTCAGTCTTCCAACTAAAACATCAATAGCTCTACTTTCAGCTAAGTTAAGTTTTTCTTCTTGCACTCTTGTATCATCAATAGCATTTGCAATTTCTTCTCTGGTTAACACTATGTGACTATTAGCAAGAAATACCTTAAGTATTTTAGTCTCTTTTTTAGATAATAAAATTTGGAAGCCTGCTGGAGAAATAATTATATCTTTCTTTCCATTATAAAGCCAATCATCAAAATAATAACTATTGGTATTTCTTCTGTATGCAAACGAAGCTATTTTAGTTCCCCTTTTAAGAACAGCTTTAACTTTTGCTAACAAGATTTTTGGATTAAATGGTTTAGCTATATAATCGTCAGCTCCAACTTCAAAACCAAGTAAACGATCTTGATCAGCTGATAAAGCTGAGACAATTATAATAGGTATATTGTTGTCTTTTCGTATTTCTTTACATATTGAAATACCGTTATCATCACCAAGCATTACATCTAATAATATTAAATCTATTCTTTGGGAATTAATTTCTTTGGACAATTCAGAAGCATTTTTTGCGGCTGAAACCATATATCCACTTTTCTGCAAGAAAGTGACCATCATTTCTTGCATGTCTGAATCATCTTCGACTATTAATATTCTATAAATTGTCATTTTTTTAACTAACAAACTATATAAAATTAAAAACTTTTAACATTTAGTAACACAATGTAACAGATGAATAAAAAAAATTAAGTATTTTGGAGTTTTCAATAATTTGTTTCTTTTCAATTTAATTAGAAATTACTAGGTTTGATTTTTAAAATTTAAATGGGGGAATTATATGTTTAAAAAAATAGCCGTTGCAGTAATTGCAACTTCAATTACATTTGCAGTTTCTACATCTTATGCAGGTCCTAAAGCCGAAGTTCTTCATTGGTGGACATCTGGAGGCGAAGCTAAGTCAGTAGCTGTTCTTCAAAAAGAGTTTTCCGAAAATGGTGGTTCATGGACTGATATGCCAGTTGCTGGTGGTGGTGGTGATGCTGCTATGACAGCTTTAAGAGCAAGAGTTTTATCTGGTAATGCTCCGGCAGCCGTTCAATTAAAGGGTCCGTCTATTCAAGAATGGTATGAAGAAGGTGCATTAGCTGATATTAGTGCAGTTGCTAAAAAGAACAATTGGTCCAAAGTACTTCCTGTATCAATAGCTGGTCACATGAAATGTGAAGGTAAATGGTGTGCTGCACCAGTTAATGTTCACAGAATAGACTGGATATGGGCTAATGCATCTGTGCTTTCTTCAAATGGTTTTGGTATGCCAAAAACATGGGACGAATTCAATGCTACAGCTAGAGCTTTACAAGCAAAAGGTATTATTCCTTTAGCTCATGGTGGTCAAGCATGGCAAGATGCTACAGTTTTTGAAGCAGTTGCTCTTGGTATAGGTGGAGCAAACTTCTTTCACGATGCTTTTGTTAAATTAGACAAAAAAGCTTTACAATCAGATACAATGGTTAAAGTTTTTGATCAAATGAGAATTATGCGTGGTTTTGTAGATAAAAACTTTTCTGGTAGAGACTGGAACTTAGCTACGGCTATGGTTATGAACGGTGAAGCAGCTTTTCAAATTATGGGTGACTGGGCTAAAGGAGAATTTTTAGCTGCTGGTAAGGTTCCTGGTAAGGACTTTTTATGTGCATCTACACCTGGTGAAGGATTCCTATACAATGTTGATAGTTTTGCTATGTTCAAGGTAAAAGGTTCTGAGCGTCAAGATGGTCAAAAGCTTCTTGCAAAACTAATTGTTGGGAAAAACTTTCAAAAAGTATTTAATCTTAACAAAGGATCAATTCCTGCAAGAACTGATGTAAGCCTAAATGAATTTGATCATTGCGCACATGTATCTGCAGCCGACATGAATGCAAGTTCTGTTGGAGGTACTTTGTTACCTAGTTATGCTCATGGTATGGCATTAAGAGGTGCTCAGGCTGGAGCTATTACAGACACTGTTACAGCACATTTTAATTCAAAAATGTCTTCAAAAGATGCTGTGGCAATGCTCGTAAAGGCAATTGACAATAGTAAATAAATAAAACTTAAATAACTGTTCCTATTAAATTTTGGGACAGTTATTTTTTGGAACAAACTATGTCAAATTGGCTTGAAAAACATTTACCTAAGATTGTCTTGGGACCGTCGCTTTTTGCAATAATTTTATTTGTATATGGTTTTATCGCATGGACTGCATGGATATCATTCACTAAATCAAGGCTTATGCCTAAATATGATATTGTTGGTTTTATACAATATAGCAGACTATTTGATTCCCCGAGATGGGAAGTAGCTATTGATAATTTATTTATTTTTGGATTTTTGTTTATTCTAATTTCAATGTTTTTGGGACTTTTGATTGCAATATTTCTTGATCAAAAGATACGTGTCGAAGGTGCGTTAAGAACTATTTATTTATACCCAATGGCCTTGTCTTTGATTGTAACTGGCACAGCTTGGAAGTGGATTTTAAATCCAGGTTTAGGTTTGGAATCGGTTGTTAAAAGTTGGGGGTTTACTGATTTTACATTTGATTGGGTGATAAACCCAGATTTTGCAATTTATACTGTGGTTATTGCTGGAGTTTGGCAAGCCTCTGGATTTGTGATGGCTCTTTTCTTAGCAGGATTAAGATCTGTTGATCAAGAGATAATTAAGGCAGCTCAAGTGGATGGCGTACCTACTTTTAAAATTTATACTGCAATAATAATTCCCTCTATGGCACCAATTTTTCTTTCAGCTTTTATAGTTCTAGCTCATTTAGCTATAAAAAGTTTTGATCTCGTTATTGCTTTAACAGGTGGTGGCCCGGGATATGCAACAGATCTTCCAGCCACTTATATGTATACAATGGCTTTTTCTCGAGGAGATATAGGTCAAGCAGCAAGCTCGGCAATTATAATGATGTTGGTAGTTTTTGCAGTGGTTGTTCCTTACTTGTATTCAGAATTAAGGAATAAAAATGATCAATAATAATTATAAAATTAACTACACTAATGTAATTTTAAGAATGTTGTTGTATTTTTTCTTATCTGTATTTGTATTGTACTATCTTCTCCCATTATTTGTAATGGTAACAACATCTTTAAAAAGTTTAGAGGAAATTAGAACTGGAAGTTTAGTCGCTTTACCTAGAAACATTACTTTTGAAGCTTGGGGTACAGCTTGGTCTTCTGCATGCACTGGTATTCAGTGTGAGGGGTTAAAACCTTATTTTTGGAACTCAATTTTAATAGCGATCCCTGCTGTTTTTATTTCAACTTTGATAGGTGCATTAAATGGTTATGTTGTTGCACAATGGCGATTTAAAGGAGCAAACATAATTTTTGCATTAATGTTATTTGGTTGTTTCATTCCTTTTCAAGTTGTTCTACTGCCGATGGCTAGGGTATTAGGATTAATGGATTTAGCTGGTAGTATTATAGGCTTAATTTTTGTTCACGTAATCTACGGTATTGGTTTTACAACACTTTTTTTTAGAAATTATTATGTAAATATTCCGAGCGAATTAGTTAAAGCTGCTAAAATGGATGGAGCTACGTTCTTAAGAATATTTTGGTCTATTTTTCTTCCTCTATCTTTACCAATAATAGTCGTAACAATTATTTGGCAATTTACTCAGATATGGAATGATTTTTTATTTGGAGTTTCATTTAGCGAGGCTGGAACACAACCTATAACAGTAGCTCTTAATAATATAGTGAACTCTACAACTGGAGTAAAGGAGTATAATGTTGATATGGCTGCAGCTATTATTGCGGCTATGCCTACCTTGTTGGTCTATATATTTGCTGGAAAATATTTTATACGTGGTTTAACTGCAGGATCTGTAAAGGGATAAATAATGTCATCTATTTTAAAAATAAAAGATGTTAACAAAAAGTTTGGAAAAATTTCTGTCTTAAATGACATAAACATAAATATAGATAAAGGAGACTTTCTAGTTTTAGTAGGTCCTTCTGGGTGTGGAAAATCAACTCTTTTGAACTGTATAGCAGGTTTAGAGAAAATTAATGGTGGAGAAATCTTTATAAATAATAAAGATATGTCTGAAGTAGCTCCTAAAGATAGAGATATAGCTATGGTATTTCAGTCATATGCACTTTATCCAACTATGACAGTTGAGAAGAATATTACTTTTGGAATGAAAGTTAGAGGAACATCTGAAGAAATTCAAAAAGAAAAATTAAATGAAGTTGCTAAGCAATTACAAATTGAAAGTCTACTTAAAAGAAAACCCGGGCAATTATCGGGTGGTCAAAGACAAAGAGTTGCAATGGGAAGAGCATTAGTGAGAAATCCGAAGCTTTTTTTATTTGATGAACCTTTATCAAACCTTGACGCTAAATTACGAGTTGAAATGAGAACAGAAATAAAACGTCTTCATTATGATTTAGGGGCTTCAATGGTTTATGTCACTCATGACCAAATTGAAGCAATGACATTAGCTACAAAAATAGTAGTAATGAAAGATGGTTTTATTCAACAGATTGGAACACCCGCTGAAATCTACAATTATCCAGAAAATATATTTGTAGCAGATTTCATGGGCTCTCCTCCAATGAACCTGATAAATGCAACTGCTCAAAAAGAAAAAGATTATTATAAAATTAATATTAAAATGGAAGATGGATCTATTTCGACCTTAAAAGAAAAAAATAAAAGCAAGTTACCACACGAATTAATTATAGGTATTAGACCTGAAAATATTACTGAGAATGGATTAAAAAATAAGCAAAGCTCTCAAGTTATTTCATCAAATATTGACATAATAGAGCCCGCAGGATCAGATACATTTGTAATGACCAAACTTGGTAATACTGAGGTTACAGCTAGATTTCATTCTGAAACAAAAGTAAAGGTTGGCTCAAAAGTTAATCTTTTAATAGATCTAGATAAAGCTTCTTATTTTGATCCTAACTCTGGACAGAGAATATAATAGTATTTTGAAATGAAACAAAAAATACCAGAAACAGCTAATATTATACCTAGTGACTTTGTAATTATAGGTGGAACAGGTCATTTGTCTGTAAGAAAAATTCTTCCAGCTTTATTTTGGAGATTTTTAGATAAACAAATTGATAAAAATTCTCAAATTATATTATGTGATAGAAACATAAAATCACCAAGTGAGTTTTTTGATAATTTAAAACAACATTGTTCTGAAGCCATTAAAAAAGACAAAAATAATAAGATCATTTGGGAACAATTTTTATCTATTATAAAAATAATTGAATTAGACGTTGTTTCCGGTGAGGGCCATTTAGAATTATTAGAGATATTAAAAGCAAATTTCGATGAAAAAAGACCTATAATATTTTACTTAGCCATAGCTTCAAGTTTATTTGGAAATAGTTGCAAATTTATTAGAGATTCCGGTTTAAATGTTCCACAAAGTAGACTTGTAATTGAAAAGCCTATTGGAAAAAATAAAGAGACTGCAATAGAAATCAATAACGAAATTTCGAGTATCTTTAAAGAAAGTCAAATTTATAGAATTGATCATTATTTAGGAAAAGAAACTGTCCAAAATTTAATGGCTTTAAGATTTGCAAATACATTTTTTGAAAATCAGTGGAATAATAATAATATTGATCATGTTCAGATAACTGTTTCTGAAACAATAGGAGTTAAGGAAAGGATTGCTTATTATAATGAATATGGTGCCATCAGAGATATGTTACAAAATCATTTGCTACAATTGATTTGTTTAATAGCAATGGAGCCTCCATCCTTTTATGAAGCAGACCAAATGAGAGATGAAAAGCTAAGAGTTTTAAAAGCATTGAAACCAATAGCTGAAAATGAAATACAGACTGGTCAATATAGAAGCTTTTCTGATGAATTAGAAGAAATTTCTAACACTGAAACTTATGTGGCTTTAAAGGTTATGATCAACAATTGGCGTTGGGCGGGAGTACCCTTTTATATAAGGACTGGTAAGAAACTATCTACCAAAGCAAGTGAAATTATAATTACATTCAAAAAAAAGCCTCATGATATTTTTTCAAAATTTACTCAAGATACACAAGACAATCCAAATAGATTAATAATAAGAGTTCAACCAGAAGAAGGTTTAAAACTTAAATTAACTTCAAAAGCTCCTGGTCCTGGAGGAATGCGTTTTTTCCCATCAGAGCTTAATTTGTCGTTTGGGGATACATTCTCAGATAGACTTCCAGATGCATATGAACGATTGCTTATGGATGTTGTTAGAGGAAATCAAACATTATTTATGAGATCAGACGAAGTTTTAGCGGCTTGGGATTACATAGATCCAATTGTTGGTATAGCAAAAAAACAAGAACCACAATTATATCGAACTGGAACTATGGGTCCGGAGGATAAAATCTTATCTCTAGATGGGCATAAATGGATTGATCCAAAAGATGAACTAAAATGAGTGTTGTAAAATTAATCGCTGACAAATTAAATTCTTCAATTAAAAAAACAGGATTAGCAAGTTTAGTTGTTTCTGGTGGAAGTAGTCCCATAAAAATTTTTGATGAATTATCAAATACTGATGTTTCTTGGTCTAATGTTCAAGTTACTTTAGTGGATGATAGATTAGTAGATTCCAAAAACTCCAATAGTAACCAAAAGTTATTACAAGATAATCTTTTAAAAAACAAAGCTAAAAGTGCTAATTTTTTTCCTTTATCTGAGGATTTAATATTTAACAATAAATTTAAAATACCTTTTGACGTCAATTTACTTGGAATGGGAGAAGATGGTCATTTTGCTTCTTTATTTCCCCAAATGCTTACTGATCAAGATGCCTTTAGTAGAAATGCAGATTTCAAAATTTTTAAAACATTACCACAAGGTGATCCTTTTCTTCCAAGAATAACTATGAATTTGTCCTTAATCTTAAGTAGTGAATTTATAATTCTATTAGTTAAAGGAAAAGCAAAACAGAATATTTTAGATATTTCTAAAAATGATGAAAAATATCCTATTCATCATTTATTAAAAAATAGAAAAAATGATTTTTTGATTGAGAAAATTAATGAATAAATTACACCCTAAAATTATTGAAGTTACAAAAAGGATAAGAAAAAGAAGTAAGCCTTCTAGAGATATTTATTTAAAAAACCTTGTTGCTATGGAACAGGACAGGGATAATGACAGAAATCTAATTTCTTGTTCTAACATGGCACATGCAGCTGCAGCTGCACCTTCTGATGAAAAATCAGCAATATTAAATAATTCTAAACCCAATCTAGGTATTGTGTCATCTTATAATGATATGTTATCGGCTCATAAACCTTTAGAGCAATTCCCAAAAGTAATTAAAGCTGCGGCAAATCAATTTGGTGCAACTGCGCAGATGGCAGGAAGTGTGCCAGCTATGTGCGACGGTGTAACTCAAGGAAGACCAGGTATGGAACTTTCACTAATGTCCAGGGATGTTATAGCTATGTCTACAGCAGTTGCACTAAGTCATGGCGTGTATGATGCAACTTTGTGTTTAGGAGTATGTGATAAAATTGTTCCTGGTCTTTTTATTGGTGCTATGACCTTTGGTCATTTGCCTACAATTTTTGTCCCAGCTGGTCCAATGTCAAGTGGTATCCCAAATGAAGAAAAAGTAATTGTTAGAAAAGCTTTTGCAAAAGGAGAGGCAACAAGAAAAGAATTACTCAAGGCTGAAATTTCTGCTTATCATGGTGAAGGAACATGTACTTTTTATGGAACTGCAAATTCAAATCAAATGTTAATGGAAATAATGGGACTTCATATTCCAGGATCAGCATTTGTTCATCCTCATAGTGATTTAAGAAATGCTTATAATATAATTGCAACAGAACAAGCTATTTCAATATCAAGAAAAGGAAAAGATGTAAGGTCAATAGGTAGAATGATTGACGAAAGAAGTTTTGTTAATGCAATTATTGGGTTGCATGCTACTGGAGGTTCAACAAACCATACACTACATTTACCAGCAATGGCAGCTGCTGCAGGAATAAAATTATTATGGGAGGACTTTGCAGATTTATCTGATGTTGTTCCTTTACTTGCAAAAATCTATCCTAATGGAAGTGCAGATGTGAATCAATTTCATGCAGCAGGTGGAATGAGTTTTTTAATCGGAGAACTTTTGGAAGAAGGATTACTTGATGGTACGGCTCTTACTGTATGGGGAAAAAATTTATTTGATTATGTCTTGGAACCAACTTTGAAAGATAATAAATTAGTTTGGAATAAACCTAATTTAAAATCATATGATAAAAATATTTTAAGACATGTAAGAGAACCACACCAAAAAAATGGTGGGTTAAAAATATTACAAGGCAATATTGGTAAAGGTGTAATTAAAATCTCAGCCGTTGAATTGCATCACCAAAAAATTAAAGCCTCTGCAATGGTTTTTGATAACCAAAATGATGTTAAAATAGCGTATGAGAAGGGGTTGTTAAACAGAGATATTATAATTGTAGTTCGTTTCCAAGGACCAAAAGCTAATGGCATGCCCGAACTTCATGCTTTATCACCGATATTGTCTAATATCCAAGATTTAGGATTTAAGGTGGGGTTACTTACTGATGGAAGAATGTCAGGGGCTTCAGGAAAAGTGCCAGCTGCTATTCATATTACACCTGAAGCAACTGATAATGGTAATATTGGAAAAATTAAAAATGGTGATGAAATAGAAATTGATGCTATTGCTGGAAAAATTAATGTTAATAAAGAAATTGACAATAGAGAGTTAATTTTTCCAAAAAACTCCGATCATCATAGTGGATTTGGTCGAAACTTATTTGCAATATTAAGAAAAAATGCGGCTGGCGCAGAAAATGGCGCAGGATTAGATTTAATTAATAGTAATTAAATCTTTTACGTCGCTGATGCTATAGTAGCATGCAACATTACGTTTGTGCTTGAAGATGCCCATTCTGGTTTAATTTCCTCAGCTTCATTATGGCTTAATCCATCAACACAGGGACACATTACCATTGCTGATGGAGCCACTGTATTTATCCAACATGCATCATGACCTGCTCCTGAAACAATATCCTTATGAGAGTATCCAAATTTATCCGCACTATTTCTTATATTATCAAGACATTCTTTATCAAAAGCTACTGGATCAAATCCGCCAATTTGATCCATTTCAAATGTAACTTTATATTTATTACAAATATCTATAGCCATATCTCTTAATTCATTCTCCATTTTTTCTAGTTTGTTAATATCTGGTGATCTTATGTCTATGGTAAAAAGAGAGTTGCCAGCGATTACATTTCTTGAATTAGGAGACACTTCGATATGTCCTACGCTGCCAAGAACATTAGGTTGATTTTTATTTGCTATATGATTTACAGCTAAAATAATTTCAGATAGCGCAAGAGATGTGTCTTTTCTGACATGCATTGGTGTGGTTCCAGTATGTTGTTCAACACCTGACAGTTTTACCTCTAACCATTTTAGACCTTGTCCGTGTGTTACTACACCAATATCAATTTCTTCCGTTTCAAGTATTGGTCCCTGTTCTATATGTAATTCATAATAACAATGAAACTTTTGTGCTCCAACAGTTTCAGATCCCTTCCATCCAATTTTGTTGAGTTCATCTCCAAAGATATTGCCTTCAGCATCTTTCGCTGAAAGAAGAGACTCTACCTCATATATTCCGGCATATCCAGCAGACGCCATCATTGCTGGAGGAAAGCGAGAACCTTCTTCATTAGTCCAATTTACAACTAAGATTGGATGTTTTGTTTGAATATTTAAATCATTAAGAGTTCTAACAATCTCTAGTCCAGCTAAAACACCAAGAACTCCGTCGTATTTACCGCCAGTTGGTTGTGTGTCTAAATGACTTCCAATGACAACTGGAAGCGCATGTTTATCTGTTCCTTCTCTTTTAAAGTACATTGATCCAAGTTCATCTACTTTCATTGTCATACCTGCATTTTCAGACCATTCTTGTAATAATTTTCTTGCCTCTCCATCTTCTAAAGTAACAGTTTGTCTGTTATTACCTCCAGCAATTCCAGGACCAATTTTAGCCATTGTCATTAAGCTATCCCAAAGTCTGTCACTATTAATTGAAATATTTGTTTCTTTTACCATTGGAATATCCTTTGTATTAATACTGTTAACTAGCGTAAAAAAATATGACAATATAAAATTAGATTAAATTAATAGGAATTTGAAGTGTTTAAATTAGATAAGAGATTGGAAAGCGATACAATACTTGTAAAAGAACTAAAAAGTTTTCAAGTAAGACTTATGAATGCAAAAGAATTTTTTTGGATAGTTTTGATACCTAATAAGCCTAATTTAATTGAATTAAGTGATTTAAACATAATTGAAAGGAATTACTTAATGAATTTTGCTATTGATTTAGGAAATTTTATTAAATCTTCAGAAAAATATGACAAAGTAAATATTGGAATGTTAGGCAATGTTGTCTCACAATTACATTTACACGTTGTTTTAAGAAATAAACAAGATGCAGCATGGCCTGGACCTGTTTGGGGGTGGGGAGCAACAACTCAACTTGATCAAGAAACAAAACAGACGAGGTCAAAATTAATTATTAAATATACAGAACAACCTTAGTTGATTTTTGTTAAAGAAAATTAATTATTTGCTACTTTCATTTGATCAACTAAAATATACCAAGCAAGACTTAAAATAACAATAACTCCCCCAGAAATCATAAATAAATTAGGCGTTTCGTTTGTTCCTAACCAAACCCAAAATGGTCCAAGAGCGGTTTCTAACAACATTAAAAGGCCAATATTTGAAGCTTGTGTGTATCGTGTTGCAAAAGTTAAGCAAGCGAATGATATTGGTAGTATAATCAACCCAGATAACGAAATAGATAATATATCACCCTGGAAAAGCAAGCCAGGTGATACTACGAGCAAGCCAATAAAACCATTGCCCAAAGCGCTTATTCCAGTAACTGTCATGGCAGGTATGTTTGGTTGGTATCTTAATAGAACAAGACTCAAACCTAAAGATGCAGCTGCTCCAATTCCACATATAGTTCCTATTAATACACTTCCCTGAGGGGCATTCAGTACATCTTCACCGTTGGCAACAGAAATCCCCACACCAATTAAAGCGAGGCAGGCTGTAATCCATGTTGAGTTTGTTGTTTTTTCCCCAAGTATAAACATTGAGAATATAGACGCAAATATAGGTGATGTTGCTAAAGTAAATAATATTAAAGAAGCTGAAGTTTCAGCAATTCCATAAGTAAAAAAAAATGAGCTTACAATCTGGCAAAAAATTATTCCAAAACCAACTGGAGAAAGTATATTTTTAAAATTTGTTCTAAAAACCTTAAAACAACTTGAAAATATGATTAAGATGATACCCATCTCAAGCCCTCTCCAAGTAAGCATTGACCAAACATCCATTTGAGACCATCTCATGAAAAGAACATCAGGAGACAAAATCAATGCACCAATGCTTGCTATTCCGATACCTTTGAAAAGATTTCCAGATATTGAGAATGACAAATTTCTACCTAAAAATTACTTATTTTTATAAAAATTTAATAATGTTTCAGCTACATCATTAGGATTTTCTTGTTGGACCCAATGTCCTGCATTTTTAAGAATATGTCTACCATAATAATTGGTACACAAAGTATTTTCCATTATATCTAAAGCACCTGGTTTTTGAAAAATCCCCCAGTCTTTTTCTCCAGCAATAAAACATGAAGGTATTTCAATTTTTTTATTTGAAAAAACTTTTAAGTCACTGTTTTGATTGGATGAAGTCATACATCTATACCAATTAAGAGCAGGCTGGAAAGAGTTTTTGTAAAAGCTATTTGAATAAATTTCCAACTCTTTATCACTTAACCAATTTTCGTAAGTGTTATGTTTTGGAAATTGAGACATAACTGCTTCAACCATTGTTTGATCTAATTTCATAATGTAATATTCAGGCATTTTAGCTAGATTTTGAGCTGTCCAGGAGCCTAACTCATATGGATTATTTTCCTCCCAGTCAGCGCTTTTCATATGATAGTAAGCTCTGAGGAACTTATGTAGTCCTTTTTTATCCAAATGCATGTCATTATTTGCCCCAGGGGTGGAGTAATACCATTGATAGTGTTTTCTTGGTGGATTTAAATTTTCTAAATTTTTATGGATTGGATCTTCATATGATAAATTACTTTCTACATTTGGCGCGCCAGTAAATGGTGCACTCATCATTACTACTGATTTAAATATGTCAGGTCTTATCAAAGCTGATATTCCTGCAACTGACGAACCTGCGTCATGTCCCACTAATAAATCAATTTTATCAATCTTTAGGGCGCTTATTAAACTAAGTATATCTGTTGTAAGATTTAATAATCGGTACTCGGATATGTCTACATCATATTTTTTAACACCACCGGATGTGAGACCATACCCTCTCATATCAGGAGCTATAACCCTAAAGCCTTCATTAGCCAAAATTGGCATTATTTTTCGCCAACTAAAACTTAATTCAGGAAAGCCATGAAGTAAAAGAACTGTGGGCTGACTATCAATTTTATTATTGTTCTTTGAAGCCTCTAAATAATGAACATTAAGACCCATAGAAATATCTACTTTATGAGATTTTATTATAGGATCCATTAATTCAATCATTTTATAATATCTAAATTAGTTATATTTATATTTGTTAACAGTTGCCATATCTATCTGAATTCCTAAACCGGGATTTGAAGAAACATTAACCATTCCATTATCCAATTCAAGTGGATTTTGAAGCAACTCTCTTCTGAATGGATGACTTGACTGGTCATATTCTAGTATTGGAGATCGAGCATAAATTGAATGATGTGTAGTTGGTATAGAAGCAATAACTTGAATAGACGCAGCTTGTGCAACTGCAGAGCCCCATACATGTGGGTTTACTTCTACGCCAAAACTTTGAGCTAAATTGATAATATGTCTTGCACCAGATATGCCTCCACATGACCCAATATCTGGTTGAGCAATATCGATTGCTCCACTTTCAAAAATAGATCTAAACCCGTATAAAGTATGCTCATTTTCACCACCTGCAATTGGTATATTTAGTTTCGATCTTAACTCTACATAACCTTTTACATCTTCGGGCGTTACAGGTTCTTCGTACCAACGTAAATTATAATCTTTAAGGGCTTGTCCTAAAAGTAATGCTTCTGATCTTCCATAAGCATGATTGGTATCAATCATTAATGTAACATTTTTATTTTCCAATACATTATATATAGCTTCCATACATTTAATGTCGTCTTGCAGACCAAATCCCAGTTTAACTTTCATATGATCAAATTTATTTTCATAATGTGATAGTGCTTCTTCAGCTAGTCTTTTTGCTTCTCCTTGACCTTTAATTCTATAAAAACCTGTAGCATAAGGTTTTATTTTTGTTCTAAAAGCTCCACCTAATAATTGATAAATAGGTTGGTTATGATATTTTCCTAATATATCCCATAGTGCGATATCTATGGCACTAATACCTGATATTACAGATCCTTTTCTTCCAAAGTCTCTTGTAGCGTTATACATTTTGTGCCACAGAACCTCTATATCCAAAGGAGATTCTTCTACAAGTAATGGTTTTAAGGCAGTTTCAATAACTGCAGCTGAAATTTCTGGAGGTTCCAAGCCTTGACAAAAAGCTTCTCCCCAACCTGTAATCCCATCATTAGTTTTTATCTCTACAAGTGTTGCAGATCTTTTTTTAACCCAACCTTGTGAAAATGCAAAAGGGATATCCAAATCTGATTTGATTACATGAACAATTATATCTTTAATTTTTAAACTCATTAAATCCCCCATTTATCTAATTTAACAACGTAATAAATTTTAATTTAAATAAATTATTTATTTAATTTTAATTCTTCCTCTCAAAGTAAGTGGAAGTTGACAAAGCATAAATATTCCAATTAAAGGAGTTAATATAAAAACTTTTATGAAAACCCAGTCTTCAGTTTCTAAGTTTCTCCAAGCCATTTCATTTATAATTGTAAGAAATAAAAAAAATAATCCCCATCTTAAACTTAATTTATACCAAGTATCGTCATTAAGGAAAAACTGAGAACCAAAAAATTGTTTCATCATTGCCTTTTTATTTATAATTCCTATTAATAAAACAGAGCTAAAAAAGCCGTTGAATATAGTTGGTTGTATTTTTACAAATTGATCATCATCAAACATATAAGCAAATAGTGTAAAAAGAGCAGACATACAAATTGCAAAAATTTGAAACTTAGAAATTCTTTTCTCTAATACATAAAAAGTAGCCATTACAAATAAACTTAACAGTAATGAAATAAAGGCAGCTATAATTAGATTATAATACTGAGACCCAATAAAAAAACCAGATATGGGTACAATTTCAAAAAAAAACGCACTTAGACGCATTTGACGCTTTCCCTAATTATTTTTACCTAAAAGCGATTTAGTAAAATTTGGATTTTGACTATCTTCTCTAAGCCATATATTAAAAAAACTATTAATAAATTTAATATCTTTAGAGGTTAGTATTTTCTTACCTTCAAAAAAAAGTTCTGCTGAATTTTTTGTTTTTATTCCAACAAAAATGCTTCCAACTTTTGTCTTCTTATAAGTTTTATTAAATAAAACTTTCAATCTTTTTAATTTTTTTTGGGTTAAGTTTTCTTGTTTTTCAAATTCATTAATTGTTTCTTTGACTAACCTTTCTTTTTTAATCACTTTATTATATTTCAAAATTAGAATAAATTCTTCATTATTAAATTGCCCTGTTTCAGTTATTAAAACTGCATCGTAAATATCCCAAAATAAATAACTGTAGTTTGCTGTTCCAACAACTTTGTATTTGGGCATTACTTTAGCGATTATATTTTTTGTATTTGTATCAAATAAAACTTTATTGATTTCTTGAGCAAATCCAAAAGATATAAAGTTAAAAATACTTAAAAGAAAGATTGGAAACTTTAATAACACGATATTTTACCAATTCTTCAAATTCAGTGGACCAATTTTATTGGCAGTTTTCCCCCTTAGAAATACTAGAGTTACAGAACCAATATTAATTCCAAACTTACTGACATAAGCTCTATTAATAGCTAAATCCTCACTTTGTTTATAAATCCAATCATTAAAATGAACTTTTATATCATTTCCCTTAATGTTCAAGTAAATATCATATGACCAGTTGAGAGCATTACCAGAAATCGAACCTGAAGCTTTACCCTCAACGTCATCAGCTTGACCTTCATAAATTATTTTTTGATTATTATCTATCTTCTTTTCAATTTTCCATATGCGCTTCGCTTGCTCACCATCGTCATATAAAAAATCTTCATCTAAAGTAAGAATTTGATTGTCGATCTTTCCATTAATATTTACTCGAAATTGTCTCTTTAGATTACCAAATCTATCTTCAAATATTCCATATGCAATTGTCTCTCCTGCAAAAAATTCGAACAAATCAAGTTTCGGGGTGTTATTTTGAAATTCTTTCATGTCAGTCTGAGAGCATCCTGTAAATAATAATATAATAAAAAGGGTTAAATAAGAACTTAAATTACACATAATTTTATTAATAGATAACAATCCAAACTCCTAAATCTTTATATTAAATAAAGCTACTTATATTTAACTTTTAATTATTAACAAGTTTTTTGAAGAGACTTTTTTGCATTTAACTTAAATTCGTCTGCGAATAATTCATAAGATTGTATTCTTGCTTTTTCACTATGGCACCAAGTCAAAATTGCAATTTCATCTATATCATTGTTTTTTGCTAAATTTGCAATTTTCTCTTTAGTGTTGCCAATTTCTCCAACAAGAGAATTTTGAAACATTAATTCGTAATGTTCTTGCCAATTATTTTCTTTGATTATATTTAAAGCATTGTCGGGATCAGTTATTGGACCAAGATGACCATAGTTTCTGCCAATTTTCCATGCTGCCCTGGAAGCAAACAGATATTTAGCTTCTTTTTCTGTTTTAGCAGTCAAAGCCCATAAGCAAACGTTAACGATTGGTTTATTAAAATTTTTGCTTGGGCGAAATTCTGATTTATAAAGATCAATAGCATTTTTCATTCCTTGTCCATCTGTTATGAAATGGGCAAAACAATATGGTATCCCAAGATATGCAGCAAGTTGTGCTCCATAATTTGAAGTTCCCAACATCCAAACTTCCGGATAGGTTTCAGACTCAGGTTGGGCGATTAAATGTCTAAATGGATGACCTTCTAAAGGTTTTTCATTTGATACCCAAGCCATTAAATCTCTTACGTTACCTGGAAATTGTTCACTATCTTCTCGACTGTTTGGGTTTAAGGCTAGTGCGGTTCTACCATCTGATCCAGGTGCTCTACCAAGTCCTAAGTCAATTCTTCCAGGAGCAATCGCTTCTAAAACTCTAAACTGTTCAGCAACTTTAAAAGGTGCATAATGGGGTAACATAATACCTGCACTCCCAATTCGAATTGTTTTAGTTTTAGTTGCAATAGCAGCCATTAAGACTTCTGGTGCACTTCCTATTATGGTTGGATGATTATGATGTTCTGAGACCCAAAATCTTTTATAACCAAGTTTTTCTGCTTTGACAGCTAGATTAATACTATCTTGAATAGTATGATTTTGGGGCTTTCCTTCTACTGAAACAGATTGTTCTAAGATAGATACTTGCATTTAATTAACCTCAATATTCAATCATCATAATTTTATCTTATATATTCTGGCTGCATTTTCATAAAATAATTTATTTTTTTCTTCGTCCGACATATCCTTGGAAATTAATTTAAATGCATTCCATAAAGATCCATAACTGCAAGATCCTTTATCAACAGGAAAATTGCTCTCATACATACATTTATCAACTCCAAACATATTAATTGTTTCATAAATCCATGGCTTCCAAACTTCTGACAAATCTTTTGAATGTGGTGGCATAGAGTTTAAATGGAATTTAGCACCATTTACAGCCATTCCTAAACCGCCTAGTTTTACATTTATATTCGGTAATCTAGACAACCTCATCATTGCTGATCTCCATTCCCTATGAGTTAGGGCTTGTTTATCTTCATATTCTCCTAAGTGAATAGGTCCACCAATGTGATTTAAAATAATATTTAAATCTGGAAGTGCTCTAGCTATTTTTTCCATTTCATGAAGTTGGGTATGATAGATCCAAAAGTCTAATGACAAACCTGCTTTTTGAAGGCATCTTGCCCCTTCAATAAAATTAGGATGCAGCATGAGATTGAGGTCTGATTTTACTGCACCTGATGTTATTCTTGGATCTGCATGAGAAGCTAAAAGCATTCTTATGCCTTTAAGTCTTCCATCGCTAATACCTAATGCTTTTTCAATTACAGGCTCGAGCTTTTTACCAAAGGTAAGGTCTAATGAACCAATAATGGATGAGTTTACTTTAACTTCATTGTTGATAATAAGATCGCTTCTTTTAGCTTCCTTAGTTGCAAATTCTATCTCAGCTAGAGGGCTGAATTCAGCAGGCCCATCTTTTGAGTATATTACTGTATTTGATGAACTCATTATGTATACTGTTGCTTTGATATTATGTCCTGATAATTTGATATCTTCTAATAATTC
This sequence comes from alpha proteobacterium SCGC AAA536-K22, assembly GCA_000421325.1. GTDB lineage: Bacteria > Pseudomonadota > Alphaproteobacteria > Puniceispirillales > Marisalimonadaceae > Marisalimonas. The sequence continues at coordinate 23,375 of ATWQ01000009.1, forward strand.
TTCTACATAATATCTACCAAATCCTACATCCCAAAGATGGTGATGTGGGTCAATAATGGGCATTTCAGGTGCTATTGGTTCTTCAACTATTTGACTTAACCAGTCATTTTTCACTTCTAAATGAGGAGATGTTATTTTTTTCATTAAAATTACTTTGTAATAATTGAAATAAATTTGTTTTTATTTATCATTTAAAATTATTGCCGTTAAATTTTTTAAGTGCAAATAATTTCTTTTAAGTTTCTTTATTTTTAGGGGATCGTTTTACAATATGAATATACATTTTAATAAAAAGAAAGATTTCCAATTTATTGAAGTTTATCCTACTGCTGGAGCGTTGGGCGCTCAAATAGAAAATGTAAACCTTTCAGAAGATTTGTCGGAAGAAGTTGTTAAAGAGATTTATGAAGCTTTATTAACTTATCAAGTTATATTTTTTAGAAATCAAGAATTTGATCCAAAATCTCAAAAAGCTTTTGCAAAAAAAATTGGGAAGCCAATTGTCTACCCATTTGTAAAAAGTTTAGAAGATTTTCCTGAAATTACTCCAATATTAAAAAAAGAGACCGATGTTAATAATTTTGGAGGAATTTGGCATAGTGATACTACGTATCAAGATGAACCTCCAATGGGTACTATGTTATATGGCATTGAAGTACCTCAATTTGGCGGGGACACTGAGTGGTCTAATCAGTACCTTGCTTATGAAAGTTTATCAGATGGAATGAAAAAGTTTTTAGATACTTTAGAAGCTGTAAATATCTCTGGAAAGGCCAGAGTTGCTAAAACCAGATCTGATATTATGAAACATGCCTCAGTCGGCTTGAAAGGCGACGAGTTAAAAGCAATTCATCCTGTAGTTAGGACTCACCCAGAAACTAAAAAGAAATCATTATATGTAAATGAAGCCCATACTACTAATTTTATTGGTATGACTGAAGAAGAAAGTACACCTATTCTAGATTTTTTGTTCAAACATCAAATTAAGTCTGAGTTTACATGTCGATTCCAATGGAAACCTGGTTCTGTAGCAATATGGGATAATAGATGCACAATGCACAACCCAATTAATGATTATCATGGCCAAAAAAGATTAATGCATAGAATTACATTTGCAGGTGATAAACCAATGTAATTTATTTAATGGAGAAAAGAATGTCACAGAAAAATTATTTTAATAACGTTAATGACGAAAATACTGGAATAAAAAGAATATTGGGTGAGGGTATTTCAACTAGGATATTTTGTGGAGATCAAGCAATGCTGTCAATTGTAACAATTGAACCCAATGCAAAAGGAAAAATACACTCTCATTCTCAAGAACAATGGGGGTTTTTGATAGAGGGATCGGGTGTGAGAATTCAAGGAAATGAAGAGATTGAAATTAATAAAGGTGATTTTTGGCAAACACCTGGTGGCGTTGATCATGGAATTATTGGAGGACCTGAAGGAGCTAAAGTATTGGATGTTTTTAGTCCTCCAAGAGATGAATACAAAGTTGAAGGTTCAGGATTTGGTAATTAGTTAAAAAGAGTAAAAGATGATTAAAGTTGATTATTTTATGAGCCATGGAAGTCCTTGGACTTTTCTTGGTCACAATCGGATTAATAACATAGTAAAACAATTTAATGTCCAACTAAATATGTATCCTGTGAACTATGGAGAAATTTTTCCTGTTAGCGGCGGGCTTCCTGTTTTCAAAAGACCTTTACAAAGACAAAAAATACGTTTGCAAGAATTAAAAAGATGGGCACAATTTCTTAAGATAAACCTCACTCCTGAGCCTAAATTTTTTCCATCAAAATCTTTGTTGCCTTCTTTATTGATAATTGCTGCTAAAATAATGAAAACTAATAAAGATTTTGAATTAGCAAGTAACATAATGAATGCATTATGGGTTGAAGAGCTACATGTCGATGATGAAAACACTCTAAAAAATATTATGAACAAATTAGAATTAGATTCTGAAGTCCTTTTATCTTTTGCTAAAAGTCAAGAATGTGAGAATATTTTCAAAGAATATACTAAGATTGCAATTGAAAAGAATGTTTTTGGAGCTCCAACTTATATAATTGAGGATCAGGTTTACTGGGGACAAGATAGATTGGATTTTATTGAGAGGCATTTGTTAAAGTTAACTAAATCTTAATAAATGTTGTCTTTATCTATATATTTAAGTAAAACAAACATATTTTAACCAAGGAAAAATCATGGACACAAGTCTTAATACTAACGACAAAAATATTGTTGATTTAAAAAACACAAAAGCTTCTAAACCTAAATTTAATTGGGAAGATCCTTTGTTGTTGGATACCTTAATTTCTGAAGAAGAGCATCTAATAAAATCAACTGCTCATGATTATGCTAAATCAAAACTGTTACCAAGAGTAGAAGAAGCTTTTTTAGATGAGGTAACAGATAAAGAGATTTTTAGAGAAATGGGAGAACTTGGCCTTTTAGGAATTACTATTCCTGAAATGTATGGCTGTGCAGGAGCTTCATATGTCTCCTACGGACTTGTAGCAAGAGAAGTCGAGAGAATAGATTCAGGATATAGATCTATGATGTCAGTTCAGTCATCATTAGTTATGCATCCAATTTACTCATATGGAAGTGAAGAGCAGAGACAAAAATATTTGCCTGGATTGGCTTCGGGTAAATTAATTGGTTGTTTCGGTTTGACTGAACCTGACGCAGGCTCTGATCCAAGCTCTATGAAAACAACTGCAACTAAAGTTCAAGGTGGATATTCTTTATCTGGTTCCAAAATGTGGATATCTAATTCTCCAATAGCAGATGTTTTTGTGGTTTGGGCCAAATCAAAGGAACATGGAGATGCTATAAAAGGATTTATTCTTGAAAAGGAAATGAATGGATTAACAGCCCCTAAAATAAAAGGGAAATTATCACTGCGTGCTTCAATAACTGGTGAAATTGTGATGGATAACGTTTTTGTTCCTGATGAAAATATATTACCTAATATTACTGGATTAAAAGGGCCGTTTGGTTGTTTGAACAGAGCCAGATACGGTATAGCTTGGGGAGTAATGGGAGCAGCAGAAGATTGTTGGTTTAGAGCGCGTCAATATACATTAGATAGAAAACAATTTGGAAAGCCACTTGCTGCAACTCAATTAATTCAAAAAAAATTAGCTGATATGCAAACTGAAATCACTTTAGGTTTAAGCGCTGCTTTGCAAGTTGGTAGAATGTTTGATCAAGGTAATTTAGCTCCAGAGTCTATATCTCTTATTAAGAGAAACAACTGTGGTAAAGCACTGGATATTGCAAGAATGTCTAGAGATATGCACGGTGGTAATGGAATTCATGCTGAGTATCAAGTTATGAGGCATTTAATGAACCTTGAGACTGTAAATACATACGAGGGAACTCATGATGTTCACGCTCTAATTCTTGGTAGGGCACAAACTGGTATTCAAGCATTTTTTTAAGAACATACTCTAATAAAAAAAAGATTTATAATGCTTAATAGTATTTTCATTATTCTATTGTTTCAGTTAATGGGAGAGTTTATTCAAAAGTTTTTTGATTTTAGTATTCCTGGCCCTGTTATTGGATTAATATTTCTTTTAAGTGTTTTGCTAATAATTAAAAAAATTAATAAAAAACATGAAGCCTTTGATACTAACCTTGTCATTTCAGCAGAAAATTTATTAAGTTACCTTCCCCTGTTATTCATTCCAGTTGGTGTAGGCGTTGTTATGCATTTATCTCTCCTAGAAGAAAATTTAGTTTCTGTACTTTTAGTAATAGTTTTTGGAACGTTATTAACACTTGCATTAACTGGTTATGTTATGGAAAAGCTTCTTAAAGATAATAATCTAAATGATTGATCAACAAAAATTATATTATATATGGATATATCTTCAAGCGGAACCTTTGTTCTGGTTAACATTGACAATTAGTTCTTACTTAATTGCTGATTTTATTTATAGAAAATCAAATCTATTTCCACTTTTAAATCCCGTAGCTTTAAGTGTTTTATTAGTAAGTTTAATTCTAATTTCATTTAATATTCAGTATGAACGTTATTTTGATGGAGCTAAATTTATTCATTTTCTACTAGGTCCTGCGACAGTTGCTCTTGCGATTCCGATTTATAGAAAATGGGATTTAATTGTATCAAATAGCAAAGCTATATTAATTTCTCTAACTCTAGGATCATTTTTTGCAATTTTTATTACTTACGTTTTATCATTACAATTCAAATTACAAGAAGAGTTGATTTTTAGCTTGTTACCAAGAAGTGTAACAGCTCCAATTGCAATGGGAATATCTGAAATAATTGGTGGCATACCATCTTTGACAGCTATTATTACTCTAATTACCGGTGTAGTTGGTGCGTCATTGGGAGTTTTTGTTTTTGATTTAATGAAATTAAAAAAAATGGAGGCAAGAGGATTTAGTTTGGGACTTGCAAGTCACGGAATTGGGACAGCAAGGGCAATGAGTAGAGATAAAAATGCTGGTGTTTTTGCGGCGGTAGGCATGGGTTTAAGTGGGTTAATAACGTCAATAATAGTTCCATTATTCTTAAAAATAATATTTTAATATTAACAGTTAACTGTAATTAAATTCTTTTTTAATATTTTCAATATCAACTGTCTTTAAAACTTGGAATGAAGAATTTTCGAATTTCATATTTATTCTAATTTTTGCATAAGAAATATTTTTATGTTCAAAATACTCAATAATTTTAGCTTTTGATCCAGTTTTTAAGCAGATTAATTCATCTTTACTTTTTTTATTAGTTTTCATTTATCTTTTACTTTTATATTTAATTTAAAAGCGTATCATGATGGAATTAATTGTTTAATAATTTTGAATCACGAAACGTGAAAACTGATATTTTTTTAAATGGAATTTTATGTCTCAAGTTAAAAGAAAACTAGCTACTATTTTAGCTACTGACTGTGTAAGTTTCAGTAAACATATGGAAGAGCAAGAAGAAAAAACTCTTGATAGTTTAAAAGCATGTCGTGATATTATAGATCCATTAATTGCAAAATATTCAGGAAGGATATTCCATACTGCAGGTGACTCTGTCATAGCTGAATTTGATAGTCCTGTTGGAAGCGCTAACGCAGCGATTGAATTTCAAAACGCTATAAAAGATAGAAATAAAAATGAAGAAGTTAATCCAAAGCTATCTTGGCGAGTTGGGATACATTTGGATGATATTATTATTGAAGGCGATAATATTTATGGTAATGGGGTAAATATTGCGGCTCGACTTGAAAGTCAGTCGCCAGTTGGCGAAATTTTAATATCTGATGTAGTTAACCAACAAATTAATAAAAAAATTGAACAAAAGATATATTCATTAGGAAAAATTGAATTGAAAAATATTTCTAGTGACTTTGAAGTTTTTTCTATTTTAGGTGATGGTAAAAATAAAATATCTAAAAAAACAAGCCCATCTGTTAATAAAAAACCTAAGTTCGCAATTTTACCATTCATAAATACCAGTAAAGATGAAGATAGTGGTTTCTTAGTTGATGGAATAGTTGAAGATCTAATCACTGAATTTTCAATGATGCGAGAATTTGAAATACTGTCTAGACAAACAAGTGTTAATTTTAAAGATGAAAATCAGGATATTAAAGAATTTTCAAAAAAATTTGATTTAGATTTTTTAGTTACTGGAGGTATTAGAGCATCCGGTAAAAGAGTAAGAATAAACATTGAATTAAGTGATGCTAATGATGAAAGCATTATTTGGAGCAACAAATATGACAGAGTTCTTGAAGATATTTTTGATTTACAAGATGAAATAGTCAGAAAAATATCAATTGCTTTACTTGGTGAGATTGAGATTAGTTCATTACAGCGGTCTAAAAGAAAACCTACTCAAAATATAAGTTCATACGAGTATTTACTTAGGGGTAAAGAAAACCATCATAAATTTACCAAAGAAGCAAATCAAGAAGCATTAGAAAACTTCGACAAAGCCATTGAGGCTGATGCAGGTAATGCCCAGGCTTATGCATGGAAAGTTTGTACGTTAGGTCAAGCTATGTTTAGAGGATTTTCTGACCGTAAAATGGAAGAGATGTTTACTGAAGCAAAACAGAATATTGATAAAGCTCTAGAGTTAAACGAAAATGATTTTGAATGCCATAGAATGCTATCAGCCGTCTATTTAAGTAATCATGACTATTTATTAGCTGAAGATCATGGAAGAAAAGCATTCAATATGGTTCCAAACGACCCAAGAGTGCTATCAGGGTATGGTGAAGTTTTAGTCAGAATAGGAAAAGTTGATAAAGGACTGGAATTACTAAATAAAGCTTTTGAGCTTGATCCTATTCCTCAAGGACAATCAACTTCAGATAATAGAATAAAAGATTTAATACTTGGATACTTTTTTGCGGAGGATTTTAATAAGGTAGTAGAATTAAGTTTTGATATTAGGTTGATGGATACAAGATCATTGGCTTTAATTCTTTATTCTAGGTCAAAATTAAATCAAGACCTTAAAATAAGTAATGAATATCAGTCCTTTAAAGGTGAGTTTAAAGACACTGATTGGGAGCAAACAATTGATAGATTTCACATACAAGATGAAAATATAAAAAACACCCTTTTAAATTTTATAAAAGTTGTTTAATTTAATTTCCTAAGAATAAATTATTTCCCTGTTTTCATTGGTGGTGCTAAGAATATAAGTTCCATTTGAGGCAAAAAGTTTTTAAAAGCTTCATTCATATTTAAGGGTGCATAATTTTCTTTTCTTGATGCGAAGTTTCCACTTTTAATACTTTCTGCACTACCCATCAAAAATGTAAGAGCTCCAACCATTGTATGGTAACGCCATTGTAAATCTTTTTTACTAAGTTCTACCAACTCTTCTGAGAGAGCATTAAGAAACTTTTCTCCAGTAATTGTGAAGTGTTTTGTTAATAATTCTGACATAAAAGGATGAGTTTTTTGTGATAATTGCATTCTAATGCTTGAGAAATTGAACCTTTGTTGATTGTTAGCAAAAGCTGTTTTTAAAGCTGGAGTTAGATAAGATAATAAAATTTGTCTAAGCATTGGGATATTTTTATTTTTATCACATTGAGAAAGTAATTCTAATCGTTGATTAACTACAGGGCTGGCTAATCTATCAAAAACTGATTCAAATAATTTTTGCTTGGTTTTAAAATGATAGAATATTGCAGCATTGTTAACCTTTGCCTGTATAACTATGTCTCTAATAGAGGAACCATCAAATCCGTATTGTGCAAAAGAGTTCTCAGCTATGTTTAAAATTTTATACTTTGTGTTTTGCTTTTCTTTCATATTCAATTTTAATTCTATTATTTTCTAAAGGGAACTTAAAAACAAATAACTTAAGTACAATCTTTAAACTATTTTAATTTATCAACTGCATCTATTAAAACAAATGCAATTAAACAACTTTCCTTACTCTGGTTTGACCAGGCATGATTTGTTCCTCTTTGAACAACTACGTCTCCAGCTTTTAAATGTACTTCTGTATCGTCTAAAAGCATATTTATTTCTCCTTTGACAATAACTGCATAATCTACTGAATTAGTTCTATGCATGAAAGGGTGTCTGGCGTTCTCGACTATTGCTTGAGATGCGCCCATTTCTGAAAATGCAGATTTTCCATCTAATGTTTTTAAAACTTCTGGGTCTTCTGGTTTAAACTCTACCATCCGGAAAATTGAACCATTTTTAGGAGGATGTAAAATAAATGGGCCTCCTAAACTTTCTTCTTCTCCATCGTATTCAGCAGGAGTGGATTTAGTTTGCCAGAAATTTGTTAATGCAACACCAGGTCTTGAATCACGTTGTAGAACCTCAGTTGCAATATTATCCGAAATACAAATTGCCTTCCCATCTTTATCATGTCCTGTTATTACTCTTCTAATTTTATCCGTCAAATATACCTCCTAAAAGTTGATTTTATTATATTTTTATTATTAAAAACAAAGAAAAAAAATAAAATAACCATCCCAAAAATATCAGAATAATAGCCAGGTTTTAGTAGTAAAATACCTGAAATACAAAATAAAATTCTATTTAATAAATTAAGTTTTTCTTTGTAAAAACCAATCACAAATAATGAAATACAAAAAACTCCAATTACAGATGTAGGGATAGCAATTAATATCATATCTAAAGTATCATTTAGTAGTAATGCGGGACCAAAAAAGAACATGAAAGGTAAAATATAGCATGTTAATCCATAGGCAAATGCAGTCCATCCAACTTCATTTATTTTTGCACCAGCTATTCCTGCTGCAACGTAAGAAGCTAGCGCTACTGGGGGAGTAATAGTTGATACACATCCATAAAAAAATACAAACATATGAGCGGTAAGCATAGGAACCCCCATGTCAGATAAAGCTGGTGCTACTACAGTTGCTAGAATAAGATATGCAGCAGTGGTTGGTAATCCCATTCCTAAAATTATTGCAACAACCATTGTCATGAATAAAGCCCAAAATGGAATTCCAAACGACCATGTTAAAATTAATCCAGATATTTTAGAACCTAAACCTGTTATTCCCAAAGTTCCTGCTATAATTCCTGCAGCCCCACAAGCTATAGCGATAGGGACGATATTTTTTGTACCATTGATAATGGCAAAACTGAGATTTTCAAAAAATTTTAATGATATTCTTTTGGTCCATAATATATTTAAGACAAGAAGAATTATGATTGAAAAAAAACAGGCCTTAAAAGGAGAATATCCATTTAACATAAACACTATTAAAAGAATAAATGGTATCAAATATTGGAGACCGTTAAATAAGACAGTAGAGATTTTTTCCCCATCATCTTTATATTTTAGTGGTTTTAACCCATTTTTTTTTGCTTGAAAATGTACAACAAAAAAAGTTGATATAAAAAATAAAAGGGCAGGGACGATCCCGGCTTTCATAATCTCAGTATATGGTTTACCAATTATTTCGGCCATTATAAAAGCTGCTGCTCCCATAACAGGGGGCATGATTTGACCGCCAGTAGAAATAACAGCTTCGATTGCTCCAGCTTGATAATCTTTGTAACCTTCCTTTTTCATCATTGGAATTGTTAATGTTCCTGTAACAGCTACATTTCCTGCTGCAGAGCCAGAAATCATACCTAATAACGTGCTAAAGATCACAGCAGTTTTGGCACTTGCAGCATGCATATTCTTTGTGATTCTTGTAGCTAATTTAAAGAAAAATTGACCTGCTCCAAATTGGCTTAAAAAAGAGCCAAAAATAGAAAAAAGTATTATGTAAGAAGCAGAAACACCTAGAGGAATTCCATAAACTCCTTGACTTGTAGTTGTTAAAAACTCTGACATACGCTCTAAACTATAACCTTTACTATAGAAAACACCGCCTAGGTATTGACTGTAGAATGGGTAAGTAAAAAATATAAGGCATATGACAGATAATAGTAGTCCTATTCCTCTTCTAGTGGCTTCTAAAATTAATAATAAAATCACTATTCCAGAAAAAATGTCAAGAGATGTTGTGTCACCTCCGCTCATTGCTATTTCTTCCCATGAAAAAATCATGTGTATTCCGGTTAATAAACTCATAATAACTAAAATAAATCTGAAAAGATTATCCAAAATGCTATTTTCAAGAGTTTTTAAAGAAGGAAAATCTAAAAACAAAAGTGATAACATTAACATTAAATGAAATATTCTAATATCGGGAGTTGACAAAACAAATATCCCTGAGACATTTAATAAGTGAACTGCTCCTAGAATAAAAGCAATCCACAATATTAAATATTTTTTTATATAATCAATTTTTTTTAACATCACTAGTTAAGTATTTTTGAAAGCTACTACTTTTCACCAAAATATTTAGCAGCTCCAGTATGAAGTGGAATTCTTAATTTGAGAGAATTTTCAACATTTATTTGCTTAGCATAAGCATTTATTCTTTTAAACTCTTCCATATTACCATAAATAGCTTTTGTTATTTTATATACTTTTACTGCGTCCATTTCCCAATCAGTTACTAGCATATTGTTTACACCAAAAACTATTCCATCATTATCAGTCTTATATGCAGATTTTGGGATTACAACCTTATTATAATTTTTATATTTTGTAAGTCCTTGATCTAATTTACCATCTGCTAGCTTAATAAATTTTAAACTTTTATTGACTTGAGCTTGTACGACAGCCCCAGCAGGGTAACCTGATAGTGCAAAAGCAGCATCAACGTTCCCATCCGCAAGTTGAGAAAAACCATCAGAATAAGACAAAAAAACTGGCTTTATATCTTTTATAGATAATCCATGTAATCCCAGTACCTGTTTTGTAAAAGGAATTGTACCTCCACCAGCTGGTCCAATTGCAACTCTTTTTCCTTTAAGATCACTAATTGTATTTATATCTGAGTTTTTTGAAGTCATCATATGCAAAACTGAAAAGTGTAATGCTCCAATAGCTCTTAAATTCATTTTCCCAGACTTTTTATACATTGCAGCCCCTTTATTTGCCAAAACAGCTAAATTATTATTTGTGATTGCAATATCTACTTCTTTTTTATTTACTAATTTGGGGTTTTGGACTGATCCACCAGTTACTATAGGAACCATTTCCAGACCTTTTGCATGTTTATTTACTAAAGTTGAAATTGCCTGACCTACAGGGTAAAAAGCTCCACCTTGACTTGCTGTGCCTATTCTTAATTCTTCCGCATTTACGGAACCTATCATAAAACTAAGAATTAAGATTAAAACCGAATTAATTAATTTAATTATTTTCATTTAATACCTCCTTTTTATAAAAAATTAATTATTAACTAAATAAAAATAAAAAGGAAGTAATTAAGTCAGTCGAATGAATAAATATTTTCAATTCTTAAGAATTATTTTGAAAGTTTTTTTGAGCACTGATTCTAAATAAAGCATTATTTGCGCCATAACCATTATAATTATCTACTCTTTCAACAAATTCAAAGAAAAATGTATCATTAAATACATGTGTATAAATTTGAAGAAAAGAACCGTATTCATCTTCATCATATAATATATTCAACTCTTGTAATTTCTTACAAAATTTATAATTTAATCCAAAACGAGCTTCGATGTCATCATAATAATTATTAGATATTTCAAGAAAATTTTGTCCTTTTGTTTTTAACATTTCCACTAACTTAACTAAGTTTTTTGTTTTTAATGCAATATGTTGTATCCCAGAACCTTTCTTATTTTTGAGGAATTGACCAGCAACTGTTTTGTTGTTATCAGCACCGTTCATCGTCATGCGAAATGTTTTTGTATCATTTTCAATTACTTGGCTTTTTGTAATTCCATAGGGATCAATGATATCTACAATTGGAGATTTCTTAAAATTGAATAAAGTGGAGTAAGATAATAATGCTGATGGCATTTCATCAGAATGTAAAGTTTTTGCAATATGATCTATTTTCAGATTAAAATTATTTCTTTGATTGGAAGCTTTAAATTGAAAATCTTTTTCCCATATCTCATGATTATTTTTATCAATAACATAAATCAATCCATCAATATGTTTAATTACATCCATTGATAAATTATTTTCATTTTCTTTATTAATAAAATCTATGTCTAGCAATTTAGCTTTTTCAAATAAAGCATTTATATCCTGTATTTTAACCCCATATGCGTATGGGTAGGGACCGTCTTTGCTTCCATCTTTTACTAAATTGTGATTTTCATAATTAATTATGAATTTTACTTGATCAAAAACAAATAGACTAATTAACTTAGTCTTATGTTTACCTATTTCAGTAAATCCTAGACTTTTAAACAAAGTTTGTAGATTTTCTAAATCATTTTTTTCTGTAGCAAATTCTACAAATTCAATTTCATCAATATTTGTTTCTTTTTTTTGTTCGAAATTCTTTTTATGAATTAATGATGTTAATGACCTTTTACCATCTTTTGCTATTATATTTCTTGGTCCTGATCTGTAATGATCATTGAATATCTCTAAAGATAAATAACCACTATAACCAGTACTGTTAAGCGCATTCATAAATTTTGAAATAGGTAAATCACCTTGCCCAGGCATATTTCTAAAATGTCTGCTCCAATATAATAAATCCATATCATGTAATGGAGCATCAGCTAATTGCACAATGAATATTTTTTCTTTTGGTATAGATGAGATTGAATTCAAATCAATATTTCTTGAAAGAGTATGAAATGAATCTAATATAATTCCTATATTATCGTGATTTGTTCTTCTTACTATTTCCCATGCATCTCTATGATCATTAATATATTTCCCCCAAGCAAGAGCCTCATATCCAACTTTTATTGATCTATCTTTTGCTATCTCACCAAGTTCAAAAAAGTCGTCAGCCGCTCTGTTCAAACCACCTAATGAAATATTCGAAGTATTAGAACAAATTAATATAAGGTCAGTCTCAAGTTCTTCCATTATATCAAATTTTCTTTTGGCTCTTTCAAATGCCCTTATTCGGTGTTTGTCTGGCATACCTTCAAAGTCTCTAAAAGGTTGGAATAAAGTGATGACTAGTCCATTGTCTTTAACTATATTTTTTACCTCTTTAGGTGATAAGTCATTGGTTAAAAAATCATTTTCAAAAATCTCTACGCCATCGAAACCTGCATTTGCAATTGCATTTATTTTTTCTCTTAATGTTCCGTTGATTGAAACAGTTGCTATTGACGTTTTCATGTACAACCTTAAAAATATATGATATTATATATAATATATGATATTTAAGATTGTGCAATAAAATTTCTATGAATGATAATTTAAAAACAGTTAGCGCTAATACTTACGAAATAATCAAAAGAGATATTATTTTTGGGGTTCTTCCACCTCTTAAAAAATTAAAACTCCAAGAGCTTAAAATAAATTATAGCACTAGCATTTCTATATTAAGAGAAATTTTAAGTAGATTATGTGGCGATGGTTTTGTTGTTTCAGAAGAGCAAAAAGGATTTCGTGTCAGTCCTGTATCAAAGTCAGATTTATTAGAAATAGCTAAATTAAGAATTTTGATAGAGAGCCATGCTTTGAAATTATCAATCGAAAATTCTAATCCAGAATGGGAAGGATCACTTTTGTCTGCACACCATAAGTTAAGTTTATACGAAAGTGAAATGATACAAAATAAACATGACGATAGAATGAATTGGAAGAAATATGATAGTGAATTTCATCAAACCTTAGTTAAAAATTGTGGTTCACAAAATTTAGTTGAACTTCATAAATTAATTTTTGATAAATATTTAAGATATCAATTATTAGTTTTAACTTTTAGAGGTAAAGGTTCTATTGATGAACACAAAAAATTATTAGATTTTTCTCTTAACAAAAATTTTGTAAATGCTCAGATCATTTTGAAAGAGCATATTGAAAACGGTATATATCATGCAGAAAAAAATTTTAAATATTAAAAAAAAAGATACTAAATTTATTTTGATCCATAACCACCACCCCCTGGGGTCTCCATTACAAATAAATCATTTACTTTTACTTCGCAGCTATCATTACCTTCAAGTCTAATAAATTTACCATCTTTTTTTTCTAGCCATTCTTTTCCACATTGACCAGGTTCGCCACCATTTAGACCAAAAGGCTGAACTTTTCGATGAGAACATAATGTTGTGACGGTCATTGGTTCAAGAAACCTTAGTTTTCTGGTAACACCGTCTCCTCCGTTAAACATGCCTTTCCCGCCAGAATTTTTTCTTATTGAATATTCTTCTAAACGAACAGGAAATCTAGCTTCTAAGATTTCAGGATCTGTACTTCTAGTATTAGTCATATGGGTTTGAACAGCAGATGTTCCATGAAAATTTGGGCCTGCTCCAGTTCCCCCACAAATAGTCTCATAATTTTGTATTTTATCATTACCCCAAATAAAATTATTCATGGTGGCTTGACTACCTGCGATGACTCCAAGTGCACCAAATAGGGCATTACAAGTCAATTGACTTACTTCTGTATTACCTGCAATTACAGCTGATGGATATTTTGCGTTTATCATTGAGTTATTGGGAATAATTATATTTAAAGGTTTAAAGCAACCCTCATTCAAAGGTATATTATTACCTACTAAAGTTCTAAAAACATATAAAATAACAGCATGACATACTGCCATGGGAGCATTGTAATTGAAGGGATTTTTTGGAGCTGTTCCTGAGAAGTCAATGGTTGCTTCACGCTTAATTTTATTGATTGTAATTCTTACTCTAATAAATTCTCCATTATCTAATTCGTATTCATATTTACCTTCTTTTAAGTTTACAATTGCATTTCTTATACATTCCTCAGCATTATCTTGAACATGGTTCATGTAAGAATGAACAGTTTCAATACCAAACTGCTCAATCATTGCATTAATTTCAACTATGCCAGTATTATTCGCAGCCACTTGGGCTGCAAGATCAGCCATATTATGTTCTATATTTCTACAAGGATACCTTCCAGATGATAAAACTTTTCTGATTTCACTCTCACGAAAAACTCCTTTATCAAACATTTTAAAATTATCTATCAGAACACCTTCTTCGTCGATATGTTTGGAGTCGGGAGGACCTGAACCTGGTGTTTTACCTCCTATGTCTGCATGGTGTCCTCGTGAAGCTACAAAAAATGTAATTTGTTTTCCATCTTTATCAAAAACTGGAGTAATAACTGTAACATCAGGAAGATGTGTGCCGCCATTAAAAGGAGCATTGAGAACAAAAACATCTCCAGGAAAAATATTATTTTTATTTAATTTTATTACTGTTCTAATAGCCTCAGACATGGACCCAAGATGAACAGGCACGTGAGGTGCATTTGCTACTAGTGCTCCGGAGTTATCAAAAAGAGCACAAGAAAAATCAAGTCTTTCTTTGATGTTTACGGAATATGCTGTGTTGGCTAAAGTAGCTCCCATTTGCTCAGCAATATTCATAAAAAGGTTGTTGAAAACCTCTAACATTACTACATCAACAGAGGTGCCTAACCCTTTTTCTAACTTTTTTTCTTCAGATCTACTAAGGATTAAATTATAATATTTATCTAATGATCCTAACCAACCTCTTTCAATTATATTTGTGCCAGTTGCTTCAGATATAATAGCTGGACCAATAATTTGTTGTTCAATTTTTAAGTCTGATCTTTGATAAATAGGAACAGAATTTACCACTTTATCAACATACATCATTTTATGAGCTATTGGGACAGCAACTTTTGATTGAGAAGAAATATTTGACAGTTTGTTAATTTCCGAAGCTTTACCAATGGCTTCAACCGTAATCATTTCAACAAAAATTGTTCTACCATCAACAAAAAATCCAAATCTTTTTTTATGTTCTTGCTCAAAGGATTCTCTCATTTTATCTATAGTATCAAAGTTAATTTCTAAGTTTTGATGAGAGCCTTGATAATGTAAAAATGCACGCTTAACTAATTTAATTGAAGATTTTTCAATACCTTGTTTTTTTAAGTCCTCATTAGCTTTTAAGGATAATTTATTAATTAGAACTTTAGCATTTTCAATTTCTTCAATATTTTGTTCTAGATGACCCTCTCTTATACTCCTAATTTCTGCCAGCCCCATTCCGTATGCTGACAAAACACCTGCGTATGGATGAATTAATACTTTTGAAATCCCAAGAGCATCCGCAACATGACATGCATGTTGACCGCCTGCACCACCAAAACAATTCATTGTATAATTAGTAACGTCATAACCTCTTTGAATTGATATTTTTTTAATAGCATTAGCCATGTTTTCGACTGCTATTTTTAAAAAGCCTTCAGCCATAAAAATAATATCCAATTCTGGCTTTTTAGTTTGGATAGATATTTCTTTAGATAAGACCAAGAACTTTTTTCTAACAATCTCAACATTAAGAGGTTTGTCACCAGTTTTGCCAAAAACATTTGGAAAATGTTCAGGATGAAGTTTTCCCAGCAATACATTACAATCCGTAACCGTTAATGGTCCATCTCTGCCATAAGATGCTGGTCCTGGTATTGCACCAGCACTTTCAGGGCCAACTTGAAACCGTCCATCTCGAAAAGAAAGGATTGAACCACCACCAGCAGCTACTGTATTAATCTGCATCATTGGTGCTCTAATTCTTACACCAGCTAACTCAGTTTCAAATGATCGTTCATACTCTCCAGCGAAATGACAAACATCTGTAGAAGTGCCACCCATATCAAATCCAATTAATTTATTATATCCAGCTTGTTTTCCAGTTTGGACCATACTAACAACTCCTCCAGCTGGACCGGATAAAAGCGCGTCTTTGCCTTGAAACAGATTTGCATCAGTTAATCCGCCATTTGATTGCATAAACATCAACTTAGTGGATTTATTTTTTTCAAGTTCTTCAGAAACTTGATTGACGTATCTACGAAGTATTGGAGATAAATAAGCATCGACCACGGTTGTATCACCTCTTCCAATTAGCTTTATTAAAGGAGATACTTTATGACTAACCGAGATTTGATCGAATTTTTCTTCATGAGCAATTTCTGCAATAATATTTTCATGATTTGGATTGATATAAGAGTGCATGAATGCTATTGCCACACTATTTATACCGTCAATTTTTGCTTTTTTTAAAGCTGTCCTGACCTCATTTTCATTAAGGCTTTTTATTATTTCACCTTCTGCATCTAGCCTTTCTGATACTTCAACTACTCTGTCATACAATAATTCTGGTAGTTGAATGTTTAGATCAAATAATAGAGGTCTATTTTGATAACCTATTCTTAATAAATCTCCAAAACCCTTGGTTATTAATAAAAGTGTTCTATCTCCTTTTCTTTCAAGTAAAGCGTTTGTAGCAACTGTAGTTCCCATTTTAACAGAAGCTATTTGGTCAGTAGGTATTTTGTCTTCATTTTTTAAATTAAGAATTCTTTTTATACCTGCAATGGCTGCATCTTTATACATCGAAAAATTTTCAGATAAAAGCTTGTCAACAAGAATTGTTCCATCAGGTTTTCTAGCTACAATATCAGTAAAAGTTCCACCTCTATCAATCCAGAATTGCCACATTATTTAATCACCATTGTGTAATTGATAAGTTGAGGTTTATTTATCTAAATCATCTTCAATGTAGATTTTAATTATCTCATCAAAATTGTTTTCTGCTTTGAAACCTAAATCGAGTGATCTTTTAGTTTCAAAATCTCTTGCCCACCCACTTACTATTTTTTCTATGACTGGATCGGATTGATGTTTAATCAATTTCACAACATCACTTCCAGCTACTCTTTCAAGAGCTTCAATTTGTTCTTGAACTGTTACTGATAAACCAGGCATATTTAGGGTAATTCTATTATTTAATTCTGCAGTATCTATTTCAGCTGCATGAACTAAAAAGCCTGCAGCTGATCGGGGTGTAGCGTGCCAATGTCTTACATCTGTACTTACTGGTAAAATAGCTTCTTTCCCATTTAAAGGTTCCCTTATAATACCTGAGAAAAAACCTGATGCAGCTAAATTAGGTTTTCCAGGTCTTACACATATTGTTGGGAGTCTTATTGAAATACCATCAATCATTCCTTTTCTAGAATAATCAGCTAGTAAAAGCTCGGAAATTGCTTTTTGAGCGCCGTAGGAAGTAAGAGGAGTAGTAAAAAAATTATCTGGTATTTGATCTGGAAATGGTGCGCCAAAAACGGCAATTGAACTCGTGAAAACAACCCTAGGACAATAATTTTTACCCTTATGTCTTATTGCTTCAAATAATCCCCAGCTGCCTTTTGCATTTATATTCCAGCCCAGATCAAATTCTTGTTCAGCCTGACCAGAAACTATGGCCGCTAGATGAAAAATAACGTCTGGCTCAGATGAAACAAGATCATTACTTACACTTGGATCAGATATGTCACCCGTTTTTGTAATTATAGAAATTGAAGTATTTGTTGGATGAGGCGCATCTACAATATCAAATAATGTAATTTCACTTATTTTTTGACTTCTTAATTCTGCTTTATTAAGAATAAGATTAAGCAACTTTTGCCCAATCATGCCAGCTCCACCCATTATTAAAATTTTCATAAAAACACCTTTACTGAATTATTTGTTGAAGATTTTTGTATAACAACATATTTAAATACAAACTTAAAATAAAAAAATATATTTTTGGAAAACTCATGCATGATTCTATAAAATCCATTTTGTCAATGTCACCAGTTATGCCTGTTTTAACTATAAACAAGGTTGAAAAGGTAGAATATCTATTCGAAGCATTAATAAAAGGTAACATCAAAACAGTTGAGATTACGTTGAGGACTGATTGTGCTTTGCAGGTGATAGAAATTGCATCCAAAAATTTTTCTACCCTTCAAATAGGAGCAGGTACTGTCATAAATGAAAGTCATTTACAAACAGTGAAAGATGCAGGAGCTTCATTCGCAGTCAGCCCAGGTGCTACAACAACATTAGCAAAAAAAGCTATCGAAATTGATTTTCCGTTTCTTCCAGGAGTTTCTAATTCTAGCGATATAATGAAATTACTTGATTTAGGATTTAAGTCTTTTAAATTTTTCCCGGCACAAGCTGCTGGTGGTATTAATTATTTAAAAGCCTTAAGTGGTCCTTTCCCAGATATATCATTCTGTCCTACTGGCGGAATAAACGAGGATAATGCTATAGAATGGCTTAATCAAAAAAATGTAATTTGTGTTGGAGGAAGTTGGATAGTTCCTTCAAAAATTAAAGATTATAAAGAAATAACAAACAGAGCATTATTGGCTTCTCAATTAATTAAGTAGATTTAAAATTTACAAATAAAAAGCATTATAGATAATATCCTCATTATTTCTTTTGGATCAAATATCTTGCTTATAATATAATAAATATTTTATAATCGGAACTTAATGAAAGTAAGTTTTTTTATTTAAATTTAATTTATAACTTATTTATTACTTTCATATATTTGAGGTCAAAAATGATAACATTTGATAATGTTGATAGAAATTATGAAATTGCAAAAAAGACTTTTTCACTTGATATTCCAGATTTTTTTAACTTTGCATTTGATGTTTTGGATGTGCGTGCTCAACAAGCTGATAAAAACGCTTTATTAGCTATAGATACAGTCACAGGTAATGAAACATCTGTAACATACTCAGAATTGTCAAAAGTTTCATCACAATTTGGTAAGGCTCTTTTGTCACTTGGGTTGAAACGAGGTGATGCTGCTTGTGTTATAATTGGCAGAAATCCTGATTGGCATAAAGTGCTATTTGGATGTATGAAAGTTGGTGTGGTCTCCATGCCTGGAACTAATTTGCTAACTGCTAAAGATATCGCTTATCGAGTAAACGAATCTGAAGCTAAGGCTGTAATTGTTTCGCCTATGCATGTTGAGAAGGTAAACCAAATAATTGATCAATGTCCTACGCTTAAACACTTGATTGTTACTGGAAACGCACCAGATAATTGGTTATCATTTCAAAAACTATGTGAAGAACAAGACACAGAGTTAAATGTAAGTGATTTGGATCCTTTCGCTTCATCTGAAACTATGATGATATATTTTACTTCAGGTACAACAGCTTTACCAAAAATGGTACCAAGGGATTTTGGTTATGCTTATGCTCATGCCGCAACAGCACTTTTCTGGATGGATCTTAAAGAAAACGATATACATTGGACCTTGACAGATACAGGTTGGGCCAAAGCTGCGTGGGGTATACTTTTTCCTCAAATGATGATTGGATGTACAACAGTTTTATATGATGCTCCCGACATGGACCCAGTGGAACACCTAAAAGCAATTTCTAAGTATAGTATAACTACTTTTTGTGCACCTCCAACTGTATATAGATTGTTTGTTCAGCAAGATCTTAAACAATTTAATCTTAATTCATTAAGAAGATGTCTTGGTGCAGGCGAACCTCTAAATCCAGAGGTGATCCGCTATTGGTCTGAAAATACAGGAACCGTGATTGCAGATGGTTATGGCCAAACTGAAACAATTAACATTGTTGGAAATTTTCCTGGTATAGAGACACGCTATGGCTCAATGGGGAAGCCTGTGCCTGGTTTTGATATTAACGTTATTGACGATAATGGTAAAATCTTACCAGATGGTGAAGTAGGTCATATCGCTATTCGAACCGACAAAAAATGGCCTCCAGGTCTTTTTCATGGGTACTTACAAGATAAAGTAATTGTAAAGGATTCTTTTCGACACGGTTGGTATTATACAGGAGACACTGCTTCTCGTGATAAGGATGGCTACCTGTGGTTTGTTGGAAGATCAGATGATTTGATTTCGTCTGCAGGTTATAGAATTAGTCCTTTTGAAGTTGAAAGTGCTTTACTAGAGCATGACTTGATAGCAGAAAGTGCTGTTGTAGGTGTTCCAGATGAAACAAGGGGACAATTAGTAAAAGCATATATTGTTCTAGTAAAAGGCCATAAAGGATCAACTGAATTAACTAAAGAAATTCAAGATTTCTGCAAAAATTTAACTGCGCCATATAAGTATCCAAGAAAAATTGAATTTGTTTCTTCTTTACCTAAAACAATATCTGGTAAAATTAGAAGAGTAGAATTACGTGAAAATGAAAATAAATAAGGAAAGACTATGAACAATTACTCAGTTGAAAGTTACATTAAGGACATACGTAAGGTTGTAAAAGAAGAAGTTATTGAAAAATCTATAACAGATAGAATAAAGCCATTAGCTCTTCGACTTGCTAAAGAAAAAAGTTGGATTAAACCTGAGTATTATAATGTAAATGAAGAGCAGGGTTTTGGACTGCATCTTTTGCATGAAGAGGATGACCATAAATTAGCGGTATTTGTTATTGCATGGGCACCTGGAAAAGGTCTTGCCCCTCATAATCATAAAACTTGGGCAGTCGTTGCAGGAATACAAGGTCAAGAACACGAAACGAATTATAAAAGATTAGATAATGGATCTAAAGATGGATTTGCAGATTTAATTAAAACAAATGAAGAAACAATTTTCCCAGGAAATGCAACTTGCTGCTTACCAGAGGATATTCATAGTGTATGGAATAATGGCGAAGACATAGCTCTTTCTATACATACTTATGGAATGCATTTAAATCATACTGGAAGATCTATATTTGATGTTGAATCAAAAACTGAAACACCATGTATTGTTCAAGTTCAAAATTAAACTCTTACATGAAGTTATAGTTCTACATTAATATGTTTACGGAATTAAGACCGTGGCACCAGTCGTTTCTCTATTTTCTATTGCACGATGAGCTTCACCAACTTCACTCAAAGGATATGTATGGTTAACGTTTGATTTTAAGTTACCTGTTTTTATTACACTAAATAGATCATTTGCACTTGAAACTAAATCCTCTCTCTTTGCCATATAATGCATTATAGCTGGTCGGGTAAGAAACAGAGAACCTTTTGTACCCAATTCAACAACATCAACCGGGTCAGGCGGCCCTGAGGCATGACCATATGCTGCAAGCATTCCCATAGGTTGAAGACATTCCATAGATCTTCTAAATGTATCTTTTCCTATAGATTCATAAACAACTGGGCATCCTTGACCATCTGTAACTTCCAGAACTGTTTTAACAAAATCTCCTTTTGAATGAATTACAACATGTTCAGCTCCAGCCTCTCTTGCTTGTTCGGCTTTTTGTTCTGAACTGACAGTTCCAATAACGGTTGCTCCTAGATACTTAGCCCATTGACATAGTATCAGACCCATTCCACCTGCGGCAGCATGTACTAGGATAACATCTCCTGATTTAACAGAGTATGTTCTTTTAAGAAGGAACTGAGCTGTTAATCCTTTTAACATTAACGCAGCAAGATCTTGATCAGAAACATTAGATAATGAATGAGGTACTTTTATTAATTTGTCGACAGGATATACCCTTTCCTCACTGTATGCTCCATGTGGAGGAAGAGCGTAAGCAACTCTGTCACCTATTGAAAACTCAGTTACATCAGCGCCTAATTCTTCTACAATACTTACTCCTTCAATACCTAAAACAATTGGTAGTTCTGGAACTGGCCAAGGATGAGGCATACCCCTTCTGTGATAGGTATCAATATAATTAACACCTATGGCAGTATTTTTTAAACGGACTTCTTTATTAGTCGGATTAGGAACTTCAACTTCTTCCCATTTAAAAACATCTGGAGTACCTTTTTCATAAATAATTGCGGCTTTAGTGCTATTGCTTAACCTATTCATTATTTATATTTATCCTTGAATACAAATTTGGTTTTGTTCCCCAAGACCTTCAATACCAAGTTTCATTTTATCACCAGCTTTTAAAAAAACTGGTGGCTTCATCCCGCCTCCTACTCCAGGAGGAGTTCCCGTTGCGATAATATCTCCAGGATTAAGGCTCATAAATTGAGATAAGTAATATACAATGTATTTAGCTGAAAAAATCATAGTATTTGTGGAACCATCTTGCATTCTCTGTCCATTAACATCTAAGTACATTTTTAAGTTTTGAACGTCAGCTATTTCATCTTTTGTAACAAAGTATGGTCCTGTAGGTCCAAAAGTATCACATGACTTTCCTTTGGTCCACTGACCTTCTTTTTTTAACTGAAACTCTCTTTCAGATACGTCATTTACTAAACAGTAACCAGCTATATAGTCGTCAGCATTGTTCTCATTTATGTACTTAGCTTTTTTTCCAATTATAATTCCAAGTTCTACTTCCCAATCAGTTTCAACTGAATTTCTTGGTATTTCAATATTGTCATTAGGACCCACAATTGCAGAAGTGGCTTTAGAAAAAAGGATAGGTTCGCTAGGTACAGCCATACCACTTTCAGCGGCATGATCAGAATAATTTAATCCAATACATAGAAATTTTCCAACATTACCTACGCAAGCTCCTAGTCTAGTATCACCAGAAATAATTGGTAATGAAGATAAATCAATAGAAGAAATTTTTTTTAAACTATTTTCACTAATAGTTTCTCCATTAATATCTGATAAATGCCCAGATAGATCTCTTATAGATCCGTTTTGATCAAGAATTCCTGGTTTTTCCTTACCAAATTCTCCGTGACGTAACAATTTCATCTAATTCTCCTCTTTTTAATAATTAATTAATAATTTTTCATGATATAATTATATACTTAAGTACATATTCCACCGTCTATAATATGAAATTGACCGGTTGTAAAAGCTGATGCATCGCTTGCCAAATAAACCGCAAGGTTTGCAACTTCCTCTGCCTCTCCAATTCTTCCCATTGGTTGTCTTGCTACAAATTCCTTTCTTGCTTTTTCATAGTCACCCATATCCGATAATCTTTCTTCCAATGAAGGACTGTTTATTGTGCCAGGACATATAGCATTACATCTTATACCTTGATTTATGTAATCTGAAGCTACAGACTTCGTTATCCCTAAAACAGCTGCTTTAGATGCGCTATAAATAAAACGGTTTGGAATACCTTTTAAAGATGATGCAACAGATGCTATGTTAACAATTGATCCGCCACCTTTTTTTATCATTATAGGTATCACTTCTTTAATCATATGATACATTGCTTTACCATTAAGTTTAAAAGCAAAATCCCAATCATCATCAGTAGATTCTAAAATTGTTCCATTGTGGACAATTCCGGCACAGTTAAATAAGATGTCAGGCTCTTTGATTGAACCTACCAATTTTTTAATTGCATTATTATCTGTTACATCAAGAATGTGAGTTTCATCCACAATTTTATCTAAAGAGGACAATGTTTCATGATTAATGTCTGTTGCAATTACATAAGCACCAGCTTCAGAGTATGCTTTTGCTGTTGCTTTTCCAATACCTTGACCAGAAGCAGTTAAAAGAGCAGTTTTACCTTTTAAATCAATCATAAAATATCCTCACATTGTAGCTCCAATTTGCCAAGGCACAAATTCTAAATCTCCAAGACCTTGATATTCAGATTTTGATTTTTCACCTGACGCAACTCTAACTATCAAATCAAAAATTTCCTGACCAACATCTTCAATACTTTTATTATCAGTAATTACTTTTCCTGCATTAACATCCATATCTTCAACCATATTGTTGAACATCTCTGTATTTGTAGCTATTTTGATTGATGGAGACGGTTTACAACCAAAGCATGATCCTCTTCCTGTTGTAAAAGTAACAACATTACAACCACTTGCTATTTGACCAGTTACGGATGCAGGATCATACCCAGGACTATCCATAAATAAAAAACCTTTTTTTTCAGCTTGTTGAGCGTATAAGAGAACATCGTTTAATGGTGTTGTTCCTCCTTTAGCGGCCGCCCCCAGAGATTTTTCTAAAATAGTCGTTAAACCGCCAGCTTTATTCCCTGGTGAAGGGTTATTATTTAAACTTCCTTTGTTTCTAGTTACATAATCTTCCCACCATAAGATTCTATCAACAAGTTTTTTTCCAACTTCTGTTGAAATTGCTCTTCTTGTTAACATGTGTTCAGCACCATAAATCTCGGGTGTCTCAGCTAAAATAGCAGTACCACCATTTTTGACTAATAAATCTGCGGCGTGACCAAGAGATGGATTTGAGGTTATCCCTGACCAAGCGTCTGACCCTCCACATTGAAGGGCTACGCTAAGATGCTCTACTGATTGCTCTGTTCGTTCAATAGAATTTACTTCTGGCAGCATATCATCTATGCACTTAATACCAGCTTTAATCGTTTTTCTAAGTCCACCCATATCCTGTAATGTCATGGTTTTAAAAAATGGATTTTCACGCAAATCAAATGCATCCAAAAGAAACTTTATTTGGTTTGCTTCACATCCTAACCCAATTAGTAAAATTCCTGCTAAATTAGGATGTTGTATATATCCTAATAGGACTCTTTGAAGAGCATCAAAGCCATCACCTGAATCTGCCATTCCACAACCAGTGCCGTGAGTAAATGAAACAACTCCGTCAACATTTGGATAAAGCCGTAACTTATCTTCTGTAAAAACTTCAGCAATATTTTTTGCTGCTGTTGCAGAGCAGTTAACTGAAGTAAGGATACCTATATAATTTCTAGTTCCGACTTTACCATTACGACGTTTGTAACCTCTAAAAGTAGGTCTGTCTTGTGGTTCAATCATGTTTGGTAATTTGATAGATGTTGAAAACTCATAATCATGATCAGTCGATTTAAAGTCCGTGTTTTCAACATGAACGTGATCTCCTGCCAGAATTTCTTTGCTGGCAATACCAATAAGTTGGTCATATTTAATTATTTTTTCACCTTTATTTATTTGTTTAAGAGCTATTTTATGACCCTTTGGAATTTTGTTAATACTTTCAAGACTTTGAGTGGTTTCACCAACAGCTATCTCCCTTAAAGCAGTAGCAACATTATCATTATCATTAAGTTTAACAGTTAACTTCTCACCACTAGACATTTTTATAACCTCCCACATTATAAAAAATAAAAACTGAAATTATCTTTTGATTTTCTGTAAATCAAGTATGATTGTATCAATATTCTTAAAAATTAAAATTAAATATAATATACATACTATTTTAAATTAGATTTATAAACTTTATTATTGATAGAATTTAATAATTTTACTTGGGAGAAAAGTTATGTCAGATAAAAATTTCAATCCAAAATATAGAAGTCAACAATGGTTTGATAATCCAAGTAATCCTGGAATGACTGCTTTATATTTAGAAAGGTCTATGAATTTTGGACTGACACCAGATGAATTGAGATCAGGCAAACCAATTATCGGGATTGCTCAAACAGGTTCTGACATCTCGCCTTGCAATAGAATTCATATTAAGTTAGCTGAAAGAGTAAGGGAGGGCATAAGAAGTGCTGGAGGAATAGCCTTTGAATTTCCTGTACATCCCATTCAAGAAACTCTTAAAAGACCAACTGCTGCAGTTGACAGAAACTTGGCATATCTAGGTTTAGTTGAAATACTTCATGGTTATCCTTTAGATGGTGTAGTTTTAATGACAGGCTGTGATAAAACAACCCCATCTTGTTTAATGGCGGCAGCCACAGTAGATCTTCCTGCAATTGTTCTTAATGGTGGACCTATGCTAGACGGATGGCATAACGGTAAACTTGCTGGTTCTGGAACGGCTGTTTGGGATAGTAGGGTTGAACTAGCAGCTGGCAGAATTGACTATGAACAATTCATAGATATTGTGACAAGCTCAGCCCCATCAGATGGTCACTGCAATACAATGGGAACAGCTTCAACAATGAATTCTTTAGCTGAAGCATTAGGAATGAGTTTGACGGGGAACGCTAATATTCCAGCTCCATATAGAGAACGTGGACAAATGGCTTATCAAACTGGCCTGAGAATTGTTGATATGGTTAAAGATGATTTGTGTCCATCACAAGTGATGACACGAGAGGCTTTTGAAAATGCTATCATAGTTAACTCTGCAATTGGAGGCTCTACTAATGCCCAAATACACATTACAGCAATTGCAAGGCATATAGGAGTTGAATTAGAGACAGAAGCTTGGCAAAAAGTTGGCTACGACATCCCACTTATGGCAAATATTCAACCAGCAGGTGAGTTTTTATGTGAAAGTTATCATAGGGCAGGAGGAACAGCTGCTGTTATGTCTGAACTTTTAAATAATAATAAGCTTCATGGTAACGTGATGACTGTTACAGGAAAAAAAATGTCTGAAAATTTAAAGGGAATTAAAATAAAAGATGAAAAGGTTATTACCCCATTTAAAAATCCTATGAAACAAAAAGCCGGTTTTATAGTTCTAAAAGGTAACCTTTTTAATGCAGCAATCATGAAAACATCTGTTATTTCAAAAAGTTTCAAAGATAAATTTTTAAACCACTCTGGTAAGGAAGGGATATTGGAAGGTAAAGTTATAGTTTTTGAGGGTTCTGAGGATTATCATGACCGCTTAAACGATAAGAGCTTAGGTATGAATGAAAATTCAATTTTGGTTATAAGGGGTGCAGGGCCAGTAGGTTGGCCAGGTTCAGCTGAGGTCGTAAATATGCAACCATCAGATGAATTAATTAAAAAAGGTATAACTGAATTACCTTGTATTGGAGATGGTAGGCAGTCTGGAACATCAGGAAGTCCTTCAATTCTAAATGCTTCTCCAGAAAGTGCTACCGGAGGTGGTTTGGCTTGGTTAAGAACAGGTGACACAGTAGTAATAGATTTAAATAAATGTACAGCTAATATGCTTGTGAGTGATGAAGTTATAGAGTTAAGGAAAAAGGATGGTGTACCATCATATCCTGAAAGCCAAACTCCATGGCAAGAAATTCAAAGAAATTTTGTTGGAGAATTATCTGATGGAGCTGTTCTTGAAAACGCTGTAAAATATCAAAAGGTTAAGAAATCTCTGCCTAGGGATAATCATTAAATAATATGCACGATAAAAAAAATAAAAATGTTTTAGTTATAGGTCTTGGATCTATGGGCTATGGAATAGCTCAATCTTTAATTCGTTCAGGTTATAAAGTTTTTGGGGAAGATAAAAATCCCATTCAACAAAATAGGCTTATTGAAGAGGGTGGTTTTGATAAGAATATACCATATGAAGATTTACGAGCAGTAATTATAGTTGTTTTAAATGAAAAACAAACAAGAGATATTATTTTTGGCCAAGATGGCATTTCAGAAAAGTTAAAAAAAGATACACTTATTATGGTTTGCACTACGGTATCCCCAGATTTTGCAAAAGAAATAGCATCTTCTTGTTACAATAAAGGTCTTTTATATTTAGACGCCCCTATCTCTGGAGGGGCAAAAAAATCTGCTGAGGGTAAATTATCTTATATGGTTTCAGGCAGCAAAAAAGCTTTTGAAGTAGCTAAACCCATATTAGATGATACATCTGAAACGGTCTTTGAATTTGGTGAACATGTTGGATCTGGTTCTGCTATGAAAGCAGTTAATCAGATGCTTGCAGGTGTCCATATTGCTGCAATGGCTGAAGCTATTACATTTGGTATAACGCAAGGAATTGATCCAAAAAGGTTTTTAGAAGTAATTTCTAAATGCGCTGGTACCTCTTGGATGCTTGAAAATAGAGCTCCTCATATTGTAGACAATGATTATTCCCCAAAATCTTCAATCAATATCTGGCCAAAGGATTTAGGTATAGTTTTAGACATAGCTAAAAATTCAAACTTTTCAGCTCCTTTGACTGCTGCTGCCTTGCAACAATTCATTTCCGCTGCTGGCTCTGGTTTAGGTCTAGAAGATGACGCAGCAGTTGCAAAAATATACGCTCGCAACGCTGGAATAAAATTACCTCAAAATTAAAATATTCTTAAACCACTTCTGATATAAGAGATTTTTTTTGAAAATAGTTTTTAATATTATCAAAGACTAATTGTCCCATTGCATTTCTAGTTTCAACTGTACCTGAAGCAATGTGAGGTAATAAAACAGTGTTATCAAGATTTATTAATTTTTCAGGAATATTGGGTTCATTAGTGTAAACATCCAATCCAGCAGCTAAGATAAGATTATTCTCAAGACTATAAATCAGTTCATCTTGATCAATTACTGATCCTCTAGCCACATTAATAAGAACACCATCTTTGCCAAGGTTGCCAAGAACTTTTTTATTTATTAATTTTTCTGTTTCCTTACCACCTGGAGTAATAATACATAAAGTGTCTACTTCTTTTGCTAAGTCATTTAAGTCATTATAATACTTATATTTAACATCTTTCTTATTTCTAGAATGATAGTAAACTTCGCAGTCAAATGCTTCCGCTCTTTTTGCTATTGCTTTCCCAATTCTACCCATTCCAACTATACCTAATTTAGTACCAGTAAATTTTTTAGTTAATGGAAAATCTCCTTTAACCCAGGAGTTGTTTCTAGCAAAATTATCTGCATCGACAATTTTTTTATACACACATAGCATTAGTGCGATTGCTGTGTCTGCCACTTCATCATTTAGTACTTCAGGGGTATTAGTAACTTTGATACCTAGGCTTTTGGCATAATTTATATCGATTGCGTCGTACCCTACACCATAACAAGCTATTATTTTTAAATTAGGCATACTTTTCATTAACTCAGGCGTAATTTTGTAGCCTCCCATAACAGCAATTGCATCAACTTCTTTCTTTATCTCAGTTAAATAAGTATCTTCATTTTCTTTTGTCCACAATTTAAAAGTATTAAAATTCTTATCTGCCAGACTTACAAAATAGTGAGGCATTTCTGTCATTATAAGTAGGTTTTTATCCATTTCACATATTCCTCTTTTAAGTTTTTATTTTAGGCATTTTGTTTTTAGAGATAATAGCCCCTCTATGTTTTATCACTTCTCTAGTAACTGAATGAGATATCAATATATTTTCTTCAACGGGAACATTTTTATTATTATTCATTATAGCAAGGAAAGATCCATTGAAAGCATCTCCAGCTGCAGTTGTATCCACAACCTCTCCATGAGGAACTGTAACAGTTTTTATCTCTTGTTGTTTATTTTTAAAAATAATTGAGTTTTTATATCTTATAAGAATTAGATTTTTTTTCTCATTTATTATTTCAAAAATCTCAAGTGGATTTTTTATTTTAAATAATTCTCTTGCATCATCAAAAGATACAAAGTGAATATCTACCCTGTTATTAATCTCATTAAATAATAGTTGAGATACCTTCTTGTTATAATGTAATTGAGATCTGTAATTGAAGTCAAAACCACATATAGTTGCTGTAGATCCTATCTTTATAAGATCCTTTCTTTGTTTTTCGTCAAGAATTCCAGCAGAAATACCAGTATAATAAAAAACATCAGCATTATTTATATCTTTAACAAGCTTTTTTCCCTTTGAGCCTAAAAAAATATATTTTGATGGTGATTGATCTCTCCAATAGGAAAAACTTCTTTCACCTTTTTTATTAATTTCAATAGAATATAATCCAGGAGGATTTTCTCCATCGGTTCTTATATAATCACATTTAATATTTTCATTTTTAAATCTTGAAATCATTTTTTTTGAAAAGTTGTCTTTTCCAAGTGCTGTTGAATAAAAAGTGTTTGTCTTATTGTTTGTTAATCTTGAAAAATAAACAGCAGAATTATAGGTGTCACCTCCAAAGTTAATTTTTATATTTGAACTATTATTTTCTAATGAAGATATGTCTCCATTAAGCTCAATCATACATTCTCCTAAAAAAATAGCTTTTTTATACATTTTTTTGTAATATTCCTAAAATAAAATTCAAAATTTTAATAAATATAATTTTTATAAAAATGTAATAATTTACTCAATCTTTATTTTGAAATATATTAATATTAGAATAAAGATAAACTTAAATGAGGTTCATTAGTGACGATTTTAGATACAAAAAACAACTCCTTTTATTCAAAATTTGAGTACGACACAAATAGTGCAGTTGCAGCATTAAAAAGTGAGTTTGGTCAACAATTTTCAGTTTCTAAATCAGTTCGCGAACAACATACAAGCACAACAACTATTCATAAACCAGAATTGCCAGATGGTGTTGTGTTTGCTTATAATAAAGAGGATGTCAAAAAAACAGTTAAAATATGCCATGAACATGGATGCCCCATAATACCTTTTGGAGTAGGTTCTTCTCTTGAGGGACATTTAAACGCCAACTTTGGCGGTATCTCCATAGATATGAATAATCTGAATAATATTATTGAAGTGCACCCTGAAGATTCAACTGTTGTAGTTCAACCTGGTGTAACAAGAGAACAATTAAATACATACTTGCGAGATACAGGTTTATTTTTCCCTATTGATCCAGGTGCTAATGCTTCAATTGGAGGTATGGCATCAACAAGAGCGTCTGGAACAAATGCAGTTCGTTATGGAACTATGAAAGACAATGTAATTTCTTTAGAAGTCGTAATGCCAAATGGAGAAATAATTAATACAGCTAGTAGAGCTAGAAAAAGTTCTGCTGGTTATGATTTGACAAGACTAATTGTTGGATCTGAAGGAACATTAGGTGTGATTACTGAAATTACACTTAAGCTTTATGGTATTCCTGAAGAAATTGGAGCTGGTAGATGTACGTTCCCATCTGTTCAGGATGCTACTGACGCAGTCATTATGACTATACAGGCAGGAATTCCTGTTGCCAGAATAGAACTGCTAGATATTGCACAAGTAAAAGCTGTAAATAGTTATTCAAAGTTAAATTTACCTGAATCACCACTATTACTATTGGAGTTTCATGGGAGTAAATCTTCTGTGGAAGAGCAATCTGAGTTATTTAATGAAATTTCTAATGATTTTGGTGGAGATAATTTTGAGTGGAATGCAAATATTGAAGAAAGAAACAAATTGTGGAAGGCGAGGCACGATGTTTATTATGCTGTAAAAGCATGCAGACCAGAAGCCGATTATATAGCAACAGATGTTTGTGTGCCAATATCAAGATTATCAGAATGTATTACTGAAACAATAGATGACATGGAAAAAAATAATCTTTTTGGACCTATTGTTGGTCATGTAGGTGATGGTAATTTTCATGTTCAATTAATGATTGATCCTAAAATACAAAAGGAAGTTGATGTTGCAAATGGTTTTTTAGAAAGATTAGCTCATAGAGCTATTAGTATGGATGGAACTTGTACAGGCGAACATGGAGTAGGGCAGGGTAAAAAACAATATTTAATTGATGAATTAGGTCCTGCCGTCAATTTTATGAAATTAATAAAAGAAGAAATTGATCCAAAGGGTATTATGAATCCAGGAAAAATTTTATAAATATTGAATAAAATACAAAGAAAAGGTTTTAAAAATGGATGGTAACGTTTCTGTGTGGTCTGAAGAGGATTATGATAAAGAAAGCATTAGATTATGCGTAAATAAAATCCAAGAAGAATTTGGACAACAATTCTCAAGTAGCAAAAGTATACTTGAACAGCACACTCATACGATGACTATACATGAATCAGAATTACCAGATGGTGTTGTTTTTGCTGAAAGTAAAGAAGATGTTCAAAAAGTTGTAAAAATTTGTAATGAATTTAAATGTCCTATAATACCTTTTGGTGTTGGATCTTCATTCGAAGGACATCTTAATGCTCCATATGGGGGCATTTCTATTGATATGAATAATATGAATAAAATTCTGACAGTGCATCAAGAAGATCTTCTAGTGGTTGTCCAGCCTGGCGTTACTAGAGAACAATTAAACACTCATTTAAGAGATACTGGATTGTTTTTTCCAATCGACCCTGGTGCAAATGCGTCACTTGGTGGAATGACTGCCACCAGAGCTTCTGGTACAAATGCAGTGCGTTATGGAACAATGAAAGATAACGTAATTGCTCTTGAGGTTGTTACTCCTGATGGTCAAATAATAAAAACTGCAAATAAAGCTAGGAAAAGCTCAGCTGGTTATGACTTAACTCGGTTAATGGTTGGATCAGAGGGTACGTTAGGTATAACAACAGAAATAACATTAAAGCTTTATGGTATTCCGGAACTAATTGCAGGTGGAAGGGTAAGTTTTCCGTCAGTTAAAGATGCTACTGATGCAGTAATAATGACAGTGCAAGCAGGAATTCCAGTAGCAAGAATAGAGTTTTTAGATATTGCCCAAGTAAAGGCAGTCAATAGTTATTCTAAAACAAATCTTCCAGAAGCTCCTTTGTTATTATTAGAGTTTCATGGCAGTGAAAAATCTGTAAAAGAGCAATCAGAATTATTTGGTGAAATAGCATCAGATTTTGGTGGTAATGATTTTGAATGGACGTCTAATAATGAAGATAGAAACAAATTATGGAAAGCTAGACATGATGCCTATTGGTCTTGCAAGGCAGTAAGGCCTGAGGCTGAAATTTATTCAACAGATGTTTGTGTACCTATCTCTAAATTATCTGATTGTATTATAGAAACGATTGAAGATATGGAAAAGAATGAATTAATTGGGCCAATAGTAAGTCATGCAGGTGACGGAAATTTTCATGTTGCATTATTGATTGACAAAAAAAATCAGGTTGAATTAGATAAATTAGACAATTTTTTAGTAAGAATATCTGAAAGAGCTATTAGAATGAATGGCACGTGTACTGGGGAACATGGAGTTGGACAAGGCAAAAGAAAATATATGTTAAAGGAATTAGGTAATGCTGTAGATGTTATGAAAAAAGTTAAAAATGCTTTTGATCCAAATAAAATAATGAACCCAGGAAAGCTTTTTTTATAATTTTTCTATTATTATACTTACATTATAATTAAATTTTCAAAAAAACTCCTATTGATTCAAGGTATAGAATTATTCTTCTATAGATTTAAATGATTGCTTACATAATTATTAGTTTTTTAATGATGGTCACTCCAGGTCCAGGTGTACTTTCTTTAGCTGGGGTTGGTGCAGGTTTTGGTTGGCGAGTTGGAATGATGTATCTCATTGGATTATTTTTTGGAACAAATGGGGTTGCATTACTAGTTGTTTTGGGCTTTAAACAATTTTTGTTTGAGATTGAAGGAGTTGAATTAACTTTTTTATTTCTATCATTATCTTACTTATCATTTCTTTCATGGCGTATAGCTACTTCTGAGAATAAAACTGGTTTTAAACAAAGTCTAAAAGCTCCAAAATTATACGAAGGAATTTTTTTACAATTTGTAAATCCAAAAGCTTATGTAGTCCAAGGTCACCTGTTTGTAGTACTTTCACTTGGAATAGCTTCATATAATGTAGAAATTATAACTAAATTTATCATTGTGAATTCAATTTGGATACCTATACATTTATTATGGCTTTGGTTAGGAATAAGCTTAAAAAAATGGTCATTAGGAGTAAATAAACAAGTTTGGGTTAATAGGGGAATGGGACTTGCATTGTTTGCTGTTGTTATACTTTCTGCAATAATGGAGCTTAATTCCGATGTATAAAATGATTAAATATTAAGCATGTAAATTATTTCTTTGAATTTATGCATAAATTTCAAACATAAAATTAAGAATAATTTTTAAAAAAAATAATTTTAAGACATCACAGAGTATATTTGTAAAAATGAACTACAACAATAAAACTCCCTAGTTCGTTTGTTATATTCTTACTAATAAATTCCTCCCCCGGTTATTAGTTTTTGAATAAAGGTGCAGAGGATCTCCTAAAAATCCTCACCAACTTTTAGTATGTTGCCCTACCTCCTGAAATATCAAAAACACCAGCCGTAGTAAAACTATTTTCTTTACTTGCTAGAAAACTAATAAGAGATGCAATTTCTTCTACAGTTACAAATCTATTTCTTGGTATTTTAGAAATCATGTAATCAATAAAT
Organism: alpha proteobacterium SCGC AAA536-K22; assembly: GCA_000421325.1. Lineage (GTDB taxonomy): Bacteria > Pseudomonadota > Alphaproteobacteria > Puniceispirillales > Marisalimonadaceae > Marisalimonas. The sequence goes on from ATWQ01000009.1 coordinate 57,572, forward strand.
TCTTGTGATACTTGATCAAGAATCCTCGTTTTAGCAGTTGCTGGAGTTATACAATTTACAGCTATATCTTTATCAGCAGTTTCTTTACCAAGAGACTTTGTTAAACCTATAACAGCTGCTTTAGATGCTGAATAAGCGGAGGCATTAGGGTTACCTTCTTTACCTGCAATTGATGCTATATTAATAATTCTGCCATAGCCTTTCTCACGCATGGTCTTTACCACATGTTTGTTACAATAAAAAACACCATTAACATTTACATCAAATACTCTTGACCATTCTTCTACAGGATAATCCCAAGTTGAATAAGTCGGTCCAGCTATACCTGCGCTACAAACAAGAATATCAATTTTATTTATTTGATTAAGAGTTTTTTCTGTAGCTTCTTCAACTATGTTATTATTTGTTTGATCTACTTTTAAAAAATGACAATTCAACTCTTTTGCAGCTTTTAAACCCATTTTTTCATCTATATCCCAAATCATAACTTGACAGCCATCATTAATAAATCTTTTTGCAGTTGCAAATCCAATACCTTGAGCACCCCCAGTAATAACTGCAGTTTGTCCATTAAAATTAGCCATAAATCACTCTCCCATAATTTTTTTAAAAGTTTTAAGGTTTATCAAAAAATAAATTATAATAGATATATTTAACATAACCATTTATATTATTTTATATTGTTAACCAGTTCATTGCTAGAGAAATTTAAAATACAAAAGGGCTTTTAATGGAAATATTTCATATTGTAATTATTGGAATTATTTCATGTTTTGCGATGGATATATGGCAAAGATTTTTAAAACTTTTGTATGAAATAAATCCTTCTGATTGGGCTATAGTCGGAAGATGGTACATTTTATTAATATCAAAAGGAAAAATTTATAATCCGATAATTGAAGAATTACCCGCAATTAATAATGAACTAAAAATTGGTTGGGCTGTTCATTACACAGTAGCAATTATGTATTCAATATTTTTCTTTATGTTATTGAAATATGACATATGTAACGCTTCAATTTCTAATGGCATTATTTTTGGCTTGGCAAGTGTCGTAGTTCCTTGGTTTTTCTTTATGCCAGTTCTTGGTAAAGGTTTTCTTGGTTTGAATACTCCATCCCCCTTTTTAGCCTGTTCTTTGGCTATTGGTAGTCATGTGGTTATAGGTTTGTCTATAGGTACTTTATACCAATTATTTGGTTACTAAAATGGATCTATTTAGGTTATATTTTTAAAATGAATGAAAATAAATTAAGAGAACAAGTCTGTATTTTAGCGTCTTCAATGTTTGAAAGGGGTATTACACACGGATCTACAGGTAATATTTCAGTTCGTTTAGACAATGATGATATTTTGGTCACCCCTTCAGGATCATCATTCGGTAGACTTGATCCAAACGAAATAGTTAAAGTAACAAAGTCTGGTCAATTCATAGGATCTTTGTCACCAACCAAGGAGTTACCACTTCACAAAGCTTTCTATGAAACAAGAGGAATGAAAACGGGAGCTGTTGTCCATCTCCATTCAACTCATTCTGTTGCTTTATCTATGTTACCGGGCATTGATGAAGATAACGTCTTACCATCTTATACTCCTTATTCAATAATGTTATTAGGTAAAGTTAAATTACTTCCTTTCTTTGTACCAGGTGATCCTGCTATGGGAGACGCGATTAAAGGCCTTGCAGGTAAGAGGTCTGCAGTTTTATTGGCTAATCATGGTCCTGTTGTGTCTGGCAAAGATTTAGAGTCTTCGGTTAATGCTATTGAAGAATTAGAAGCTACAGCAAGACTGGCTTTAATCTTAAAGGGAGCAAATGCTAAAGCTTTGGACGATAGTCAAATTAATGCAGTTGTAAATAAATTTAATGTTGAATGGGATTAATATTATGTATAAATTTTCTGCCAATTTAGGTCTTTTATGGAATGAGATTTCTCAAATTGATGCTATTTATAAAGCAAAAGATAATGGATTTGATGCCGTAGAATTTCAATTTCCTTATCAATATGACGCAAAACAAATCAAAAAAGCTCTAGATGAAGTGAATTTGCCTGTTATGGGTATAAATACTGTTAAAGGTAATGTCGAAGAGGGAGATAATGGTTTACTTGCTGTACCAACTAGAACTTCTGAAGCAAGAGATGCAATACTTCAAGCTTTTGAGTATGCAAAAGTTATCAAATCTAAAAATATTCACACTATGGCTGGTGTGACTGATTTATCGACAAAATCTCTTGTAACTTTTATTGATAATTTAAAGTTTGCAAAAGATTTGATTAGAGATAGTGACATAAATTTAGTAATTGAACCACTTAACTTAAATGATAACCCAGGATATTTTTTAACTAAAGTTGAACAAGCAAAAGAAATTTGTGAATTAGTTGGATCTGATACTGTTAAAATTATGTTTGATTTTTACCATATTCAAATAAATCAAGGTGACGTTCTTAAAAGATTTAAAGATCATTTACCTTTTATCGGTCATGTTCAAATAGCGTCTGTACAGGATCGAGCAGAACCAGATAGTGGTGAATTAGACTTTAAATATATTATACCCGAAATATATAAATCTGGTTATAATAGTATGATCGGTGCAGAGTACAAACCAAAGACAACTACTGAAGCAGGTCTTACTTGGATGGAAAAATTTAAAGACATTTAGAAAGGTTTTATTTGATGAAAATTGTAAGAGAGTTTGGTCCTAACAATTTAAAAAATTCTTCGTTATGTTTTGGTACTATGCAATTTGGAGAAGGAGCAAACGAAAAAGACAGTCAAGAAATGTATGAAGCTTGCCGTGAAAGTGGTATAAATTTTTTCGACACTGCATTCGTTTACACAGGAGGTAAATCTGAACTAATTCTTGGAGATTTTATTAAAGAAGAAAGAGATAAAATAATTCTAGTTACTAAAGCAGGTTCAGTTGGTGGTTCTAGTAGTCAAAATATAAGATCACAGTTGGAACAAAGCCTTAAAAGATTAAAACAAGATTATGTAGATATTTTTTTCTTGCATCATTGGGATGAAAATATTCCATTAGAAGAAACTTTTGAAACGCTTCAAAAGTTAAAAGAAGAAAAAAAATTTTTTCAATTAGGTGTTTCAAATTTTTCAGCTTGGCAAGTAATGAAAGCTGAATTAATAGCACAAGAAAACAAATTCCCATCAATAGATATTCTTCAACCTATGTACAACTTAGTTAAAAGGCAAGCTGAAGTTGAAATTCTTCCAATGGCAAAATCCGAGAATATTGGGGTTATTAGCTACAGTCCATTAGGTGGTGGGCTTCTTACTGGTAAGTATAACATTGATAATACATCTAACAAAAATAGTTTGGGTAGATTGCATGATAATTCTAAATATAAAAAAAGATATGGTCAAAATTGGATGTATAATGCGGCTATCGCACTTCAGAAATTAGCCAGTGAATTAAATTATGATCCAATTGCCTTAGCTGTCGCTTGGGTTTCACATAATGATGCTATTACAGCGCCAATTATAAGTGCAAGAAACTTAAAACAATTAAAACCATCACTTGATTCAATCAAGATATCCTTAGACGAAGATGCATATAAATTAATTTCTAATATTAGTCCAACACCACCTCCTGCTACTGATAGACTTGAGGAAGTTTAATGAGTAAGAAAGAATTAAAAATGGATACAGTTTTAGAAAAACAATGGGAAGTGTATGCTTTAAAATATGCAGAAAGAAGAGACAGGACTAGAAAAGAAAGTTTCATTTTTGATGATCACTCACACGAAGCTCACACTATTGATTATTTTATATGGGTTTTAAAATCAGATAAAGACATTATTATTGTTGATACTGGTTATGATTATGAAGAGGCTAAAAGAAGAAACAGACCAATTCAAAGATCTCCATCAGAGGCGCTCAAAGCTATTAATATTGATGCCAACCAAGTAACTGATGTCATTATAACTCATTTGCATTATGATCATGCTGGTGGATTAATTGAATTTCCTAATGCAAAATTTCATTTACAAGAAACAGAAATGGCATATGCGACTGGACCTTGTATGTGTCACGAAACAATTAAAATGCCTTTTACAGGAGAGCATGTATGCCAGATGGTGAAAAATATTTTTTCTGGAAGAGTAGTATTTTATAATGGAATTGGAGCAATTCAACCAGGTATAACAACTCATTTGATTGGAGGGCATTCAAGAGGATTACAGTCAGTCAGGGTTAAAACTGAAAAGGGTTATATGTGTTTGGCATCAGATGCCACTCATTTTTATGAGAACTTTCTCACAGGTAAACCTTTTCCTATTGTTGTAGATCTTGAAGACATGCTTAATGGTTTTAATACTATTAAAAAGTTAGCTTCAAATGATGAATTAGTAGTACCTGGTCATGATCCACTTTTAAGAAAATTTTTTCCAAAAGAAGGAAATTCTGGTTTTGTATGGCGTTTAGATAAAGGACCAGACAAACCTATGATTTTTTAAAATCATTTTCCATTTTCCTTCTATATAAAATAGCCGGATCACTTGGTAAATAATCTACATCATTCCATGTAATTATTTCATTTTCTTTAATTTCATTTTTAAGTCTAATTCCATGAGCTAGTCCAATAGGGAGAGCTTCCATAGATAACGATAATTTGGATGGGACAAGTTTACCCCATACAGTTGCTCCACCTTCTCCGTCAAGAATTTCACCTTTTTTCAAAATTGTCTTTGTTGTTGAAACGACATCTCCAGTAAATTTTTTGGTTTGTCCAGTTGCCTGTTTTAATAATGCAGCTGAAAATACTGATATATTCAACTCCATTCCTATAAGATGAAAAGGCTTATACATTGCAGAAAATTTTCCCGTATCATCAGTATTCATTCCATATTGTTTGAAACAAGATGCTGCATAGTCATTTGGGGCTTCTAAAACAGCAAAAACCCCCCATCTCAAATCTTTAAACACGGGTCGTCCATCTCTTTCAAGTGAAGACACTACTTCAACTTGTCCATTTTTTTCTAAAAAACCACCAGCTTTTATAGGCTTTAAAACATTTGCAAGATCGTCCATTCCACATGGGGGAAATAATAGACCCTTAGTTGGAACATCAAGGTCACATGCATTAGCTATGGCAGCCATTTCCAATCCAGATTTAGTGCCATCTAAAAATGAGTTAAACATTTTAGGATTCATTCCTGCTTTTTTTGCCTCTTCATGAGTTAAGCCATAGTAATCCCATACCGTGTCAGGTGATGATTTATGATATATTGGCTGATATCTGGTTCCTTTACCTGCGCTAGTAACATTAAAGCCAGAAGCTCTTGCCCATTCGACTATTTCTGCAGTTAGAGCAGGTTGATCTCCATAAGCCATAGAATAAACAACTCCAGCAGAATTAGCTTCTTTGACTAAAGCTGCACCAGCCAACACGTCTGCTTCGACATTAACCATTATGATATGTTTGCCATTTCGAAAAGCTTGCCTTGCATGCTCAATACCTGCTGCAGGAAAACCTGTTGCCTCAATAACTACTTCTACTTCGTTTAATTTTATTGCATCAGTACCACTATCAACAAATTTTGTTTTATTGATTAAATCATCACTCCAACCAACGTTTTTACAAGCTTTTACTGCATTGTCAGGTTTAAGATCTGCAATAACTAAAACCTCTATTCCCAAAGTACTTGGAACTTGACTTAAAAACATTGAACCAAACTTACCAGCTCCTATCAGAGCTACTTTGACAGGGTTATTATTATTAATTCTTTTTGAAATTGCATTTTGTAAAAACATTTTTTACCTCTTAATTGGAATATTGTTTTTTCAACTTATCAATATCATTTTTATCAAAATTAAGTTCTTTAATAATATAATTCTCCAACGATTGATATTTGTTTTCTATTTCATTAATAGCTGACAATAAGTATGTCTTTTTAACTTTGCCAAGAGTATTTAACATTTTTTTGGTTACTAGAATATCATCATTACTACAAGCTGTTGTTTGTTCAGCTGTAGCAGCGTTTGTAGTTAATAATTTATTTGATAGTAAATAGTTTTCATAAATTAGCTCCATTGAATTATTTAATACTCTTTGAATAATAAAACTTGCTATACCAGTTCTATCTTTTCCAGCAGAGCAATGAAAAATTACTGGGGCATTGTTAGAATTTAGTAAGATCCTAATAAATTCTTTCCATACATGTTTATGATTATTTATATATAATTTATAACTCTCTTCCATAACTTTTTCGTAAGTTTTTACGTTATCACCTTCGATTTTTTTTTGAGCAACCATTCTGCCAAGGGTGCTAGCAGATATTGGTAAACTAATATATTTATTTAGTAATGTTTCTGACAAATTATCGGGAGCTTTATTTATTTCCTTAGGATCTCTAAAATCAATCACAGCATATGGATTTAGTGTCTCTAAACTACTAATATCATCTTGATTTAGAGTGCTCAATTTAGCACACCTAAATAATAAATTTCTCTTCATTTTAGAGCCGATAGCTACATCTCTAAAATTTACAACTGAATTTATTAAGAACAAAATTAAATATTCCTTAACATAAAGGATGAATGTTTACTCAGCGGCGTTAACGTTTTGGCTTACTAATTCGTTTAAACAATTATCGCTAAGTTTAGATATAGGTGTAAAATCCCTGTGAGCTATCCATTCATCACGCTTAAATTTTTGTATATGATTGTCAATATGACATAATGAAAGGTAAACAATACTTCTTCCAAACGGAGAAATATTTGGAGGGCTTGCATGCACTAGAAGTGAGGAAAACATTAGCATACTCCCAGCTTCTCCTGTAGGCGCGACACAACCACCTCTTTCAGCCAATTCAAGAACTTTTTTATTATCTAAAGTCCATAAAGGGTAACTTGTTGTTTCGAGGTCGTGACCTGCATCTATAATACCAGACTTATGACTTCCTGGTATGAATAATAATGGTCCATTAGCAGCAGTCACATCATCTAAAAAAACTGCTATATTCATTGCTCGAGGCTCAGGCATCCCATCGTCTCTTTTCCAAGTTCCATAATCTTGATGCCATTGCCATACAGCTCCATCAAATGCAGCCTTTGCGTTTAACTTAAACTGATGCATATAAATATCCCCCTCTAATACCTGAGATACCGGATCAATCAATCTTGGGTGAGCAGCTAATCTTTTAAAAGCTTCATTATATTTATGTGCAGCAAATGCAGTTCTCGCAACTCCAGAACTTTCTTTCCAAACTTCCTTCCTATCTTCTCTATATACTTTATCAGCTTCTTCTTTTAATAAAGATGCTTCTTCAGAATTAAACATTTTTGGAAAGAACAAGTAACCATCTTCATCAAATTTTTTAAGATCGGATTTATTTAAAAACATAATAATTTTTCCCATTTCCCATAGTAATATTTTAATTATATTAAAACATTTACAAATTGTAATTAAAATAATTGAAGATTTTATTATTAGCGTGTTAAATAATTAAATTGATTAATGATGAACTATATAGGAGATAAATTTGTCACTTCTTTCACCCCTAGATAAGCTTAAAATTCCTGTTGTTGGTTCTCCACTTTTTATCATTTCGAATCCAGATCTTGTGATTGCACAATGCAAAGCAGGTATCATTGGCTCTTTTCCTTGTTTAAATGCTAGGGAAGGAGAGGGTGAACCAAATATGTTAGAAATTTGGTTGAAAAAAATTAATGAGGAATTAGACAGATACAATCAAAAAAATCCAGATAATCCAGCAGCTCCTTATGCTGTCAATCATATAGTTCATAAATCAAATGTAAGATTAGAACAGGATATTGATATTTGTGCTAAATGGAAAGCGCCTGTCTGGATTACTTCACTAGGTGCCAGACCTGAAGTAAACCAAGTTGCACACCAAGCAAATGGTATAGTTTTGCATGATATTATTAATAATTTTTTTGCAAAAAAAGCGATAGAAAAAGGAGCTGATGGTTTGGTGGCTGTGGCAGCTGGAGCAGGGGGACATGCAGGAACTTTATCACCTTTTGCATTAATTCAAGAAATTAGAGAATGGTTTAATGGACCACTTTTATTATCTGGGTCTATAGCAAACGGTGGAGCGGTATTAGCAGCACAAGCTATGGGTGCTGATTTGGCATATATCGGCTCTGCATTTATTGCAACCAATGAAGCCAACGCTGATCAAAGATACAAGGAAATGATCACTCAATCAAATGCGGATGATATTGTATATACAAATTTATTTACAGGTGTTCACGGTAATTATTTAAAAGGTTCTATTGAAGCTCAAGGTCTTGATCCTAATAATCTTGAGGAAAGTGACTCAAGCAAAATGAATTTTAGCTCAGGAGCATCAAAGCCAAAAAGTTGGAAAGAAATTTGGGGTTCTGGGCAAGGTATTTCAGCTGTAAAAAGTATTTTGCCTGCAAGCGATCTTGTAAAAAGAATTAATAATGAATATCTGGAAGCAAAAAATAATTTAATATAATGAGGTTGTTATGACAGTAGTAAAACATAGAATTATAAATGACATAGCCGTTATTGAGATTTCTAACCCTCCAGTAAATGCTATTAGTGCTGCAGTAAGAACGGAGCTTCTTCAGACAGTTAACAAACTTTCTACAGAAAAAAATATTAAAGCAATAGTGATAACCGCTCCTGAGAGAACTTTTCTAGCAGGAGCAGATATTAAAGAGTTTGGCAAGGATATTGATGCACCTATTTTAAGCGAAATTTGTGATAAAATAGAAGACTTAGACAAAATAGTTGTAGCTTCCTTGCATGGCACTCCTTTAGGAGGGGGTCTAGAAGTAGCAATGTCAGCTCATTACAGGATAGCTGCCCCAAAAACAAAAGTTGGATTACCAGAAGTTTTACTGGGCATTTTACCAGGGGCGGGTGGAACTCAAAGACTACCTAGGTTATGTGGTGTTTCAATGGCCTTGGATATGATGCTGACTGGCAAGCATGTTCCGGCTGAAGAAGCTTTTAAAAATGGTATTATTGATGAAATAGCTCCTAATGATAAAACCGTTGAAAACGGTATTTCTTATGCCCAAAAATTAATTAGTGAAGGTTTTGATGTAAGGCCAACTTCAAAAATCACATCTAAAATTGATAATTTAGAAGAGATAGGGGTATCGATAGCTCAAGCTAAGGCTAATGCTCTAAAAAAATATAAAAATTTATTCTCTCCACATAATATTATTAAGTCTGTAGAAGAAGGTTTAAGTTTAGACTTTCGAGCAGCTATTAAAAACGAAAGAAAACTCTTTAAAGAATGTATAGAAAGCACCCAAAGACAAGGTTTAATTCATTCCTTCTTAGCTGAAAGAGCTATAACAAAAATTCCTGAATTAAAAAACGGTAACCCTTCAGAATTACAAAAAATTGGTATTATTGGCGGAGGTACTATGGGTACAGGAATTTCAATGGCTGCTATGAATGCAGGATTTAATGTGATCATGATTGAGCAAAATCAGGAAGCAATTAAGAAGGCTTATGATAAGATCAACTCTACATATGACAGAAATGTTAAATTGGGCAGAATGACGATTGAACAGAAAAGTCTAATTATGAATTTATTTCACTCAAATACTGATATGGGTGTTTTACAGGATAGAGATTTAATAATAGAGGCTGTTTTTGAAAATATGGATGTCAAAAAAGAAGTTTTTATTAAATTAAATGAAATATGTAATAAAAAATGTATTTTAGCCTCCAATACAAGTTATTTGGATGTTAATGAAATTGCCACAGTAGTTGATAACCCAAAAAGGGTAATAGGTCTTCACTTCTTTTCACCTGCTAACATTATGAAATTATTAGAAATTGTTGTAGGCGATAATACTTCAGATGACACTGTATCAACTGCCTTTCTGCTAGCCAAAAAAATGAGAAAAGTCCCAGTGCGTTCTGGTGTATGTGATGGATTTATTGGTAATAGAATTCTTTCCAAATATTTGGTTGGGACTTATCACATGGTTGAGGATGGAGCGAGCCCTTTTCACATTGATAGAGTGTTAAGAGAATTTGGATGCGCAATGGGTGTCTTTCAAGTTATAGATCTTGCTGGAGGCGATATAGGTTGGGCGACTAGAAAAAGAAAAGCTCCATTCCGTCATAAAGATGATCGATATGTAGAGATTGCAGATAGAGTATGTGAGAGGGGTTGGTTTGGACAAAAAACTTCAAAAGGTTATTATCTTTATGGAGAAGGTATAGATTTTCTTACACCAAACCCTGAGATAGAAACTATATGTAATGATGAAAGAAAAAGAGTAGGAATTAATCCAAAAGATTTTAATGATCAAGAAATATTAGATAGATATATCGCAGCAATGGTTTATGAAGGGACCAAAATTTTACAAGAAAAAATTGCAGTTAGGCCTTCTGATATAGATGTTGTTTATACCAATGGCTATGGTTTTCCAAAATGGAGAGGCGGACCTATGAAATATGCTGATATGGTTGGATTAGAAAAAATATTATCAAATATTGAAAAGTTTTCTCAAGAAGATAAAAGATTTTGGTCCCCACCACAATTACTTCAAGATTTGGTTAATAAAGGCAAAAATTTTGATAGCCTTAATTAAGGCTATCAAAATATAATGAATTATATTGTTGGATCTGGATTAACTTTAACAACAAGTTTTCCAAAATTCTTTCCGTTTAATAAACCAATAAATGCGTTAGGAGCATTTTCAAGTCCGTCAACAAAATCTTCTTTATATTTTATCTTTCCTTCTTTAATCCAATTAGACAGAGCAATAATAGACTCTTCTCTTTGATCATAATGGTTAAACACTATGAAGCCCTTGATCATCATTCTTTTTGTTAAGACTTGTCTAAATAATAGTGGTAAACGATCTTTTTCACCACTAGGCATACTTGTAGCATTATATAAGGAAATTAAGCCACAGACTGGTATCCTTGCATAATCGTTAAGAAGTGGCATTACAGTATCAAAGGTTATGCCTCCAACATTTTCCCAATAAATATCGACACCATCGGGACAAGCAGATTTAAGTTGGTCTTTAAAATTGTCATCTTTGTAGTTTATACATTCATCAAAGCCTAATTCTGATTTTGTAAACTCACATTTTTCATTAGTACCAGCAACACCAATCACTTTACATCCATATATTTTCCCAATCTGTCCAACAGTTGATCCAACTGCACCTGAAGCTGCTGAAACAACTAAAGTTTCACCTTTTTGAGGTTTTGCAAAGTTGTGCATTCCTACATATGCTGTTGTCCCAGGCATGCCTAATACTCCAATAGAGGTTGAAAGTGGAGCCATATTTGGATCAATTATTCTTAATTTATTTTCATCAACAGTAGGATTATCTTGCCAACCAGTTCGACCTTCTACAAAATCCCCAACTTTAAAGTTTTTTGATTTACTTTCTATAACTTGACTTAGTGCGCCTGCTTCCATTTCTTCACCAATTGCAACAGGTTTGGCATAGCTTTTTGTATCATTCATTCTACCTCGCATATATGGATCTAAGGACATGTAGATAGTTTTGAGAAGAACCTCTCCTTCTTTTGGTGATCTAATCTCTTCTTTCACAGTTTTGAAGTTTTCAAGAGTTGGTTCACCGTGCGGTCTTTCATTGAGTAAAATTTTGGTGTTCATGTAATTTTCTCCGTTCGTTGAATATTTCTGTAATTGATATATAGTGTCATCTGTTTTTATTTAAACTTTTGATAAATAATACTTAAAACATAATGTTGAAAATAAAGACCCTAACCCTAAACATAAAAATGATAAGAACCAAGCTAAATGACTTGTTTGTCCTCCAAAATTATCCAAAACAAAACCAATGATAGGGCCTCCCAAAGCTCCTCCAAAAAAACCGACCATCGAGTGAAGAGCCAGTCTTAAACCTCTATCTTCTGGTTTACCATTAATTACAGTTCCAGTAGTTAATGATCCTGAATCAAGTACTATAAGGCCATTATAGATTAAAAGCATTAAAAGGGCTAACCAGAAACTAAACCAAAAAGAAATAGCAGTCAAAATTGAACCAATGAAACATAGTAATCCCATTTTACTTACTATTCTTGCTCTGTCTTTTCCTATGCAATACTTTGCGCCATAGATAGATGCAAAAATACCTAAAAACCCCATCAAGCCAATACAATTAGCAATGAATGCGTCACTTACTTTGGTGTTAAAATAATTTGAAAGAAATAATATACATGGAAATGTCCAACTTCTGAAACCAAATAGTTCATATGTATGCCCTCCATAACCAAGTATAAATGGCAATGCTTTCTTATTTCTAAATGTGGTAAAAATAGGGATAATTACTTTTATAATACCTTGATATGGTCTTCTTTCACGTTCTTCAATTTCTTCTCCTGAAAATAACAACAAAGGAAAAGCAGAAATAAACAAAATAATTGAGGCAAATAAGAAGGCTTCTTCCCATGAAATTTCATAACTCTTTATGAAACCAAATAGAGAGAACGAAAATGCGACACCCAACCCAAAAAAAGAAGTATAAACTGCAACATATTTCTCTCTAGATATTTTGTTAAGTCTTGAGTTAAGTATTTGTAGTCCAGGCATATAAGTGCCAGCAAGACCTGCACCAACAAGACCCCAATAGATTGAAGCATTAATAACGTTGCTGGCAAAGAAAGAAAATAATAATAAACCTAAGCAACCAAGTAGAGAAGAAAAACAATATAGTTTTCTTGCATCAAAAGTGTCGGTCATACTAACTAAAAATGGAGTAGCAATAACATAGCCAATATAGAATGATCCACTTACCCAACCAGCTTCACTATTTGACAAATTCCATAAGGTTTGAAGGTCTAATAAATAGATAGGCCATACAGCAAATCCAGTCATTGAAAACATCTGTATAAAGCAACTTAAAAAAACAATTCTAGGCATTTTAATTTTTAAACAATCTGACTAATTATATTTGATATTTCATTTAACAAGTTTATTATTTAATGTAGATTATAGACTGTTTAAAACTTGTCTATTAATTAAAGGCTAAACATGACTACTCTACAAGAAATTATGTCACCTAAATCAATTGCTATTGTTGGAGCTTCAGATAACAAAGCTAGGATTGGAGGGCGCCCATTAGCTCATATGATCGAACAAAAGTTTTCAGGAGGAATTTTCCCAATTAATCCAAATAGAGACACTGTTCAAGGTATTAAAGCTTACTCTTCTTTGTTAGATGTAAAAGAAGATTTAGATTTTATTTTAGTCGCAGTACCTTCTCAATTAGTTGTATCTGTTCTTAAACAAGCTGTAGAAAAAAAGGCAAAAACAGCACTGATTTTTTCTTCAGGTTTTTCAGAAATTGGTGGCCAAGGAGAAATCTATCAAAGCCAAATTAAAAAAATCAGTAAAGATAGTGGTCTAAGAGTAATAGGCCCAAATTGTCTTGGACTTTTTAACTCAGCTACTAATTTTTATCCAACATTTACTTCAACCATAGATAGGGCTACTCCAAGACCAGGCGGAATATCAATTGCCAGCCAATCAGGTGCTTATGGAAGCCATATATACATGGTGGCACATCAAAGAGGTTTAGGGATTAGATATTGGATGACTACTGGGAATGAAGTTGACTTGTCAGTAGGTGAAACAATCCAATTAATGGCAGAGGATCCAGACGTTCATTCAATTATGGCATACGCTGAGAGTGTAAAAGACGGAAAGCAATTTACAAAGGCTTTAGATACTGCAAGGTCTGAAAAAAAACCAGTGATTTTTATGAAAGTTGGTAGATCAGAAGTTGGGGCTGCAGCTGCTAACTCCCACACAGCTTCTTTAGCGGGTGAAGATGCTGTTTATGATGAAGTTTTAAGAGCGCATGGTGCTTATAGAGTAAGAAGTACAGAAGAGATGTTGGATGTTGCTTATGCTACTAAACCTAGGATATTCCCAGCAGGGAAAAATTTAGGTTTAGTTACAATATCTGGTGGTGGCGGTGTTCTAATGGCAGATGCAGCTTTTGATGAAGGCCTTACAGTAGGGCCTATGCCCGAAGATGCCCAAGATAAATTAAAAGAACTTGTACCCTTTGCTTCACCAATGAATCCAGTAGATGTAACAGCTCAATTTTTCAATGATTTATCTATAGTTCCAAAGTTTACTGATTTAATGCTTTCTAGAGGTGGATACGATGCGTTGATTGGTTTTTGGACATCAGTTGCAGGTTCGCCACTTTTATCAAAACCATTACTTTCTTCTTTAAAGCACGCTATGACTGGCTATGAAGATAAATTATTCATTAATTGTATGGTTGCTCCAGAAGAAATTGTAAAAACATATGAAAATGAAGGTTTCTTGTGTATAGAAGATCCAACTAGAGCTGTTGTGGCAATGTCTGCATTAATGTTTTTTGGTGAAAAATTTAATGTAAATAAAATTAAAAAAGACTTTAAAAAAAATAAATATTTTATAAATAATCCTCAAAAAAAATTAAACGAAATTGATTGTAGTGAAATTTTAAGAAGTGCTAATTTACCAATCGTAAAATCTTCACGGATTGAAAATATTGAAGATGTATCCTCCATTTATGAAAATGATAATAATAAATATGTTATGAAAATCTTATCAGCTGATATTCAACACAAAACAGACGTTGGTGGTGTAATTTTAAATATTGAAAATATTGATCAGGCTAAAGAAGCTTTTAAAAAAATTAACAAAAATGTTAGAGAAAAGGCCCCTAAGGCTATAATTGATGGTATGATGATTTCACCAATGATAAAAGGAGGAATTGAATGCATTTTAGGTGCTAAAATTGATCCAGTATTTGGACCAATAGTTATGTTTGGCCTTGGTGGTATTTATACGGAAGTAATGAAAGATATTTCTTTTGCTGAAGCTCCAGTATCTTCTAAGAAAGCTGAAAAAATGATTTCGTCTTTAAAAAGTAAAGATGTATTTTTTGGTGCTAGAGGTCAACCTCCAGTTGATATTAAGTCTTTAATAGAAGCGATTGTAAACTTGTCTAATTTAATTGCAGCTAATTCTGATTGGGTTGATCAGGTTGAAATGAACCCAATTTTAGTCAGTGAAAATAGAGTTGTTGCACTTGATGCATTGATTGTAACTAAATAAAACTTTTAAGAGGTAGAAGAAATGCCAGAAAAATTACAAGGATCAGTAGGACCAGAACAACAATTTAAAAATTATTTATCCGAAGGAAAATTTATGATCCAAAGGTGTAAAAGTTTGGATAGATTTTTCTTTCATCCACGAGTGGCTTTTCCAGGTACTGGTGAAAGGGATTTGGAGTGGGTAGAAGCTTCTGGAATTGGAACAGTTCATAGTACTACTTGCAATAGGAGGTTACCAGAAAAGGGTGGTGATTTTAATTTGTCTTTAATTACTCTAGATGAAGGTCCAAGAATGATGGCAAGGGTTGAAGGTACAGAGCCTGACAAAGTTGAAATAGGTCAAAAAGTAAAAGCTAGAATTTCAAGTTTAAATGGAGAACCAGCAATAATTTTTGACATTTTATAAGGATAATTATTATGAATCAAAATGATATTAATAATTTAAGAGGTAAAACTGCTGTTGTTGGTCTAGCAGAAAGTGGTTGTGGAATTGCATCTGGTTGGAGCGCTATGGAAATAATGGCCAACTCTGTTCATGATGCTTTAGATGATGCAGGAATAAAACTGAATGAAGTTGATGGAGTTTTTGCTGCAACAGCCTTTCATTCAATGGCAGCAATGTCTTTGTCTGAATATCTTGGTTTAAAACCTAAATTTGCTGATGGCTCTCAGATTGGTGGATCAAGTTTTTTATCTCATATTTTAACAGCTGCATTGGCTTTAGATGCGGGATTGATAAATGTAGCAGTGGTTGCATATGGCTCAAATCAAAAAAGTATTGGAGGATTTAAAACAATCTCTGAAGCAATGCCATATGAAGCACAATATGAACCTAGAATGCCAGTTACTGCATATGCTTTAGCTGCAAAAAGATATATGCACGAATTTGGAGCATCACGTGAAGATTTAGCAAATGTAGCAGTATCTGCAAGAGACTGGGCCTTACTTAATCCAAGAGCTTACACTTATGATAAGGGACCCTTAACTATTGAAGATGTTCTATCAGCAAGACCAATTGTAGATCCATTGGGTAAGCTAGATTGTTGCTTGGTCACAGATGGGGGGGCTGCGGTTGTAATGACAAGATCTGATAGAGCTAAAGATACTAAGAATACTCCTATTTATTTGCTTGGAGCAGCGATGGAGCACCATCATCGCATGGTTTCTGAAATGCCAGATCTAGTTAGAACATCAGCTATAGATAGTAGCCAAAGGGCTTTTAAGATGTCTAGTTATAAAGCCACTGATATGGACACAATACAATTATATGATGCCTTCACCATAAATACATTGTTATTTCTTGAAGATTTAGGTTTCTGTAAAAAAGGTGAGGCTATCGCATTGGTTAAAAACAACAATATTGGGCCTTCTGGATCCTTAAAAGTTAATACTAATGGAGGAGGGTTGTCCTGCGTACATCCGGGAATGTACGGTCTTTTTGTAACTTTAGAAGCTATTCGTCAATTAAGGAATTCTGCAGGAGACAATGTAGGTGAAAGATTGAATGGAGGATGGATTGACAATGCAAAATTGTCAGTAGCTCATGGTAACGGCGGTGTTTTATCAAGCCAGGTTACAAATGTTTGGGGTGTTTCTGAAACTCTCTAAATTACGATTTGAGAATTTTTAGATAATAAAAAGTTCCAGTTTCTTCATTATATTTCACCTCAAGCTTGCCTTTTATTGTTATAGGATCAAAGGAAAAGTCCATTGCCCTTTCTGAACTTATTTCGATAACCTGAGATGGTCCAACATGGTAATGGAATGGACAACTTAATGGATAAGGTCCAATTAAAAACTTTTTTTGTTTTTCTGATTGCTCAAGTGGAAACATAAAACCCATTATAGTGACTATTTTCCCATTATATTTTTTAACGTTATCATCATAAGCTGGTTTTATAAGACAATAATCAAAACCTTCTTTATCAATTGTACAATCTTCAATTTCTTTGGTTTTACCAAATAATTGCCATGGTAAAGCATCTCCTGTTACCTCAAGAGGCTCATATAAATCTTCAACTATAATATTTTCATTAGGATCAATATCATTTAGGTTAAATTTTTCATAACCAAAAGCTTCAAAAGCAAATAAAGAACAAATAAGTATAATAATAATTTTTTTATTCATATGTGTGATCTTTTCATAATTTACTTTACGTGCAAGAAAATAAATTTTTAACTATTTAGTAAGGTATTTCTAATATTTTGTTTATATACTTTTAAGCAAGGTAAAAGACAAGCTAGGAAAGAAATAAAATGGCGTGCAAATCAATTTTAATTTTGTTAAACGAAATTACAATTATTCCTAGCGCCAAAGCTACGTGAGATAATACACCAAGTAAAGTGTCAGATGATAATGCTTTACTTTGTTGTAACCATAAAAATAATATTCCAGATAATAGACATATAAATACCACTCCAAAGTTGATGCCAACACCTAACAAAATTCCTAACCCAGCACCTAGTAAGGAACTATGCGCTATGGATTCACCATAATATGATAGTCTTCTCCACACCACAAAACATCCTACCAAACCAGATATCAAAGCAACTGCTATACCTGCTAAAATACCTCTTATAATAAATGGATCAGTTATTTTGTTCTCCATTTAAAAATTGATTATTTTTGTGACGATTAGAATTATTTGAATGTTGATAAACTGCCATTATGTTTGCCATGTCTTTACCAAACATTGAAATGAATTCTGGATCCTTTGTTATCTGCTGAGGTTTGCCTACGCAACATATATGATTAGAAAGACATAATACTTTTTTAGTAGAAACCATTACTAAGTGTAAATCATGAGATACCATCAATATGCTTAAGTTCCTTTTTGAATAAATAGATTGTAAAAGTTTGTAAAAGTTTATTTGGCCTGACACGTCTAGATTTTGAGCTGGTTCGTCAAGAATAAGTAATTCAGGATTATTCAATAAACTTCTTGCAAGCAAAACTCTTTGCATTTCTCCCCCTGATAAAACTGATAGTTGTTTGTTAATAACTTTATCACTCTCAGTCTCAGAAATAACATGTCTAAAAGAAATTTCATCAAATTTTTTTCTCACGGTTATGAAATTCCGAACACTCATCGGCATTGTGTTAATGATATTTATAGATTGAGGCATATATCCTATTCTTAAATTTGGTTTTTTAATAATTTTACCACTATCAGGTTTGTAAAACTCCATTAAACATTTAAGTAGCATTGTTTTACCAGCACCATTTGGTCCAATAATGGTTAGAAAGTCATTTTTATTGATCTCAATATCAATATTTTTTAATATGGCTTTTTCATTTCTAATTACGCTAAGATTATGTGCCGATATTAGTGCATTTTTAATTTTCATTTTTAATTGCAATCTTTTTTATGNGCTTTGGATTATTAAATAATTCTAACAAGAAATTATATTTATTTAAAATTTGTATCGCATCTAAACTTAAAGGTTTTCCTTTAATATTTTCATTAATTTTACAGTATCTTATACATTATTAATCTTGACTTTTAAAGCTTACATAAATAAAAATGTTACGTTATAACATTACAAATTTTTTAAGGACACATAATGAATAAATTACTTTCTATTATTATTTTGATATTATTCTCTAGCTCAAATCTTTTTGCAGCTGATACAAAGGGTGTAATAACAACTATTCAACCAATTAATTCTCTTGTAAGTGCCGTGATTGGAGACACTGGAAAAACTATTTCATTAATACCAGCAGATATTTCACCACACGAGTATAAATTGAAACCTTCTGATGCAAAAAAGATGCAAGAAGCGAATATTATTTTCTTTGTTTCAAATCATTTGGAAAGTAGTGTCACTAAAGTTTTTAAAAACCTACCCAAAAATATTAAAATAATTAATCTGTTAGAAGAAACAGGCATTGAACATCTTGCAATTAGGGACAATGAAGCCTGGGAACGTCATGATCATCATGGACATGACGATCATGATGATCATGAGAAGAATGGTAAAAAACACGATGATCATGATAAGCATGCTAAAAAACATGACGATCACGATGATCATGAGAAGCATGGCAAAAAACATGACGATCACGATGATCATGAGAAGCATGGCAAAAAACATGATGACCACGATGACCATCAAAGTAAAGATGATTTTCATATCTGGTTAAGCCCAGATAATGCGATTAAAATTGTAGAAAAAGTTAATAAGGAGTTGATCTTACTTTTCCCTGATATTGCCAGTAAATATTCAGAAAATTCAAATAAAATGATTGATAAAATCAAAAAATTAAAAAATGAATTGGCAAAAGATTTAGCTCCAATAAAAGGGAAACCTTACGTGGTATTTCATGATGCTTATCAATATTTTGAAAAAACCTTTGACCTAAATGCTGTTGGATCTGTAGCACTCGAAGGCGACATTGCATCTTCACCAAAGCAAATTTCTTTTATTAAAGATAAAATAAAAAAATTAAACGCATCGTGTGTATTTCAAGAACCTCAATTTGATAATAAATTAGTCAAAATAGTTGTTGAAGGAACAAACGCGCAGATTGGAACTCTTGATCCATTAGGTGTAATCATATCTGGAAAAGAAAATTTTTATATACAATTACTTAAAAATATGGCTAAAAGTTTAAAGGAATGTTTAGGATAAATAATTTATGTTAATCTGTGAAAATCTATCATTTTCAATTGATGGCCAAAAATTATTCTCAAACATAGATTTTAAAATAAAAAAAGAAAAGGACCTGTTAATTACAGGTCCTTCTGGTATAGGAAAAACAACACTACTAAGTATTTTGTGTGGTCTTCAACAGCCAACTTCAGGAAACATATTTTATAATGACATTTGCCTTTATAATTTAGCTGAAAATAAGATAGATGAATTTAGGGGTAATCAACTTGGTATTGTTTTTCAAAATTTTAATTTAATAAATACTTTTACAATTAAGCAAAATCTACAATTAGCAAACACTGCACTAGATTTAAAAGATAATGACCATATGTATGACCTTCTTCAAAGGGTCGGTTTAGCAGATAAATCTCATGTTACGGTCTCAAAATTAAGTATTGGAGAAAAGCAAAGAGTCGCTATTGCACGTGCCTTTATAGGTAAACCAAAATGGGTGTTTTGTGACGAACCCACTTCATCATTGGATGATAATAATACGGATATGATCATACAGCTTATCAAAGAAGAGTGTCAAAGATATAAATCCTCATTGATTTTAATAACTCATGACAAACGTATTCAATCCCTTCTTAATTTTAACGAAATTTTAGAATTAGGAGAATAGTTATAAATATATTCACAATTTCATTTTTATATTTAAAATCTAAACCATTAAATTTTATTATTAGTATGCTCCTGATGATCTTAGGTATGACCGTAATAACAGTTTCAATTTTAGTTAACCAAATTACTAAAGATACCTTTAAAAAAAATAATCCTAATTTAGATGTGGTTATTGGTGCTAAAGGAAGTCCCCTTCAATTAATTCTATCTTCTATTCATCATATTGATATTCCTACAGGCAATATAAACTATAAAAATGCTAAAAAAATTATGAAACACCCCGCAATTAAATTTGGGGTCCCTATTTCATTAGGAGATAATTTCCAAAATTTTAGAATTGTAGGTACTGACAAGAGCTTCTTTAAACTATATAATGCAAAGCTAAAATTAGGTTCTATATGGGATAAACCTATGCAATCTGTTATTGGTTCCAATGTTGCTAATTTTACACATTTAAAAATAGATAAATTTTTTGTTGGGTCTCATGGTCTTGTTGATACTGGAGATATACACTCTGAACAGCCTTATGAAGTAGTTGGTATTTTAAAAAAAACAGGAACTATATTAGATAATTTAATTATTACAAATTTGGATAGTGTCTGGAGCTTACATTCTAATGAAGATTTATCTCTTAAGAATAATGATAATTTAGAAGTAACGGCATTATTATTGAAATATAAAAATAAAACTTCAGCCTTTTCTTTTCCAAGGTTAATTAACAAAAATACAAATATGCAAGCAGCAAGTCCTAATCTTGAAATTTCAAAATTATTTAAGATAACTGGAGAAGCTCATAAAGTTATTGATTACTTAAGTATGTTAATTATATCTTTATCATTTATAGGTATATTATTTACATTATTAAATAATATAAATGAAAGAAAGTATGATATTGCAATATTAAGAACCCTCGGTTTTACTAAGATTAAAATTTTTTCTATAACTTTAATAGAAGGGATGACTATTTCATTTTTAGGAAGTTTTATTGGCTTACTATTTGGAGGAATAATTTATAAAACTATAGAATTTTTCTCATTGCTTGGAAAAAATATTGTAACTAATGAGTTTGATTTCATTTATGAACTTTTAACAATGTGGTTTGTTATTTTAATTATTTCTTTCCTAGCTTGTCTTTTACCTTGCTTAAAAGTATATAAACAAAATATTAGAAATACCTTACTAAATAGTTAAAAATTTATTTTCTTG
>ATWQ01000010.1 GCA_000421325.1 alpha proteobacterium SCGC AAA536-K22
TTTTTTATTTTTTTCAACTTTTTTTTGAGACTTTGCTAGCGTATTAAGAATACCTTTTGCTAAACTCTCTTTTTGTCTATTCTTAATTATTTCTGGCTTTTTCTCCACTTTAGGTGGCAATATTTTTTTTACTTTTTTTATTTTAAGTTTTGGTTTTTTTTTAATTAATTCTGCAATATTTTTAATTTCTTTTTTCTTCTTAAGCTCTACATTCTTTTTTTCAATAATTTTTTTACTTGGTAATGGAGGTGGTGGTGGTGTTTTTTTAATCTTTTCTTTTTTTATTACCTTTTTAACTTTTTTAACTTCTTTTACTTTTGTTTTTCCTAACTTAAGAGACGTTTTAGAACTAATTGGAGTATCTTCAACAATATCAATGGGTAACTCAACAGGCTCTTTCACTTTTAAAGAAGGTAACCCATAATAAGCGAACATTATAAGAAAGATATGGAGTCCAATCGAGATAAAAGTTGACTTAACCATCATCTCAACTTTCTTTTAACTTAGCTACTAAAGCAACCTTCTTAAACCCAGACCTTTTAATTTTGGCTATTGTATCTAAAACTATTCCATATGCGACATTTTTATCACCTCTAACATAAATTCTAAGATTTTTATTTCCCTGCGAAATTGCTCTTAAGCGAGGCAAAAGATTGAGAGCGTCAATTGCTCTTTCTTGAATATATAAATCACCATTTTGTTTTATGCTAACCACAATTGGGTCACCTTTTGAGTTTAATTGAGCTGCTTTTGTTTTTGGAAGATCTACTGAAACACCTACAGTCAATAAAGGGGCGGTAATCATGAACACGATTAACAAAACAAGCATAACGTCAACAAATGGCGTAACATTTATTTGGCTCATCGTTTTATTTTTTTTACTATTATTTTTTTTAAGGATGCGGTTATACATTTAGTTTTCTTCAAGCTGTCGTTGCAAAACTGATGAAAATTCTATTGAGAAATATTCTAAATTGTTAGATAATTTTTCTAAGTCATTAGAAAACTTGTTATAAGCGGCTACTGCAGGTATGGCTGCTAATAAACCTAGAGCCGTTGCAAACAACGCCTCAGCTATTCCTGGTGCAACCACTGCCAGACTTGTATTATTACTGATAGCTATTGATTGAAAAGCATTAACTATACCCCAAACGGTCCCCAACAAACCTATAAAGGGTGCTACAGAACCAATTGAGGCAAGGAAGCTCATACCTTTTTCTAATTTTTCAATCTCTCTACTTATAGAGATATGCATAGAATTATTAATTCTTTGAAATATTTCGTTAAATTTATTTGAAGATATAGATTGCTTTGAATTTACTCTATTAAACTCTCTCATTCCAGTTATAAAAACTCTTACTTGAGCACCATTAATATTTTCAGAATATTCTTGATACAAATCGTCCAGATTAACGCCAGACCAAAAAATATCTTCAAATTCCATAGAAAATTTTTTTTCTCTTCTTATAGTATTCGACTTATTAATAATGATTGTCCAACACCATATAGACGCAAAAATAAGAAGAAACATTACTCCTTTAACAAAAGGGTCTGCCTGAAAAAAAAGGCCTAATATAGTCAAATCAGGACCACTTGAAATAACTTCTGTCTTAACTTCTGTATTCATTTTATAACCTTTACAATTCGTATTAATTATTTTGAAAAAAAGAGTTTTTCAAAATCTTATTAATACGCCTTATTTTAAAGCTACTATTCATAGCTACTATTTGAATAACACCAGAGACTAATAACTCTTTTGTTTTATTTATATCACAATGCCTATATGCTAGTTGTTGTATTGTTATACTAGAATTTTTGGCATATTTAAGGCAGGTTTCTATTAATAACGTATCATTCAAAATAGCTGGTTTGCACCATTGAATATCCGCCTTCCTTACTACTAAAATAATATCATGGTTTTTTTTTAAATTTAATTGATCTATTTTTAATAAGTTTAAAAGTGAAGTTCGCGCCCTTTCAAAATATTTTAAATAGTTTGAATGGTAAACAATCTGACCAGCATCAGTGTCTTCGTAAAAAACTTTAACAAAGTAATAATGTCTATTATTATTGATAATACCATTAATATTTTGAAAATTAATTTCCATTTACCTAAAATAATCCAAAAAATTATTTCTCAGTCAAATTCATCATATCAGACTGTTCTTCGGCATTTTTGGGTGGATTTAAACCTAAATGTCTCCAACCTGAAGCAGAAATAATTAAGAATAGACAAAAAGAGAGTTTAGCAAAAGGTATTCTTAATACGCTAGCAAAGTCTCAAAAAAAAGTTGAAAAAAATAAAAAAGACAAAAAAGAATATAATAACACTGAAATATTAAAAAAAATTAAAAAAATAGCTGGTAATTCAAACAGGCAAGTTCAACAAACTGAAATAAAGTTAAGTATTACAGACATTAATAAAATCCAAAATCATGTTAAAAAATTTTGGAATGTTAGTTACGCAGCAAGTGAAGTTAAAATGGTTATCACTTTAAAAATAAGGACTAGTGTTGATGGAAGTATTAAAAGTGTAATAATTTATGATAAAAATTTATATCAAAAAGATAAATTTTATCGTGCAACAGCTGATACAGCTAGGCGAGCAGTGTTAGATAGTTCTCCATTGCCATTACCAAAAGGGAAAGAAAAGAAATTTGAAAATTTTTTATTTGATTTCGACCCATCCTTTATTACTAATTATTAATTTAAATATTTTAACAGTTGCCATAATCCTGCCTCATAAAGTAATTAATTAATATTAAACAAATTTTGAGGTTGATTTTGAGAAATTATTTAAATTCGTCATTTTTTAAGGTTTTAATTTTTTTTTATTCTTTTTTAATCTCTAACAGTTTTGCAGATGATGTTAGAATAAAAATTAATTCAGGTCAGGTTGAACCACTACCAATAGCTATCGCTGATTTTACTGGTGGAGAGGGAAAAGCAAATGAAATTGGCCGTCAAATTGCAGAAGTTATATCAAATAACCTAGTTGGATCGGGGCAATTTAAGGCAGTTGAAAGTGCGGCTTTTATAGCCCCACCAACAAGTCCTTCTGTCAGGCCAAACTTTACTGATTGGACTCCTCTCGGTATAAAAGCCCTAATAACAGGGTCAGTTAAAAACATAAATGAACAACAGGTAGAAGTAGAGTTTAGATTATGGGATGTTATTGCTGAGACTGACTTAATTGGTTTAAGATTGAGTGTTAATGAAAAATCATGGCGAAGGGTTGCTCACATAATCTCTGATGAAATTTTTGAAAGATTATCGGGAGATAGTGGTTATTTTGATACAAGAATAGTTTACGTTGCCGAGTCAGGAGCTCAAAATAAACGTTTAAAAAGACTTGCCATAATGGATCAAGATGGTGAAAATCATCAATATTTAACTGACGGTAGTTTCTTAGTTTTAACTCCAAGATTTTCTCCAACAACCCAAGAAATAACATATTTAGCATATTTTAAAAACGAACCAAGAGTATATATCTTTAATTTGGAAACAGGAGAACAAGAGTTATTAGGCTCTTTTCCTGGAATGACATTCGCACCAAGATTTTCTCCGCAAGGTGATAAAATTATTATGAGTTTAGCAGAAAAAGGTGTGACTGATATTTATACTATGAATTTAAATAATCAAGAAGTAGTAAGGCTCACGAATAGTCCTTCTATAGACACATCTCCAAGTTTTTCTCCAGATGGAAAAAAGATTATTTTCAACTCTGATCGTGGTGGATCTCAACAAATTTATATAATGGATGCTAGTGGAAAAAATATTAAAAGAATTTCCTACGGGCAAGGAAGATATGCAACACCCGTATGGGCGCCAAAAGGAAAATTAATCGCATTCACTAAAATGTTCAAAAATACATTCTATATTGGCGTAATGTCACCAGATGGATCTGGAGAAAGATTGTTAGCGAAAGGATATTTGGTTGAAGGTCCTACTTGGGCACCTAATGGCAGAGTGCTAATGTATTTTAAACAAGACGCTCCCATCGATGATGGAAAAAGTTCTAGTGTAAATTTATACAAAATTGATATTACTGGTTTTAGAGAAACACGAGTTATTACACCTAGTGATGGTTCAGACCCTGCTTGGTCTCCGCTAATACCTAATTGATCAAGAGGAATTTAAAAATGTTGAATTTAAAAATTATTTAGTTTAATGTGTTGAAATTAAATTTATTTTAGTTATTTGATTTAGCTAGTTTTAAGGAGTTTGGAATGAATAAGAATATAATTGCTTTAATTGGAGCTGTGGCTTTACTTTCAGCTTGCGAGACTGCATCTCAAAAAGTAGTTACAGGTAGTGCTGCATCATCTTCAAGTGGGTCTGCATCAGCTTCAACCTCAAGCTCAGTTGATAAAAGCAAAAGTTTATTTGCTCAAGCTAAGCAAACAGCTTCAGACAAATTAATTGCTATAGGTGATAGAGTTTTATTTGACTATGACTCAGCTAAATTAGACTCAAGTGCAAAAATAATGCTAGATGCACAATCAAGATTTTTAAGAGCTAACACAGATATGAACTTTATAGTTGAAGGCCATTGTGACGAAAGAGGTACACGTGAGTACAACTTAGCCTTAGGTGAGCAAAGAGCAACGGCTGTGAGGGATTATTTAGTTATAAATGGAATTGACCCGGATAGAATTAAGGTAATTTCTTATGGCAAAGAAAAACCTGCAGTTGTTGGATCAAATGGTATGGCGTGGTCAAAAAACAGACGTGCTGTAACCATTATTGATTAAGGCTTAAATTTATTTGTTTTATATAATATCCTATATTTAAATATTTATATAGTTATGTGGATATAAAAATGTCTAGATTGAGATATCTAATTATATCAATTTTATTAGTTTTTTGTTTTTCACCAGTCTATTCTCAAACGATAGAGGGTTTGAGAGATATAGTATCATTTCAACAGGAAAAAATTTCTAGAATTGAAGATAATCTCAAAAAATTAGTTGGTTTAATTGAAGAACAATCTAATCTTAATAGTGAAAATAATAATTTAAAATCAATTAAAAATCAGATAAATAATATTAATGATAAATTAAGATTATTTGAAAATAATATAAAAAATATTACCAACCTGACTTATGACCTAGATTTTGCACTTAAACGAGTTGAACGTCATCTCCAGTTATCAGCTATAAAATCTGACAACGATAAAAGTAAAGAGAATACAGATAATACTGATTACAAAATTGAAAAGAAAGCCGATGTTAATAAGAAAAGTTTAGATGCTAAAACTAACGGTGTTCTTGGATTTGTTAAAGAATCTGACACTAAAGAGAATCTATCTAATGACACAACAACTAATCAAATGACAAAAGAGGATAAAAAAGTAACGCTATTACCACAAGGTACAGCTGATGAAAATTATAATTATGCTCTTGATTTAGCAAGTCAACTCGATTTTATTAATGCAGAGAAAGCATTTAAAGAGTTCTTAATTACACATAAGGATAGTAGCAAGATTGCAGACGCCCAATATTGGCTCGGTAGAGTTTATTTTGCACAAAAGAAATTTGAAGAAGCAGCTATTGCTTTAGCTGAGTTTAATAGCGTATTCCCTAATGATATAAGGTTTCAAGAGGCAACCTTGCTAATTGCGGAAGCAGCTGTGAATTTTGCACCTAAAAGTCAATTATGCGATATTTTAAATCAATCACTAGAATTTATGATTAATCCTTCTGAAAAATTCATAAAAAGAATTAATTTTTTAAAGAATGAAAAGCAATGCTCCGCTGAATGATTGAAGTTTTTAATAATCATTTTCAAGAAATTTGTAAAAATTTAACGTCAAGCAAAAAAACATTTGTACTTGGTCTGTCAGGTGGGATGGATTCTATGGCGTTATTATATTTACTTAAAAATTTTGTAGAAAATAACAAAAAATTTAAAATAGAAATTTTTCCAGTAATAATTGACCATAATTTAAGACAAGTATCTAGTAAAGAAGCGTATGAAGTAAAAAAAATAGCAGACGATCTTGGTTTTAGCACAAATATTAAAAAGATTTATAGTAAAATACCAACAGGAAATATTCAAAACTGGGCAAGAAAAAAAAGAAGAGATTTATTATGTGAGAGTGCCTATGGACTATCAGCTAATTTGCTATTAGCCCATCACTTTGATGATCAGGCTGAAACATTATTTATGAGATTTACAAAAAAATCTGGTCTTGAAGGTCTGCAAGGAATGCGTTCTATTAGTTTTTGGAACGGAATTTCCATAATAAGACCTCTTCTTTTTTTTACAAAAAAACAATTAAGAAGCTATGTAGAAAATAAGAATATTAATTTTTTTGAAGATACTTCTAACTCTATGTTAGAATTTGAAAGAGTAAAAACAAGATATTTACTTAATAGAATTAGGAAAAATAAATGGCCTAATATTTCACAAGATTTAAATAAATTCAGTGATATAAATAATCACTTAATAAAAAAAATTAAATTTCTTTCTACTAGTTGGGTTAAACAAAATATATTAATTGACGCTTCAGGAGCAGTAATAGTTAATTACAATAATTTGAAAATAATTTGTCAGAAATCAAATCTTTTTTCTATCAATATTGTTGGTAAAATAATTCAAACTGTTGGTGGGAAGGAGTACCCTCCAAAAAGAAAAAAAACTTACAATCTTATACACTCTATATTTTTTAATGATTCTAATAATAAAACTCTCGGTAATGTTAACATATTTAGAAAAAAAAATGATGTATACTTTGTAAGAGAGCAGAGAAATATAAATTTAAATATAGAAATTAAGAAAGACAAGCTTCATATTTTTGATGGCAGATTTTTAATTATTAGTAAAAAATCTGGTTATTTAATTTCATCTTCTGGAAATGATCCTAAAATAATTAGTAATGTAAATCCTTTTTTTAAATATAAAGATATTATAAATAATACGATTCCTTACTTGCAAACACTTGAAGGTACACGCATTAAACCCCATTTAAGACTTATGAATATAAATTCAGAACTAAATAAAAAACCAAATAATATATCTTTTGGTCTTTACCTCATGAATAGAGTATTGGTATAATTAATTTAATATTAAAAGGAAAATAATGAATAACTTTGGAAAAAATATAGCAGTTTGGGTAATAATATCTCTTGTACTAGTCGCAATTTTCAATGTGTTTCAAGGTGGTTCTTCTAAAGACACAGGCAATGCCATAGCTTACTCAGATTTTCTTGCTAGAGTTAATGCTGGAGAAGTTAGGGAAGTAAGTATCCAAGGTGATAAAATTTTTGGTGCATCTAGTAGTGGAGTTCCTTTTTATTCATTTATACCAAAGGAAGATGAATTAGCTAATAAGTTATCAGAAAAAGGTATAAAAGTTACTTCTGAGCCAGCTGAAGGTGGTATGCCGGGTATACTCTCAGTTCTCATATCATGGTTTCCAATGTTACTATTTATAGGCGTTTGGATTTTCTTTATGAAGCAGATGCAGGGTGGTGCCAAAGGAGCTATGGGTTTTGGAAAATCAAAGGCTAAACTTTTGACTGAGCATAGAGATAAAATTACTTTTAGAGATGTTGCGGGTATTGACGAAGCAAAAGCTGAACTTGAAGAAGTTGTTGAATTTTTAAAAGATCCAAGCAGATTTCAAAAACTTGGTGGTAAAATCCCTAAAGGGGTATTATTAGTCGGTCCTCCTGGAACTGGTAAAACTTTGTTAGCTAAAGCGGTTGCCGGTGAGGCTGGAGTTCCTTTTTTTACTATTTCAGGTTCGGATTTTGTTGAAATGTTTGTAGGAGTTGGTGCTTCTAGAGTTAGAGATATGTTTGAACAGGGTAAAAAAAATTCACCTTGTATAATATTTATAGACGAAATTGATGCTATGGGTAGACATAGAGGTGCTGGTTTAGGTGGAGGAAATGATGAACGAGAGCAAACTCTAAATCAACTGCTAGTTGAAATGGATGGTTTTGAAACGAATGAGGGTGTTATACTTGTTGCAGCTACTAATAGACCGGATGTTTTAGACCCGGCATTGTTAAGGCCTGGACGATTCGATAGACAAGTCGTCGTACCTAATCCAGATATGATCGGAAGAGAAAAAATTTTGAAGGTCCATATGAAAAAAGTGCCTTTGTCTTCTGATGTTATAACCAAAACTTTAGCTCGTGGTACTCCTGGGTTTTCAGGAGCAGATTTAGCTAACCTTGTAAATGAAGCTGCCCTGTTATCTGCGCGCAAAGGTAGAAATAATGTGAGTATGGTTGAATTTGAAGAAGCTAAAGATAAAGTCATGATGGGATCTGAAAGAAGATCCATGGTAATGACAGAGGATGAAAGAAAACTAACTGCTTATCATGAAGCAGGTCATGCGGTTGTGGCCGCTTATTCACCTGCAAGCGATCCAATACATAAGGCAACTATAATACCTCGAGGAAGAGCTTTAGGTATGGTTATGAGATTACCTGAGGGCGATAGGGTCTCTATGGCTAAAGATAAACTTTATGCAGACCTTAGAGTAGCATGTGGTGGAAGAATTGCTGAAGAAATGATATTTGGAAAGGAAAAAGTTACCACAGGTGCGAGTTCTGACATTAGAATGGTAACTGATACTGCTAGACGGATGGTCACAGAATGGGGACTTTCTGAAAAACTTGGATTTTTAGCTTACGAAGCTAATGAGCAAGAGGTTTTTCTTGGAAGATCTGTTTCTCAACAAAAAAACTTGTCAGATAATACCGCCTCTATAGTAGATAATGAGATTCGTAGAATTGCAGACTCTGTTTACGTAGACGCAGAAAAAATGTTAAAAAAGTATTCCAAGCAACTTAAGAGAGTTGCAGAAGCTTTATTAGAATATGAAACCCTAGATGGCAAACAAATTCAAGATTTATGCAAAGGATTAAATATTTCTATCAAAAAATCTGATAATGATGATAGTACCCCAAAAGCAAAAAAGCCAAAGAAAAGAGCAGGAATTCCTTCGACAACAGCTAAACAAACGATTGTTACTAATGAAATAGATAATTCTTAATTTTAATTATATTACATTATTAATTGAATGACTAATGTTGAAAAAAATAAAGACCTGTTCGCACCTCCATTTTGCGAAACAGTTGAAACCTTTATTGCACCTATCCCTATATTTAAATTTGAAACTACTAATAGTCTTAGAATTGGTGGAGGCTGGAAATATTTTAATCAGCTAAAAGTTATACAGAAAAACAATGACTCATATGTTGAAGTTATTATGTCTCCTTCAAAATTATTAAGTTCTTCTAAAACTCACGGTAAAAGTTGTCTATTAAGAGCTGAAATGAATTTAGAAAATATTTTAAAACAAAGATTACCGTATTCTAAACTTGACATGTCAGAACCCCACATTATGGGTATAGTAAATATAAATGGTGACAGTTTTTATAAGAATAGCCAAAAAATGGATTATGGCTCCGTAAAAAAAACTTTTGAAAAAATGCAACGTTTTGGTGCGTCAATTATTGATTTAGGAGGAGAGTCTACAAGACCTGGTTCAAAAAAGATTTCAGCCAGTGAAGAAAAGGATAGAGTGATACAAATAATCCAGAGTTTAAAAGAACACAATTATAAATCCTTAATATCTCTAGATACACGAAATTTTTCTACTATGAAAAAAGGTTATAGAAAAGGTGTAGATATTATAAATGATATTACTGGTTTTAATGATAAAAAGAAAATTGACTTTGTATCAAAAAATAAAACGCCAATAGTAGTGATGCATATGCAAAGAGATCCAGAGAATATGCAAAAAAATCCTAAATATAATTTTGCACCAATAGACATATATAAATTTTTTCAAAAAAAAATTAACGAATTAATAGATATGGGAGTTGATTTAGCAAACATAGTGATTGACCCAGGAATTGGCTTTGGTAAAAATAAATTTCATAATTTGGATATTCTACGTAATTTGTCACTTTTCCATAGTCTAGGTGTTCCAATTTTAATTGGATTGAGTAGAAAGTCATTAATTGAAGAGCTTACGATTGACAATTTTAAATCTCGTGGAATTAATAAATTATCAGTGAGTCCAAGTAAAAGGTTGAGCGGTTCAATAGCTTTTGCTATGCATGCTATTAATAATGGTGTTCAAATTATAAGAACTCATGATGTACTAGAAACAAACCAGGCATTAATATGCCAAAGAGCTTTAATTTAAAAAGGTTTTAAATGATAAAAACATCTTTTAAAAGTAGCCAAAGATTGTTTGGTACGGATGGTATTAGAGGCACTGTAAATGAAGACAAGGTAACTGCTTTAATGGCAGTTAATTTAGCAATGGCCGCGGGTGAATATTTTTATGGTAAAGCAGGAACAAAAAAATCTCGAGTGCTAATAGGTAAAGATACTAGATTATCTGGATATATGCTTGAACCAGCTTTAGTTGCAGGTTTCACGTCTGTAGGTTTAGATTCTATTACAACTGGCCCCCTTCCAACACCAGCTATTGCCCATCTAACAAGGGTTTTAAGATGCGATTTGGGAGTAATGATTTCTGCATCTCATAATCCCTATGAAGATAACGGTTTAAAATTATTTGGAGCTGATGGGTTTAAATTGAATGATGAAGTAGAAAATGAAATTCAGTTAAGAATGTCTAATGGTCCTATCCTTGCAAAATCTGCAAATTTAGGTAGGGCTAGAAGAATGGAAGATGCAATTGGAAGGTATTCAGAATTTGTAAAACAAATATTACCAAAAAGTGAAGATTTAAGTTTAATGAAGGTTGTTTTAGATTGTTCTAATGGAGCTTCATACAAGGTAGGACCTGAAGTTTTATTTGAGCTAGGGGCTGATTCAGTAATTATTGGCGCGGAACCAAATGGTAAAAATATTAATTTAGATTGCGGAGCCATGTTTCCGGAAAAAATGGCTAAAATGACTCAATTAGAGAAAGCTGATTTAGGAATTGCACTTGATGGAGATGCGGATAGAGTAATTTTTTCTGATGAGAAGGGAAAAATAATTCATGGAGACCAGATAATAGCGGTATTAGCCAGTGATATGAAAAAAAACAATCAGTTAAATGACAATAAAGTTGTAGGAACTTTAATGTCCAATTTAGGATTAGAAAATTATTTAAACAAACAAAATATTGGTCTTTTTAGAACTAAAGTAGGTGATCGTTATATTCTAGACAAAATGATTAAATCTAACTGTAAACTTGGAGGTGAACCATCAGGACATATTTTATTATCTGATTTTGCCAAAACAGGGGATGGTTTGTTAACAGCAATAAAGATACTTTCTTTACTTAAAAAATCTGGTTTAAAAGCCTCCGAATTTTTAAGACCATTTACACCAATACCACAATCACTAAAAAATCTTAAAAAATGTTAATAAAGATATATTATCTAAAGATAAAATAACTAACTTGGTCAAAACTCAGCAAAATCTTCTTGGTCAAAATGGGAGAATTTTATTGCGGCCATCTGGAACAGAAGACTTGGTAAGAATCATGGTTGAGTCTAATGATGAAAAGAAAGTTAAAGAAATTACCGAAATTTTAGCTAATATTATTCTTAAAGAAAATAAAATTGAATAAAATAAATAATTTATCTAAAACAGTTTTAGTTATTGCAGGTTCTGATCCAAGTGGAGGTGCAGGAATACAAGCTGATTTAAAAACACTTACAAGCCTAAGTGTATACGGTATGACAGCAATTACAGCATTGACTGAACAAAATACAAATGGAGTTTCTGATATATTTGAAATTCCTTTAGACTTCGTAGTTAAACAAATAAATTGTTGTTTATCCGATATTCATATTAATGCTGTTAAAATTGGAATGTTACATAGTGCAGAATTAATTTTAGCAGTATATGAAGCCTTAAATGATAATAATATTCTTAGCAAAAAAGACATAAATATAGTATTGGATCCGGTAATGGTTGCAAAGGGAGGGCATAAACTATTAAAAGAGAATGCTGTAGATGCTCTCAAAAATTTTATTTATAAAGTTCATCCTGTTTTGACACCTAATATTCCTGAAGCAGAAATATTAACTGGAATGAAGATTAATAATCTAACAGATATGAAAAATGTTGGAAAAGAAATAATTAAACTTGGAGCAAGTCATGTTATTTTGAAAGGTGGACATATGGAAACACCAGTTATGACAGATCTTTATATAGATGACTCAGAAATTTATTCAATTGAAACTAAAAAAATTCTAACTAATCACACTCATGGAACAGGGTGCACGATGGCCTCAGCGTTATCAGCTTTTTTGGCAAAATCTTTTAACGTTAAATCTTCTTTCGTAAATGCTCATAAATACGTTAATAATGCTATAAAAACTTCTCCTAAATTTGGTATAGGTAATGGGCCTATAAATCACTGTCATAATATTAATGAATTTATAGTTTAGTTAGCTTAAGAATTTTTTTATACCATGTAAAAATTGGGTCATTTACATCTAACAAGTCACAGGAACTGCAAGAATATACCCATTTAAAATTCCCAAAGAATATGTAATCTTCTACTCCAGGCTCTTTTCCAGAAATAAAACCATTTATTTCAATTATTTTTCTAATGGGGCTTATTAAATTTCTAAACTCTTTAATAGAGTTAGATATTGTAGATTGGAATTTAGTTATAGGACCATTTATTCTTTCTTCTCTAGTTCTAATAAAGTATTCTAAATCTTCTCCTTCTAAAATATTTGGTATTTCGTGAGCAATTATCTTAAACAAAATTGGTAAAAGTTGTCTAGATGTCCAAAGGTACAAAAAATAAGAGAAGTTTTTAGATGAAAGATTGCAAAATATGTTTTTATTATCATATCTATTGTTAAGCCAATTAAGTATATTCCATGAATCACAAACAAACCCATTCTTATATTTTAAAATAGGTACTAATTGTTGATTAGAAAATTCTATTTTATTTTTTTCAGAAAATCTAACTGGCTCAGTTTCAAAGTTAATTTGTTTATGTATTAGGCAAATTTTAACAATCCAACAAGGAGGGCTAAATCTTAAATCATTTTTTCCTGACAAATCGTATAACTTAAGCAAACGTTTCTCTTTTTTTGGTTGTTGACAAAAATTAAATAATCTTTAAAAAAATATTGGGCCATTGCTTCCCAACAAGCAATAACATTTATTAGAGGTTAATATGACCAGACCATTAGTCAAGCCAATACGTCCTGAATTTTCTTCTGGACCTTGTGCAAAGAGACCAAAATGGTCTTTGAAGTTTTTAGATAATAGTACTCTTGGTAGATCTCACAGACATACAATAGCTAAGTCAAAACTTCAAAAGGTAATTGATTTAACGAAATTAACCCTGAAGATTCCCCATGATTACTTAGTAGGCATTGTTCCAGGTTCAGATACTGGAGCCATCGAAATCGCAATGTGGAACCTACTTGGGCCTAGACCAGTTAATATGTTAGTTTGGGACAGTTTTAGTTCGGATTGGGCTAATGACATAAAATATCAGCTTAAATTAGAAAATATTCACATCTATAATGTTGATTATGGCAAGCTGCCTGATCTTACTAATAATCCATTAAAAGGGGACATTGTTTTTAACTGGAATGGTACAACTGCTGGTGTTTGTGTGCCAAACGCGAACTGGATCAATTCTTCACGAAATGGTTTAACTATTTGTGATGCTACTTCTGCCGCATTTGCAATGGATATTGATTGGTCAAAATTAGATGTTGGGACATTTTCTTGGCAAAAATGCCTTGGTGGTGAAGCTGGTCACGGTGTTCTTGTCCTATCACCAAAAGCAGTTGAAAGAATTAACTCATATAATCCATCTTGGCCTATACCAAAGTTATTTCAGCTCAGAAAAAATGGTAAGTTAAACCTTGAAATATTCTCGGGTGCCACAATAAACACTCCATCTATGTTGTGTGTTGAAGACTTTTTAGACGCGCTTAATTGGACTAAAGAAGTTGGTGGATTATCTGGATTAATAAGTAGGTCAAAAAATAATTTAAATATAATTAAAAATTGGGTTTCAGTTTCTCATTGGGCCGACTTTTTATGTGAGGATGTTAATAATTTATCTAGTACATCTATATGCTTAAAGTTGACTGATCCTAAAATAATTGATCTTCCAATAGAGATAAAAAATAATATTGAAAAAAATATTATTAAATTATTAGAACAACATAAAGTCGCATATGATATAGGAAGTTATAGGTCAGCCCCCCCTGGATTAAGAATTTGGGGTGGTCCAACAGTTGAAAATGAAGATGTTAAGAATTTATTACCCTGGTTAGATTGGGCTTATTACGAAACATTAGACCAATTAAAAATAAAATAAAAAAGAAAGTGGAATAATGCTAAAAGTTCTCATAAGCGATAAATTAAGTGAATCTGCGGTAAACGTTTTTAAAAAAAATAAAATTGAAACTGAATATAAGCCAGGATTGAGTAATGAGGGATTATTAAAACTAATTGGTAAGTTTGATGGGCTTGCAATCCGCTCTGCAACAAAGGTAACTGAAGAGATTTTTAAGAATGCAAAAAAATTAAAAATTATTGGGCGTGCAGGCATTGGTACAGATAACATAGATAAAGTGGCTGCAACTAAACATGGTGTAATTGTAATGAATACACCATATGGAAATGCAGTAACTACAGCCGAACATGCTATAGCTCTAATGATGTCGTTAGTTAGAATGATACCCCAAGCTGATAGTTCTACTAGGGAAGGAAAATGGGAAAAATCTAAATTCAATGGTACGGAAATTAGCGGTAAATATTTAGGCCTTATAGGTTGTGGTAACATAGGATCTATTGTAG
Source organism: alpha proteobacterium SCGC AAA536-K22 (assembly GCA_000421325.1). Lineage (GTDB taxonomy): Bacteria > Pseudomonadota > Alphaproteobacteria > Puniceispirillales > Marisalimonadaceae > Marisalimonas. The sequence continues at coordinate 14,779 of ATWQ01000010.1, forward strand.
CTAGTAGAGGATTGGGTCTAAAAATGAAAGTTTTTGCATTTGACCCTTTTCTTACTCAAGAAAAAGCTTCTGAATTAGGTGTCGATAAGGTTGATTTAGAACACTTGTTAAAAAACTCTGATATAATTTCACTTCATACGCCTCTTACTGAAGATACTAAGAATATAATTTCATCGGAAGCTATTAGTATGATGAAAAAAGGTTCCAGAATTATTAATTGTGCTAGAGGAGGTTTAGTTGATGAAGTCGCTTGTAGGGCGGCGTTAGAGAACAATCATTTAGCTGGTGCAGCATTTGATGTGTTTGTGGAAGAACCTGCTAGGGAAAATATTTTGTTTGAAGCACCTAACTTTATAGCTACACCTCATTTAGGAGCGGCTACTTTAGAAGCTCAAGAAAATGTTGCGATACAAATAGCGCAACAAATGTCAGATTATCTAAATACTGGAGCAGTTGTTAATGCTCTCAATTACCCAAATGTATCTTCTGAGGAAGCACCGATATTAAAACCATATGTTAAGCTTGCTTACTTGATGGGGTCTTTTTTAGGTCAAGTTACACAAGAAGGTATACTGAGTGTAAAGTTAGAATTAGAAGGGAAAGCTTCGTCCATTCAAGGTGTCCCATTAATGGCAAGTACTCTTGTCGGTTTGTTTGAACCTACATCAGCAGCGGTAAATAATATAAACTCATCCTCTATAGCCTCAAGTAGAGGAATTGATTTATCAACGATTAAGCATGAAAGACGTTGTGATTATGAGACATTACTCAAAATCACTATCAAGCATGATAAAGGCGAAAGGACAATTTCTGGAACTTTAATCGCAGGTAATAAACCAAGGATCATAAATATTCAAGGGATTGCAATTGAGTCAGATTTTCCTAAAAATGCCCTTTATTTAAGAAATTATGATAAGCCGGGGTTTATTGGTGATTTAGGAAATACGTTAGGAAAGCAAAACATCAATATAGCGTCTTTTCACTTAGGACGAAGAAATGTAGGTGGAGAGGCTATTGCACTTGTTGAAGTTGATGGCGGAGTCAATGAAGAAATCATACATCAATTACGATCTCTACCTCAAGTTGCTCGGGTTAACACTATTAATTTTGAAAGTAAATAAACAATTTATTTTTCTTAAAATTTGTTAGATACATTATAAACTTTGATATATATAATAATTTTATTTGAAAGCTATTATAATGTCGAGTCTATCAACTCAAAAAGGATTATTGCCTGCGGGGCTAAGTGATGTTCTTTATCCAAATGCTCATATACAATCTAAAATAATAGAAAATTTACTAGATGTATTCTCTAATTATGGATATCTAAGAGTTAAACCACCTCTTGTTGAATATGAAGAAACTCTGCTTTCAGATGGTCCAGGTAAAGTTTTAAAAGATTCTACTTTCAGAGTTATGGATCCTTTATCACAAAAAATGTTAGCACTAAGAGCAGACGTAACAGCACAAATTTCTAGAATAGCCTCTACTAGATTGTCACATTTATCTCGTCCACTCAGATTATCTTATTCTGGTGATGTTTTAAGGGTAAAAGGTGACAGTTTTAATATGGAGCGTCAGAAAACTCAAGTAGGCGCCGAATTAATAGGAGCTAAATCTAAGTTAATAGATGCCGAAATAATGCTGGTATGTCTCAAAGCACTAAAGTCAATAAATGTTGATAATTTAACTATTGATATTAATTTACCATTTTTGAGGGAATATCTTTTAGATGGTGTTTCACCATCTTTAAAACATACTATCAGTCAATATATAGATATCAAAGATCAAAAAAGTCTTAAAAAATTAAAATTCAAAAATTTAGATATTATATCTAAATTAATGGACGTTGCAGGAGATGATGTGCATGCAATTAAATATCTTTTGGAATTAAAATCAAAAGGGATTTTAGTTGATATAATAGGCCATTACTTAACAGTTATAGAAACTATTATAAAAAATGATAAATCTATTAAACTTTCAATAGATCCACTTGAAAACAGAGGTTTTAAATACCACACAGGTTTAACATTTACAATCTTTTCTGACAAATTAAAAGGCGAAATAGCAAAAGGTGGAAGTTACAATATCTTAACAGGAGAAACTGCAACTGGGTGTACAATTTACACTGAAAAGGTTTATCCTAAGCTTATGCTAAATTTAGACAAAGACTTAGTATATATACCTTACCTAAACATGAAAGATGCCGACGAGATAATCAAAAAAGGTTATAGAATTGTTTTTGGTTCTTTTTCTAAATCTAATTTAGAAAAAGAAGCCTTGGAAATGAAATGTAAATATATTTGGAAGAATAACACTATCGTTAATTTAAAGTCATAAGAAACTAATTCAAAATTAAGGAAAATTTTATGAGTAATATAATTGTTGTCGGCACTCAATGGGGAGATGAGGGTAAAGGTAAAATTGTTGATTGGTTATCCCAAAAAGCTGATTTAGTTGTAAGATTTCAAGGTGGCCATAATGCCGGACACACCCTTGTTATTGATGACAATGTTTTTAAATTATCATTGCTACCTAGTGGAATTGTAAGAGATAACACAATAGTATTAATTGGGAATGGAGTAGTTGTCGACCCGTTTCATTTAGTAAAGGAAATTAAGCAATTAGAAGAAAAAAATATAAAAATTTCCCCAGAAAACTTAATTATTTCAGATTCAGCTTTTTTAATTTTACCTATACATCAATTAATTGACAATATTAGAGAAAATCAACAGACTTCAAACAAAATTGGAACAACTGGTAGAGGAATAGGACCTGCTTATGAAGATAAAGTTGGAAGACGAGGTATAAGAATATGTGATTTACTTGATAAAGAAGATTTTTTTCTAAAACTTAAAAAATTATATGATTATCATAACATTTGGTTGTCTGCTGTGGGGGAAAATAAACAAAACCCAGATGATATTTTTTTAAAGTTATGGGATCAAGTTCAATTTATTATTAATTTTGTTCAACCATCTTGGCTTTTAACAAATAAATATTACTTAGCATCTTCTAATATCTTGTTTGAAGGTGCTCAAGGCACTTTTTTAGATATAGACCACGGAACTTATCCTTATGTAACTAGTAGTAATACTGTTTCGTCTCAAGCAGGAATTGGATCAGGTATTGGACCAACATCAATAGATTACACAATAGGAATAACTAAAGCTTATACAACTAGAGTTGGTTCGGGTCCATTTCCAACAGAAGATGAGGGAGAAGATGGTATGACTTTAGGTAAAAAAGGTCATGAATTTGGAACTGTAACTGGCAGACAAAGACGTTGTGGTTGGTTTGATTCCGTCTTAGTAAAACAAGCTGTTGCATTATCAAGTATTAATGGTATCGCTTTAACTAAGTTAGATGTTTTAGACGATTTTAAAGAAATTAAAATTTGTACTGGTTATTACTTGGATACTGAAGTTGTAAATTATCTACCCTCATCAGAAAAGCAGCAAAAACGAATAAAACCAATTTATGAAATTATGCAGGGTTGGGAAGGTAGCATTGTAGGTATTAGAAAATATGAAGATCTACCAAATCAAGCTAAGAATTATGTTAAAAGAATCGAGAAACTTATTGGTTGTGAAATAATTCTAATTTCTACAAGTCCTGAAAGATCTGATACTATATACTTAAAAAATCCTTTTGATATTAACTAATCTTCGTTAGCTACAATTAGTTTTAATTCTTTGGCCTTAATCTTCATAGCTTCTTGAAGCTTCTCAAATGCTCTTGTTTCAATTTGCCTAACTCTTTCTCTACTTACACTATATTCTTGGGACAATTCTTCAAGTGTTTTGGGTATTTCAATTAGACGTCTTTTAATTATTATATCTTTTTCTCTTAGCTTCAAATGTTCTAGGGCTTCAACCATCATTTTATTTCGAATATTTTTTTCTTGATTATTCACGAATTGTGTTTCTTGATTATCTCTTTCGTCTGTCAGCATATCTTGCCATTCAGCTTCTTCGCCATCATTACGATTTAATTGTGAATTAAGTGAGTGATCTCCACCAAGCATTCTTCTATTCATGCTAACTACATCATCTTCTGGCACGTCAAGAGTTTTAGCGATATGATTGACTTGAGTAGGTGAAAGATCTCCATCTTCCAGTGCGTTAATCTTACCCTTAATTTTTCTAAGGTTAAAAAATAATTTTTTTTGACTTGCTGTAGTACCAATTTTAACTTGTGACCAACTTTTCAATACAAATTCTTGTATTGCAGCTTTAATCCACCACATTGCATATGTGGCTAATCTAAAACCTTTTTCGGGATCAAATTTTTTAACAGCATGCATCATACCTATATTACCCTCAGCAATAAGATCTGCCACGGGCAGTCCATAACCTCTATATCCCATTGCAATCTTTGCAACTAATCTTAGGTGACTCGTAACAAGCTTATGAGCAGCTTTAGTATTTTGTTTATCTAACCAATCTTTAGCTAAAACATATTCTTCACCAGCATCCAACATAGGAAATTTTTTTATGTGATCTAAATATCTAGCTAAATTATTATCTGGCGATAATAATGAAACTTTCATTGAATCTAAATTACTCAAATTAAAACTCCTTTGGGATATACATGTAATGTTTTTATAAGTTTTTTAAAGTATTTCAATAAAAATTTAGTATTTATTTTTTAGTATTTCAATTAGTTGATTTATATCTTTTGGCAAAGGGCTAATACATTCTATATATTTTTTAGTAATAGGATGATTGAAACTTAGTTTTGTGGCATGTAAAGCCTGCCTATTAAAGGACTTTATTTGTTGAACTTTTTCTCTGTAAAAGCTATTTCTATATCTATTCTCTGACAATGATTTACCATATAAATCATCACCAATAACGCTGTGACCCATATAAGAAAGGTGAACTCTAATTTGGTGAGTCTTTCCTGTTTCTAGCTTGCATTCAATTAAGCTAGCTAGAGGCGCATAAACGTCTAGAACCTTCCATTTAGTTTTAGCCATTTTACCTCTAGGTGACACAGCCATTTTTTTTCTATTAAAAGATGATCTTCCAATGGGTTTTTCAATAACGCCAAGATTTGTAGGGTGTCCCCAAACAATTGCGTTATACCTTCTATCTAAATCATGGTTGCTAAAAGTTTTACATAAATTAACGTGAGCAGTCTCAGTCTTTGCTACTACCATTACTCCACTAGTGTTTTTATCTAATCTGTGAACAATTCCTGGTCTTTTTACCCCGCCAATACCCTCTAAACTTTTTCCACAATGATATAATAGGGCATTTACTAGGGTGCCATTCGGAGAACCTGGGGCAGGATGGACAACTATACCTGCTTGTTTATTTAAAATTATTATATATTTATCTTCATAAAGAATTTCTAAATCTATCTTTTCTGGTAAAGGAATAGGGTTATCTGCTGGAGGAAATTGAATAGTGATAACTTCGCTATTGTTTATTTTAAATGACGGATCCTTAACTTCTATTCCATCAATGTATATATTTTTTCCTTCAATTAATTTCTTTATCCTACTTCTAGATAAAAAAAGATTGTTATTATTTAATTCTTGTTTTGCAAAGCTACTTACTTTAATAGCTTCAGTGACCCAAACATCAAGCCTATCATAGGGGATGTCAAAGTCTTTAATAGAAAGTGAAATTTTAACAGGATTTATCATGTCTAACTTATCCAACTCAAAACCAGAAAATCAGTCTCAGATAATTTCTAATATAAGGATTATAAAAATTATTGCTATTATTTTGGGCTTGTTAATTATTTTAGGACTATTTGTTTTGTTCATTGGACTATCTAATAGTTATAATAATCTAGAAAAATCCGAAAAAAATAAAAACAATATTCTAAATATAGATGAACAGAAATTAAATCTTTTAAACTTTGTACAGCCCTTTAATGCACAATTAATTTCTTCATCAATAGGACAAGGTGATGAGGTTTTACTAAGATATCTTTATAAGGGTAATAATATTTTAGTAATTTTAAATAGTAAAACAAAGAAAATAAGATCTATTATTACTATAAAAAAAGGTTCTCAATTTGGTGTAAATTAGCAATAAATCAAAGAGTTTTAAATGAAGAGAAAAAAAATTTTTATGGGTACAGATACTATTTCAGGTATGGCTCCACAGATATTGAAAGCAATTTCACTTGCTTCTGATGAAAAATCACTTCCATATGGAAATGATATTTTCACTGAAAAATGTAAAAATATAATTGCAAATATTTTTGAAAAAGAGGACTTAGAAATTATACCGATGATGTCTGGAACAGCATCTAACTCCCTAGCTTTATCCTCTTTCCTCCGATCCTATGGAAGCATTTTATGTCATAGTGAATCACATATAAATAAAGATGAAGGAGGAGCACCAGAGTTCTTTTCTGGTGGAGGGAAGTTACAAACTATCTTTAATAACTCTGGTAGGCTTAATTCTAAAGATATTACTGCAAAACTTAAAGAATTGAATTTTAAAGGGAGGCAGCACTCAAAGATTTGTGGTGTTTCGGTAACCCAATTAGCAGAAAATGGAACGTTATATTCCCAAAATGAAATAATTGCTATTAGCAAAATTTGTAAAGAAAATAATTTTTATTTACATATGGATGGGGCTAGGTTCTCCAATGCATTAGTTTCTCAACAATTTGTTTCACCTGCTGAGGCAACTTGGAAAATAGGAATTGATTGTTTATCATTGGGAGCAACAAAAAATGGTGCGATGGCCGCAGAGGTAATTATTTTTTTTAGGAAAGATCTTGCAGAGGAAGCAAAAAAAATGATCAAGCAAACGGGACATATAATCCCTAAAACTAGATTTATTTCTGCTCAATTAAACGCATGGTTTAAAAGTGGATTATGGCTAAAACTAGCACAACAGGCTAATGAAAATGCTACATATTTAAGTAATGAATTGTCAAAATTTGAGGATTTTAAACTTTTATATCCTACACAAGGGAATGAAGTGTTTTTAAGAATTAATAAAAAAACTTATAAAAAAATTCTTGAATTAAATATTATTCCTAATCTTTGGCGTAAAACTGGTTATGATGAAATTGAAGTAAGATTTGTAACATCTTTTGAAACAGAACTTAGTCTGATAGACGAAATTATAGACAGATTTAAAACTTGTTTTTCTTATTAATTAGAGCCCATAATTTAAATATAGAGCCATATTTAAAATTATTGATTTAATTTGTTCAATTATTTGTTTTTCGAATATAAAAGCAAACGTACCTATGTAAGAGTATCCTAAAACTAAGGGCAAAAAGTATATTCTTATCATAAAAAAAAACCATGCTAAATATAGAGGTATAAGAGGTTGAACTATAAAACTTGGTGTCATCTTATAAGTAACTTTAAGGATGGGAGAAGTGATTTTTGTAAAAAATTTAAAAAAACTTAAATTACTTTCTTCGTTAATAAATAAGTTTAAGACGAACTTCAAAACTAAAATATTCATTATTAGAGCCAAAATATAATCAATTATAATAAGCCATATAGGAAATAAATTATTCATAATTTACTATACAAACATAATGGTTGAATTAAAAATAATATTTAAATTATTTAAATAGGTAACTCCGAACATAATTTTATGTTATTAATTTATTCAATATTAAAATCTATTAGGTAACCTTATGAATAACCCACAATATATCTTCTCAATGTATAAATTGAGTAAAATTTACCCTGGTGGCAAACAAGTGATCAAAGATATCAGCCTGTCTTTTTTGCCTGGAGCAAAAATTGGTGTTTTAGGTGGCAATGGTGCTGGAAAATCTACTCTTTTAAAAATTATGGCAGGTGTTGAAACTGAATATAATGGTGAAGCAAAATTGGCAGATGGTATAAAGGTTGGTTATCTTGCTCAAGAGCCAGAGTTAAAAAGTGATTTAAATGTATACGAAAACGTTATGGAGGGAATGTCTGAGGCAAAAAAGCTTGTTGATGATTTTAACACTATTTCGCTAAAATTTTCTGAAGATCTAACAGATGAAGAAATGAACGAAACTATTGTTAAGCAAGGTGAGTTACAAGAACAAATTGATAGTATGGATGCCTGGGATTTAGATAGAAAAGCTGAAATTGCAATGGATGCTCTAAGCTTACCTCCGGCAGAGGCAAGTATAAGTCATTTGTCAGGTGGTGAAAAAAGAAGAGTTGCTTTAGCACAATTACTATTATCAAATCCAGATTTTTTATTATTAGATGAACCAACAAATCATTTGGATGCACTGTCAGTTGCGTGGTTGCAAAGGTTTCTTCATGATTTTCCAGGTACAGTAGTAACCATTACTCACGACAGATATTTTTTAGACGAAGTAGCTGGCTGGATTTTAGAATTAGATCGTGGAGAAGGTATTCCTTATAAAGGGAATTATTCAGGATGGTTAGAACAGAAACAAAAAAGACTAGAACTTGAGGGAAAAATAGAGGAAGCAAGAAAAAGAAAATTAAATGAAGAGTTAGAATGGATTAAATCAGCACCACGTGCAAGACAAGCAAAATCAAAAGCTCGAATATCTTCTTACGAAGAATTAGTAGCAAAAGAACAAAATAAAGAAATTAACTCTGGTAATCTTGTGATACCTCCTGCTCCTAGACTAGGTAACGAAGTTATAAATTTTGAAAATGTGTCTAAATCTTTTGAAGATAAATTATTAATAGATAATTTGACTTTTAAATTACCTCCAGGGGGGATTGTAGGTGTTATTGGAGCTAATGGTGCGGGTAAGACCACATTATTTAGATTAATTACAAAAGATGAAAAACCAAATAGTGGAGATATTTCAATTGGTGATACCGTTAGTTTAAATTATGTTGATCAATCTAGGGACATTTTAAGACCTGAACAAAATGTTTGGGAATCTATTTGTGATGGATTAGATGAGATACAGATCGGAAAAAAAACAATTCAAAGTAGAGCATATGTTGGTCAATTCAATTTTAAAGGATCTGATCAACAAAAAATTGTAAGTCAGTTATCAGGAGGTGAAAGAAATAGGGTTCATCTTGCAAAGATGTTAAAAACTCCTGGAAATGTTTTACTTTTAGATGAGCCTACTAATGATTTAGACGTTGATACTTTGAGATCTTTAGAAGAGTCAATTTTAGATTTTTCTGGATGTGTCGTTGTAATTTCACACGACAGATGGTTTTTAAATAAACTTGCTACACACATATTAGCATTTGAGGGTGGTAGCCATGTCGAATGGTTTGAGGGTAATTATCAAGATTATGAAAGTGACAAAAAAAAGAGATTAGGTGAAGATGCATTAAACCCCAAAAGAATTAAATATAAGCCAATATCTAGATAAATCATTCACCCTCAGTAAAAGTACCTAGCAAAGCATTAAAATCACCCTTATTTTTTCTTAGTATAGACATGGTTTCAGCCTTATGAGAACTAACCAATGATATACCTTCAATCTCTAGATCAAGCACAAGAAAGTTTCCTTTTTTATCCTTTGCCAATTTCCATAAAAGATTTACATCAGGAATTTTTTTACTGTGATCTACAATTATACCTCTAATATAAACTAACTTTTTACCTCTTGCTTCAGATTTTAGAGGTTTGTAGGATAATCTGGCTAGTGTATTTAAATGTTCCTCAATTGTATTTACGATTTGTTTAAGTAAAGCACTTTTATATTTTTCTTTTTGGGTATTACTTGCTTTTTTCCAAAAACTACCAGTAGTTGCTCTGGCCATAAAATCTAAATTAATAAATTGCTTTATCAATATTTTAATTTTAGATGATCTTTCTTCTGGTGAAAGTTTTATTGTTTTTAAAGCATGCTGTTTAGCATCAGCAATCATCTTTTGAACAATTACTTCACTACTTTTTATATTATCAGAATAAGATTTAAACGTTAGAAGTTGAAAAAATAAAAATAAAAAAAAGGTAATACATAGAACTTTTTTAAAACTTAAATTATTGTAAGAGTTTTTCAAATTCCAGATCCGACTTGTTGTTTTTTACTTCGAGATATTCATCACCATACACATTTTTTCTCCTATTTTGCATATAATAGGATTTCATTTTTGTGTATGGGTCAGGTGATTTATAAATGCTATCTATATTTTTTGCAAGTTTACTCCTTTTATCAACTAAATTGACTGGTATTTCTACTAAACTTAAATTCTTCAAAGACTTAGATGAAATATTGCTTAAACTTTGTCTGTCTGAAACTGTTCCGGTAAAATCCCGAACAGTTTTAGGGCCTAACAAAGGAATCATTAAAAAAGGACCTTCCGGAACGTTAAACTTGGCGAGAGTCGATCCTAAGTCTTTTTTATCAATTTTAGTTTCATTATTGTCAAAGTCATAAAAACCAAAAGATAGTCCATTTAACATAAATTTTGCAGAAGCTAAAATTGTATTCTCTAAGTTCATCTGAAGGGCACTATTTACTATGATACTAGGTGTGTCCATCCACTCTAAGTGGTTACTTACACTTTTTCTAACTGAATAAGGTATTGTATTTACATAAGCACTACTGATAGGAGAAACTATACTCTGATCTAAAGATTTATTAAAAGCAAATATATTTCTATTCAAGCCTTCAAAAGGATCTGCGTTTTCAGTAGTAGTTTTTAAATTGTTAGAGCATCCACTTAATACAAACAATAATATAAATATACCTGAATATACAAAGTCAAAATTTCTCATTTTAAGTAATTATGCCCCTAATTATCAACTCTATTATTATTAATTATTTATTAATTTTCTACAAGTTAAACCATTGATATGTTAGAAATAAAATAATAAAGACAATCAAGAAATATTTTAAAATTTATGAGTACATTTTATAACCACAAAGCTTTTATGGATTTAAATCCTTCTCAAAAAGAAGCTGTACAAAATTTAGAGGGTCCTCTATTGGTTTTGTCGGGAGCGGGAACAGGAAAAACAAGAGTGCTCACCGCAAGACTTGCTAACCTCTTATATAGTAATAAGACCAAACCTTGGAATATACTTGCAGTAACTTTTACAAATAAAGCTGCAAAAGAAATGAGAATTAGACTGGAGGGCTTAATAGGCCCCTCAGCAAACTCAGTTTGGTTAGGAACATTTCACTCAATAGCTGCTAGAATATTAAGAGAAAATGCTGAAATTATAGGTTTAAGTCCAAATTATACCATTATTACTCCAGATGATCAAGTAAGACTATTAAAACAAATAATGCTTGATGATGAAATTGACATAAAAAAATTTACGCCAAAATCAATGTCAAATTTAATTGGAACATGGAAAGATAAAGGTTATAAGCCAAACGATTTAAAAATTTCAAATAATGATTATTTTGCTAATGGTAAGGCCATTAATATTTATAAAACTTATCAAATGAGATTGATTACTCTTAACTCTGCTGATTTTGGAGACTTGCTTCTTCATAATTTAACGATTTTTTCAAAACACCCAGATATATTAAATCAATATCATTTAAAAATATCCTATTTTTTAGTTGATGAATATCAAGATACCAACACTATACAGTATTTATGGTTAAAACTTTTGGCTAATAAAACTAAGAATATTTGTTGTGTAGGAGATGATGACCAATCTATTTATGGATGGAGGGGAGCCCAAGTTGGAAATATATTAAGATTTGAAAAGGATTATCCTTTAGCTAAAGTTATAAAATTAGAAGAAAATTATAGATCTACTGGAAGAATTTTAGAAGCAGCCAATAGTGTTATTATAAACAATAAAGAAAGGTTAGGCAAAAATCTTAAAACATCTTCAAAAGACGGAGACAAAATTGATTTAATATCAGTATGGGATGGAATGGAAGAGGCTAAGAAGACTAGTTTAGAAATTGAAAATCTCTATTCCTCTGGTTTTAGGTATGATCAGATGGCAGTCTTGGTCAGAGCTGGTCATCAAACCAGATATTTTGAAGAAAGATTTGTTGATATTGGAATTCCTTATAAAGTTATTGGTGCTAAATTCTACGAAAGAATGGAAATTAGAGATGCCTTAGCATATCTTAGAGTGGTTCAACAGCCTAATGATGATCTAGCTTTAGAGAGGATTGTTAATATACCAAAACGTGGATTAGGTACAAGTACAACTAGCATGATACATTCTTATGCAAAAAATAATAATATTTCTTTTTTTTCAGCAACACAAGAATTATTAATGACGGACGAATTTCGTCCAAATGTTAAAAGAACTTTGCAAAATCTGATAAATCAATTCCTAGATTGGAAAAATCAAAACAATGAAATTACTCATATGGATTTAGCATTAAAGGTATTAGAAGAATCTGGATATATTGCACATTGGCAAAATGAAAAATCTATTGATGGTGAAGGAAGGCTGGAAAACTTAAAGGAATTAATAAATGCCATGAGTGGTTTTGAAAATCTTTCAGGTTTTCTAGAACATATTTCACTAGTTATGGATGGTGATAGCGAAGCTGAAGCTGGTGAAGTGTCCTTAATGACTTTACACGCAGCTAAAGGACTGGAATTCGATGTGGTTTTTTTGCCTGGATGGGAAGAAGGATTATTTCCTAGTCAGAGGTCTATTGATGAATTGGGCTTGGCAGGGTTAGAAGAGGAAAGACGACTTGCTTATGTGGGAATAACCAGGGCAAAGCAAAGATTATTTATAACCTTTTCAGCAAACAGACAAATTCACGGTTTATGGCAAGGATCAATTCCATCAAGATTTATTAGTGAACTACCTAGACATATTCTTAATGAAAATATAGAAGGTAATATTGGTGCAGATGCATCAAGCTATAATCAAATTGATTTTGACCTATCTACAAAAAATGGATCTTATGGGCCAGGTTTTTTAAGGGCAAAACAAAATGGAATAAATGGGATAAATTCTTATAAGAAAACTCAATATGATAATAATATTTTAAACACAAATATTGAATTTAATAATGGGCAGAGGGTGTTTCATCAAAAATTTGGAATGGGCCTCATTATTTCTTCAGATGGAGATAAATTAAATATAAATTTTGACAAAGCAGGCGAAAAGAAAGTTGTATCAAGCTTTGTTAAATTAATAGATTAATAGTCTTTAGTTATGGATTTGTGGTCAGTAAGGTTTGAAATACAAGATAACTTCAAAAATATATTCTCAGAGTATGTCGAAGATTTTCCAAATTTCATATCATCTAGCTTATTTGTAAATAAAGAAAAAGATGAAAAAAAAATTTTTAGTAATAAATTTGGAGAATTTCATCAAAACCAAATTTGGGTATTAGAAATTCTTTTTAATCAAAAACCTGATATTAACATTATTAAACTTAAATTAAATCATCTCGCAGGCGAATTAAAAACCACAGAATATTATATTAATGATAATATTAATAATAAAAAATACGCTAACAGACTTAATGTAAGTAAGGTCATACAAAAGAATTGGCTTAAATACAATAGAAAATCTTTTCCGATAATTAATATAGATAATTTTTATATCTACGGATCACATAATAATAAAAATTATTCAGTGAATAAAATCCCTATAAAAATAGATGCTTCTATTGCATTTGGGACTGGATCACATGAAACAACAAAATGTTGTTTAAAAGCTCTAACTTTCATATCTAGATCTACGAAATCAAATAGAATTTTAGATTATGGATGTGGTACAGGTATATTGGGAATAGCCTCAAAAAAAATATTTAAAAAAAGTAAGGTAACTTTTGTTGATATAGATAAAGATGCTGTAAAGCTAACAAAAGAGAATCTTAAATTGAATAATATTTTACTAAAAAAGGTTTATTTAACTAATTCATACCATTCTAATAAATATACAAAAAAACAATTTTATGACCTGATTTTTGCAAACATCTTATTTGGACCTCTAAAAAAATTAGCACCTTTGTTTAGTCTTATTATAAAGCCTAATTCTATTTTAATACTTTCAGGTCTTCTAATTGAACAAATTCCATATATTATTAACTGGTACAATAAATATGGATTTAAAGAAAAAAAAATATTTTATTTAAATGGTTGGGGATCGGTCATAATGATGCGTACCCATAAAGAAAGGTATTGTACTTGGAAAAAAATCTTAAATTATTAACAGAAAAGATGAAAAGTAGAAAGTGGGATGCTTTTTTAGTGCCCCGATGTGATATGTTTTCAGGAGAAGAAGTTCCAGAAAATGAAGAGCGTTTAAAATTTATTACAAATTTTTCTGGTTCAGCTGGATATGCAATTATATCAGCTAAATCTGAGTTAAAATCAGCAATTTTTAGTGACGGACGTTATCAACTACAATTAAAAAAAGAGGTTAACTCCAAGTGTTTTAATACTTTCAATGGCGGCTTTAAGGAAGTTTGTCTATTTTTAAATAATAATAAAAATATTTTAAAAAAAGTGGTCATTGATCCTTGGTTGTTGACTTTAAGTGAGTATAAGTTTCTTCAAAATATTATGAAAGACACAAACACAAGTTTTGAGTTTATAAACAAAAATGTAATTGATGAAGTATGGTTAAATAAACCTCTCAAAATTGATAATAAAATATTCAAACTTCCAATAAAATATACTGGAGAGACGGTTAACTCAAAAATAAATCGTTTAAAAAAAGTCATTGAAAATTATAATTGTGATTTTTATATTTTATTCAACCCTACAGGTCTTTCATGGTTATTGAATATTAGAGGAAGAGATCTGAAACATACCCCGATTTCAAGATCATTTTGTATCGTTTCAAAACAAAAAGAAATACATGTATTTACTAATAATAATAATTTTCAAAAGATCTTTAAAAAAGATAAAGATATCCAATTTTCTAATTATGAATATTTAAGTACTTTTTTAGAAAAATATAAAAATAAAAACTTTATGATAGACTCAAAAGTTCTTCCTATGAGGATTTTTAATTACCTAGAAAAAAATGAATTAAAATTTAAATATATTTCTTGTCCGGTAGATCAATTTAAAACAAACAAAAATTCTTGCGAGTTAAAGGGCTTTAAAAATGCTCATTTAAAAGATGGTTTTGCTATTTTAAAGTTATTATTTTGGTTTGAAAAAAATGTATATTTTAAAAATCTTACAGAAATGAAAGTATCACAAAAACTGCTTGAAATTCGATCATTAGAAAAAACATTTGTGTGTGAAAGTTTTTCTACCATATCGGCTTTTGGAAGTAATGGTGCTATTATTCATTACAAAGTTGACAACTCATCTAATAAAACAATAGATAGAGACGGTTTATATTTGATAGATACAGGTGCTCACTATCTTGACGGTACAACAGATACGACCCGCACG
Source organism: alpha proteobacterium SCGC AAA536-K22 (assembly GCA_000421325.1). GTDB lineage: Bacteria > Pseudomonadota > Alphaproteobacteria > Puniceispirillales > Marisalimonadaceae > Marisalimonas. The sequence continues at coordinate 30,023 of ATWQ01000010.1, forward strand.
CTTTTAGTTGGCAAGGCAGATACTGAGATGATTGAAAATTATACGTTAGTTTTAAAAGGGCATATCGCTATCGCGTCAGCAGTTTTTCCAAATGTTACAAAAGGAAGGGATATTGATGCATTGGCTAGATTAGCACTTTGGTCAAAAGGTAAGGACTACGCACATGGAACTGGTCACGGGGTTGGAAGTGTTTTAAGTGTTCATGAAGGTCCAATTTCCATTTCAAAAACATCCGAATGTGTTATTGAAAATGGAATGGTTATATCTAATGAACCTGGTTACTATAGAAATGGAAAATATGGCATAAGAATTGAGAATTTAGAAGTTGTTTCAAAACATAATTTAAAAAAATCGAAAAATTTTTTTTTACATTTTGAGAATTTAACAAGAGTGCCTTTAGAATTAAAACTTATTAATAAAAAAATGCTAACGAAATTTGAAATTGACTGGGTTAATGAATATCATCAAAAGGTTTTTAAAGATTTATCAAAATTTATTGAAACAGATTATGAAGAATTATTATTTTTTTTACAAAGAAAAACCACTCCAATTTAAGCATGAAATTTTTGAATTATTCCAATCCATTCTTCTTCACTTACTATTGGTATGTTTAGTTCTTTAGCTTTTTTAGCTTTACTTCCAGGCTGATCACCAATGATTAAAAAATCAGTATTTTTAGATACTGAGCTACTGACTTTGGCACCTAAACTGTGAAGTGTTTGTTTGGCCTCTTCACGACTCATACTATTTAAAGTACCTGTTAAAACTATAATTTTATCTGTATATGGTGATATGGATGATGTTTTTTTAATATTTACTATGTTTATATAGTTTAAAAGTTTGTCGAAGATAATTAAATTTGCATTTGTGTTAAAATATAAAACCAAATCTTCAGCAATGCTTTCTCCTATTTGGTCTATCGAGACAAGTTCGTAAAAAGAATTTGATGTTTTATCTCTTGCCTTGGTCATTTCAATACGAAAGTTTTCAAATGAATTATAATGTAACGCTAATAATTTAGAATTTGTTTCACCAACCTTTCTAATTCCAAGTGCATAAATTAACTTGTCAAATGTAATTTTTTTCTTTGATTCAATCGAATCTAATAGATTAGATACTGATAATTTTCCTAATCCCACCTTTTTTTCAAGCCTGTTTTTGTATTTTTCGATAGCAAAGATATCTGCAAAATCTTTGATAATACCTTCCTTGAAAAGCATTTCTATTAATTTTTCTCCTAAACCATTAATGTTAAATGCATTTTTTGAAACAAAATGTTTAAGTTTTTCGACAGTTTGTGCTGGACAATTAATACCTGATAAACATCTTCTTACTGCTTCCCCGTCAGGTTTGAAAGTGATACTATTACATGATGGGCAATGCTTAGGTGCTGAATAAACACTTAAGTCTTTAACTCTCTTTTCTTTTACAACTCCTAAAACTTGAGGGATTACATCTCCAGCACGCTGGATTTTTATAGTATCACCAATACGTATGTCTTTTCTAAAAATTTCATCTTCATTATGTAATGAAACATTTGACACTAATACACCACCAACTCTTATGGGCTCTAATTTGCCAACAGGAGTAAGGGCACCTGTTCTACCTACTTGAGTTTCTATATCAAGAAGAGTTGTTTCTAAAACTTCAGCGGGAAGCTTGTGAGCAATAGCCCATCTGGGGGCTCTAGACAAATTTCCTAATCGTTCTTGAAGAATTTTATTATTAACTTTGTAAACTAAACCATCAATTTCATAATCCAAAATATGTCTTTTAGATAAAATCTTTATGTAAAACTCTTTAATATCTTTGATGTTATTAGCTAAGTAGTTTTCTTTGTTTGTTATTAACCCCATCTCCTCAAATCTTCTTAAAAGATCAACTTGGTTATCAAACTTAAATTCTTCTGTATATTCTCCAATTGTAAACGCCAAAAAATTCAATTTACGTTGTTTTAAGATATTGACGTCCTTCTGCCTTATTGAACCTGCTGCAGCGTTTCTTGAGTTAGCAAATATTTTATTATTATTTTCAATTTGTGTTTTATTAAGTTGTTCAAAATGACTTTTTTTCATAAAGATTTCCCCTCTAATCTCTATAAATTTGGGATACTTACCTTTTAATTTATGTGGGATATCCTTGATTGTTTTAATGTTTTCAGTAACAATTTCTCCAACATAACCATCACCTCTTGTTACTGCATTTAACAAATTTCCATTTAGGTAAAGTAGAGATATTGACAGGCCGTCAATTTTGGGTTCACAGGTAAACTCCAATAAAAATTCTTTTTTAAGTGATAAAAATTTATAAGTTCTTTCTATAAAATCGTTAACATCCTCAATTGAAAAGGCGTTAACTAACGAGCCCATAGGTTTTTGATGCTGATGCTTTTGAAATTGTTTGGAGATCTCACTACCAATAGATTTACGCTCTAAAAAACTAAATTCAGGTTTTGATATAATTATATCATCATATTGTTTACAAAGTTTATCATATTCAAAGTCTGTAATTTCAGGATCATCTTGGCTATGATACTTAAAATTATGGTATTTAATTTTATCATTTAATAAATTTAATTTATTAAGAATTTCTATATTCATATTTTCAAGTATCTAATAATTTAGAAGCAGCTTCCCTGGCTTCATTAGTTATTATACTTCCTGAAACCATTCTTGCAATTTCTTCTATTTTTTCTTTTTCATTTAATTGAGTAACGTTTGTTGTAGTGTTGTTGTTATTATTATTTTTTTGTACAAGATAATGATAATGTCCCTTAGAGGTAACTTGTGGAGAATGTGTTACTACCATAGTTTGATAATTATCCCCTAATTTCGCAAGCCTAACACCTACTGCATTCGCAGCGGCCCCCCCGATTCCTGAGTCAATTTCATCAAAAAATAATTGTTCTTTTATGGACTACAGTCTCAAGTACAACTTTTATTGCTAATAAAAACCTTGATAATTCTCCTCCAGATGCAATTTTATTAATTGGCAGAGCATCAGCACCAGTATTAGTTGATGCTAAGAAGGTTACTCTATCAATACCCATTTCGGATGCATTTTCAAATTGAACTTCTTCGAACTGGACCTTAAAATTAGCATTTTCTAACTTAAGATGAGGTAACTCGTCATTTATTTTTCTAGATAGGTTTATTGCGGATTTACGTCGACTATTTGAAAGAAGGTTACTATTTGAAATAAACTCATTTTTCAAAATTTTATATTCTTTTTGTAATTTTTCGAGCATAAATTTTTCGTTATGAATTTGATCTATCTTAAGTTTTAGTTTACTTTTAACATTTGCAAGCTCATCCACCCTACAATTATGTTTACGAGCTTGTGTTCTCAATTCATGGAGTCTGTCATTTACAAACTCTATGTTTTGGTTGTCTTCACTCATTTCATTTACTTCATTATTTATGATAGATTTTAATTCTTCAACATCAACTTTGATTTTGTTAACTATATTAATAGCTTGATTAATATTAAAACGATCAATTAATTTAACGTTATCAAATGTTTTAAAAATTTTATTAATTAAATCTTCAATCCCTAATTCATCATCTATAATTGTTTTGGCTTGGTTAGTAGCTATAAAAATTTTTTCACGGTTATTTAAAAATAACTTAGTTTGATTTAATTTTTCTTCTTCACCTAATTTGGGATCTAATAACTCTAATTGATTTAATGACTCTTCAATCCATTCATTATCATCAGTAATTCCTTTTTCACGTATCTTTGTATCTTCGATTTCTTGCTTTAATTCGATTAATTTGTTAAATGATTTTTTTGTAGTTTCTATTAAATTATTGTGATTTGAAAATATATCTAAAAGATATAAATGAGTTTTAATGTTTAACAGTCCTCTATCTTCAAATTGACCTTGTAATTCAATTAAGCAATCAGTTATTTCAGACAAAGCATTACGAGTTATCAATATATCATTGATGTAACATTTAGATTTTCCACTTGAATTAATATTACGTCTGATTAATAGCTCATTTTCAAAATTAATATTATATTTATTCAATATCTGAGCTACAATATGATTATCGGGAACGTGAAAGAGCGCAGTAACTGAAGCTTCATTTTCACCTTTTCTAATTAAATTAAAATCAACTCTATTACCTAAAATTAATCCTAAACTATCCAAGAGAATTGATTTTCCTGTACCTGTTTCTCCCGTTAATACAGAAAGACCTTTATTAAATTCAATATCTAAGTATTTTATAAGAACAATATTTTTAATTATTAATTCTTTTATCATCTGAATTAGTCAAAAATTGTTACAAAATAATTTTTTATAGAAGAAGTTAAACTTTTCTTTTCATCAGATGATGAACTATCTGAAAGTATGCTTTTGCTTAGAGTAGTCCATTCACTGTAAGGAAAATTGTATTTTAAAACAGCATCACTTTTAACAGCCTCCCTCCTAAGCCCAATCATTAAAAACGCTTCTGTAAGTCTGTATAAGGTTTCTGGAATTGATGAAGTATTTTGATAGTTTTGCAAAATAGATTTAAATCTTTTGATTGAACTTGCAGGAGCATTTTTTTTTAAATAAAATTTTCCTATATCTAATTCATTATTTGCTAAAGAATTTTTGATATATTGGATTTTTATTTTTGAGTCTTTAGCATATTTACTATTAGGATATTTTGTCATTATAAGCATAAAAGAGTTAAGGGCTTTTATTGATAAACTAGGATCTCTTCCTTGATTTGAAACTTGAATATAATAACACATTGCTAAAAGATAATGAGCATATTCAGAAAACTCATCATTTGGGTTCATTTCAATAAAGATTTTTAATTTACTAATTGATTTTTTTATCTCATTATTTTGATAAAGAGAATATGCAGTCATTATATCTGATTTTTTAGCTAAAGACGAAAAAGGATGGTTTAACGACAAATTATCAAACTCTATAATCGCTTTTTTGTAATTCTCATTTTCTAAAGAAGATAATCCAGATTTATAAATTTGTATGTCATTTAACACGACAGAGGCACTATCTTTTTCTTTTGAACTGCAACTTATTAATAAAATTAAAAAAATTAGTAACTTTATTGAAATTGTGTAATTTTTTTTAATATTTATCATCAAATAAATTTCCAATTATAATAAAAATTTATATTACTTTTATTATTTATAAATGGATTTGTATATCAAAAAACTAGCTGACAACTAATAATTTTAATTAGGCAACGTTAGTTATATTATGTGTAGAACCAGTCTTATCTAAAACGTTATAGATATTTTTTGGGTTTTCTGAAATCAAAGCTTTTTCAATAGTATAATTATTTTTATCTTTAAGAATTTCTTTAATAAACATTTGGTTAAGTTTATGACCTGGAGCAAAACATTCAACTTCTCCAATCAGTTGCATACCCAATAAATAAAAGTCACCAACACAATCTAATGTTTTATGCTTTACAAACTCTTTTTCAAATCTTAAACCTTCTGGGTTTAATACTTTGAATTTATCAACAACTAGGGCGTTATTTAGGTTCCCACCCATAGCAAGGCCTGCAGTTCTCATTTTCTCTACATCTTCTAAAAAAGCGTATGTTCTAGCTTCTGACAAATAGTTGATAAAATTATCTCTTGAATGAGAATAATAAAACTTAGAACTACCGATTATTGTTTCAGGGTAATCGATAGAAACATTTATTATTGATTTACTAGATGGAGAGATAGCTATATATCTTCTGCCATCATTGACTCTGATTTTTTTTAAAACTTTAATATAACTTTTACTTGCATTTTGAATGTTTATTCCGACTTTGATCATTTTTTTAATATATTCATAAGAACTTCCATCTAGTGCAGGTAATTCAGAATTATTAATCTTAATTAGAGCATTATCTATACTTAATGCACTTAAGGCGGCCATTAGATGCTCAATGGTTGATATTGTAACACCATGCTTATTTTTAATCTTAGTGCATAGGCTTGAATCAAAAGTATTATCAATTACTGCTTTAATTGTATTTTTATTTGGAATATCAGTTCTTTTAAAAACAATACCAGTATTTATTTTAGCCGGTTCAACGGACATAGATACAGCTCTACCGTTATGAACTCCAACCCCAGAAAAATATATTTTCTTGTTTAAAGTATGTTGTTTAAAGTTTTTATAAATTGATAAATTATTAATGAAATTCATAATTAATACCTCATAAACATTACTAACCTATTTGATATTTTTTACAAATCACATATAATTACTAAATATTTCAATTTTAATTAGTTAGCTTGCCTTCTAAGAAAAGCAGGAATTTCAAGAACTTTCTCATCGACGTCTTTGGGCTCTTGCTCAATATCAGTTAAATTAATTTGATGATCATCAACTATAGTTTGGTCTTTATTAGTAAATAAATCAAAATTACTGTTAGTGTTAGTGTTAGTGTTAGTGTTAGTGTTAGTTTTAATTGGCAAATCTATATTATTTTTTTGATCAATGTTCAAATTTGAAACTTTTTCTTCATGTGTAACTTCACTCTCTATAATTAAGCTTGGTTCTAATTTTATTTCTTCAGACTTTTCATTACTAAAGAATGATGAAAAACGATTAAATAGTGTTTTAGGTTTAGTTTCCGTAAATTGATTATGGGGTTTTCTGTCTAAAACATGATTTAGTTCTTCCTTGCCTTCATTTATAAAAGATAAATCTGTTTGATGAATTTCATTATGGAAATCTTTTTCATTCTGAAAATCCTTTTGACTTATACCTAATTGATCTATTTTGGTTTCAAGGTCAATTTGACTATCAGAAGCTTCCTCTGCATCATTATAATATTCCTCAGTAGGAATATTTTTAAGATCAATTTCAACATCATCAATTTTATAAGTATTTTCCTCTAAATTTTGTTTGATTTCTTCATTAGTTTTATAACAGTCTATTTCAGTATTTGCTTGTTCACTATAGTTAATTCCAGTTGCCACTACGGAAACTTTTATTATTCCCTCTAAATTATCATCTATGGATGATCCAAAAATGATGTTAGCATTTTCGTCAACTTCATTTCTAATTTTACTGGCTGCTTCATCAACTTCAAACAACGCCATGTCAGGGCCTCCTTGAATATTTAATAAAATAGATTTAGCGCCTTTTATATTACTATCGTCTAGAAGTGGATTGTTGAGTGCTGCTTGAGCAGCGTTTTTGGCTCTTTCTTCTCCAGAACTTTCCCCAGTTCCCATCATTGCTTTACCCATATTTCCCATAACTGCTTTAATATCAGCAAAATCTAAGTTTATCATTCCAGGGTCTGTTATTAAATTTGTTATGCCACAGACACCTTGGTAAAGGACATCGTCTGCCATTTTGAAAGCTTCGGCAAAAGTTGTTTTTTCATTCGCAATTTTAAACAGATTTTGATTAGGAATGATTATTAAAGTATCTACATTTTCTTTTAATAAAGCTAATCCATTTTCTGCAACTGCCATACGTTTTTTACCTTCAAAGTCAAAAGGTTTGGTTACAACAGCTACCGTTAATATACCTTTATCTCTAGCAGCCTTGGCAATTACAGGGGACGCACCAGATCCAGTGCCTCCTCCCATTCCAGTAGTTATGAACAGCATATTAACATCACCCAACTCTGAAATAATTTCTTCAATTGATTCCTCGGCTGCTTTTTTGCCTGTCTCTGCATCTGAACCAGCACCAAGACCTAAGGTTGTATTTTTACCAAGTTGTATTTGTCTTTGTGTAAGACTTCTAGATAATGCTTGTCCATCAGTATTTGCTGCAATAAAATCTATATTATTTATATTTGCATTAATCATCGTATTTACGGCATTACCTCCAGCTCCTCCAATTCCAATTACTGCAATTTGAGGTTTGGCATCATTTATATTCTCAGGGATTGTAATATTAAGTGTCATTTTTTTGCTCCTTATTTTTAGTTAGTTAATTACTGTTATTTATAAATTTTCATCAAGCCAATCGCTAATCCTTCCAAAATAGTTGAATAAACCTGAATTCATTTTATTAGAAATTAATAATTTTTCCTGCTGTAAGCTTTTTATTAGTAATCCGGTTAAGCATGAAAAAGTAGGGGTATGGACAATTTCTGGTATATCTACAAGCCCAATTGGTCGTCCTATTCTAACATTTGTGTTTAAGTAAGATGATGCAAGTTCTCTAACATTATTAAGGTTTGCACCTCCACCACACAAGATTACTTTATTTATTGAGTTCTCGCTTAGTGTTAAAAAAGTTAGTCTTTCTTTTACAAGTTCAAAAATTTCTTCAATTCTTGGTTTTATTATTGCTGTTAACATAGCTCTTGGAATCTCTTGATCTACAATTTCACCTTCATCAGAAATAATTGGCACGTCAATTTTTGTATATTCATCAGTTTCATTTGAAAGTGCGGAACCATATAAAATCTTAATTTTTTCGGCATCTTCTGCTTTGGTTCCTAATCCACGAACAATATCACTAGTAATATGAACACCACCAATTGGAATAGAATCTGAAAATATTATTTTATTTTTAATAAAAACACCTATACTAGTAACGTTTCCACCAAGATCAATTACGATTGCTCCATTAAGTCTTTCGTCTTCAATCAGTGTTGAAACACCCGAAGCTTCTGAGCATATTATGAATTTATCAATTGAAAGATGACATAAATCGATTGCGCTAGAAATGTTTTCAATTACCCTTTTTTGTCCATAGATATTACTTATTTCAATAAATAAATTATCTGTATGTATACCTATTGGATTATCTACTGGAGTATTATTGTCGATATAATATTTAATTATTGAAGATGATAAAAATTTATAATTTTCAATTAATTTAGGTTTGTTCATTTTTTGAATTTTTACTATATCACTTTTCATAACTTGGCCATTTTCAATTTTCAATTTATTCCGAGTCACTTTAGTAATTGGTCTACCGCCAGAAAGACTGCATATTACTCTATTTATAGGAAAACCAGCCATAGTTTCAGCTCCTTCTACTGCCTTAGCAATTGAATTTGCTATTTCTTTCATATCAGTAACTATACCATTGGTAATACCTAAAGATGCATGTTGTCCAAATCCCAAAACTTTAACCTGTATGTCATTATTTTTTGCAGATGTTCCTATTAGGGAAGATACTTTAGTGTTGCCTATGTCTATGACAGCAAATATATCATTAGATCTTTTTATATTACTTGTTACGGTCATAAATGTTTCCTTCTAAGAATGACCTTCTTATCGAAGTTAATTTTACCAAGTATTTGTTCCGGGTTCCTAAGGTCAATTTCTATAAGTCTAAGATTTAAAATATTATAATCTGTTTGAAGTTTGATAATTTTTTGCCATGCTTTCATTACATTTTGAGATGGTAAGCGAACAATTAACCCTTGATTAAAATGTAGATCCCATCTTCTTTGATTTATAAATGTTAAGGACCATATATTTTTTGAAAAATTTTTATTTGTTTCTAATATTTTTAATATAGTAGATATATTCTTTTTGGATTTCTCACCTTTAATAATTGGAAAATTATTTTTAAATCTATTAACATTTGCGTGAGAAATTACATCACCATTTATGGTAATCAGTTTATTACCTTTTTGGTTTTGCCAAATTGCAATTGGTTTCTTTTCTAAAACCTTTATTTTGATTGTGTCTGGAAGTATTCTTTCAACATAAGTTTCTTCGACCCAGCTATTTTGAATTATTTTGTTATATATTCTATGAAGATTAACGTTTAAAATATTAATGTGGTTTTGAGTTTTTATAATATTCCTGAGATAATCTTGGGATAAATTATGCGTGCCACTGATTAAAATATTTTTTATTTTAAATCCATTTTTGATAAGAAATTGATCCAACGGAGTTGATTGATTTATTAAATAATTTTTGTTTGATTTACTAAAAAAATACAAACTACTTAAAATTAAAATAAATAATAAAACTGACCAATAAATTATTTTCATAATTTTTTTTGTTCCAAATTTATAAAATCTTGTCTTGAAAGTATTTTTTTCCTGATTCATTAACTTTAACATTCGTAGGACGCCTCCTCAATGATGATCTTAACCATTTCAGATAAGCTAATGTTACAAAACAAGGCCTGTTCTGGAGATAGGGACGTCTCAGTCATTCCTGGTTGAGTGTTGATTTCTAGCATATATAATTGATTATTTATTTTGTCATACCTAAAATCACTTCTTGAGATACCCTTGCAGCCTAGAATTTTATGTGCTCTAAGAGCCCATGACATAGCTTGTTCATATGTCGGCCTTGGAATTTTTGCAGGAATTTCATGTATTGATCCATTTCTCTCATATTTAGCTTTATAATTATAAAATTCCTCATTCTGAGCAGCTTTTATCTCAGTCACGCATAATGGTTTATCTCTCAATACCGTAACTGTAAGCTCCATTGACCCAACAAATTCTTCTGCCATTAGATCTTTCCACTTAAATTCATTTTTAAGAGGAATGGTATTTTGTCCTTTTACAATTTTTACTCCCACCGAACTACCCCCACTTTTTGGTTTTAAAACATATAATCCTTTATAATTTTTAATAGATAGTTTTTTTCCTTCATTAATTTGTAATGTTTTAGGGAATATAATTGGATCATCTGTACTTTCTGTTGTATTAAGGACTAATCTTTTAAAATAAATTTTGTTCATAGAAATTGCAGAAGCAGCAACCCCTGAATGGGTGTAGGGTATTTTAAGTAAATTTAGTAATCCTTGTATAGAACCATTTTCACCAGAATTGCCATGTAAAGCATTAAAGCAAACGTCAGCTTTTAAGCTAATTAAATTATTTACATTCATCTTGGCAACATCAACTTCAGTTACTATAAATCCATTTTCTTTTATAGCTTTAGAACATGCTTTTGCTGAGTTTAGAGATACTTCCCTTTCTGATCCGAAGCCTCCTTTTAATAATAAAACATGCATGTTTTCTCTAATCTTCATTTAATACCAACTCTTTGAATTTCCCAGTTCAATTTTATTCCAGAGGTTTCAAACACTTTTAATCTTACTTTTTTGCCCAATTCTTCAATTTGTTGAGCAGAGGAGTTTTTTAAATTAATAATAAAGTTACAATGTTTGTCAGAAATTATTGCATCGCCGATTTTAAGCCCTCTACAACCGGCTTTATCTATAAGTTTCCATGCTTTATGACCAATAGGATTTTTAAATGTGCTACCACCTGTTTTAATGCCTGTAGGTTGGGTTGTTTTCCTTAAATTAAGTATTTTTTTCATTTTATTCTCTATATTTTTCGTGTTATCACACCAACTCCTGAAACGAGCTTTATAAAAAATCCATTCATCACTTACTCCAATTTTTCTATAATCCATCTTTAATTCGTGATTAGAAAAAACTTTTAACTTTCCAGAATTATTAATAGCAGTTACATCTATTAAAATATCTTTAAATTCTGATCCAAATGCTCCTGAGTTCATTTTGATACCTCCTCCAATTGTACCAGGTATCCCGAGTAAAAATTCAAGACCAGCTCTTTCATAATCACGTGCAAATCTTGCAACTTCTGCATCAGTAGCTCCTGCTTGAGCCGAAATAATTCCGTTATTATCTATGCTAATTTTCTTTAATTTTTTTGTAACTAATACAATCCCATTGATTCCTTTATCTCGGATTAAAAGGTTTGACCCAGCTCCAATAGCAAAAACTTTATATTCTTGAGGTTTATTTTTTAAAAATTCTATAAGAGACTTTTCATCTTCAGGTGTAAAAAGTATTTCAGCATTACCCCCCACACCAAACCAGGTGAACTTTGCTAATTTCTGGTCTAATTTTATATTTGTAATATATTTTTTTTTAAATATTTCTATATCCATAATATAAATCATCTTCTAGTTTGTTAGCAATTTTAGTTATTGATCCAGCTCCAAGACAAATTATTAAATCATTCGGTTGGGCAAGCTTTAATATTGTTTTAATAAGAGTTTTTTTATCTTTCATGTAAGATACATTTTTGTGTCCATATTTGGATAAACCAATTTCTAAATCAGTACTTTCAAAATTTTGAATTGGTTCTTCACCTGCAGAATAAACATCAAGAAGAAAAACATGATCAGCATCATTAAAACAACTACAAAAATCATTAAATAGATCTCTTAATCTACTATAACGATGAGGTTGAAAAACACTTATAATTTTATGTTTAGGTGTAATAAGCCTTGCAGCAGCAAGTGCGGAGCTTATTTCAACTGGATGGTGTCCATAATCATCTATTATGCATGTGTCTCTAAATTTACCAACTTTTTGAAACCTTCTTTCAATACCAGTAAAGGTTTTTAATGTTTTCTTAATTTTTGTAATTGGAATTTTTAATTCTATTCCTACCGCTATAGTCGCAAGTGCATTTTGAATATTATGTAATCCAATCATAGAGAATTCTATTTTATAATTTTTATTTTTATGCTCTTTTAGGTTTGATATATTTAATAAAAAGAACATTTTATTGTCTTTATATGAGATGCTTGTTGCTCTTATATCAGCATTTGCAGACAGGCCATAAGTGATAACTTTTTTGTTCTGTAGTTTTGAAATTAATTTTTGTGTTCTTGGATTGTCTATGCAAAGGCAAACAAATCCATAAAACGGTATTGATGATACAAACTGAAAAAATGCTTTCTCTAGGTTCTCTTCTGATTTATGATAATCAAGGTGTTCTAAATCTATGTTTGTAATTATTGCAACTGTTGGATTTAATTTTGCAAAGCTACCATCACTCTCGTCAGCTTCAACAACCATCCATTCACCATTACCAAGTTTTGCATTGCTATCCAAAGAAGAAATTATACCTCCATTTATGATTGTTGGATCCATGCCATTTTCTTCAATCATTTTTGCTATCAAAGAAGTAGTAGTTGTTTTTCCATGGGTTCCAGCTATTGCTATTGATTGCTTTAAGCGCATTAATTCACCTAACATTTCAGCTCTATGAACTATTGGAAGAAACATTTTTTTTTGCTGCTAAATATTCTTTATTTATCTCGGAGATTGCTGTAGATACAACGACTATCTTCGCATTCACAATGTTTGACTTTTTTTGTCCTATAAAGATTTTAATTCCAATTTTCTTTAGTCTAATTGTGTTATTACTGTTAGTTATGTCACTACCTTGAACATTATATCCCGATTGAAATAAAATTTCTGCGATGCCACTCATTCCAATTCCACCAATACCAATAAAGTGAATAACTCCCAAATTTTTTGGACTTTTTAACATATTGAGGAAACAACCTTTTTATTATTATTTTTAATTTTGAAAATACATTCACACAAAAAATCTGTAGGTGTTTTATTATCTCTTAATCTCTTAAGCTTATTAGATAGTTTTTTTATTTGATTACTTGCTTCAACAAGTTTATTAGGATTGAGTAAAATATTTTTTATTAAATTTTCAAGTTCACTAATATTTTTATTAGTTTGACTAATTAACCAACCACCCTTGTTACTTTCAATAAATCTAGCATTTTCATATTGGTGATTATCTAAAGCGGTAGGTAAGGGAATGAATATAACAGGCCTGTTAGAAGCTAAAATTTCAGCAACACTTGAACCACCTGATCTAGTAATTATCAAATGAGCAATTTTAAACTTTATAGAAATATCTTCAAAGAAACTGCTTATTTCAGAGTCAATTTTATTAATTTTATAACTCTCACGTACAAACTCTATTTCTTCTTTTCTTACTTGCTGAATTATTTTTATTTTTTTCTTCATATCCTGGGGAAGAGAACAAATAATTGAAGTTAAATGTTCTGATAAAAAGCTAGATCCAAGACTTCCTCCATATATTAAAATGTAAAAATATTCGCTCTTTTTATTGGGAAGTAAATACTTATGTTTTCCAATTTCATAAAATTCTTTTCTCACAGGATTACCAGTGTAGATAGACTTCTTTATTTTTGGAAGATTTTTAGTTTTTGAAAAAGACAGTGCTAAGACGTCAGAAATTTTACAAAGTAGTTTATTTGCTCTTCCTATAACAGTATTTTGTTCATGAATTATTGAGGGTATATTAAAGATTTTAGCTGCTAGGATTGGAGCTACTGATGGATAACCACCAAAACCGATAACAGCAACTGGTTTGTAGTTTAGGATTAACAAAATTGATTGAAAAGTTGAAATGAAAAATTGAAAAAAAGATTTCAATTTATTTATTAAAAATTTATTACTTGGGCTTGATACTCTATGAGTAAATATTTTAAAATTTATCTCTTTATTAATAAAAGAATTATTGAAATAATTTTTACCTCTTTCGTCAGTAATTATGATTAATAAATGATTTTGAATTTGATTAATTATAGATAATGATGGAAAAATATGACCACCTGTTCCGCCTGTAGCAATTAAAATAGTATTTTTTGGATTTGCATTATTCATAATTACTTTGCTCATAATTTTTTGGTTTTAAAGTTTCTAGTGAAATATTTTTTCTTGTTAAAGATAATAATATTCCAGCTGTAATAGCTGATGCTAAAATAGATGACCCGCCATAAGACAAAAAAGGTAAAGTCATCCCTTTAGTAGGAATAAGATCCGTGTTACTTGCTAAATGTATCAATGATTGAAAGCCAAATTGAAAAGCAAGACCGCTTACGGAAAGAATAAAAAAAAGATTATTTGTTTTTAAGCTGTATAAAAATGATCGTAATATGATTAAACAGTAGATTGCTACAATTAGACAACATATCAAAACACCATATTCTTCAGCTGCTACTGCAAAAACAAAATCCGAGTGTGCATCTGGCAAAGATTTTTTATAAAAACCTTCTCCTGGTCCTTTTCCCCAAAAACCACCTGATTCAAACGACTGTAGTGATTTTGAAACTTGATATGTCTTGCCTTCAATAAAATTATCTATTCTTATTTTAACATGATTAAAATTTTGATAAGATACTATCATAAATATAGGAAATGCTAGAACAAGAAGCAAAATAATAAGTAGAGGTATCCCAGTAATAAATAGTTGAAACCCCCAAGTAAATATCATAACAATTGTCATTCCTAAATCTGGTTGTAATAGTAATAGAGCCGATATAATTATTATTAAAGCAACGGAACATATCCAACCTGGAGACTTTGACTTTTCAACCCATAAAGTTAAAATCCATGCATTAAATATTACAAAAAATGGTTTGCATGCTTCACTAGGTTGAAAACTAAAGCTACCAAGATAAAACCATCTTTGAGCACCTTTTATTCTCTCCCCTTCAAACAAAATGAAAAGTAATAAACAAATAGATACTAGAAGACCAAATATACAAAAGATTTTGATCTGTTTCTGATTTAAAATTGAGAAAAATACTATAATTGGGATACTTATTGATCCAAATAATAAATGCCTAATTGTAAAATGATGTGATGGTATATTTAGGCTTTCAGCTAGATGCTGACTTGATGCCATAACTAAAAATATGCCAAAAATTATTAAAGTAAAAAATCCCGTTAACAGATATCTATCAATCGTCCACCACCAAAGTGCTATATTTGATCTATCAGAACGTGTAATTTTCATCTAGATTATACCTTTTATAAGTTGGCCTTTAACAATTTTTTTAAATTTATTACCTCGATCCTCAAAATTTTTAAATTGATCAAAACTCGCGGCTGAAGGAGATAACAAAATCACACATTTTTTTAATTTAGATATTTTACTTTTTTTAAGGGCAAGTTTGGTAGCATTTTCTATTGTGACACACACGTTTAGAGGAATATTTTTATTGAATTTTAAAATTTCTTCTGAAAAGTAATTTGTTGAATCACCAATTATAAAAATCTCTACAACTTTATCTAAACAATTCTTAGCTTCACCTATTCCATCATTCTTCGGTTTTCCGCCAACAATCCAAAATATATTATTAAACGATTTTAATGCAGCAGCTGTTGACTCACCATTTGTAGATTTGCTGTCATTAATTATTTCTAAATCTTTAGAAACATATATCTGCTCCATCCTGTGTGATAATCCTTTAAAACGCTTAATTGCTAAGGCTATTTTATTATCGTTAATATTTAATTTTTTTGCTATTGATATGGCAATTGATGCATTTATTGCATTATGAGTACCTTTTAGATGGTCATTATCATTAATAAAATCTGTAAATTCCTTTTTGTGTATCCTAATTAATTTCAGAGATTTGTAATTATCTGTATCAATGATTTTATCTAATAATTTATTACTCTTATCAAAGATAAATATTCCATTATTTCTTAAAAAGTTAATTATCTTTAACTTAGAGGTTATATACCTAACAAAATTCTCGTGATAATCCAGATGATCTGGGGTTATATTAATAATTGTTGCCATGTCTAAAGATAAATTTTTTGCGCCATCTAATTGATAACTTGATAATTCAAGAATTATTACGCCGTTTTCCCCCGGGTCATTTATAGAGCATGCGGGGACACCAAAATTACCGCATATAACACTTTTTATTTTATTAAATTTTAAGATATGAAATAACAAAGCTGCTGTTGTTGATTTTCCATTTGTACCTGTAATACCAATAATTTTAGCTTTAGGATTTGTCTCAACAAATAGGTCAATATCATTGATAATTTGAACATTATTATCTATAGCAAGCTTTATAGCATTGTGTTTTTGTTCAGAATTTATAGGTATCCCAGGGCTAACTACTAATGTTTTGATACTTTCCCATGGCCAATAATTATAATTAATCCAATTTCTTTTTTTGATAATAGATGGTTTTTCTTTTTTATCGTCAAAAACAAAAATATTAGCCTTTGAATTTAATAATACTTTTGCAGCAGCTAAGCCAGACAAACCTAATCCTAAAATTCCAACATCCTTATTCTTGTAATTAACAATATTATTCAATTTTATTACCTTAGTTTAAGTGTAGAAAGACCTATTAAAGCTAAAATTACTGCTATTATCCAAAATCTGATTACAATTGTAGATTCAGCCCATCCTTTTTGTTCAAAATGATGATGCAGTGGTGCCATTTTAAATATTCTTTTACCTGTAAGCTTGAAAGAAACTATTTGTACAATGACGGATATAGTTTCTAACACAAACAGACCACCTATTATTATTAATACTATCTCATGCCTTGACACTGAAGCACTTACGCCTATTACGGCACCGAGTGACAATGAACCAGTATCACCCATAAAAACCATAGCTGGTGGAGCATTAAACCATAGAAAACCTAATCCTGAACCAATTATTGCTCCAAGAAAAACTGCTATTTCTCCAACACCTGGGACATAATTAATCTGCAAATAATTAGAGAAATTTAAATGTCCAGTTAAATAAACA
The DNA here is from genome assembly GCA_000421325.1 of alpha proteobacterium SCGC AAA536-K22. GTDB lineage: Bacteria > Pseudomonadota > Alphaproteobacteria > Puniceispirillales > Marisalimonadaceae > Marisalimonas. The sequence continues at coordinate 47,317 of ATWQ01000010.1, forward strand.
ATTATGGCTAAAGAGCTTGCTGCGATCATTACAGGAACTATTGCTAAACCGTCTAAGCCATCAGTTAAGTTAACTGCGTTTGAAGATCCAACAATTACTAGAATTACGAAAGGAATATAAAAAATTCCTAAAAAAACTATATTTTCTTTAATAAAAGGAATGGATAAAGAATTTTGCAAACTTTGAGGGGTGTTATTGGAAATAAACCAAGCAGCTATAAAAGCTATTAAAATTTGTGGAATTATTTTTTGATAACTTTTTAGACCATTACTTGTCATTTTAGAGACCTTAATCCAATCATCTAACAGCCCTATTAATCCGAAAGATATTGCCACTCCTAAAATTATCCAAATATATACATTGTCTAACTTCGCCCATAAAAGTGTAGAGGCGGTAAAAGCTAATACAATTAACAAACCTCCCATTGTAGGAGTACCAGTTTTGAATAAAATGTGACTTTTGGGCCCGTCAGATCTTATTGGTTGACCTCTTTTTTGCATTTTCTTTAATAAAGCAATAATTTTAGGACCAAAAATAAAACTGATTAATAAAGCAGTTAATAAAGCTCCAATAGATCTAAAAGTAATATACTTGAATAAATTTAGAGGTTGGAAATATTCAGTATAAGCAAGAAAAAGATCAGGCAACATCACATTTCTCCTTATTAAAATTTTTGAAAATTGGAATTAGTTTCCAAAGTCCAGTTCCGTTTGATCCTTTGATAAGAATGAGTTGATTAGGTTTGATAAATTGGGTTGCTTTTTTTAAAAGAGGGGGCATGGTTAAAAATGAGCTACAGTTGATTTGTATATCTAATTTATCGCTAATTTTTTTTGAATAAGCCCCTATCGTTATAAGTAAATTAGGATTTATTTTTTTTATCATTGGAATAAGTTCCAAGTGCATTTCTTTTGCATCTTGTCCTAATTCTAGCATGTCACCAATTATTAAAACGGTCTTATAAGTATTAAATTTATTTTTAGTTTTATAAAAATTAGAGAGAGCAGCTTTCATCGAGTCAGGATTCGCATTATAACTATCATCTATTACATATGTTTTATATTTATGGCCAAAATTTATTATAAGTTTTTCACCTCTTCCAGAAAGAGGTTTGATATGGCTAATAATTTTAGCACTGGTAGCAGTACATAATTTTAATTCTTTAATAACTGAAATTGCCGCTATAGCATTTCTTGCTTGTGTTGTATTAAGGTATTTTAGATGCCATTTTTTGTTATCATAACAAATTGTTGAACCTTCTTTTTCATCTATTATTCTAGTGATTTTAGTATTTGCATATTTAGAATGGCCAAATAAATGTATCTTTGCAGATACTTTTTTTGCTTTTTTTATAAGATATTCTGACCATAAATTGTCTAAATTTATTATAGCGATACCATTTTCATTTAAGCCTGAAAATATTTCACTTTTTGCGGCTGCAATTTCTTTTTCATTTTTGAAGTTTTCAATGTGAGAATTAGATACATTTGTTATCAATGCTATATCTGGCTTTGCAATTTCAGTTAATTCTCGAATTTCCCCAGTATTATTCATCCCCAGTTCTAAGACACAATATTGATAATCATACTGCAATCTTGATAAGGTAAGTGTAAGCCCAATTAGATTATTATTATTTCCTTGAGTATAGTGAGTTTTCCCAATTTTTTTTAGAGAACTAGCTAAAAGGTGTTTTGTACTGGTCTTTCCACTACTTCCTGTTAGAGCAATTGTGGTTCCTTTAAATCTATATCTAGAAAATTTTGCTATTTGTTTTAAAGCTTTTTTGGTATCTTTTACCAATAAACCGTTATATTTATTGGCCAATTTAATGTCAGATACTATTATCCCATATGCACCTTTTCTTATTGCATTTTCTATAAAATCATGGCCATTAAATTTATCACCTATTAGAGCTACGAATAAGTCCCCTTTTTTTATAGTTCTATCATCTATACTTACTCCCCAAACCCCATCAATATTTTTAAGGAAATATGTAGAAGGATCTGAGGCGCTGGCAGCTGACATTAAATCTTTTTTTGTCCATAAAGGTTTCAATTCATTACCTCAGAATTTTCAATGTTTTTTATGGCTTCTTTGGCGACAGTGTAATCATCAAAAGGAAGAGTTTCTACTCCAATAGCTTGAAATGTTTCATGGCCTTTGCCGGCGATAAGTAAAAGATCGTTTTTTTGTAAATTCGAAATAGCATATTTAATTGCCTTATCTCTGTTAGGGATTTCAGTAGCATAAGGACAGCCAATTAAAATTTCCTTTCTAATAATTGAAGGAGTTTCATTTCTTGGGTTATCATCAGTTACAATTACTATATCTGAGTATTTATAAGCGAGCTTACCCATGATTTGACGTTTATCTTTATCTCTATCCCCACCACATCCAAATAATGTAATTATTCTTCCTCTATCTGAAATTTCTTGAATGGATTTCAGTGCGGATGTTAGAGCATCTGGTGAATGTGCATAATCAATTATGACCAATGCATTATTCTTTGTTTCTGATAGAACTTCCATCCTTCCACGAGCAGGTTTCAGGTATCCTAAAGACTTAAAGATTAAATTTGAATCCATGCCTAATGCAATACAAATAGATGCAGAGGCTATAACATTATAAACTTGAAACTTTCCAATCATTCCAATAGTTGTTTGAAAATTTTTCTTTCCAAATTCTAAAATTAGATCGATACTTCTTTTATTTTGGACAAAAGATTTAATTTTCATATCTGCTTCAGAACACTGTCCGAAAGTAATTATTAGATGATTAGTATTTTTTAATTCTTCATACAATCTTTTACCAAAATTATCGTCAATATTAATGGCAATTGCAGAATTGTTTTTTAAAATCTTAGTAAAAAGCCTTTTTTTAGCAGCAAAATAATTTTCAGTGTTTTTATGATAATCAAGGTGGTCATGGGATAAGTTTGTAAATACAGCACCGGAAAATTTGACACCGTCCAATCTATACTGATCAATTCCATGTGAAGAAGCTTCAAGGGCTAAATGAGAAATTTTTTCATGAGCTAATACTTTTAAATTTTCATATAAGTCAGAGGGTTCGAATGTAGTCAAATTTTCTTTTGAATTTTTATAAATACTTTTATTTGCAGCTGTCTCAGTCTTTGTTCCTAGAGTTCCCATGGATGCAGACTTCCATCCTGCTAGTACCCATAATTGGCGACAGAATTCAACTGTAGATGTCTTTCCGTTAGTCCCAGTTACTCCGATGATTTGTTTTGGTTGGTTGCTATAAAATGAAGCAAGTAAAATTGTATATATATGCCTGACTTTTTCTCTTTTAATGAATAAAACATTTTTTTTGTATGATTTCTCAGCTATGGTTAAAAAAGCCCCATTTTCTTCTGCCTCGGTTATAAAATCAGCTCCATCAAATTTCTCACCTTTAATCGCAACAAAAATATAGTCTTTTTTTATCTTTTTACTATTTGAAGAAATTCCTTTTACTTCATGAAGCAAAATTTTCTGATTCAATTCTTTGAACAAATTTTTTGTAATTTTGTTTTTTGTAATTAAATCTTTTAAAAGCATTTTATAAATTTGCTCCCTTATTCTTACCTCTTATTTTGTATTTGATTAGCTCTTTGCTAAAATCTGATGAAAGTTTTGTTTGAGGCCTAATATTTAATATAGGAGATATTCTTGTAACTAATTTTTTAATTACTGGGGCAGCAACCCATCCTGCAGTTCTATAACCATTTGAAAATTTCTGTCCTTTTGGATTATCAATCATTATAGAAATTACAAATTGGGGGTTATTCATAGGATAAGCTGCCGTAAAAGCTACAATATTTTGATTTTCTGAATATCCACCAGTTTGACTTATTTTCTCAGCAGTTCCTGTTTTACCTCCAACTAAATATCCTGTGGCTTGAGCTTTTTTTGCTGTTCCATGTTTGCTACTTACAACAAGTCTCATAATACTTTTCATTTTTTTTGAAGTCTCACTTGAAAAGATACGATCATTTAATGGATTTGGGTTCGAAATTAACAATGTTGGTTTAACCTGAATCCCATCATTTACTATGGTTGCAGTTGCAGATGCAAGATGACTAAGGGTAATAGCGATTCCATGTCCATAGGAGATTGTCATTGTAGATAGTAATTTTCCATCTTTACGAACTTGGGGGGTCCCTAATTCAGGTATTTCTAAATTAAGCTTATCCATCAGGCCCAATGATTTTAAATATTTTAATTGTATAGATGTTCCAAATTTTTCGGCTATTTTAGCTGAGCCTATATTACTAGAATGAACAATTACCTCTGGAATATTTAAACGATAATTTAAAGGGTGAAAATCTCTTATAGTTCTAGAAGATACTCTAAGGGGGGTTGAAACGTCAAAAACATCACTTTCGTTAACACGATCACTCTCAAACGCTACAGCTGCTGTTATAAGTTTTAAAGTTGAACCTAACTCATAAATTCCTTTTGTAGCTCTATTAAACAAATTTTGATTAAATATACTATTATAGTTATTTGCATTATAATCAGGTAGAGAAGTTATTGCGTAAATTTCTCCATTTTTAGCGTTCATAACTATTCCAGCTCCACCTTCAGCTTCAAATTTTTTAATTTGTTCAGATAAAATTTTTTCTGTTATATGTTGAATACCCTTATGTATTGAAACAGTTACATTTTTACCATTTAGTAATCGTTTATTTAATGATTTTTCAATGCCAGCTATGCCTTCACCATCAATATTAGTCCCACCTAAAATATGTGATACCAAGTTGTTGTTTGGATAAACTCTTTTATTTCTGGGCTCTATTTTAATTCCCTCAATACCTTCTTCTAGTAATAAAACTTGCTCATTTGGTGAGATTTCTCTTAATAAATTAAGATGTCTTTTTTGTGTATTTAGTTTTTTTCTAAAACTTTCATCGTTTAATTCGGGAAAAATTTTCTTTAGTTTTCTTATTGTTTCATTTTTATTTAAAATCTCTTGTGGATTTATATTTAGACTATTTACTTTTATAGTTGTTGCCAAAAGTTCTCCATTTCTATCATAAATACTTCCACGATTAGATTTGACAAAGAAACTTGGTTGATTTTTTTTACTTGAAATATTTTTTGTGCTTACTTTATTTAGACTGGCTAGAGAAATTGTTTTGTAACCAATTATTACGAACGAGAATGTTAATAATGCACCACAAATTGATAATTTAATTTTACGTAATTTTGAATTGTTTTTTATAGAAAAATCTTTATATAAAAAATCTCTAACTTTCATTTTACTTCACTCTCAGCCATTGATTTTGTTACCTCTACCAAGTGTTGTAGGTTCCAAATATCAATTACAGAAATCTCTTTTAAGTATAATTTATTCTTAGCTATTTTCTCTATCCTATTTGGACGTTTTAAAAAACTAAGCTCTGCTTTTAAAATATTAAGATCGGATTCAGCGCGTATTACTTTTTTATTAATTGCAGCTAACTCTAATTCTTTTTGAGTAATAAAATGTTTAATTTGGTATAATGAAATTGCTACAAAAACTATTAGAAACACAATAATAAAAGATGGATATCTAATCATGCAGTTTCTCCAAAATACGATGGAAAATTTGTTCTTTTTGCAATACGTAATTTTGCTGATCTAGATCGATTATTAGCTTTTATTTCAGCTTGAGACGGTAAAATTGGCTTTTTAGAGATAATTTCTAGACTATGATTTTTGTTAGGGTATTCAGGACGATGTCTTGAATAGCTTTCCTTTTTTGCACATTTTAAAAAAAATTTTTTTACTATTCTATCTTCTATAGAGTGAAATGAAACTGCAGCTAAGATACCGTCAGGCTTAAGTATTTTTTCAGCAGCAATTAAACCTTTTTCTAACTCTGATATCTCATCGTTCAAATATATACGAATAGCTTGAAAAGTTTTAGTGGCAGGATCTATTTTGTTTTTTTTTAGTTGGAATCGATTTTCTAATTAAGTTCGCTAATTGTCCCGTTGTTTTTATGGAAGTGCAGGATCTCTCAAGAACAATATTTTTAGCAATTCTTCTTGAAAAAATTTCATCACCTAATTCATAAATAATATTAGCAAGAGTATTTTCTTCAACCTGATTTATAAACTCTTCCGCAGTTGGACCTTCACAAGACATTCTCATATCAAGAGGTCCATCTAATTTTTGAGAAAAACCTCGATGCTTTTGATCAAATTGGGGACTGGAAACACCTAGATCAAAAACAACTCCTGCCACTTTTTTAATTTTCAAATCTTCTAAAACTTTAACTAATTGTGAGAACTTACTATTTTTAAAAAAAAATCTATCTTTAAAATCTATTTTAATTTTTTCTGCAAAAATTTTAGCTTCTGGATCTCGATCAATAGCAATAACCTTACAATTGTTTTTATTTAAAATAGCTTTAGTATATCCACCTAATCCAAAAGTAGCATCAACGTATAATTCATTTTCATTTATTGATAAGGCGTTTATTACTTCACTGAGTAAAACAGGAATATGTTGGGGTTTATAAAACATTATTATAATTATTCATTCTTTTTTAAGATTAATTTTGGAGGTCCTTTTTCTTTAAGAATTTTTTGTGATTTTTTGTATTGACTTTCATATTCTGATGGAGACCAAATATAAAAAGATTCTCCTATACCCATAAATACAGCTTTATTCGTGAGGTTAGCAAATTTCATAAGAATATCTGGTATTACTACTCGGCCATTTACATCAAATTTTATTTCAAAAGAGTCAGCCATCATCATTCTTAAAACGAACGCATCGTCAGATAATGCGTCTAATTGATCAATAGCATTGATATATCTTTGCATTCTTGTAAAAGTGGTACCTTCAATGCATGGGAATTGGAGGCTTTTAAATAGAATTAAAGGCTCATTTAACTTTTCTAGATTCATTCTGAAAGATGCTGGAATCGATACTCTGCATTTTAAATCAATCTTATTATGTGAAGTCGATAAAAACATTGATATTAAAACCTCAATTAATAAATAATACACTTGAAAGGATATAAACTTTTAACTGAGTAAAAATTGACATCTAAGTAATTAATATTATCCATTATACGGGATAACATGGGAATTTATGGGAGTCAATGGGAATTTATTCTAGTTTTATGGTATTATAATTTTTTGAAAGTTGTCAGAGAGCAATAAGCCGGGTTTTGTATCAAAATTTTGATTGTAGTTATTAATCTTGAAAATTTGTTACCAAACTTTTCTAGCGACCTACCCAAGAAACTTTGTAGAAATCCAATAAGTGTTTCTTCTATTTGGTCTTGCTCCAGGTGGGGTTTACCAAGCCATTCCTATTACTAGAAACACGGTGTGCTCTTACCACACCATTTCACCCTTACCAAAAAATGGCGGTATATTTTCTGTGGCACTTTCCCTAGGGTTGCCCCTGCTGGATGTTATCCAGCACCTTATTTCTATGGAGCCCGGACTTTCCTCTTTAAAAAGCAACTACATTGCTCTCTGACAACCTTAAAATATAATTTTTAAAATTTTGGTCAACATATAATTATTTTAACTTGATTACTTGTTTATTTCGTCATTTAAAATTTGAATTTGAAGCCATTTTTCTTCTGCTAAAGACAACTTGTTTTTAGTTTTGGTAATCAGATTTATTGTTTCATCAAAGGTCTTTTTATCATCATTGTATAAATTATCTTTGCTTAAAAGAATTTCCAACTGTTTAAGTTCTTTTTCAAGATTTTCAATTTGTTGAGGAAGAATTTTTAATTCATAAGTCTCTTTAAAAGTTAGCTTTTTCTTAATTATATTTTCGGAAGATTTTTTATTTTTAAATTCTTTTTGCCTAAATTTACTTTCAGTTTGATTAACCCTTAATTTAGATAAGCCATATTTTTCATAATAATTTGAAAAGTTTCCAACATATTTTAAAATTTTATTGTCATTTTCGAAAACTAAAAGTCTATCAATTGTATGATCAAGGAAAAATCTGTCGTGACTAATAATTAGTACTGTTCCATCATAATTTTTTATACTTTCCTTTAAAAGACTTAGTGTCTCAAAATCTAAATCATTGGTAGGTTCATCTAAAATTAAAAAGTTATGTTCATTTAAAAATAACTTAGCAAGTAATAGCCTTGCTTTTTCACCGCCTGACAACGTGGAATTACTCTGTAGTGACTTTTTTTCATCAAACAGAAATTTTTTTAAATATGATAATACATGAATTTTTTCTCCTTTAAAGTCAACATAATCACCACTTTCTGTCATTGTTCTCCATGGTGTACTATCTAAATAGATACTCTCTTTATTTTGGTCAAAATATTTTAAGTTTATGTGTTCTCCAAACTTAATTCTACCAATAGTTGGAAAATAAATACCTTGCAAAATTTTTATTAAAGTAGTTTTACCAGTTCCATTTGCTCCTATTATACCTATTCTATCGTTACGTTGAATTTTAAGACTGAAGTTAGAAATAATGTTGTTTTTATTATTACTATTATGAGCAAATGATATATCAAATGCCTCAACTACGTTTAAAGCAGATTCATTAGTTTTATTAAGAACTAAATCCATTGATTTTTTTTCAATTATTTTTGTTTCATTAAAATCTTGTGACAATTTTTCTAATTCTCTAACTCTTCCCACATTTCTTTTTCTTCTAGCTGATATTCCCTCAATAGACCATTTTGTTTCACTTTTGACTTTTTGTTTCATTTTGTGAGATTGGCTTTTTTCAATTTCAATTAATTCTTTAGACCATTCATGAAAGTTAATATATGGCCCCTCACGTTTAAAAATTTTCTGTTTATGAAACCAATATGTTTTAGTACCAATTTTTTTTAAAAATTCTTGATCATGACTTATAATAATCATTGTTTTTTTTAGATATAATAGTTTTCTCTCAAGCCAGTCTATTGTCGGTAAGTCTATATGATTAGTAGGTTCGTCAAGAAGAAGGATATCAGACTCGCTTAAAATAGATTTTGCAATATAAATTTTACGAATCTCACCGCCAGAAAGTTTTTTTCTATGGTTTATATTCTTGAGATTTAATTGCTCAATTATATCATTAATTTTGGATAAATCAGGAAATTCAATGTCTTTTATAAAAAAATCTACGAGATTATTTATTGAGGGTTCAGGAGGTTCTTGTTCTAAATAAAACAATTTTAGATTTGGTGAAAACCAAATTGTTCCATCATCTACTTCTTCAACTCCTCTAAAAGTTCTTAAAAGTGAACTTTTACCACATCCATTTTCACCAACTAAAATAATACGATCATGTTCATGTATTGAGATATCAACATTATTTAATAGTGTTCTATTTGATCGTGAGATTTTCAAGTTTTGTGTTGTAATTAATGGTCTAGACATTTTTATTAAATTATCTCTTATTTTGAATAGTATCCCACGCGTTATTAATTTCCTTAAGTCGCGAGGTGCTTTTGTGGATGAGATCTTCTGGAATACCTTGTGAAATTAATCGATCTGGATGGTGATTGATTGCAAGTTGTTTCCATTTTTGCTTAATTTCGTTAATTGAAGCGTCTCTTGAAACGCCTAATATCTGATAAGGGTCAAAAGAAACTCCAGATTTTGACGAATAAATCCTTTCAAAGTCTTCTTCGGAAAAACCAAAAATATTCCCAACTTCTCTCAAATATTTAATTTCTGGAATTGTTATTTTACCATCAGCTAGTGCAATAATAATAAGTAGCTTAAGTAACTCCTCTAATACAGAAGAATTTTTTTCTAATAAATTTGCTATTTGTCTTGCATATATTTGAAAACCGTCTGTTGTTTTTTTTGCTTGATCCCAAAGTTTGGCAACATTTTTAATTTCATTGTCTGGAATATTTATTTTTTCTTTAAAAGCTCTAATTTCATCTTCAGTTACTTTACCGTCTGCTTTTGCCATTTTAGCAGAAAGAACAATTACACCAATTGTAAAGCCAATTTGTTTTAAAGCTGTTTCTTCAGGCAATTTTTTCTTAGTTTTAATCTTGTCTATAGCATGACCAGCAACACTACCTAATAATGCGCCTATAGGACCTCCAAAAGCAAAGCCAGTTGCCCCCCCTATAATTTTACCCCATATACTCATATTTACGTATTACATTTAAGCTTCATGGCATACAAGTAAAATTAAATTGGATTAGTGCTATAAATATGTATAAATTATTATGTAAATATATATGCTTAGGAGCAGTTTTTTGATAGACGAACATGATTTTACTGGATTAAAATGTCCATTGCCTGTTTTAAAAGCAAAAAGAGTTTTAAAAAATTTAGATAAAGGTAAGGCCGTCGTATTTATTTCAGATGATCCTGCAAGTCCTATTGATTTCTCTCATTTTTCTGAAAATGAAGGCTATAATATATTAATAAAAAGCTTAGAAAACGGTAAACATTATTTCACACTTTCTAAGATATAATTTTAGAGTTTTGGATAGATTGACATGAATGTTTTAAGATCTCTTTTATTCAATATTCAATTCTATCTTGGCACCAGTATTTTAGTCACAATATGTTTGCCATGTCTTTTATTTCCAAGACCAGTCGTTCTATTTGTTAACAGAATTTGGTGTCTTATAATGATTAAAGGAATGAAATGGTGGCTAAGTACTGATATTAATATAATTGGTGAAGTTCCCTCAAAAAACAAAGTAGTCATATACGCGATAAAACATCAATCAGCTTGGGAAACAGTTTTCTGTACTGACCTTTTTTCAATGCCATCTATAGTTTTAAAAAAAGCTCTAATTTTTTTACCAGTAATTGGGTTGTATTTTTTAAGATCAGGAGCTATTCCAATTACAAGAGATCAAGGTATAAACGCATTAAAGAAGATGGGTAGAAAAGCAAAGCAAGCGGTAAAAGAAAAACGATCAATGATGATTTTCCCTCAAGGTACTAGAGTTAATCCTGGTGTTACAACTAAAGAAAAACCATACCTTCCAGGAGTGTTTTTTTTATACTCCCAAACAAAAGTCTCTGTGATACCAGTTGCTCATAATGCCGGTTTGTTATGGCCTAAAAATAGTTTTATAAAATACCCTAATAGGCTTAAATCAAAATCTATAACTATAAAAATTCATCCTGAAATACAACCAGGTTTATCAAAAATAGAATTCTTACAAAAATTAGAGACTATTATTGAAGATAGTTCAAATCAGTTAATAAAATTGGAGAGTAAATAATGGATGGTTTTTCACATAATGGTGGTAATAATAAGCAATTAAATGTTCTTGGAAGTGATCTTGAGCCATGCAATCTTTCTGATAAAAAATCTAATGTTATTACAGGGTTTTATAGAGATAACTGTTGCAATACAGGCCCCGATGACTTTGGACTACATACGGTGTGTTGTGTTATGACAAAAAGTTTTTTAACCTTTTCAAAATTGGTTGGAAATGATTTAAGTTCGCCTATGCCTGAATATAATTTTAAAGGTTTAACTGAGGGTGATAGTTGGTGTCTTTGTGCATCAAGATGGCAAGAAGCATTTGAAGCAGGGAAAGCACCTAAAGTAATTTTAAAATCAACTAATATAGCCACTCTTTCATTAGTAAAGTTAGATAATCTAAAAAAATATTCTGTTTAGAGTTTTAAGGAGGTTAATCTATGTATTTGGATCAAAAGGTAAAGGTTGATTGTACTGACCATGACACACAAAATGATGGTAAAATTATAAGAATTTATGCAAATGGTATTGATGTGGAAGTATCAGGTGCAATTATTAAGTTGAAAAAGACCAAGCCTAATTTTTATGTTGGATCAATGGCAGGGTTAGAATTTGTTGTTAAAACTTAATTTGAACTAATCAGCTACTTTATGCATGATTTCAATAACTTTTTCTTCTTTTTGAACTGCCTGCTTCATACCAGCTACGTTTATAACACCACCTTCAAATACAGCAATTTGTTTATAAATTATATCGCCTGATATTGACCCATTTTCCATAACTACAATACTATCTGAGTTAATTTTACCACTTACATTTCCACTTACAATAAGTTCAGAAGATTTAACAGTACCTTCAATAATACCTTTTTCGTCAACAATTATCTGATCAGCTGATAGTTCACCCAAAAATTTGTTCCGAATTAGAATAGAACCTGAAGTGTTATATTTACCCTCAAAAACACCATCTCCATCTAGTTGTGAACATGTTTCTAGGTTTTTAACTTTGTCTTTAAGAGGAGAAGATATCCGACTTATTTTAATCATAATAAATTCCTTTGATTACTTGTAATCTTCTCTTTTACTATGCTCAACAGCAACACAAAATTATAACTATCTGAAAAATATGACTTTTTAACCATTTTTTTTTTCATTCAATTTTACATATATTTATTTAAGAGAATCAGTTTATAAAGCTATATCATTAAAATAAAAACGTCATATTCCGAGGTAATATAATGAATCAACTATTTTACGCTAGTTCTGAAATAAATCGTCAAGGAGATTATAGAAATAACAAGAAACTAATTGAAAAAATAATGCTTGATGAAAAAACTAATTTTATTCCTTATTTTAATGGAAAAAACTTGTTTAAAGAAACAAATGAAAATATTGATGCAATAAAATTAAACATAAATCAATTAAAAACATTTTTTCCAAATGAAATTGAAAATCCAATTTTTCTGGGTGTGGCTAATGAGACCAATTATGTTGGTTTAGATTTAAGTAATCAAAACCTAAATATGGATTTATGGTTAAAAGAGAATGAAGTAATTGTTGAAGATCTTAGAAAATACGGACCCTCATTAAATGACATAGATGCATCCTTTTTAGCACTAACTAATGGGATGTTTTTTTGGCATAATACCCATAAATTTTGTGGTTCATGTGGATTTGAAAATATGTCTAAAGAGGGTGGTTTTGTAAAAATTTGTTCTAATGATAAATGTGGTAAAAGTCATTTCCCAAGAACTGATCCAGCTATAATTACCCTTATTTCCTCTCAAGATAAGATTTTATTGGGAAGATCTCCTAGATTTCCTGATGGAATGTACAGTACTCTTGCAGGATTTGTTGAACCTGGCGAAAGTCTTGAACAAGCCCTTGAAAGAGAAGTATTTGAAGAAGTCGGAGTAAAAGTTAAGAATATAGAATATTTCAATTCACAACCTTGGCCTTTTCCTGCCTCACTAATGTTAGGTTTTTTTTGCAGAGGCTATTAGTGAAGATATGAATATTGATTATAATGAAATAGAAGATGCTCATTGGTTTTCAATAGAAGAATTAAAGACTTTACAACATCCTTCAATTAGTGGTGGATTTAAGCTGCCTAGAATTGACTCTATTGCCAGAAGATTAGTTGATACTTGGATCAATAAATTTAATTAAATTTAGAACAAAAGGATAATTATGATTTTTTCACCAGTTCAAATAGGGAAATTAAAAATTTCAAATAGAATTGCGGTTGCTCCAATGTGTCAATATTCAGCTGTAGATGGTGTTATGACAGATTGGCATATTCAACATTTAATGCAATTAGGTTATTCAGCTGCTGGATTGATCATGGTTGAAGCTACCGCAGTTGAGAGAATAGGAAGAATAACTCATAATTGTGTTGGTATTTATAATGATTTATGTGAAGCATCTATAAAAAAAACTTTAGACTTGGCAAGGTCTGTTGCCCCGACAGATACATCTTTTGGTATTCAATTAGCTCATGCAGGAAGAAAAGCGTCCACTCAACGACCTTGGGAAGGAAGAAAAAGTTTAACTAAAGAAGAGGATCCTTGGATTACGAGGAGTGCATCACCTACGCCATTTGATATTGGTTGGCATGTGCCCCAATCGCTTTCTGAAACCGACATGCAAAAAATTAAAAATAAATTTGTTGAAGCTTCAATTAGATCAGTAAAAATTGGATTTGATTTAATTGAGGTTCACGGAACTCATGGTTATCTTTTTCATCAATTCTTATCTCAAATTTCAAATAAACGTGAAGATAAATATGGAGGCTCTCTTGAAAACAGAATGAGATTTCCATTAGAAGTTTTTACTGCAATTAAAAAAGCTTTACCAAATGATTTTCCCTTGGGCGTAAGAATAACGGGAACAGAGTGGGAAAAAAATGGAATAAATGAAAGTGAGGCCTTAATATTTGCACAAGAGTTAGAAAAATTAGGTTGCCATTATGTTTGCGTGTCAAGTGGTGGGAACACTCCAAATCCTCAAATACCAATTGGACCTCACTACCAAGTTCACTTGGCTAAAATAATTAAAGATAATACTAATATGATTGTAAGGGCAGTGGGAATGATATCAGACCCAAAAAAAGCTAATGATATTATCGTCAACAAAGATGCTGATATGGTTGCAATGGCAAGGGCATTTCTTTCAAATCCAAGATGGGTATGGGATGCTGCCAAAATCCTAAATTATTCTATAAATGTCCCTCCTCAATATGCAAGAAGATTATAGATCTTTAAATTATTTTTTTTCTGAAAGTATATCAATTAGCGATTTAGAATGCTCAGGTGATAAGTTAAGTTCTTTTCTTAATTTTTCTATTTTTTTTGCTTCATCGTCACTTATCACTCCATCACTTAGAGCTTGATTTATTTCAGCTTCTAAAATTGCAGCTTTTTGAGCCCTTTGATTTGCAAATGCAGACGCAACTATACCAGTTAGAAGAGCTACAGTACAAACTCCCATTATAGCTGTAAATGCTCCAATAATTTTTCCAAGCGGGGTAACTGGTGACACATCTCCATAACCTACAGTTGTTAAGGTAATAAGTCCCCACCACATTGTTTCGGGGATTGAACTAAACTTTTCTGGTTGGCTATCGTGTTCTGCAATATACATCAGAGCACTTGATAGGAATAATGCAATTACCATTAAATATAATGCTGCGCTAAAGGATCTCCAATCGGCTTTAATTGCAGAAAAAAAATCCTCTAATGCTGAACTATAATTAGATATTTTTAACAATCTTAATAATCTTAGTACCCTCAGCCATCTAAGATCTAAGCCTCCAAAAAAGTATGGTAAAATAGAAGGAATTATGGCTAAAAAATCTATTAAGCCTGTAAAGCTAAATATATATTTCGTTCTTTTAATAAAATTAGTTGAGTCACCAAGGTCATTTCTTGCAGGAGCAGACCAAACCCTCAATAAATATTCAATACTGAAAATAACTACCGAAAAAAACTCAAATGTGTTAAATGCTTCTTCATATTTATTTCCTATATGTTTTACTGATTCTAAACATACAGCACCAATATTTAAAATTATTAGTACGAATAAAATCATATCAACATACTGACTAGGCTTGTCCGTTATATTACCTTTAGATAAAAGTTGGCTCGTACGTTTTTGAATTTTTAAATATATCATTAAACCTACCGTTGAAAATTTTGTTAAAACAAAATTAATATTTTGAAGATATTTTAGGGGGTCGCAGCAACAAGTCCTCCATCAACTATTAGCTCAGTTCCAGTGATATACTTTGCTTCATCAGAACATAAAAATAATACAGCATTAGCAACATCCCATGATACACCCATTCTACCCATTGGCACTTGATTATGTCTTTGTCTAACAAATCCTTCATAATCGCCGTCTGCATATTTTTGTGCCAATCTATCTACTAAAGGTGTATGCATCAAACCTGGAACAACGCAGTTTAGTCGAATATTTTTTTTTGCTTCAATTACTGCAGTTGTTTTAGTCATCTGCATAAGCGCTGCTTTTGAGGCACTATAACCAACTTGGGGTTTGCCTACATACCTTAGTGCTGCAACTGAGGAAATATTAACAATTGATCCACCTAAGTTTTTTTCCATTATTGGAATTGCGCATTTAATGCAAAAATAGGCAGTGTTTAAATTCAACATAAATTGTTGTTGCCATGTGCTTGTATCTATTTCCACGGGTCCTCCTGGTTCAGACTGACCCACTACATTTACTAAAATATCAATTTTTTTATTTTGTGATTCAGTTTTATCAAAAAACTCTTTTACATCATTTTCATTTGTCATATTTACTTTATAAAAAGTAAAATCATTACCTTCTTTTTTTATGAAATCGGAAGTGTTGTGACCTGCTTCTTCATTTATGTCGGTTCCGATGACTTTTGCGCCTTGGCGTGCTAATAGAGTTGCGATAGCTCTACCATTTCCAAATCCATCTCCAATGGAACCACAGCCTGATACGACGGCAATTTTATCCTTTAAATCTAACATGAAAAAAACCTTAATAATTTTTATATAATTATAGTAACATAAAATTTAATTAATATTAATGAAAGTATAGTTAATGATTGAAGTGTCAAATTTATATTATGATAGGTATGGGATAAGTTCTGATAAAAATTTTTCTAAAATTGATGTTTCCCCATTAATGAGCTCTATTTTGTCTCGAGCTAGTGTTAGGAAGTTTTCAAAAAAAAATATACCCCAAGAACTTTTAACATTACTTTTGACCGCAGCTCAATCAGCTCCATCTAAGTCAAATCTTCAGCAATACTCAATTTTAGTAATTCAAAATAAGGTTCTTAAAAAAGAAATATCAAATTTGATTGGAAATACGAAATGGGCACTTACAGCACCAGTTTTTCTTTTATTCCTTGCCGACATAAGAAGAAATATTAAAATTACAAAACATAAAGGATATAATCATAAGAATAATAATGTAGATACTTTTATGAATGGCGTCATAGATGCAGCACTTTCAATGCAATCTATGATAAACGCTTCTGAGTTGATCGGTTTAGGTATATGTCCAATAAGCATGATTAGAAATATAATTGAAGAAGTAAAAAATCTTTGCCAATTACCAAAAGGTGTTTTCCCAATTGCCGGACTTGCTGTAGGGTGGCCAGACGAAAAGTCGTCAGTTTCTTTAAGGCTACCGCAAGATATAGTTACTCATTACAATTTATATAATGAAAAAAACCTAATGGATAAAATTAATAAATATGATGATAGAGTATTTAAAGTAGCTCCTATTGAAGAAAACAAACAGAGACATGTAGATATTTATGGTGTGGCTAAAAAGGGAACCTGGTCAGAAAATATTAGCAGGCAACTCTCAGTAGCTGAAAGAAAAGACTTTAAAAAATGGCTAAAAAACCATGGTTTTAATCTTGAATAATATCTTCTAAAATTTTATTAAATCTACTCTCGTTTTCGTACATAATCCAATGACCAATATTGTATTCCACGTGAAAGCGCACATTTCTGTTAACTTTTCTTAATATTGCCATTCTGTCTTCAAGGTAGACACCAACGCTAGCATCCTTTTCTCCCCAAATAACGAAAAGTGGGACATCTTGTTTTTCTAATATCTTTGTCAAAGTGTCTGTAGCAGATATAGGGCGACTTTTAATTCTATGTGCATCAGTATTTTGTTTTTGAATATGAACTGAGAAATTATCAACTTTTTGCGAATTGTGCATCATTAAAATTTTAAGATTTGTTTGGTGGGCGTTATAAGTTTCCTCCTCAGACATTTTAGAATGTCTTGCTATCATTGTCTCCATTTCACCTCTTTTTGCACCTAATCCTCCAGGACCAACCAGTATTAGTTTTTTGGGTCTAAGTTTTCTTTGAATTAATTCATATGATAAATGACCTGAAATTAGACCACCAAAAGAAAATCCACATATAATAGGTTCATCCTCAACTGAAATCAAATTTTCGAGCGTTTCGGCTACATTAGAGGCAATTTTCTCAGGACTGTGTGGAAGACTTAAGTCGTCAGATTCACCAAAACCAGGCATGTCTGGTACTAGAACTCTATGATTTTTTGAAAATGGAAGAACTTGTTTTATCCAATGCGCCCAACTTCCATAGCCACCATGCAAAAAGATTATAGGGTTACCTTTTCCCCATATTCTCCAACAAACCTTTGAATCCTTTGATTTAATAAAAATTTTTTTCGAATTTTTCTCTATTAATGATAGATCATTAAAATACTCTTGAAAATTAAATTTTTTATTACTCATCTTTAATCCTTATTAGTTCAAAAGAGTAATAATTTTTTTTTTATTTATTAACAAGCAATTTGTTGATCTTAATCATATATATAAGATATGATTTAAGTAATAATCTTGAAATTTCCACAATAATAAACGGAGAATATATTTATGCCTCATCTACCTGCTTCTGATGCATTATCACATATTAGAGTTATTGACCTTACAAGGGTAAGATCTGGTCCAACTGCTGTGAGACAATTGGCAGACTGGGGAGCAGATGTTATTAAAGTTGAGGCCCCAGAAAATGTAGAACCGGATGGTGCTTTGGGGGCATCTAGACACACTTCAGATTTTCAAAATCTTCATCGTAACAAGAGGAGTATTACTCTAAACTTGAAACAACCAGAGGCCATCGAAATTTTAATGAAACTTATTGAAACATCTGATGTAATTGTAGAAAACTTTCGACCTGATGTAAAAGACAGATTGGGAGTCGACTATGAAACCTTAAAGTTGCGAAACCCAAGAATTATTCTCGCAAGTATTTCTGGCTTTGGACAAGATGGTCCATATGCAAAAAGGCCGGGCTTTGATCAAATCGCTCAGGGTATGGGTGGATTAATGAGCATAACTGGTGCACCTGGTGAGGGACCCATGAGAGTAGGTATTCCAGTAGCAGACCTCACAGCGGGTTTGTTTTGTGCTATGGGAATACAAACTGCACTCCTAGAGCGAGAAAAATCTGGAATAGGTCAATGGGTAAATACATCTTTACTGCAGGCGCAGATTTTTATGCTTGATTTTCAAGCTGCGCGGTGGCTAAGCGAGAAACATGTTGCTGGTCAAGCTGGTAATAATCATCCAACCAGTGTTCCAACTGGGGTATTTAAAACCTCTAACGGATCAATTAATCTAGCTGTTGCAGGTGAAACAATTTGGAGACGTTTTGCAGAAGCAGTTGATAAAAAAGAATGGCTTGAAATGGATGAATTTAAAGATGCCAAAGAACGTCTCAAAAATAGAGACTATTTAAACAAGCTTATTGAAAAAGTTACGATGTCTAAAACTTCAGATGAATGGGTTGAGAAATTAGAAAAAGTTGGGGTGCCGTGTGGACCTATTAATTCTATAGATAAAGTTTTTAGCGATCCTCAAGTTAAGCATTTAGGTATTGCTCAGTCAGTTGATACTATTCCATTTGGACACACAGAATTAGTAGGTCAGCCTTTTAACTTATCTCGTTCTCCTAGCATTATGAAACAAAGACCCCCGGAAAAAGGTGAGCATAATGAAGATGTTTTGCTAGATTTAGGTTTTAGTAATGAAGAGCTTGATGAGTTTAAATCAAAAGATATAATTTAAAATAAAGAGGTGATCATGACAAATAATAAAATGTTATCAAGAATTGACAATGGTGTTGGTTATATTACGTTTAATAATCCAGAAAAACATAATGCTGTTTCAATTGAAATGTGGGACGCATTAGAGACAATGCTTGATAGTTTTAAAAGTAACGATAGAGTAAGAGTGATTGTATTAAACGGCGCAGGCGGAAAGTCATTTGTTTCAGGTGCTGATATTTCTAAATTTGACAAAGAGCGAAGTTCTAAAGAGGCTGTTTTAAGCTATAATAAAAGAACACAAAAAGTATATGAGAACCTTGAATCGTATCCGAAGCCAACTATTGCTATGATTAATGGGTATTGTATAGGTGGTGGTCTTAATTTAGCAGTATGTTGTGATATAAGGATATGTTCTGAAAAATCAAAATTTGCAATGCCAGCCGCAAAATTATCCTTAGGTTACCCTTTTTCTTCAATAAAAAGATTATTCGATGTTATGGGACCAGGAATGGCAAAACATTTTATGTTTACTGCAGATAAAATTTCTGCGGAAGAGGCGTTATCGTGTGGATTAGTTCAAAAATTAATAAGTGAAAATGACATAGAAACTTTTGTAAAAGATTATGCTTTAACTATATCTAAAAATGCCCCATTAACAATAAAAGCTATGAAACAAATTGGTGTAGAAATTTTAAAAAATCCAGATGAAAGAGACCTTTTGATATGTGAAAAACTTGCATCTGCATGTTTTGACAGTGAAGATTACAAAGAAGGAAGGAAGGCATTTATGGAAAAAAGGCAAGCCAATTTTAAAGGTGTTTAATTTTTATTTAAAATTTCACAATGGACTATAATATTTTATGGCATTATCATAAAATAAACACTTAATTTTATCATCACTCATTTCAGAAGTTATTTCCTTAAAACCATAATATATGTCATCAAAGCTTGCTAAAACGCTATCTACTGGAAAATTAGATGCAAACATACATCTTTGATATCCAAAAATATTAATAGTATCTAGAATAATACTTTTATTGAGTTTGACTGTCCATTGTTTACCAGGAACACAAATGCCAGATATTTTGATTGCAGTATTAGGTTGTTCAGCAAAACTCTCTAAGTTAGCTTTCCAATTATCTAGGCCTTTCTTCGATCTATCAGCAGGAAGACCAGTGTGGTTCAAAATAATAACTATATCTGGAAAATCTTTTGCTAATTTTGTAGCCTCGTCTAAATGCCACCAAGGTGTTTGAAGATCAAAATGAAGTTTGTATTTTTTAAGTAAGGAATATCCTTTTCTAAAAAATGGATCATTAAGTGTTCCTTTTGAATTCAATATTTTAATATTTGGAGATAGTGAAGACTTTGGTTTATGCCTTATACTTCTAATCAAAGGGAATTGTGTATGACCTTTCAAAACTAATTCGATATCTTCTCTATCAAACCAAGCTTGTCCAACTAAAGCATTTGGAAAGCCTGAAATATCGAATAATTCCTGGAGCCATTTTGTTTCACCCACAGGATCTTTGGGGTCCCACTCAGTTTCCATATGGATAGTTTTGACTATGTTGTGATTTTCACTTGCTTTTTTATAGTCAGCTAGCATAAAGTTTTTACAAATTGAGCTGTAATCACCATATCTAAAAGGTATTTGGTTATTTTTATCTAACCAAGGATTTTTTTTAAGGCTTAAGTCCCAAAAATGATGATGAGCGTCAATAATAGGTAAATTTTTCAATTTATTATTTCTTTAAAATTTATTATCTTTGTTAAATAATTTTATAATAGACGTTCCGTCTAAATTTTTCTTCGATTTTTGAGATAATATTGTAAATAATTGTTTAGTTAGATTTGACATTGGAAGAGGTATGTTTTTTTTATTTCCAAGTTCTAAAACCATAGTTAAATCTTTTAGAATTTGAGATGTATAACCCTTTGGATTAAAATCTCTATTTATCATTCTTGGAAATAAATGTGTCAACAAATTTGAGCCCGCATGACCATCATTTAGTGCATGTGGAATCTTTTTTGCGTCAATCCCCCAAGCCTCAGCAAATGACAATGCCTCTGCTAAAATTGTGTAATTATTGAGGACTAAGATTTGATTTATCATTTTTACAATTTGCCCTGATCCAGTTGGTCCAAAATAAGTGAAGTTAGATGAAATATTTTTTAGGATGGGTGATACTTTTTTAACGATCTTTTTTTTCTCCACCGATCATTACAGCTAGGCTACCATTTAGAGCTTTGTCTGGTCCTCCAGACATAGGAGCATCAATCCATGATGCCCCTTTTTCAGTACTTAATTTATTTGAAAAGTTTACTGTTTCATTGGCTAAGGTAGTAGATAAATCGACTATAATAGTATTTTTAGAAGCATTTTTAATTATTCCATTTTCCTGAAATATTACATCTGCAACACTTTTTGTATTATCTACGCATATAAATATTACATCACAATCTTGAGACAATTTAGCTGGACTTGTCGATAGCAAAATTCTTCTCTTATTCATAAAATCTTTTAGATTATCTTTATTTTTATCGAAAATATTAATAGTATATTCTTTTTTAATTAAACGCTTTACAAGGCAGTTTCCCATTAATCCTATGCCAATAAACCCAATAGGTTTTATATGATTGCTCATGTGTTTCTCTTGTGAATAAAAATTATATGTTAATCCTCAATTATAAAATTTATATATAAAC
The DNA here is from genome assembly GCA_000421325.1 of alpha proteobacterium SCGC AAA536-K22. GTDB lineage: Bacteria > Pseudomonadota > Alphaproteobacteria > Puniceispirillales > Marisalimonadaceae > Marisalimonas. The sequence continues at coordinate 69,290 of ATWQ01000010.1, forward strand.
ACAATTAAATAAAAAGTATAATTCATAAGTTAACAATTGCTTTTTTATTCAGACATAAAATAACTTAAGGAATTAACTCGTTATGATTAATAACGTTAAAAATGGAATTTTAATAATAATACTCGCTACTTTATTTTTTGCTATAATGGACGGAGTATCAAGATATTTAGCAGAAACATACAATGTTTTTGTTATTAATATGATTAGAAGTTGGGTTTTAGCATTACTTGTTATTTCAATCAGCTTAAGAAAAAAAAATGGCCTTAAAAAAGTTATCACTTCAAAACAGCCATATATCCAATTTACAAGAGGGATATTACTTATTTTAGCTATACTTATTGGTGTTTATTCTTTTACAAAATTAGGACTAGTCCAAACTCACTCAATACTATCCTCATTTCCTCTAATAGTTGTTGCGTTTTCAGGGCCAATACTAAAAGAAAATATCGGTATCCAAAGATGGATGGCTGTTTTATTTGGTTTCATCGGTGTTTTAGTTATTTTGAACCCAGCCGAGTTTGTAATAAGTTTCGACGCTTTACTTCCTTTAGTGGGAGCTTTTGTATTAGGCTTTTACACAATTTTAACTCGAAAAGTTTCTGAAACAGACACTTCCGAAACAAGTTTTTTTTGGGTTGCGATGGTCGGTTGTGTGGTGATGTCAATCGTAGGACCTTTTTTTTGGGAACCAATATTTTTCAAAGATTGGAGTTTGATGGCTTTATTATGTGTACTTAGCACTGCTGGTCACTTTTTACTTATAAAAGCGTACGAAAATGCTGAAGCAAGTGTTTTGCAGCCATTCACATATTTTCAATTATTTTTTGCATCTATCATAGGAATATATATTTTTAATGATAATGTAACTTGGTCAATTTTTTTAGGTGGAAGTCTTGTTGTAGCTAGTGGGGTTTTTGCTGCTTGGAGAAGTTATATAAAGAGCAAAAAAATAAAATGTTAATTTATCAAATTTTTCGTTTAAGGAGATTTTATGCTAGAAACAATTCTTATAACAGGAGCTAATAGAGGAATAGGACTAGCTCTAACAAAATTAGCGCTTACCAAGAAATTAAGGATTGAGGCGTGTTGTAGAGATTTAAAAAGTTCAGTAGAATTAAAAAAACTTTCTGATGAATATATAGATCTAAACATTGTTGAAATGGATGTTACAAGTTCAAATAGTATTTTAAAAGCCTCTAAAAAGTTTAAAAATCCTATTGATATACTTGTTTGTAACGCAGGTATAAATAATGGGAAAGGCAATATTTTTAGTAAAGAGCATAATGAAAAAACTATTTCAGACGTCATGATGGTAAATGTTGCTGGGCCTTTTTTAACCGTTCAACATCTTTATGATAACTTAAACAAAAAAAATGGGTCCAAAATAGCTATAATTTCATCATTAATGGGTAGCCAAACTCATACATCATCTAATGCAGTTATTTACAGAGCGTCTAAAGCAGCGGCCAATAACTTAATGAGAACTATATCTAATCAACTTATTCATGAAAATATTATCGTAACATCTTATCATCCTGGTTGGGTTCGAACAGATATGGGGGGGAAGTTAGCTGACATATCTCCAGAAGATAGTGCGACAGGACTACTTCAACACTTTCAAAATTTAAAGAGAGAAGACACAGGGAAATTTTTTAATTATGACGGTAGTATTTTACCTCTATAATAGTAATTTTGTTATTAAATTAATTTAAGAAAATTTACATATGAAAACATATAGTTTTGTAAAAATAAACTCACCTGAAGATTTAAATATTTCTTATAAAATAAGGAAAAAAGTTTTTTGTGAGGAACAAAAAATATCTGAAAAAATTGAGTTTGATAACTTAGATCATTTATGTGAACATTTTTTAATCCATAAAGACAAAGGTTATATTGCTACCGCTAGAGTTCGTCCTAAAAATAAGAAAGTTTTTAAAATAGAACGGGTAGCAGTTTTACCTGAATTTAGAAGGCTTAAAGTAGGCTCCTTGTTGATAAATGAAATAGTAGAATTCTATTTAAATAATAAAAAAAACAACTCAATCATTCTACATAGTCAAGTTGCTGTAGAAGAATTTTATAAAAGTCTTAACTTTATTTCTTATGGGGATCAATTTTATGAAGATGGGATACCTCATATTGCAATGGTGTATAAAAATTAAAAATTTAGTTGAAGTCAAATTTAATGAAAAAAAATATTAGATTAGCAGTTGTAGGAACTGGTTACTTTAGTCAATTTCACTATGATGCTTGGAAAAGGTTAAATGTTGATTTGGTAGGAATATGCTCATTGAATGAAGATGAAGCAAATAAATATTCTAAACAATTTGAAAATTGTGAAATTTTTTCAGATTTTGAGTCTATGATAATAACTACAAAACCTGACCTTGTTGATATAATTGTCCCCCCCTTAAATCATCTTAAGTTCATAAAAATTTCTGCAAAAAATAAAGTTAATATTATATGTCAAAAGCCTTTTACTAATTCTATTAAGGAGGCTAGAGAAGCAATCAATTTTACAAAAAGAAATAAAGTAAAAATAGCAGTTCATGAAAATTTTAGATTTCAACCATGGTATATGAAAATTAATGAAATTCTAAAAACTTCATTATTAGGGGATTTATATCAAGTAAGTTTTAGAATGCGCCCTGGTGATGGGCAAGGTGCAAAAGCTTACTTAGAAAGGCAACCTTATTTCCAAAAAATGGAACGATTTCTAATTCATGAAACTGCTATACACTTAATAGATGTTTTCAGATTTTTATTTGGAGATATTAAAAGTGTTTTTGCAAATTTGTCCAAACTGAATCCTTATATAAAAGGAGAAGATGCAGGAATTGTTTTTTTCGAATTTATAAATGGAATAAGAGGTGTGTTCGACGGAAATAGATTGTCAGATCATATTGCCACGGATCGAAGGTTTACAATTGGAGAAATGCTAATTGAGGGATCAATGGGTACTTTAAGATTAAATGGAAATGGTGAAATTTTTACAAGAAAATTTGGAGACAATATAGAAAAAAAAGTAAGTTATAAATGGATTAAAAAGGGATTTGCGGGAGATAGTGTTTTTCAATGTCAAAAGCACCTACTTAATCATTTTTTAAAAGGTGAGAATTTAATAAATAGTGCAGAAGAATATTTAGAGAATCTTAAAGTTGAAAATTATATATACAAATCAAATTTGAAGAAAAAATTATTAAACTTGGTATAATAATATGGTGCCGGCTGGGGGACTCGAACTCCCGACCTGATGATTACAAATCAACTGCTCTACCAGCTGAGCTAAGCCGGCACTGCACAAATGAATAATAGATATTTATTTTATAGACAAGAACTTATTTAAATTTTTATAAAATTTTTTTGTAACTGAAACATTGATATTGAGGCAGCATTTGAAACATTTAAAGATTCACTTTCTGGATTAATAGGTATTTCTATAAGTTGATCCACTTTTTCTCTTGTTAATCTTCTTAAACCTTTTCCTTCTGAACCAACAATTATAGCAACATTTCCAACTTCTTCTTCAAGATCAAAAATATTTCGATCTCCTCCATGAGCAAGACCATAAACACGAAAATTTTCATTTTGAAGTTTTTTTATTGCTCTTGACATGTTAGATAATTCTATAATTTCTAATTTTTCAATTGCACCTGAAGATGCCTTAGACATGCTAGTAGACTCTATTGGACTATTGGTCTGAGACAAAGCTAAAGCATTCATTTTAAAAGCATAAGCTGATCTGATTATAGCACCAACATTTTGAGGATCAGATACTTGATCTAAAATTATTATCCTTAATGGCTTTTTAGATGTATGCCGTTTTTCAGTTAAAAACTCATCCAATGATATTCTTTTCAAATGCTCTACAATTAATATTACATTTTGATGGGGTTTAAAATTATTGATTATATCTAGTTGTTCTTTTGTTTTAATCTTTACCTCTATTGACAACCCAAGATCAGTGATATTTTTTTCCCAAACTTTATAATGGTCCTTTGTTGAGATAAGATAAAATAATCTTCTTTTTGTATTTCGTAGTGCTGAAAGCGTGGCATGCTTTCCAGATAAAATTAATTGATTAGCCTTTAGATTCAGACTGTTTTTTACCAATTCATTTTTATTTTCTTTTATAAAATTTTTGTTTTTCAAAAATGAAATTTTGTCATTCTTATTTGATCTTGTAAAATTTCGTTTCATTTTATTTATCTATAGTAAATTGGTTTTTTTTAAATTTTTTATTGACATTGAAATAAAGCTTTTATATTTCGCAAGGCATGTGTATATAAACTTACCATAAATAAATAATTTAACAGGATGTTTTTTTTAATAAAACAATAATAAAATTTTAAGAAATTTGGTGGGGTGGCCGAGTGGTTAAAGGCAGCAGACTGTAAATCTGCCCGCGTAGCGTACGTAGGTTCGAATCCTACCCCCACCACCAATTTTTTTTATAATTAGCTTAAAACAATAAAATAAAGAAAGGTCATATAAGATGTCTAAAGAAAAATTTGATCGTAGTAAGCCCCACGTAAACATAGGTACAATAGG
>ATWQ01000011.1 GCA_000421325.1 alpha proteobacterium SCGC AAA536-K22
ATTATTGCCAAGAGGTGGAGGTACTTCACAATGTGGACAAACGGTTAATAAAGCCATTGTTGTCGATAATTCAAAATTTTTAAACAAAGTCATTGATTTTAACAAAGAAGATATGACTTGTATTGTTGAGCCTGGGATAATTCTGGATGAATTAAATCGTTTTTTAAAACCCTTTGGACTTTGGTTTCCAGTAGATGTTTCAACATCAAGCAGAGCTACAATAGGCGGGATGGCTGGGAATAATAGTTGTGGAGGTAGATCAATAAGATATGGAATGATGCGAGATAATGTCCTAGAAATAGAGGCAATACTATTTGATGGTTCAACATATAATTTTGGAAAAATAGAAAATAATCATGTTAATTTAAGTAATGGTGTTGCCCCTAAAATTATTTCAGACCTTTTGAAATTAGCCAAGGATAATCAAAAAGAAATACTTTCTAAATTTCCAAAAGTTCTTCGCAGAGTAGGTGGATACAATATCGATGCCCTACTTCCTGATGCAATGGCAAACAGACCAAATGGTAAAGTTGGAGATGGTATAAATTTATCACATTTATTAGTGGGGTCAGAGGGAACACTTGCTTATTCGTCTTCAATAACATTAAAATTATCATCTCTTCCGTCAAAAAAAATTATGGGTATTTGTCACTTTCCTTCATTTTATGAAGCGATGGATGCTGCACAACATATAGTTCCACTTGATCCCGTAGCAGTTGAACTTGTAGATGACACAATGCTTCAGCTTGCAAGAAAAATTGATATGTTTAAGCCTACAGTTGAAGCTGTCGTAAAAGGAAATCCAAAATCTTTACTTTTAGTTGAATTTGCAGAAGAAGATATGTCAGAAAATCTAGTACGACTTAAAAAACTTCACCAATTAATAAATGATCTTGGATACTCATGGAAAAATAGAATTAAGCCTGGAGGAGTTATAGATGTAATAGATAACACCCTACAATCTAAAGTAAGTGAAATGAGAAAGTCTGGTTTAAACATTATGATGTCAATGAAGCAAGATGCAAAACCAGTTTCATTTATTGAAGATTGTGCTGTTGAGCTTAAAGATCTAGCTGAATATACTGATGGTCTAAATAAAATATTTGAAAAATATAACACTAAAGGAACTTGGTATGCTCACGCATCCGTGGGATGTCTTCATGTAAGACCTGTTCTTAACATGAAACTTCAAGAAGATGTTTCAAAAATGAGAAACATTGCAAATGAGACTACTACTTTAGTAAAAAAATTTAATGGCTCCTATTCTGGTGAACATGGTGATGGAATCATTCGGTCTGAATTCAACGAAGTAATGTTTGGCAAAAACATGAACAATCTTTTTAGAACTATTAAAAAATCTTTTGATCCTGAAAATATATTTAATCCTGGAAAAATTGTTGATGCCCCTAAAATGGATAGTAGAGATCTTTTTAGATACGCACCATCTTATAATGCTGAAAATATTAAAACACTTCTAGACTGGTCGTCGTGGACTGGAAAAGCAGGTGGTTTTCAAGGTGCAATTGAAATGTGTAATAATAACGGAACATGTAGAAAATTAGATGGAGGTGTAATGTGTCCATCTTTCAGGGTTACGAAAGATGAAAGAGATTCGACTAGAGGAAGAGCAAATTCTCTTAGATTAGCTCTTTCTGGATAACTTGGAAAAGACGCTTTAATTAGTGATGAAATGACGGATACAATGAAATTATGTGTGTCTTGTAAAGCTTGCAAAAGAGAATGTCCAACAGGTGTAGATATGTCAAAAATGAAAATTGAATTATCATATCTTAAAGCTAAAAAATATGGCTTAGATATTAATAGTAAACTTGTTGCTTATCTTCCAAAATATGCGCCATTTGCCTCAAAATTATCTAATCTTATGAACCTTAGGGATAAAGTTCCAGGTTTAGCTAAAATAAGTGAAATATTATTTGGTTTCACAGCTAAAAGACCTCTTCCTAAATGGAGAAGTGATTACTTCAAAGATAATGAATTACCAAATACAGTAGATAATACACTAGACAAAATACCTGTTATTTTATTTGTAGACACGTTTAATCGTTACCATGAACCAGAAAATGTAAGATCTGCAATAAAAGTTTTAAATGCCGCAGGGTTCTTTCCATTTATTCCAAAATCAAAAAATATTAAAAAAGTAATGTGTTGTGGAAGAACATATCTAAGTAATGGTCTAATTGATAATGCAAAAATTGAAGCAAATAATGTTATTGATACTCTATTACCTTATTTATCACAGGGTATAAATGTAGTTGGATTGGAACCCTCATGTATCTTATCATTTAGAGATGAATTACCTACTTTATTAAAGAATAAAAATACTGAACTATTAAAAAATAATTCCTTTACCTTTGAAGAATTATTAGCTACCCAACATGAAAATATTACTTTTAAAAAGTTAAATGAAAAAGTTTTGCTTCATGGACACTGCCATCAAAAAGCATTTGACGCAGTTAAGCCAATACAAAAAGTTTTAAATTATATTGAAGGCTTAGAAGTTGAAACAATTGAAACTAGTTGTTGTGGTATGGCTGGAGCATTTGGCTACGGCAAAGATACCTACGATATTTCTATGAAAATGGCTGGAGAAAGACTTTTCCCCGCAATTAAAAAAAATCCAAATGATATTAAAATCATTGCTGATGGTACGTCATGTCGATGTCAAATTAAAGATGGTATAAATAGGCAAGCTATCCACGTAGCGAGATTTCTAGATGAGAATATAATTTACTAAAATTCAATTTAGAATTAATATAAAAAAAAGAAGGTAAGAATGCCAAGTAAAATTAGAAAACCTACTTCTTTTCATTGGGGAAGTTATTACGCTGAAACTGAGAATGAAAAACTTGTTGGCATGCGTCCTTATGAAAATGATAAAAATCCATCGAGTATTGCTAATGGAATAATTGATAGTATTGATGATGATTTAAGAATTAAGGTTCCACATATTAGAAAAGGTTATCTTCGAGAAATTAGAAAAGAACAAGCTAATAGCAAAATGTCTTTGACAGGTAAACGTGCAAGAGAAAAACGTGGATCTGATAATTTTGTTGCTGTAAGTTGGGATGAAGCAATTGATATAGTGTCTTTTGAACTGAATAGAATTAAAAAAAAATATAAAAATAAAGCTTTCTTTGCTGGCTCCTATGGTTGGGGGTCTGCTGGTAGGTTTCATCATGCTCAAAGCCAACTTCATAGATTTTTTAATTGTTACGGTGGTTATACTAAATCTGTAAACACCTACTCTTATGCTGCAAGCGAAACAATCATGCCTCACGTTATAGGTCTTTCTTATAGAAAATTTCTTGATACACATACTGATTGGAACAATATCAGAGATAATTCAAAGTTGATTGTCATGTTTGGAGGATTACCTTTAAAAAATTCTCAGGTAACTTCTGGTGGAGTTGGTAGACATACTACTAAAGACTACATAAAACAATGTCAAAAAAAAGGAATAGAGTTTGTTAATATAAGCCCTATGGAAATGGAAGCTGATATAATCAGTAAAGCAGAATGGATAAAAATAAGGCCTGGTACTGATACGGCCTTAATGCTTGGAATTGCCTTTATTCTTGAAACCGAAAGTTTAGTAGACAGAGATTTTTTGAATAAATATTGTACTGGGTACGATAAATTTCTCAAATATTTAAAGGGGGTATCTGACGGTAAAGCTAAAACCCCTTTTTGGGCTTCTAAAATTACTGGAATACCTAGTAACACAATATATAACCTAGCAAAAAAGATGTCTGCTAATAGGACCATGATTACTGGGGCATGGGCTTTACAGAGACAACAATATGGAGAGCAACCTCATTGGATGATAGCAGTTCTAGCATGTATGCTTGGACAAATTGGTAAGCCTGGCGGAGGTTTTGGTCTAGGATACAGTGCCGAAAACGGTATAGGTAATCCAGTTCAATATCACAAATGGCCAGCATTAGACCAATTTAAAAATCCTGTTTCTGATTTCATACCGGTAGCAAGAATATCAGACATGCTTTTAGAACCAGGAGAAATATTTCCTTATAACGGTAACGAAATTAAATATCCGGATATTAAATTAGTATATTGGGCAGGTGGCAATCCTTTTCATCATCAGATGAATTTAAAAAAACTTGTAAAGGCATTTAAACAGCCAGATAGCATAATCGTAAATGAAATTTGGTGGAATAGTCTAGCAAGACATTCTGACATTATTTTACCTGCAAATACATCAATTGAAAAAAATGATATTGGGATTCGACATTGGGATCAAACTATATCACCTATGCAAAAAATAATAGAGCCAATAGGGGAATCAAAATCAGACTATGAAATTTTTTCTGAAATTTCTGCAAAGCTTAACTTTAAAGATAAATTTACAGAAAACCGAAATGAAGACCAATGGCTAAGATATATGTGGGAAGAAGCGATAGAAGGTGCAAAAGAAGCAGGTTTTAATTTACCTGAGTTTGATAAGTTTTGGAAAAATGGATTTCAAGAAGTATTGTCTCCTAAAAAACAGACTATTTTATTAGAAGAATTTATAAAAGACCCTATTAAAAACTCTATTTCCACCCCATCTGGAAAAATTGAAATATTTTCAGAAACCATAGAGAGCTTTGATTATAAGGACTGCCCTGGACATCCTATATGGTTAGAACAAGATGAGTGGCTAGGTTCACCTTTAACTAAGCAATACCCTCTTCAACTTATATCAGGCCAACCGTATAATAGATTACATAGTCAACTTGACAATGGATCTGAAAGTCAAAAAGACAAGATATCTGGAAGAGAAGCGGTAAAAATTCATCCACAAGATGCTCTTACAAGAAAATTGAATGATGGTGATATTGTTGAAATATTCAATAAAAGAGGGAGATGTCTTGCTGGAGTAGTTATTAGTAAAGAAGTTATGAAAGGTGTTGTTTTTCTTCCCGTGGGTGCTTGGTATGATCCTATTGAAGATGGTGGGTTTTGTGTGCATGGCAACCCGAATGTATTAACTGCTGATATAGGAACTTCTTCTCTTTCACAAGGCCCATCTGCTCACTCAACATTGGTTGAAGTTAAAAAATTTATAAAAGAACTACCCCCAATAAATATTCTAGATAAACCTAATATAGTTAATAAGTAGAGTAATTTAATTTGAGTATTGAAATTTGTATTATTAATCCTCACGCAACAACCAAATCAAATGAAAAACTTAAAAATTGTGCAATAAAAATCGTTGATACAAATTCAAATATTTTTATAAGTCAAGAAAACTTAGAAAATGATTATTTTAGTCATCATCTTGAGACAACTAATGTTTCAAGCTTAGTTAAACAAATAGAGGATAATAATTCATCCGATGCATTTATAATAGCATCTTATGAAGACATAGGCGTTGAAACAATAAGAAAAGTAACTTCAAAACCAGTTATAGGTATTGGGGAAGCCTCATTTTATACTGCTAACATAATAGCTAATAAGTTTTCAGTAATTACAAATGTATCTCAGTCACATGAAGCTCTTAAAAATAACTTAATAAAATATGACATGGATCATAAATGTGTTTCACTAAAATCTATAGAGGTACCAATTTTAGATATGGAAACAATGTCAAAATCTAATCTTAAAAAACTAGAAAATGAGATAGAGAGAACAATTTCAGAAGATGAACCAGAAGCAATTATTATTACTAGTGCAGGCATTTTAAAACTCTCAAAAGATTTAGGTGAAAAGTTTAATTTCCCTTTTATAGAAGGTATTACAGCGGCAACCGCTCTTATTGAAAATTTAACTAAACTTGAATTAAATATAAAAAAATTTATTCCAAAACCTGCTAGAAATTTTGGAATTCCGATTTAAATAATTAATTTCTTTTGGACAACAAAGATAGCATATATAAAAAGTAAATTAGTTGGTCAATAAATCAAATCATTAATACGAAGTTTAGCTATTTTATGAATTTCACTTATTGCAGTCTGAAATTCTTCTTCTTGCTTATTTTCAACTCTTTTTTTCATATTCTCTATTATATAATTTTTTGATAAACCTTTAACTGCAATTATAAATGGAAATTCAAATTTAGATTTATATTCTTTATTGAGATTTGTTAATATTTTAAATTCTTCTTCAGTACACTGATCTAAACCTACAGACTTTTGTTCTTCTTGAGAAAACTTTGTTAATTTTTTTGTTTTTTGAATTTTATTACCTAATTCTGGATGAGCTCTGATTAGATTTAATTTTTCAATTTTAGATGCATCATCTACAATCTGTTTCATTTGTATTTGCAACTCTCTTTTAGTTTTAATTCCAATGCCTTGTTTAGATAAAAGTCTTTCCGGAACCCATGGGGAATGCTCATAGATACTTTCGAGTAGATTTATAAATTTCTTACTACTAATATTCTTAGAAAGAAATGTAAAAGATTTGTCGGACATTGTTTTACCTGATATTATTATAATTATAAATATTTAAGCATATTTAATACAAACTTGGATAGAGAAATGTATGGCTGGTTTAACCACACACGTTTTAGATACTAGTAAGGGTAAACCTGCTGTAGATTTAAAGATTGAATTATATAAGATTAATAATGAGCAAAAAAAGTTAATAGGCACTTTTATTACCAACGACGACGGTAAAATTGATAAACCACTAATATCATCTGAAAATTTAGAACAAATAAATTATGAGCTTATTTTTTATGCTGGTGATTATTTGAAAAATCAAAACATTAATTTAAAAAATATTTTTTTGGATCTTATCCCTATTAGATTTTATGTACATAATAGATATGAGCATTACCATGTTCCTTTATTATTATCCCCCTTTGGTTACAGCACTTACAGGGGGAGTTAATTAGTTGATATTTCTTATTGAAGAGTGGATGGAGCTCATCTTAAGGTGGTTTCATGTAATAGCAGGAATAGCTTGGATAGGATCCAGTTTCTATTTTATAGCACTTGATCTAAGCCTTAGACAAAGTAAAAATCTTCCCGATAAATCTCATGGAGAAGCATGGCAAGTGCATGGTGGTGGATTTTATCATTTAGTTAAATATTTAGTTGCTCCATCAAAACTTCCTTCTGAATTAACCTGGTTTAAATGGGAGGCCTATGCAACATGGGTGTCAGGGTTTGCTTTATTAGCACTAATATATTATGCAGGAGCAGAGTTATATATGATTGATATAATCAAATATGATTTTGAAAAGTATGAAGCTGTAATCATATCTATCTTAGGGATTATATTTGGTTGGCTAATTTATGATCTTATATGCAGAATTTCCTTAAATTCAAACGTTTATACTCTTATTGGGTCTATATTTATTCTGATTACTGCTATGTCCTGGATTTACTCTGAACTATTTAGTTACAGGGGGGCTTTTATGCAGATAGGAACTGTTTTAGGGACAATTATGGTAGCTAATGTTCTTATGGTTATTATTCCTGGACAGAAAAAGGTTGTAGCTAGTTTAATCGCAAATGAAACCCCTAACCCTAAACACGGCATGATAGCCAAGCAGAGATCTCTTCATAATAATTATTTAACACTTCCAGTAATTTTTATTATGATTTCTAATCATTATCCTTTGATCTATGCCACTAAATATTCTTGGATTATTATTTCTATAATTTTAATAATAGGCGCGTTAATAAGACATTTTTTTAATATAAAACATACTGGATCTAAACCACCATATTGGGTAGCTGTACCAGTAACTATTTTAACGTTACTTACAATCTATATTTCTTATTCTGGAAAACCAAACCTTAATGATATGAAAAGTAATGCAACTATAATTAGTCAGATACCAAAACCAATATTAGCTAATGCCCAAGATATAATAGTATCCAAGTGCGCAATGTGTCATGCAAGAGAGCCCCTATGGGAAAATATGGGAAATGCACCAAAATTAATCAGATTAGAAACAAAAAAAGATATAGTTGATAATATTGATAAAATTTATTCTCAGTCAGTATTATCATTTGCCATGCCACCAGGTAATGTATCATTTATTGAAAATCACGAAAGAGCAGAAATTCAAAAACTTTATATAATAATGAATAATTTAAAAGATGAGCTTTAGTAGCTAGGGAAAGACAAATGGAAAAACTTGATCTAATTTTTAAAAATGGAAAAATAGTAACTGAAAATGGTGTCGAAAATTGTGACCTAGGAATTTTTGATGGAAGAATTTCTGCAATAGGTGAATTAAGTGATAATGCAGAAGTCATAGAAGATGCTAAAGATTTACTAGTTCTTCCAGGTGGTGTTGATGCCCACGTCCATATCGATCAACCATCTGGACCTGATGTTGAAATGGCTGATAATTTTCAAACTGCAACAATGTCAGCAGCAGCAGGAGGTAATACAACAGTTTTACCTTTCGCTATGCAAGAAAAAGGACAATCTCTTCGAGAATGTGTAGAAAATTATCATAAAAAAGCCAAAGATAATTTGTATGTTGATACATCGTTTCATTTAATAATTAGTGACCCCTCTCCTCAAGTTTTAGGACAAGAACTCCCAGCTTTAGCTAGGGATGGTTATACATCATTTAAAGTTTTTATGACTTATGACGACTTAGTGTTAAATGATGAAGAATTATTGAAGGTTTTTGAAGTGGCTAAAAAAGAAAAAACTTTAGTCATGGTACATGCAGAAGGTTATGATGCAATTAGATATCTAACAAAGAAATTAGAAGCTGAAGGTAAATTAGCTCCCTATTACCACGGAATATCAAGGCCTCAAATCGTAGAAAGAGAAGCAACACATAGAGCCATTAGTCATGCACAAATAGTTGATATCCCAATCGTAATAGTTCATGTTTCAGGCAATGAAGCCCTCTCACAAATAAAATGGGCTAAAGAAAAGGGTATAAGAGTTTTTTCTGAAACATGTCCTCAATATATCTGTTTAACGGAAGATGACATGAAGGGCTTAAATATGGATTTTGAGGGTGCTAAATACGTTTGCTCCCCTCCTCCAAGAGACGTTGAAAGTCAAGAAGCAATCTGGGAAGGTATAATTGACGGTACCTTTGATATTTTTTCTTCTGATCACTGCCCATTCAAATTCAAAGATAAAAAAGGTAAAGACAGACCAGGTGCGAGAACATCTTTTAAATGGGTTCCTAATGGTATACCGGGAGTAGAAACCAGACTTCCAATATTATTTTCTGAGGGTGTCAGCAAAAAAAGAATTTCGCTTGAGAGATTTGTAGAGTTAACTTCTACAAACCCAGCAAAAATGTATGGGTTACATCCCCAAAAGGGTTCTATTAAGATTGGAGCAGATGCTGATTTAACAATTTGGGATCCAAACAAAATAAATACAATTAAACAATCTGATTTGCATCATGGCTCAGATTATACTCCCTTTGAGGGTATAGAGATTAAAGGATGGCCAATACAAACATGGCTAAGAGGTCAAAAAATATATGATAAAAATAAATTTTTAAAAAAAAATAATCTTGGTCAATATATATCAAGAGGATTTTCCTCTCTATAATATCACAAAGGAAAGAATGTTATGACTGCAATTAATGAAACTCAAACCTTAGTAAATTTAGCATCTCCTAAAATGGGTACTAAAATAATAAGCGTTTCAGATGAATTTTTTGGTGAAGCCACCCGCATGCTTAGTGATCAGGAACCTGTGTTTATTGAAGATAAATATGATACCCATGGTAAATGGATGGATGGATGGGAAAGTAAAAGACGAAGGGATGGCGGGAATGACTGGGCCATTGTAAAGCTTGGTTCCCCAGGTATTATTTCAACTATTGAAGTAGATACTAGTTTTTTTACTGGAAATTTTCCTCCATTTTTTTCTTTAGAAGGGACTGATAGTAAAGAAATTCCAAAGAATGATAATGAATGGGTTCCATTAATAACAAAATCGTCTTTAATTGGCGATCAAAAAAATAATTTCAATATCGAATCTAATATAACTTTAACCTATGTAAGGTTGCAAATTTTTCCCGACGGAGGCGTTGCAAGACTAAGATTATTTGGTGAAGTAAAATATGATTGGAGTAATTTTAATAATAACGAATTAATTGAATTTTCGTCACTTAATCTAGGTGGCTACATAATTACTTTCAATAATGCTCATTATGGTGATGTATCTGCTCTTCTCTCACTAGGAAGAGGTAAGACTATGGGAGATGGCTGGGAAACAAGACGAAGAAGAGAGCCAGGCAATGATTGGATTATTATTAAGTTAGCTAAAAAAGCTATAGTTAAAAATATTGAAATTGATACAGCTCATTTTAAAGGTAATTTTCCAGATCAAGCATCAATACAAGCAGTATCAACTTCTAGTGAATTAAATATTAAAAATATAATTAAAGACTCAGAAAAATGGGATTTCATTTTAAACAAAACTAAATTAAAGGCTGATAACATCCATAAGTTTAATCTTGATTTAAATTCACAAAAAGAAGCAACACATATCAGACTAAATATTTATCCAGATGGAGGAGTTTCTCGATTAAGAATATTTGGAATAAAATCAAATGATTGACAACCTCAAAATTGAAATTTTAAATGCAGATAATTTCTCACCGTTTGGTGATATAATAAATAAAAAATCTTCTTCAAAAGAATTATGTATAAACCAAGGAACAACTATCAGGCATCATAATATTTCAGAATTAAAATTGACTGATCAAAATGGAGCACCTGGAATATCGATTTTTTCAGGATCTCCAAGAAAAACTCCTACTGAAATAAAAATAATGGAAAAACATCCCATAGCTTCACAAAGTTTTTTACCAATTCAAAACCATGATTGGTTAGTGGTTGTCTCTAAAGAAAAAAATGAATTACCTGATTTAGATACTTTAAGATGTTTTCACGTAGATGGAAATGTTGGGATAACCTATAAAGCTAATATATGGCACCATCCACTATTAGTTAAAAAAAAACAAGATTTTTGGATTATTGATAGAATTCAAGATAAAGAAATATCTTCAACTAATCTTAAAGAATATCATTTTAAACAGAATGAAATTAAATTCATAACAAATTAAATTTCTAATAAATTTTTAGATGCTACCTTATGCTTTTCTAAAAACAAACCAATATCAATATTATTTAGATGTCCTTTTTCTGCAATTATTTTCCCATTACATATAGTATATGCTGTTTGCATGGGCGAACATAAAACCAGACCGGCTAAGGGATCACTCCACGTTCCAGAAAGTGATATATTATTCAAATCGTATATTGCAAAATCAGCTGCCTTGCCCACTGAAATTTGACCAATATCATTTCTATTCAAAATATTAGCACCACCCCGGGTGGCAGTATACAAAGCTTCTCTTGGTGAAAATTTATTTGCACCTAAATTTACTCTTTGTAAAAGCATTGCTTGACGGGCTTCATTTAATAGATTTCCACTATCGTTTGAACTAGAACCATCAACACCTAGACCAACATTAACACCTGCATCAATCCATTGTCGTAAAGGTGCTATCCCACTAGCCAAACGCATATTTGAACAAGGACAGTGAGCAATACCTGTACCTGTTTTTGAAAATAAATTTATTTCATTTTCATTTAATTGAACACAATGTGCATGCCAAACATCATTTCCAACCCAACCTAATTCTTCAATATATTGTCCCGGCCTCATTCCAAAATTTTCTTCTGTATAAATTATATCTTCAATATTTTCTGCTAAATGAGTATGCATACCCACTGAGTACTCTCTTGCTAGACTAGCTGTTTCTTTCATTAAATCTTGACTTACGCTGAATGGCGAACATGGAGCTAGAGCTATTTTTAACATTGCTAAATCAGAACTGTCGTGAAATTTTTCAATAACTCTCTGACAATCTTTCAAAATAAAGTCTTCATTTTCTGTAAGTGAGTCAGGTGGTAAACCTCCTTTACTTTCTCCAATACTCATAGATCCTCTGGTTGCAAGAAATCTACAACCAACATCTATGGCTGCCTCAATTTGATCTTCAAGTTTTGATCCATTTGGAAACAGATAAAGATGATCACTTGACGTGGTACAACCACTTAACACCATTTCTGACAGACCAATTAATGATGATATATATATATCTGATGGACCAATTTTATTCCAAACAGGGTATAAACTAGTTAACCATCCAAACAAGGACTCGTTCTGGGCTTTAGGATAACACCTCGTTAAATTTTGAAATAGATGGTGATGGGTATTTATTAACCCAGGTATTACAACCATTTCCGTTGCATTTATTGTTGTTCTTTTATCATAATTAGAATTTGTACAATCTCCAATTTCAACGATTTTCCCATTTTCACAATATATAGATTGATTAACAATTTCTGTTTGATTGTCATCCATAGTTGCAATAACTTTTGCATTTTTTATAAAGATATTAGACATATGTTCTTAAAAAAAAATTACACCGCTCATAATTAAGCGGTGTAACATAACAATATTTATATAAATTTTACAATTGTTATTTATCCTCTTCCGGTATTATTATATTTAATAATACAGCTAAAAAAGCAGCTGGTAATAAGCCAGATGTCATGAGCATTTGAAGATCTGTACCTAAGCCTTGAACAGAAGCAGGTACTTTTTGTAAACCAAAACCTATAGATAAAGAAATAGCAAATATCATCATATTTCTTCTATTCCAATTTACACTACTCAGCATATTTATACCCGCAGATGCAACCATACCGAACATGACGATAACTCCTCCTCCCAGAACGGCAATCGGCATTGAAGAAACTAATGCGCCTATTTTAGGAACTAAACCACAAAGTATTAGAAAAATAGCTGCTATAGTTACAACAGACCTACTCATTACGCCAGTCATAGAAATAAGACCAACGTTTTGGCTAAAACTTGTATTTGGTAAACCACCAAAAATTCCTGCAACGGCAGTACCTATTCCATCTGCATAAGTGCCACCTTGAAGTTCTTTATCTGTTGCTTCTCGGTTGGCTCCACCTTTTGCTATACCTGAGATGTCTCCGACCGTCTCAATAGCACTTACAATAGACATAAGACACATGGCTATAATTACAGTCACGTTTATATCAAAACCATATTTGAATGGCTCCGGTAAAGCAAACCATGCCGCTTTGTCTATTCCAGAGAAGTTTACGTCTCCCATGAAGATAGCGATAATATAAGCTGCAATCATTCCTAAAAGTACTGACGAGCTTGAAATAATCCCTTTTGTCCAAAATTTTAATCCAAAAGAAACTAATATGACAATTATTGCAAGTGACCAATTTCCTAATCCACCCCAGGTTGGCTTTGACATATTAAATTCACCTGCACCTCCAGCAGCGTATTGAATACCAACAGGTATCAAATATATACCAATTGCTAAAATAATTATTCCAGATACTAGCGGAGGAAACCAATGTCGTATTTTACCAATGAACGATCCCATGAAAGCATGAAACAAACCTCCAATGACTATTCCTCCAAATAAGGTCCCCATACCCATTTTGGCTGCTCCAATCATCACTGGTACAAAAGCAAAACTAGTTCCTTGCATTACTGGAAGTCGAGCTCCTACTGGACCAAAACCAATTGTTTGCATTAAAGTTGCAATTCCAGCAAATAACATAGACATTTGTATTAAAAATACCGTATCAGCACTCCCAAATGCAAAACCAGCAACACCGGCAATAATTATTGAAGGTGTTACGTTACTAACAAACATTGCTAGAACATGTTGTAATCCAAGAACAAGTCCAACCTGTAAAGGTGGAACATAATCAGGATTTTTTAAGTCTTCTTGTGAAACGTTTTCTAAGGTACTCATTTATACCTCCCCTAAATGTTGTTAAACTTTAAGAGCAAATCACAACATATTGATTAATTCAAATAAAAGTTATTTATCTTGTTAAGCATAAATAGCTTTAAGAATTTCTGACGGTGTTGCAGGAGAGTTTAAAAGTTCTGCCTTAGAAGATGGTAATGAAGCCTTAATAGCTTCTTTTAAAGCTAGGAAATGAGATATCGCAAGTAATAGTGGAGGTTCTCCAACAGCTTTGGATCTAAAAATAGTTTTTTCGTCATTATCTGCATTTTCTAATAATTTAACATTGAATATAGGAGGAACATCTCTACTTCCAGGTAATTTATATGTAGATGGCCCAGTGGTTAATAATTTACCTTCTTGAGAAAAACAAAGTTCCTCACAAGTAAGCCAACCTAATCCCTGTATGAAACCACCTTCTATTTGTCCAATATCAATGTTTTCATTTAATGAATTTCCACAATCTTGAATAATGTCAGCCCTCAAGATTCGATTTTCACCAGTATTGATATCAATTAATGCTTCTGAAACCGCTGCTCCCCACGTAAAATAAAAATAAGGATGACCTTTTAGCTTTCCTTGGTCCCAATGTATTTTTGGAGTTTTATAAAAACCTGTAGAAGAAAGTGAAATTCTATTTTCCCAACATGAAAAAGCTAGCTCTGTAAATGATAAACTTTTGTTTCCTGCTAAAATTCTACCTTGTTCAAATATAATTTCTGACTTAGATTTTTTAAATAATTGAGAAGCATGGTCAATCATTCTTTTTTTGATTGTAAAAGCTGCATTCCATGCAGCCATTCCATTTAAATCAGAACCTGAAGAAGCTGCCGTAGCTGATGTGTTAGGCACTTCTGCTGTATTGGTTGAAGTAATATGTATTTGGTCTAGGGAAACTTTAAAACATTCTGCAACCACTTGAGCTACCTTAACGAATAAACCCTGCCCCATTTCTGTTCCCCCGTGATTTAATCTTATAGATCCATCAGAATAAATATGTATTAAAGCACCAGCTTGGTTGAAAGACGGCTTGTTGAATGAAATACCGAATTTTGCAGGCATTACGGCAAGACCTTTCCTAAAAGGTCGTTGTTTTTTGACTTGATCTAAATTAAAGGATTTTATTTGTTTAAGTCTTGTATGATAGTCACTTAATTTGTACGTCTCATTCAAAACCCAATTAATTCGGGGTTTTGAAACTATTTGCCCATAGGGAGTAGTAAGCCCATTTGATTGAGAATAATAATTAATCTGCCTAACATCATCTAAAGATTTATTTAAAAATTCAGATATACTAAAGAGTATATTTTCAATTACAAGCATACCTTGTGGACCGCCAAAACCTCTGAATGCTGTATTTGATACTGTATTTGTTTTACAAATATATCCATAAGCTTTAATAGATTTTATAAAATAACAATTATCCAAATGCGTTAAAGCTCTTGTCATAACTGGACCTGATAGATCCAGTACATTTCCTCCGTTGCTTAACAAAATAATATCAAGCGCATTTATTTTTGCATTACTTGAAAAACCCACAGTAAAACGAACTTTAAAATTATGCCTCTTTCCTGAAGCAGTCATATCGTTATGCCTATTAAGACGTATTTTCACAGGTTTATGTGTTATAAAAGCACATAATGCCGATATTCCAGCAAATATAGTTGCTTGACTTTCTTTTCCTCCAAATCCTCCACCTAGTCTTCTGACTTTACTATCAATTTTGGCTGAAGGAATATTCAAAACTTTACTCACTCCGTGTTGAACTTCGGTAGGATGCTGTGTGCTTGACCAAACAGTGTATTCATTATTTTCACCTGGAAAAGTAATTGCCACATGAGTTTCTAAATAAAAGTGGTCTTGTCCGCCAATTTCAAACTCCCCAGATTTTTTAAACTTTGATTTTTTCATTTCTTTTTCAACTGAGCCTTTTTCCAATATAATAGGATCATCATGAAATGAATTTTTATTATATGCATTTTCCAAGGTAAGTATTGAGTCCAGGTGTTCTATTTCAATTTTTACCAAATCACTTGCATATTGAGCCTCTTGAAATGATTTTGCTAAAACAACTGCAACAGGCTGGCCAAAATACGTTATAATATCATCAGCAAGTATTGGTTCGCCCGTCTTAATTGGACCTATTTCATTTTCACCTGGAATATTTTCTGCTGTTACAATTGTAGTTTGAAAGGGTAAATTTTTTAATCTACTAAAATCAATTTTTTTTATTTTACCATGTGCGCATTTTGACAATACAAGCGCACCGTGAAGAAGATTTTCTTGGTCAGGAATATCATCAATATAAATTGCCTGACCAGTTGTATGCCTTATTGATGAATCATGTGTGGCAATTTTATTCATGTTTAAAACTCCATAACTGACATAGTTTTAACATCATCTTTAAGGCACCGTTTTAGCCTTTTAAATAGTCCCTTAAAAGAATCCCTTCTATATAAGGATGTTCCTCTAAGGTCAGAAATTGGATTAATATATTTATCTATATCATCTATGGCTAGCTTGATTGCTTCATCAGTGTTTTTGTTAATCATTCTTCTAGATAAATTATCTAAATCTTTTGGAATTTCTGCAACACCTCCTGCTGCAATATATATTTCTTTTATGATTTGATTTTGTGTCTTGATGTTTATTGCAAGTGAAATTGTTGAAATATCTTGATCAAATCTTTTAGATAATTTCCAAAAGAAAAGTTTATTACTTTTATGAGGAATAGGTATTTCAATAGAAACTAAAATCTGATCTTTTTTAAGGATATTTTTTCTATAACCTTTAAAAAAATCTTTTATGGGTATACTTTTTCGCCCATCTTTTCCAAATATATTTAAATTAGATTTCAAAACTAAAAGTACAGGAGCCAAATCTCCAATGGGGCTAGATGTACATAAATTTCCTCCAATAGTAGCTTGATTTCTAATTAGAGGAGAACCAAATCTTTTCAGGATTTCAACTATTTCAGGCATTTTATCTTCAATGAATTCAAGAAAAGTCTCTATTGTAACAGAGCTACCTAATAAAATTTTATTATTAGACACTTTAATTTTTTTTAATTCTTCTATGGAACTCAATGAAATAATAGAGTTTTCCTTTTCGTTAATTATAGGCCTTTGTAAATTCAAATCAGTTCCACCAGCTAAAAATTTAAAATTTTTATTTTTAGTAAGTTTTTTTAATTCATCTATTTTTACTGGATGATGATAAGTGACATTACCTAATTTGATATCGTAAGTTTCTTCTTTAAAATGTTTTGGCTTTATTTGAACGTCGTATTTAGCAACTGTTTTGAGTGCTTTTATAATTGGAGAATACCCTGTACATCTGCATAAATTTCCTGAAAATGCATCGTTTATTGTATTATCGTTTATTTCTTTATCAGAGTTAAGTAAGCTAACACCTGAAATAATAAACCCTGGTGTACAATATCCACATTGAGAAGCATTTTCTCTCGAAAAAGCCACTTGTAATGGATGGGGTTTTTTATCATTACCTAAACCTTCTATGGTAACTATATTTTTACCTACAACTTGACCTATTCTAACCAAACATGAATTCACAGGTTTTAAATTAGATTGATTTTCTTCATTAATGATAACAGAACAAGCACCACAATCACCTTCAGCGCAACCTTCTTTTGTACCGGTCATTTTAAGGTTATTTCTTAACCAATCTAGCAGAGTGATATCGTGATCAACATTTCGTATAGCCTCTTTTTTACCATTTATAAAAATGTTATTCATTTTTTCAGATGTCAAAAAAGATGCCCCACAACTAATTTTCATTGTAAGTTTGATTATAGCTTTTATATCTTATAAAAATCAATTAAAGAAGCTGAGATACTATTCTAATAAACTTTCTCGTTTAAGATCCCAACTTACAAAAACTTCATCTTCAAGTTTAAATTTATTTTTAAGAAACATTTCATCTGATAATTGAACGCTTAACTCGCCATAATTTTTAGTTTCGCCACTAACTTTTACAATTTGTCCTTGGAACTCTATTTCTTTAACTATAAAAGAATTTACATTATTATGTTTTAGATTATTTGTTTCTTTAAGATTTAAATTTATGTGGTCCATTCTTATCGAATAAGTTTTTTTGTTTTTGAAGATAACATTATGACCACCGACAAAGGTAGCTATAAACTGATTTTTGGGATTATTAAAAATCTCATAGGGACTTCCTACTTGTTCAATTATCCCTTTATTCATTACAACAATCATGTCTGCTAAAGCCATGGCTTCATCTTGCGAGTGAGTGACATGTATGAAAGTAATACCAAGCTTTTTTTGTAAAACTTTTAATTCGCTTCTCATTTTAATTCTTAAAAAAGGATCTAAAGCAGATAACGGTTCGTCTAAAAGTAAAATAGATGGATTAGTTATAAGAGCTCTTGCTAAGGCAACTCTTTGTTGTTGACCACCTGATAATTGAGCAGGTAATCTATCGGAAAATTCTGACATTTGAACTAATACAAGCATTTTTTGAGCTTCAATATTTCTTTTATTTTTTTCTAAACCTCTCATTTTAAGGGCAAATCCGACGTTTTCCAGGCATGTCAAATGCGGAAATAATGCGTAGTTTTGAAACATCATTGCAGTACCACGTTTAGCAGGTGATAATTCATTGATAATATTATTACCTAACAAAATATCACCTCCTGAAATATCTTCGTGACCAGCTATCATTCTTAAAGTTGAAGTTTTACCACAACCGGAAGGGCCTAAAAGACAGCAATAAGTTCCCCCTGGTATCTTAAGATTAATGTTGTTAACAGCTACAGTTTCATTATATCTTTTTGTAAGAACAGCAAATTCTAAGTCTTCTGCAATATTCAAATTTCCACCTCTAGTATTGAAATAATTTAATATTATAAATCTGACTGACATTTAATCATTTTTTAAAATTTTAATAAAAACGATTAAAAATTAATCAATAACAAAGTTACATCAAGATTCTCTTTTCAATTGTAATATAATTATATTTAAATTTTTTTTTTACAAACAATAATGGAGATTATAATGAAAAAAAATATTACTAGGCGTAATATGCTAAAAACATCAACAGCCGCTGTTGGTGCAGTTGCTGGAGCAGGTTTGCTTAAAGGATTTCCAGCAATACATGCAGCAGATGCGCCTGTTATTCGCTATTTAGGTACTGCCGTTAATATGGGTGACGCTGTACAAAAGAGACTATTTGATGACACCGGTATTAAAGTTAAATTCATTGTTAAGACAACTGATGAGGTTACTAAAACAATTTTTACCCAACCAAATAGTTTTGACATAGTTGATTCTGAGTATTTTAGTATGCCAAAGTTAGTTCCATCTGGAAATCTTTTAGGAATGGATACAAAAAGAATAAAAGAATGGGACAATGTTACGAGTGCATTTACAAAAGGTGAAGTTGCTGGAAAGAAAATAGGAGACCAAGGAACTGCACCCAAAAAAGTTATGTATCTAAAAGGATCCGGTTCAAAAGAATTTTCTTCAGAACCTACACAACATGTAACATTAATCCCAACAGTTTATAATGCAGATACACTCGGTATTCGACCTGATCTAATTAAAAGACCTATCAGTACATGGGCTGAATTATTAAATCCTGAATTTAAAGGTAAAGCTTCTATCTTAAATATACCGTCTATTGGAATTATGGATGCTGCAATGGTAGTAGAATCTATGGGTGAATATAAATATCCTGACAAAGGCAACATGACCAAAAAAGAAATTGATCTGACTATGAAAATTTTTACTGAGGCAAAAAAAGCTGGGCAATTTAGAGCTTTTTGGAGCGATTTCAATGAAAGCGTTAACCTAATGGCTTCAGGTGAAGTAGTAATTCAATCTATGTGGTCTCCAGCAATTACAGCAGTAAGAACAAAAGGTATTCCTTGTGTTTATCAACCACTTAAAGAAGGTTACAGAGCATGGGCAGCTGGTTTTGGACTACCTGCTACTACTAAAGGTAGACAAGCTGATATATGTTATGAATTTATAAATTGGTATTTGTCTGGATGGGTAGGAGCATACTTAAACAGACAAGGCTATTATTCAGCTGTTATTCCAACTGCTAAAAAATATATGGAATCATATGAATGGGATTATTGGATGTTAGGCAAACCTGCTACAGCTGATATTATGAGTCCAGAAGGTAAAAAATTAGCCTCAAAAGGTGAGATAAGAGACGGCGGTTCATACGAGGCTAGGATGGGAGCCGTTGAATGCTGGAACGCAACAATGGATGAAAATAAATACATGGTAAGAAAATGGAATGAAATGGTTGCTTCATAAAATGTATTTAAATATAGGGTAACTAATGTTACCCTATATTTCTAAATAGAATGATTAATCAATATGCCAAACCTCTTTAAAATCAAACCGTCAGTCGGTTTACTTTCGTTACCTTATAGCTTAGTTTTCATCTTCTTTTTTTTTATCCCTTTAGTTCTAACATTTGTTATCAGCTTCTGGGATTATAATGAATATTCAATAATACCTGATTTAATATTAGAAAATTATAGGTATGTTTTCGAAAACTGTTTTTCTTTTGAAAATGGTATGTGTGTTACATTCAAAACTTATCTATCTACATTTATGTTTTGTTTGATAACATGGTTTTTCACACTTATTATTGGATTTTTTGTAGCTTATTTTCTAGCTTTTTATGTTAATTCACTTACATGGCAAATAGCTTTATTTCTTCTTTGTACTATTCCATTCTGGACTTCAAATGTTATAAGAATGATTTCATGGATACCATTGTTAGGTAGAAATGGACTAGTTAATGATTTTTTTCTATCTACCGGATTAACGAGTACCCCACAAGAGTGGTTATTATATTCAGGATTTTCAGTAGTTTTAGCTTTTGTCCATTTGTACACATTATTTATGATAGTCCCTATTTTTAATTCTATGATGAGAATAGATAAATCAATAATTGAAGCAGCCTACGATAGCGGGGCAAATGGATTTCAAATTTTATGGAATATTATTATACCATTATGCAAGCCAGGAATTGTTATTGGATCAATTTTTGTTATCACCGTAGTAATGGGTGACTTCATTACTATAGGAATCATGGGCGGACAACAAATACCATCAATTGGAAAAATTATTTACGTTGAAATGAGTTATTTACAATTGCCTGCTGCTGCCGCTAATGCAGTAATTCTATTATTTTTAACCTTATTAATTATTTGGATAATGACAAAAATGATTGATATCCGAAAAGAACTTTAAAAATGTTTAGTAAAAAAAATAATACTTATTATATATGCGTCTTCTTTTTTTCTTTATTTGTATTATTTCTTTACGGTCCTACGTTTACAATAATTCTACTAAGTTTTCAGGGACCAGATGGAGGATTAACTTTTCCTCTTAATGGCATATCAACTTATTGGTTCGAAGAACTTTGGCGAGGTGGATCTGTGGTAGATATCGGCTCAGCTTTTAAAAGATCCATAATTTTGGGTATAATAGTTATGATTTTAACAGTAGTTTTATCCGTTGCAGCAGGATTAGCATTTAGAAAAAAATTTTGGGGATCTAATGTTCTTTTTTTTATAACAGTCGCAAGTCTTATAGTGCCTTCAATAGTATTATCTTTAGGTATTGCTTTGCAATTTAGACTAATTGACGATCTAACAAAATGGATTGGTAATTCACTTGACATAAGTTGGATTAATGATTCTTTTCAAACTTCTTTGGGTATGTATTCAAGTGGACTTGGAGCGCAATTAACTTGGACACTTCCTTTTGGTTTATTAATAATGTTTGCCGTTTTTAACAGATTTGATAAATCTTACGAAGAAGCTGCAAGAGATCTAGGAGCCACTCCATGGAAAACTTTTAAAGAAATTGTTTTGCCGCTTATTGCACCAAGTATTATTGGAATTGCTTTATTCGGATTTACATTGTCATATGATGAATTAGCAAGATCATCTCAAGTTATGGGATCTGGAAACACGCTTCCACTTGAATTACGTGGTTTAACAACTACTGTTACTACACCTATTATATACGCTTTAGGTACAGTAACGACTTTTGTGTCATTTACTGTTATTGCTATTTCAGTTGGATTTTATTTATTTCTCAAAAGAAAAAAAGGAATATAAGTTTGAAAAAAAAAATTTGTATAATTAATCCAAACACTACTATTTCCATGACAAAAGTAATAGACATTACTGCAAAAAAATACGCTGGGGTTAATACAGAAATTATAACAACTCAACCTCAAACTGGTCCAGAAAGTATTGAGGGTTATTATGACGAAGCTTTTTGTATTCCTGGATTAATTGAAGAAATAAATAATAATATGGACGCTGATGGTTATGTAATTGCATGTTTTGACGACACTGGTCTTGATGCTGTAAGATCAATAACCGACAAGCCCGTTATTGGAATTGGAGAAGCGGCTTATCATGTAGCCAGTTTAGTTTCTGGAAACTTTTCAGTTATAACAACCTTGTCGAGATCGATAAATCCTTTAAAACATAATCTTAAAAAATATGGGTTGTTTGAAAAATGCGTTAGTGTAACAGCTATAGAAGTACCTGTATTAGATCTAGAAGAAATGTCAGATGATAATCTTGACAAACTAAATGCGGGCATAGAAAAAACCATATTAGAAGATAATTCAGAAGCTATTATTCTTGGATGTGCTGGAATGTCTAACTTAGCAAAAGACCTTGAACTAAATCACGGTCTGCCAGTAATAGAAGGAGTTTCTTCCGCAGTTGTATTAACAGAAGGTTTGATTAATCTTCAAATTAAAACAAGTAAAATT
Organism: alpha proteobacterium SCGC AAA536-K22; assembly: GCA_000421325.1. Lineage (GTDB taxonomy): Bacteria > Pseudomonadota > Alphaproteobacteria > Puniceispirillales > Marisalimonadaceae > Marisalimonas. Next base: position 22,589 of record ATWQ01000011.1, read on the forward strand.
GGTTCTTATGCTTTACCTAGAGATAAGAATTATATCGGCTATTTAAGTAAATTTAGACCAAAAAGTTGAAATTATGACAGTTAACGTTCTAAACCACCCATTAATAAATGTGCTCATGACAAACCTACGTTCTAAAGAGACAAGTAGTTTTGAATTTAGATATACAGCCAAAAAAATATCGTCATTAATGGCTTATGAAATATTTAAAGATCTTAAAATTGAACGAAAAAAAATAGATACTCCACTTGATAATTTCTTAGGTGCAAAAGTTCAAGATCCAAAACCTTGCGTTATATCAATTCTTAGAGCAGGTTTGATAATTTCTGAAGGTATTACTGATATATTTGACGATGTATCTATTGGACATATAGGCATGTATAGAGATGAAAAAACACTCAGCCCCGTAAATTATTTAATAAAACTTCCTTCAAACCTTCAAAATAGACAATGTTTTCTTTGTGATCCAATGCTTGCAACTGGGGGGAGCGCAATTTCGTCGTTAGAAACTCTTAAACAAAATAATGCATCTGACATAACATTGATCTGCTTACTTGCATCTGAAGAAGGTATCAAAAATGTTAAAGAGAAATTTTCAGATGTTACTATAATATGTGCCCAAAAAGATAATGATCTCAATGAAAAAGGGTTTATTGTACCAGGCCTTGGAGACGCAGGAGACAGAATTTTTGATACATAAAATTAATTTATAGCTTCTTCAAATCTCTGTAGGTTTGAAACATTTAATTTTTCAGCAGTTTGCCTTATATTCTCCCAAACTAAACGAGCTACTGGCAAACCATTTTTCATTCTATCATCATTAGTTAATATTTCTTTATCACCGGGTATCAAAACTTTATGATTCTTATCTGATGGAGTTGATGCCCTTACAAAATTAGCATATGACTGAACTTCTTTTTTAAAGTATTCCAAGTCAACCATCTTTTCCACAGATACGTATAGAGATAACATTCCATTAGCAAACTTTCTTTTTTCTTTGTCATCTATACCTGCTGACACTCCTGACCCTGTCAAAGCTCCTCCTAACATCTCCATCATAAAATTAATACCTGAACCTTTATGCAGCCCAAAAGCTGTTATAGCTCCTGTACCTTTTTCAGGATCTGGAACTTCATCATCTCTAATTTTACCATACATTGCTTCGGGATTTATTGTAAGATTTCCTGAACTATCTATCAAAGCACCATGAGGTAATTTCTTTCCACCTTTTTGCGCAACCATAACCTTCCCTTCTGCAACGGTGGAAGTTGCCATATCTAGTATTATATGAGGATTATCTTTACTCGGAATACCAATAGCTAGAGGAGACGTACTTCCCCTACGATCACTTCCACCAAAGGGAGCAACTAACAAACTTCCCCTTACATTTACAAAATGAAAAGAAACCAATCCTGCATCTGCCGCCCTTTCAGCCCAATCGCCAATTCGGCCAAGATGACCTGAATTTCTTAAACCCACCACAGATATTCCATGCATATGAGCACGGGTAATACCTTCGTCTACTGCATATTCTCCAGCCACTTGTCCAAAACCTTGTTTAGCATCTAAACACGCCATAGCTCCTGCATCAATAACAAGCTCTGGTTTCAAATTTGGATAGACCCAGCCTTTTTCCATCCATTCAACATATCTTGGCACTCTTGCAATACCATGGCTGTCATGTCCCTTAAGATTAGATCCACTTAACCTTTCAGCAATTGTTTTAGCTTCATAATCACTACATAATTTAGCTTGAAATATTTCTGTAATAAGTTCAATTGCGTAACTTACTTTTATGCGAATTTCTGAGCTATTATTTTCAGACACGTTAATCCCCCTCAGTGAATGACAAAAATTTATATTTTATGGTATATTTATTTAATATATGAATTAAAGTCAAAATACCATTTATTTAACTTGTTCATAACAGTTATTCTCTTAGATAGAAATCTAATGAAAAATATCAAAATAATTTTAAGAACAATATTGATTGGCTCTTTTGGAGGTATAGCTTTTAATTTACTTTTGTTGCCTTTACCATGGGTACTTGGACCAGTTTTTTTTATTGCAATTTTTGCTTTATTTGGAAATGAAGTCCTTATTCCCCAACAACTTAGAAATCCTTTCATTGGTATTATTGGTGTATGGTTAGGCCAGTCATTTTCTTCTTCTGTATTTCTAGAAATGAATGAATGGATTATTTCAATAGCCTTACTCTTTTTATATGTGCCTTTTTCTTATTTAATTACTTATTTATTTCTTCATAAAATTAGGAAAATTGGGAAAGCTGAGTCTTTTTTTATTTCATCCCCTGGAGGTTTGTTAGAGATGGTATTAGGTGCTGAAGAATGTGGTGCAAATTCTAAGTTAGTAGGATTAGTTCATATGATGAGAATTTTCTTAACTGTATTTACAATACCAACATTAATTTTAATATTGTTTCCTGGGTCTTTTGAACGTGAAGCAACTTGGCCTAATTTTACAGGATCTATAATTGATTGTTTAATCATTCTGTTGATATTACCAGTAGGTCTAATTTTTGGAAAATTTTTTAAAATTCCAGGTCATCGATTATTTGGACCTCTAATAATTAGTGCAATTCTTCATGTCACGGAAATCGTTGATCTTAATGCTCCAGTTGTAATTTTTATAGTTGCCCAACTTATAACTGGAAGTTTTTTTGGTAGTAATATGAACGGATTAAATTGGAAAATAGCTAGAAATTATATTGGACATGCAATTGGTATAGTATTCTCATTGAGCATATGTATGATCCCTTTTATATTTGTTATTTCATATTTAATTAATTCTAGACCCGAAGCAATTATTTTAGCCTATTCTCCAGGAGGAATAAATGAAATGGGTTTAGTAGCTGCTACACTTGGCATTAAACCAGCATTTGTAATTACTCACCATTTGTTTAGATTATTTATTGTAGTTTTAATTTTAGGTTTTGCTCAAAAATTTATATATCCAAAACTAAAGTTAATCTTAAAGAATTCAAATTGAAATTTATTTCTATTACAATTTAAAGTAAGATAAGTTCTAAGTTTAATGCAAGGAGATAAAATTGATAAAAGGATTAATAGCACCAATCTTAACACCTTTTGATAATCAACTAAAAGTTGATCAAAGAATGTATAATGACTTAGCACAAAATCTTATGGAAAATGGATGCTCTGGACTTGCTCCTTTTGGTACAACTGGAGAGGCTTTATCAGTTGGAAATAAAGAAAGGATGATAGCAATTGAAGGATTAGTTAAATCTGGGATTAACCCAAACACATTAATTCCTGGGACTGGTTTATGTAATTTACCTGATACAATTGAAATCACTAAACATGCTATTGATTTAGGCTGCCTTGGTGCGATGACTTTACCACCATTTTACTTCAAAGGTATGAGCGATGATGGGCTGTATGAATATTTTGAAAAATTAATCGAAGGTGTAAATGACAGTAGACTTAAAATATATTTGTATCATATACCGCAGGTATGTGGTGTAGGTCTATCAATCGATTTGGTTCAAAAACTAAAATCTTCATACCCTCAGTTTATAATAGGTATAAAAGATAGTTCAGGTGTTTGGGAAAATACAGAAGCGCTTCTGAAAATAAAAGGGCTTGTCGTTTATCCAGGAGCAGAACTTCCCGTAATTGAGGCAATCAAACTAGGTGCACCTGGGTGTATATCAGCAACCGCTAATTTAAATAGTAAAGATATATCTAAGGTCATAGATCTTTGTCATGCTGGAGACTGGAAAGAGGCTGAGGAACTTCAAAAGAAAGTTAAATCAGTTAGACTATTATTTCAAGATTATGCGCCTATACCAGCACAAAAATCACTATTAGCATTACAAACTAAAAATACTATGTGGAATAATTTAAGACCACCATTCGTATCTATTTCAGAAAATAAGACTAATGAACTAGCCAATAAATTAAAAAGTGATTATGGGTTCGTATTTTAATAAATATAAGAGTTAATATGAAAATTGACGATTTATCTTTACCCCTTAAAGGAAAATGTCATTGTGGTTCAGTTAGATTTGAAGTGAGCACAAACATAAAAAATTTACGTAGATGCAATTGTTCTATTTGTTCTAGAAAAGGTTTTGTTATGGGGACTGCTTTAATAGACGAATTAACAGTAACTGAAGGTAAAGATTTTTTAAAATCTTATAAATGGAATACAAAAGTAGCTGAGCATTATTTTTGTAAGATATGTGGTATAAACACTCATCACAAAAGACGTTCTGATCCTAATCAGTATGGATACAATATTGGTTGTATTGAAGGCTTTGAAATGTCTTGGATAGATAATACACCTTTTGTTGATAACAGAGGTATGAGTTTGATTAATTCAAAAAATAATAAGCCTAAGTAAAAGAATTTAAATAATTCTCTTTATAAATTTATGTAAAATTCCTGCAAAAATAATCACAAGAAAGACCCTAAACATATGGTGAGGAGTTATGAAAGACATATCAGCGCCAACTGATAATGCTAAAATATTCATCTCTGATTGACCTCCTGGAGAAAATGCCAACAAAATTGATAAAGGATCATAGCCAATATTAGTTAAAAAATAATAAATTATGATTAGAGGTATTATGGCAATTAAAGTTGTTATTAACCCTGCTAATATAGGACCAGACATTTCTTTGAGAGTAATATTTTTAAACAGACATCCAAGTGCAGAACCTAATAAAATCTGAACCGAAATTACTACAATGTACATTGGCATTGCATCTACAAACTGAAAGATATGTCCAACTGCTGATAAAATCATTGGGCCAATAATTGTTGGTCCAGGTATTTTTAATTTAACTGCTAAAAACCATCCCAGTAAAGAAACCAAAATGACAACTGGTGTTTGTTCCCAATTATAAAACAAAGCTGGTTCAGGTAAATCTTCAACACCTAAATTAGGAACAAATAATAGTAATAGAGATGCTAAAAATACAACTACAACTATTCTTGTTGCATGTATTAAAACGAGTGTCCTTGGATCAGCTCCAATCTCTTGACCTAAAATAACCATCTCATTTAAACCGCCTGGAATTGAACTATAAATTGAAGTTGATCGATCCATTTTCATAATTTTTGATAAATATAAAAAAGTTGAGAGACCCATAATTAAAACAAAACCAGGTATAAATAACAATGACACTCCGATTTCACTAAATCTGTCTAAAATCTCTGGCCCAAAGTTGGCTCCAATTGTACAACCTAAAAGTGCTCTGCAAATAGGTCTAGGCTTTTTACCAATTATTACTGGTTTACCAATTGCTGCAAAAAAGCCACAACCTATCAATGGCCCTAACATCCAAGGTAAAGGCAACCCTAAATAATAGGCAATAAAACTACTAATTACAGCTAGTAATAAACTGAAAATGTATCTCCACTTTTGAGGCCACCAGTCAAAAAAGTCTTTAAAATATAAATTCAAATATTTAATCATCATCTATATTTTCTGGAATGTAGACATTGCCATCCATTATTTTTCTTGAAGTGCGGTATATACCACAAGATTTGATAAAATCTTTATCAAAACTACTTCCTGTAAGAGAGGTTTCAACTAAACAATCTATCAAACCTAATGGATGTTCTATTGTTATTTTATCATTCCCACTGGCTTTTATTTTGGTAATTTCTGATGCAACTGTATTTGGGATTAAGCATGCTGCCGCAATACAATTAGTACCTGTTGCAGCATGGGTCTCGTGACAGGTTTTGGGAGTAAAATACCTTGAGGTAATAGTACCCCCTTTTAGTGGTTTGGATAAGAGAGCAAACTTAGGAATTACTTTACCACTTACATCCCCCATACCCATTTCTAAGGCGGCACTTAGTCTTACTTCTTCTATTTTTTTTAATAAGGTTTTATTTTGGTTTAGAAAGTTACTAGTTTCATTTCCACTAATTCCAAAGTCCTTGGCATTAGCCATAACTATTGGCATTGAAACATCAAGACATGTGACTTCGATACCATCAATTATTGAAGTTGGATAATCCGTTGGTAAAAGTTTGCCCGTCACACCTCCAACTAAGTTTTTAAACTTTAATAATATTGGAGAGCCTTCTCTAGGAACACCTGCAATTTTATAATCGCCAGAATATTTCACTTTCTTATTAGGAGTTTCAATAGTTGCTTCTATAATCGATCCAGTGTTTACTGATCTTATAACTATTGTGGTAATAGCCTCTTTAGCATTTATTAATCCTTTTTCAATTGCAAAAGGGCCAACAGCTGAGAGCATATTACCACAAGTTGGGCTATAATCTACTCTAGCCTCATCAACTAAAACTTGAGCAAAAAAATAATCTATATCAATATTTTTCAACTCACTTTTTGAGATAATACAAACTTTACTAGTTACTGAAGTAGCTCCACCCATCCCATCTATCTGACGCGTATCAGGTGATCCCATTGCAGCAAGTAAATATTGAGTAAGTTTTTTTTCCTCCGTAGGTAAATCTCTTTTGTCGAAAAGTAATCCTTTGGATGTTCCTCCTCGCATAAAAACTGTAGGTATAGATATTTGATCAGTCATGATTTATTAAATATAATGATTTAAAATATTAATTAGATTTTCGGTTGTTTTTTCTGTTGAAGCCGTTCCACCAAGATCTTTAGTTAAATTATTTTTGTTTTCAAAGAGTTTGGTAACAGATTTATCAATTAAACTCGATGCAAAAATTAAATCCTTTATTTTTCTTCTTTCTCCAAGCCAATTAAGTAACATGCTAGTAGACAAAATTAGTGAGACTGGATTTGCTGTATTTTGACCCGCAATATCTGGAGCAGATCCATGTTGAGCTTGAGCCATAGCATAATCTTCACCAGCATTAAGCGACCCTGCCAAACCTAAGGAACCTGAAAATTCAGTTGCTAAATCAGATAAAATATCTCCAAACATATTTGTGGTTACAATAATATCAAATTGACTCGGATCTCGTATAATGTGGGCAGCACAGGCATCTACAAGCATTTCTTCATAAATAATATCTTTGTATTTTTTTGACACTTGCCTGCAAGCATCTAGAAAAATACCATCCGTTAATTTCATTACATTTGCTTTATGAATTGCATGAACTACTGCTTTTTTAATCTGATTATTCTTCAACCTAGCTATTTCAAATGCGGTTTCAGCTATTCTGAGCGAGGCAGTTTTAGTAATTTTTCTTAAAGCCAATCCTATTCCAGGAGACGGGCTAAATTCACCACTTCCTTCAAACATGTTTCTATCAGCATAAAAACCTTCAGTATTTTCTCTTAAAATAATTAAATCCATATCCTTAGAAAGAGACTTAACATTTTTATAATTTTTTGCAGGTCTTATATTTGCATATAAATCTAATTCTATTCGAAGTGTTCCAGATGGGTTAATACCGCCCTCCCCCTTAGATGGATAAGCATTGTGGTCAACTGGCCCTAAAATAATTCCATCAGCTTTTTTTGCATTTTTTAGTGCTTCGTCTGAAAAAGTTGTTCCTTTTTGTTCTAATAATTTAAAGCCAATAATTTCTTTTTTGATATCTATTTTTAACTCTAATTTCTCATTCAAAAACTCAACAATATCAAGAGTTGATTTCATTATCTCAGGACCAATACCATCACCATCAAAAGCTAAAATATTAATTGACATAAAATGACTCTCTTACTCACCCTTAAATGTAACTGCTTTTTTATTTACGAACGCATCGATCCCATTAGTGCCATCTTTAGTTTTTGCAGATTCAGCAATCATTCTTGACTCATACTCCATTTGTCCTTCAAGAGAGTCTAGAAAACTGTTGTGAACTAAATTTTTTAATTTACCAAATGCCAGAGAAGGACCAGCAGCTAATTTTTTAGCTAAATTATGTGCCTCATCTTTTAAATCTTTAAAATCAACAACTTTATTTATCAATCCCCAATCAAGTGCTTCTTTTGCACTTAAAACTCTATTTGTTAATACTAGTTCCGTATATCTTCTTGTGCCAATAATTCTAGGAAGAAAGTATGTAGAGGATCCATCTGGGGTTAATCCTATTTTTGAATAAGCTGAAACAAAAGTCGCATTTGTTGATGCAATTGCAATATCTGCAAATCCAACAAAAGAAAAACCAGCACCAGCAGCTACACCGTTTACCGCAACAACAAGAGGAGCATTCATTCTTGAAAGTCTTGAAATAGCTCCATGAAGGATCGTTGTAACTTCCTTTAGATGACTAGCGGTCTTATCACCATATTTATGAAAAGAATTTACATCACCACCTGCACAAAAGGCATCGTCTCCAACTCCACTCATCAAAACAGATCTAATATTAGGATTATCGTCGCATTCTAATGAAACTTGAAATAAGTCCTCTGCCATAGCTTGATTTAAAGAATTATATTGTTTTGGTCTATTCAATTCAATAAAAGCTATTTCATTTTCAATTTTAAAATTTATTGTCTTTAAATCCATTATAAATTCTCTCCTAGTTATTTTTTAATTGTTTTTAAAACTTCTTCGGTATGTTCACCAAGTAAAGGTGGAGACCTGTAAAGTTGAGATGGTGTTTCAGATAATTTAACTGGAAAACCTGTCATTTTTATTTTTCTACCCTCTGGACCGTTTGAGCTTATAACCATCTCACTATCTTTTATTAATTGACTATTAAGAGCTTCTGGTAGTGAAACAATTTTGGCAGCCGGACAACCAGCATTATTTAGTTTTTTTATCCAATAATCTGATGATTTTAATACCATTTTTTCATTTACAATTTTATTGAGACTATCTCTATTTTTCATCCTATTTGTGTTATTATTATATAAGTCATCTTCTAACAAATTTATTAAATTAATACTTTCAAGGAATATATTACAAAATTTGTCACTGGCTGGAGCCACTGCCACCTCGCCATCAGAGGTTTGAAAGATCCCATAAGGAGCTAAGATAGGATGATTATTACCAGATTTTTTTGGGGCTTTTCCGGTCACAAAACTCTCAGATGACAAATAAGCCATCATTGATATTAGACCAGATGTTAGAGAAGCCTCAACTTGTTGCCCTTTGCCCGTTTGAACTCTTGAATATAAAGCACTTACAATTCCAAAAGAACAGTATAATCCTGCAACTAAATCCGATATTGGCATAGCTGCTCTCATTGGACCGCTATCTTCTGTACCATTTAATGACATAAATCCGCTCAGTGCCTGAGCTATGAAGTCAAACGCCGGTCTTCCGCTCATTTCACCTATACTTCCAAATCCATTCACAGATGCGCTAATTAGTTTAGGGTTAATTAATTTCAATGTTTTATAATCAAAACCCATTTTATTAAAAACCCCTGCCTTAAAATTTTCTACTACGATGTCTGCATCACAAAGCAAAGATTTAAGTAACTCCTTATCACTTTCTTTATATAAATCTAAAATCACAGATTTTTTATTTCTATTAAATTGTGCGAAGTAAGAACTATAACCGTTTACCATATCCCCCTGATTTCTTACGTTATCCCCTTTGGGTGGTTCAATTTTAATTACTTCTGCTCCCATATCAGCTAAAAGCATTGTACAGAATGGACCTGAGAGCACTCTTGTTAAGTCAATGACCCTTACACCAGAAAGTGCTCCATTATTATGATTTTCTGAAGTCATTTAAGCTCCTACAGCAGTAGGTACTTCGTCCATAGAGTAAGATAATAATCTGTGTCCTGCTCTCATCACTTGACCTGGTAATTTATGACCAACTAATTTTTCAACTTTTTTAGCAATTAAAATTATATGATCTAAGTCAATTCCAGTTTCTATTCCCATTTCATGAAGTAAATAAATAAGATCTTCGGAGCAAATATTACCCGTTGCATTTGGAGCAAAAGGACATCCACCCATTCCGCCAAAACAACTTTCGTAATCTGTTATTCCTTCATTCAAACCAGTCATAACGTTTGCAAGGCCTACACCTCGTGTATTATGGAAGTGAAGAGTAATTTCTAAATCAGGAACTTTATCCCTTATTGCGTGAATAGCATCTATAACAACTGGAGGCGTTGCCATTCCAGTGGTGTCTCCTAAAGTAACACCTTTAAAACCCATTAGTTTATATTCTTTAGATATATCAGCTAGTTTCTTTGCCGAAACATTACCTTCAAATGGGCACCCAAATGCAGTCGCAATATCTCCTTGAACAGGTATATTATTTTTTCCAGCAATGTCTGCAATTTCTCTAAATCCAGTTAAAGAATCTTGTACACTTCTATTTACATTCTTTTTATTATGACTTTCAGAAGCGGAGAGAAAAACAACAATTTCGTCAAGTTTTGCGTCAACAGCCCTCAATGCTCCTTTAGCATTAGGAACTAATGCAGCTAAAGTAGTATTGGAATTTCTTTTAACGTTATCTAAAATTGTTGCCGCATCAGCTAATTGTGGAATTGCTTTTGGGGACACAAAAGAAGAAACTTCAATTCTTCTAAAACCTGCTTCTATCAAATGGTTTATTATATCAACTTTGTCTTCGGTTTTTAATACAGTTTTTTCAGATTGGAAACCATCTCTTGGCCCTACCTCAGTAACCTTAACCTGTTTAACAGTCATAAAAAATTCCTCACTATGTATTTTAATTTAAAGATAACTAACAATAAGATTAAATTTAAAAAATACAACATTCACTTGACCTTTTTAGTAATAAGCAGTGATACTTGACATTATATTATTCAACTTAATTATTTGGGGGTTTTAATGAAAAATATTTCAAGCGCATTATTAGTTGCTTCTTCACTAATAGTAACTGCGTCTATTGCAAACGCAGATCAATTTTTAAGAATGGTTTCTGGACCATCTGGTGGATCATGGTATCCCCTCGGTGCCAAAGTAATGCAAACAATGGAAAGCAAGATAAAGGGTGTTTCAACTTCTAACACTTCAGGTGGCGGTATTTCTAATGTTATGTCTGTAGACGGGGGTGATGCTGAAATTGGCTGGACCTATGCGCACACAGTAGCCAATGGTTACTCTGGAAAAGGTAAATTTAAGAAAGCACATAAAAACGTAAGATATTTTGCTACTTTATATCCTGCTGCATTCCAAGTTGCTGTTAGAGCAGATTCAAAAATTAAAAGTTTTGAAGATATGAAATCTGCAAACATCAGTCCAGGTAAACCAAAATGGACAGGAACAGCCTTTTGTGAATCTATCATAAAAGATTATGGTTACGATTTTAGTACTATTAAAAAAAATGGTGGCGTAGTTCATATGGTTAGCTATAAAGAATCTGTTGCCCTTATGAAAGATGGGCAAGCGGATGTATTTATGGCAGCCACTTCAGTTCCGCAAGCAAGTTTTATAGAGCTTGAAAATAGCCCTGGAATAAGATTCATTGGATTACCTAAAGATAGAATTGACAGAATTGTAAAGAATAATCCTGGATACATTTATGGTAAAATTCCTGCAAGTGCATATAAGTCCCTTGATAAAGACATACCTACATTAGGGATTGTTACTTCTATGATAGTTCATAAAGATTTGTCTGATGATTTAGTCTACAAAATGACTAAAGTTTTCTGGGATAATCATGCTGAATTTGTAAAAGTTAAAGGTGTTTGGAAAAAAGTACTAATGAAAGATGCTGTGAATGGTGCTGCAGTTCCTATTCATCCAGGTGCTGCCAAGTATTACAAAGAGCAAGGCGTAATGTAATCAATATTGAAGGGCACGCATATGTGCCCTTCTTATTTACTTTTATCTTAAATACATGGCTCAAAATACCAAAAAGTTAGAATATAACGAAGTTAAAGAAACTAGTTTTTTTGATGAACTTCTTGAGTGGAACAAAGATAAATCTATTTATTATTGGATTATTATCGTTTGTTCTTGGTTATCAATTGGTTTAGCCTTTTATCACTTATTTGTTGCGGTTTATGGAACTCCTGAAGGCAGATCTTTTAGGTCTATTCATCTTTCTGCAATGATGATTTTAGCGGTTTTTATATACCCCTTATTTCGGAATAGTATAAAAGATCCAATAATATTGGAAAATGATAAAAACGGAAATCTCCTAAGATTTCTTGGATTCTCTTATGATCTATTAATTATACTTTCAATTATATTTGTTCAATTATGGACCACTTGGGACGTTGAAACATTTATGATGAGATATGGTGACAAATATATTGGTGATATAATAGTTGGATCAATCCTTATTTTTATTGTGTTAGATGCTACCAGACGTGCAGTTGGTTGGGCTATGGTTTTTGTCGCTGGTTTTTTTATGTTGCATGCATTATACGCTCATAAGTTTTTTGGTTTTTTTTATGGCCCTCCAACAAGATTAGCTAAATATATAGATACGTTATTTATGACCTCAGACGGAATATACGGTATTCCCTTATATGTAGCTTCCACTTACATAGTTCTATTCATAATATTTGGAGGTATTTTAATAAGATCCGGGGTTGGAAGATTTTTTGTTGATTTAGCCGTTGCACTTACTGGACATAGAACAGGAGGACCTGCAAAAGCAGCTGTTGTAGCCTCAGGAATGACAGGAACTGTATATGGATCTGCTGTAGCGAATGTGGTAACTACTGGTTCTTTTACAATACCTCTAATGAAAAATTATGGTTATAGAGCCAAATTTGCAGCTGCAGTTGAAGCGTGCGCATCTTCTGGAGGTCAAATAACTCCTCCAATTATGGGTGCTGCTGCTTTTATAATGGCTGAATTTTTAGAAGCACCTTATTCGTATGTAATTCTTGCTGCTATCATTCCTGCTTTCCTATACTTTACCACAATTTACTTCATGGTTCATATAGAGGCTGAAAAACATGGAATAGAAAAAATTGATAAGTCAATGCTACCTAATGTCATAGAGGTGTTAAAAGGTGGAGGACACATGTTGCTTTCACTGGTTGTATTAATAGGGCTGTTGATTTATGGGAAAACAGCAATGACTGCTGGTTTTTGGAGTATTGTGTCTGTCATAATCCTAAGCTTTATTAAAAAAAATACTAGAATGTCAGTTGTAGATATCCTTGGAGCATTTGAAAGTGGTATCAAATCAACAGTCCCTGTTACTATAGCATGTGCTTGTGCTGGAATTATTATTGGTTCCGTATTTGTTTCAGGTCTTGGCCTAAAATTCACACAATCAGTCATAGACTTATCTGGAGGTGTTCTATTTATTTTACTTTGCCTTACAGCTATTTCTGCAATAATTCTAGGAATGGGTATGACAACTACGGCAGTTTACATAACTGTAGCTGCATTAATTGTTCCGTCTTTAATTGAATCTGGAATTTTACCAATAGCAGCACATATGTTTGCTTTTTATTTTGGGGTCGTATCAACTATAACTCCCCCCGTAGCATTAGCCTCATTTGCAGGGGCCGCTATTGCAAAGTCGCCACCAATGGCAACAGCAGTTGAATCCAGCAAAGTAGGGATTGCTAAATATATCGTGCCTTTTGCTTTTGTTTATAACCCCTCCCTATTAATGGAAGGGCCAATAATTTGGAGTTTTTATAGTCTTATTACTGTTCTACTAGCTTATTGGTTGATGACGCTTGGTCTTGAAGGATGGTTTAATGGTAAACTAAACGGTTACAAAAGAACCTTCGTGTTATTAGGTTCAGTCACCTTACTAATACCACCATTAGAAATAATTTACGGTCTAAATGGTTTTTACTATAATTTAATTGGAATTTTAGTTTTATTAATGATTTATTTTTTACAAGGAAAATTAAATTTTAAATCAAAGGTTACGACATGAAAAAAATTTTTATGGGAAAACCAATCCATTGGCTGATGATTATAATTGCTACTGCAATAATATTTTCTTGTGGTTTAAATAAAATGCATGTCAGTAACTTTAATTTATTTGTTTCTATTATTTTTGTTTCAATAGCAATATTAATTTATTCCATACTTAAATCTTCCAAACAAAAAAATTGAATACTCTAAATTTATCGTTATGGTCATATTAATTTAATCAATTAATATTTGTAAGTTGAGCTATGGAAAAAGAAAAGGGATCAGAGCTTCTATTAAAAGCCACCAAAATAAATAAATCATTTGGTGATTTCAGTGCCAACAAAGATATAGATATAGATGTAGCTAAAGGAGAAATTCACGCTCTCTTAGGTGAAAATGGTGCGGGTAAATCAACACTCGTAAAAATTTTTTACGGCGTTCTTAAACCAGATACTGGTTCTATTGAAATAAATAATAAAGAAGTTTCAATATCTTCTCCTAATTCTGCTCGAAAAAATGGTATTGGAATGGTATTTCAACATTTTTCTTTATTTCCTGCGCTTACAGTTGCTGAAAATATATTAATAGCCTTAGATGAAAAAATTAAATTTAAAGATTTAATTTCTGAAATTTCAAAACTTTCTAAAGAATGGGAGTTATTTGTGGATCCTTTAAAACGGGTCAGTGAGCTCTCAGTTGGAGAACAACAAAGAGTTGAGATAATAAGATGTTTGATGCAAAACCCTAAATTATTAATTATGGATGAACCAACATCTGTTCTAACACCTCAAGAAATTTCAAATCTATTCAAAATTTTAAAGCGTTTAGCTTCTTCAGGTTGTTCTATTTTATATATAAGCCACAAATTAGAAGAAATTATAGAAATAGCAGATCAAGTAACTATTTTAAAATCTGGCAAATCAATAGCTACAATTGATGCAAAAAAAACAACTACAAAATTTCTTGCTGAAACTATGGTTGGTAAAGAAATAACTGCATTAAAAAAGGTAAATACTAAAACTTTTTCTAAAGATATTGCATTAGAGCTTAAAAATTTAAACAAACCAAATGAAACCAATTTTGGAATATCTCTAAAAAACATTAATTTACAGGTCAATTATGGAGAAATTTTAGGTATTGCAGGTATAGCAGGTAATGGCCAAGTCGAATTAATGGAAGTATTAAGTGGGGAAACAATAACTGATAATGAAAATGAAATTTTATTAGAGAGTATACCTATAGGCTCCAAAGATATTACTGAAAGAAGACAGCTTGGTATAGAGACAATACCAGAGGAACGTACATTACATGCTACTGTTCCGAATTTAACAATCAGTGAAAATACCTTTCTAACATATTTTTCTAAATATAATAAAACCGACAATATTATTTCTAATTTATTAAATAATCACCAAAACAGTCTTATTGAAAGTGAAAGGATATTAAAGGATAATGATGTTAGGTGCCCAGAAGTAAATCCTTTAGCCAATCAATTATCTGGTGGAAATCTTCAAAAATTTATTTTAGGGAGATCATTAGCCAACAATCCTAAAGTAGCAATCTTTTCTCAACCAACTTGGGGCGTGGATATAGGTGCCGCAACATCTATAAGACAAAAATTATTAAACCTATCCCAAAGCGAAAAGGCAGTTATTTTAATCAGCCAAGATTTAGAAGAAATTTTTGAATTATCCGATCAAATTTGTGTAATAAATGGTGGAACTTTAAGCAAGATTATGCCTGTAGATAAAGTTACTGCAGCAGATGTGGGCTTATTGATGGGGGGTAAATTAGACACTGCTAGCGAATTGGAAATTATCAAATGATTACATTTACACCAAGAGATAAAGTTTCCAAAAACTGGACAATTATGGGACCTGCTTTATCAATTTTTTTTACTGTTTTTTTTGGTTTATTAATTTTTGCATTACTTGGGTATGACCCTTTAGAGACACTATATCAAATTTTTATCTCTCCCTTTTCAAGAATAGATAGAATTAGTGACGTCTTTGTTAAAGCATGCCCTCTAATTATTATTGGAATTGGCTTGATGTTATGTTTCAGAGCTAATGTTTGGAATATTGGTGCTGAAGGTCAATTTATAATGGGCACTCTACTAGCTGGTTCATTTGCATTACTTTTCCCAAATGTAGAAAATAAATTATTAATATTTATCATGATATTTATTGGTTTTGTTGGTGGAGCTTTGTGGGCGTTTATACCTGCAATTTTAAAAACAAAGTTAAACGTTAATGAAATTTTAGTCAGTCTAATGCTAGTTTATGTAGCAATGCTATTTATTGATTTTATTGTTAGAGGGCCTTTAAGAGATCCTATGAGTTTTGGTTTTCCATTATCAAAACCTTATTCTGATGGAGCTCTAATAAATAAGATCACATTTCCAGGAATAGGTTATCTTGGACAGCTTCATTATGGAGTTTTATTTATAGTATTATTAATTCCATTTTCATGGCTCTTTGTAAATAAAACATTAAGTGGTTTTAAAATAAATGTTTTAGGAGCTGCTCCAAAAGCTGCCAGGTTTGCAGGTTTTAAACAAAATGCAATAACTATAACTGTATTATTAATATCTGGAGGTCTAGCCGGCGTTGCGGGTGTAATTGAGGTTTCTGCAAATATTGGCCAACTGCAACCCGAAGTTTCTTTTGGATATGGATTTACAGCTATTATTGTTGCATTTCTTGGGAGATTAAACCCAGTTGGAATTTTGTTCGCTGGAATTATTATAGCGACTGTCAAGTTAGGAGCTGATAACGCTCAGATGTCTATGGGGATTCCAAAAGTAGTAACTGGATTGTTTGAAGGTATTCTTTTGTTTTTTTTATTAACCGGAGAAACTCTCCAAAAATATAAGATCAAATGGTCAAAGGTTAAAAAATAATGGAAGCATTGATATTAACAATAATTGCAACATCTATACCTCTATTATTAGCAGCAACAGGCGAACTTATTACTGAAAAAAGTGGAGTATTAAACCTTGGTGTAGAAGGTATGATGTTAAGCGGTGCTGTGGGTGCTTTAGGAGCAGTGTTATGGCTAGAAAATCCGTATTTTGGAATAATTGCTGGAGCATTATCAGGGATTCTTATGGCCTCTATATTTTCAATTTTTACAATTAATTTTATGACTAACCAAGTGGCAACAGGTCTTGGCTTAACCATTTTCGCAACTGGGCTAACTGGTTTAGCAGGTGCTCCCTTAGTAGGAAAAACAATACCCTCATTGCCAAAAATAGAAATATTTTTGTTATCTGATATACCAATAATTGGTAATATATTATTTAAACAAGATTTTATAGCCTACCTATCTATAGCTATAATTATAATAATTACTTATTTCTTAAAATATTCAAAACCTGGGGTGATTTTACGTGCGGTTGGCGATGATCATCAAAGTGCTCACTCAGTAGGATACCCAGTCAAAAAGATTCGCTGGTACGCTACTTGTTTTGGTGGAATGTGTGCAGGTATTGGAGGAGCTTATATTCCTTTAGTATTAACACCACATTGGTCAGAAGGAATGACGGCTGGTAGAGGTTGGATAGCTCTCGCTTTGGTTGTTTTTGCTTCTTGGATACCATGGCGAATTATAGTTGGTGCGCTAATTTTTGGAGGAATCACAATTGCTCAATTAGTTGGACAAGCACGAGGTTGGCCTATTCCTTCACAAATACTTTCTATGATGCCATATTTAGCTACAATCATAGCTTTAACTATAATCTCAGGAAGAATTTCTAAAAATAATAGTGTAGTACCAGCTTCGCTCGGAAAACCATTTTTTGATACTCAATAAAATTGAGTTAAATATTTGCATTTTAAATATTTAATTTAAGAATTAATCTTTTTTTATTGTCATTTTAAAGATTCACTCTAAGGTTTTATTATTAAATTAGGAGTTTAAAATGATAAAATTTTGTATGCGTATTTTTTCACTGGTTGCATTAAGTGCATCAGTTTTATTTTTATTAATTAATAGTACTTTTGCTGGTAATCAAACAAAAGTGGGTTTTGTTTATTTGACTACACCTGGAGATCATGGATGGACCTATGCCCATGAACTAGGTAAGCAAATGGTTGAAAAACGTTTTGGAGATGATGTTAAGATTTCTGTAGTTGAAAATGTTCCAGAAGGTCCCGATGCCACCAGAGTTATAAGAGAACTAGCAAAACAAGGAAATGAAATCATCTTTACAACTTCATTTGGTTATATGGAGCCAACTTTGAAAGTTGCTAAAGAATTTCCCAATGTAAAATTTGAACATATCACAGGTTATAAAAGGTCTAAAAATGTTGCTACTGGAAATATTCGATTTTATGAAGGTCGATATATTCAAGGTGTAGTAGCAGGATTAATGACTAAAACAAATAAAATTGGATATATTGGTGCCTATCCAATTGCTGAAGTCATTATGGGCATAAATGCGTTTGCTCAAGGATTAAGGTCTGTTAATAAGGATGCTTCAATATCAGTAATATGGGCCAATACTTGGTACGACCCAGTTAAAGAAGCTGATGCTGCTAAAGTGCATATAGCTGAAGGTGCTGATATACTTGCACAACACACTGATTCACCAGCTATGCTTCAAATAGCTGAAAAAAAAGGTGCTTTAGGTTTTGGTCAATCTACTGATATGTCTGCGTTTGCGCCGAAAGCCCAACTCTTTGCCTCAATTAATAATTGGGGACCGTATTACATAAGAAAAATTGAAGAATTAAAAAGTGGTAAATGGAATACTGGTGATGGTCCCGACCATTGGGCAGGAAATGATTGGGGTGGATTAAAAGCAGATATGTTAATCATTTCTAAGTTTCAAAACATGCCAAGTGGTGTTGCTCAAAAAGCTCAAGAGGCTTTAGATAGTCTTAAAAGTGGTAAGATTAATATATTTGCTGGTCCTTTAGTAGATAACACAGGCAAAGAAATAATCCCTTCTGGAAAAAGCCTAGATGATGGCGCCTTATGGGGTATGAACTATTATCTAAAGGGTGTAAACGGGAAAATACCTGGATAACATATATTTAAAAATATCGTAGCCATATTTAAAAATATGGCTACGTTTATAAAATTATGATTTTTAAAAAAATAAAGTTTATAAACACACTCACTTTTTCACTAATATTTATTTTTTTATCGCCTTCTTTTAGTTTTTCAAAAATAAAAATTAATGATCTCAGTAATAAAATCCATGTTTTAGACGTCTATGGTAAAAGATATACCCTTGATAATTCTAAAATTATTAAAACAGGTGATTATTTACAGACAAGAAAAAATCCAGCAATTTTAATTTTTAACAATAAAACTAAAGTATGTTTCTCAACTAATTCATCTTTAAAAATTGAAAATATTAAATTTGTTAAAAGTAAATTTGAAATAAATTTAAGCCTTAAAAAAGGGCATATTCTTTTATCAATTCCTAAAAATTCTAAAGATAAACATAATGTGATTTTTTCTAATTATAGAATAAATAATTTTAAAGATGAAATTATCATATCAAAACAAAATAAACTAGAATTCCTAAACTTTAATAATAATTTAAAACTTATATTTAAAGATAAGAAAAACTACAACATACCGCCTTATTCTTATTCGAAACTGTCTGAAAAAGAAAATATTGTAGAAATTAATAACGCAACTGATGTTAGTCAATATACAAGTAAATTTTTAAAAGGATGTGTTAACCAAATCCAAAATTTAAAAGAAAAAAGAAAAGATTGGAAACATCAATATGGTTGTATCACACAGGATGGACGGTTAGTCTGTGGTAATAGATATAAGTAAATATCATAAATTTAAATAAAATATTCTTAATGCAATAAACCCTAGAAGAATTAAGGTCACTTTATCAAAAGTTTCTTTAGATATACTTTTAGCTAACCATGAACCAAGTGGCATAAAGGACATAAGTACAACCGTAGATATAATACTAACAATAATAATCTCTGTATTTAAAAAATTATAGTAGTACAATGTAGGCATTTGGAAGATGGACATCACACCAAAATATACAGAAATAGTTGGTATAAATTGATTTCGTTCTAATTTCATAGAATTTAAAAAAGTTATTGATATTGGTGCTGACAAGCCCGCTGAGCCTTGAAGAATACCTCCCCCCGCTCCCATAATAAATACTAGTTTTTTTGCTTTTTCGTAGACTAATTTCCATGAGGGTACTGCAAGTTTGAGTAATATATATATTATTACTATAACGGCTACAGATAGAGTTAAAATTTTAATTGGTAAACTTACTAATAAGATTGTACCAAGAAAAGCTCCTACTCCACCACCTAACGCAAACGAGACAGTAAAAAAAGGTGGAAGAATAGTTTTTCTAAATTGGTAAAGTTGGCCAATATTTGTTAATAAATTAGGAATTACCATAATAATTACTGCAATTCTTACGTCATAAAATGCTGCTATTACAGGTATAGTAATGATTGGAGCCCCTGCTCCTGTTGCACCTTTAAGTATTCCCCCTAAAGCAAAAGCAGTGAAGATAGCTATTATTGTTATGGGATCAAAATTCAATTGAATAAAAGCTTTATAATTTTAAAATTAATTTTCCAAAGTGTTCATTATCTCTCATAGAAGATAGAGCTTGTGCCACATCATTAAAATCAAAAACTTTTTCAATTGGTAAAGATAATTTTCCAGTTGTTACTAAATCTCCAAGATTCTTCCACATATCTAAATAGACGTTTCTTATTTCTTCAACTGATCTAGTTCTGAAAGTCACTCCTTGATAATTTATTCTTCTCAATGCATGGAGATCACAATTAAAGTCTGTCGTTCCACCTGCTAGTCTTCCAACATTAACTATTTTACCTTTTATTTTAGTAGCTTGCATATTCTGATTAACTGTGTAGCCCGATAATTGATCTATAATAAGATCTACACCATCATTATTAGTTGCAGCTAAAACTTGATCAACCCAGTCATTATCTTTTGAATTTACTACTATGTTAGCACCTAGTGATTTTAATTTATTAAATTTTTCAGGTTTTGTAGAAGTCCCAATAACTATTTGAGCACCTAAATGTTTTGCTATCTGCAGTCCCATAAGCCCAACACCTGAGCTTGCTCCTTGTATCAGCACCGTTTGTCCTTCTACAAATTCTCCAATTGTAACAATTGCATTATACATTGTTGCAAGGGCTACAGGTAATGTACTTGCTGTTGTAAAATCCATATTATTATCAGGTATCTTAATTACTCTTCCATAGTCAGCAATAGCAAATTCAGCCCAAGTTGATGATCCTGAGCACATTACTCTGTCACCGATTGAAAAATTTTTAACATTATCACCACATTCCACTACTTCACCTGAGAACTCCATACCAACTATAGTTCCAGCGCCACCAGCTGCACCGTGCGCCCCTCCGTCAGCAACAACTAAATCTGCTCTGTTAAGTCCACATGCATGAACCTTAACTAGAACATCATTAATTTTTGGTTTAGGCATATCTACATCTAGAATTTGAACACCAGTATCAGCTACTGTGACTGCTCTCATTTTCTTTCCTTTCTTTTATACAAAAGTCTATGATCTTGCTTCTTTCATTTTATTGCTTATTCCTTCTGCATAAATTCTGACATCACTTGCTAAAGTTGCTAAATCATAGCCATTAGATAATTTATCTTTGAGATAAGAAGGTGAAAGACAATGTATTCCTACTTTTATATTGTTGTCTTTACATGCACTTTCAATTTTTTTAATTGCATCAATCATTTCTGGTTCAACTCTGTCTAAACCTGGTTTAAATCCCATAGAAATACTTAAGTCAGATGGCCCTATATATATACCAGTTAAGCCATCCGTAGCTGCAATTTTTTCTACATTTTCTAAAGCTTCAACAGTCTCAATCATTGCAAATGAAATAATTTTTTCATTTGCTTCATCATGATATGCTGGACCATGAATCATTAGAGCTCTTGTAGGACCTGAACTCCGGTAACCAACAGGAGCATATCTAGTAGCTCCAACAAAGTTAATAGCATCTTCAGGCGTATTAATCATAGGGCAAATAATACCCAATGCGCCAGCATCTAAGGATTTCATTATAATCCCAGGTTCGTTCCACGGAACTCTAACCATCGGAGTTTTACCTGAACCTGATATAACTTGCAGCATGTTGAGAGCTATTTGATAATCAACTAGACCGTGTTGCATATCAATTGTGATTGAATCAAAATCACTCATTGACATCATTTCAGCTGTCACTGCATTAGGAATTGAACACCACGCGTTAATTGCCCCTTTTCCTTTTGACCAGCAATTTCTTAAAGTTTGTTGTTCCATTTGATTATCTCCTACAAAACGTTTTTATTTATAATAACTTCAGGGTTTACTTTATTATCAAAGACATCAAGTATGTTTTGTACTGCTTGTTTTGACATTCTAATGGTAGCTTCTTGGGTTACACCTGCGATGTGAGGTGAGAGTAAAATATTGTCTAAACTAAAAAGTGGGTTTGAAGATGTCGATGGTTCATCGTCATAAACATCCAAACCGGCTCCTCTTATAATTTTGGATTTTAATGCATTTAATAAAGCCTTTTCATTTACAATCCCTCCCCTAGCACAATTAATTAGAAATGAACTTTCTTTCATAATTTTAAATTCATTATCTGAAAACATGTTTGTTGTTTCATTGTTTTTGGGACAATGTAATGATACAGCATCCATTTGGGATAAAATATCTAAAAAATTATCTACAAGAACTGCGCCAGATTTTTTTATTTCTTCTGCATTAACATAAGGGTCATAAACATAAACATTCATATCAAAAGCAAGTGCCCTTTTAACTAACCTTGAGCCTATTCTGCCAAAACCGATAACGAGCAGATTTTTTTCAGCAACATCCCATGCTCGTATATCCCAACGAGTAGTCCAATCTGCTTTGCGCGCGAAACTGTCATAATAAAAAACATTTTTGGATAGGGCTAACAGCATAAACATAGCGTGTTCTGCAACTGAAATCATATTTGAATGTGCAGCTATAGCTAGAGGTATATTACTATCATTCAATGCATCGACATCAATTGAGTCATATCCAACACCATGCCTGGAAACTATTAATAAATTTTTAGAGTTTTCAATTATTTTTCTTGAAATATTGGCCGTCCTAACAGTGATACCATGAACTTCCTTTGCAGCCTCCATAATCTCATTTTCATTAGCCGACATTATAGTAATTGGCTCAATATCATCTCTTTCCAACAATAATTTTTTACCTTCTTCGTGAAGACCTTGAACCATCAAAACTTTCTTTTTATTAGTTGGATTGTTATTGACCATTTTAGTTCCTTTAAATATAAAATTTAACTTATTAACAGTAATCTAAACCCAAAATTATTCAAATAAATTATATACAAGATTTATATTGTCTAAAAAAAAAAATTATGTTTGGATTATTTAAAATTTTTTTAGGAAATCTGTAAGAAATGAAAACTAAAGCATTTATTCGCCGCGTTGGTTTTGGCCTTAAGCCTGACGAACAAGTCCCTAAAAATGCACTGGATTGGGCAAAAGAACAAATGCTAGTTGTGCCAAAATTAATTTGGCCGGGTAGAATTTACTCGGAAAAAGAAATGTTAGATATTAGAGTAGATTTCACCACTTCTGAAGATAAACTTCAAAAGACCGAAAAAGATCCATCAAAAGCTAAAGCAAAGAAAAGAAAATTATATCGTAGGACTGGACGAAAATTTTTTGAACGATATGAATTAGCTATTAGGCATCATCAAGCAGTGTATGGAAATCAACCAGTATTTGAACGTTTTTGGCACTTTTGGGGAAATCATTTTGCCATTGTTGATAAAAATAAATTACCAGTTTTTAATACGGGCCCAATGCAAAGAGAACAATTACGCCCATTAATGACAGGAAGATTTGCAGATATGGTCTATGACATGACTTTAACATGGCCAATGATAAAAAGTTTAGATAATTTTAAATCAAGAGGTCCCAATTCAGCATTTAATGTAAATAGAAGACGTAAAAACAAACCTGAAAAAGGATTAAACGAAAACCATGGCAGAGAATTATTAGAACTTCATACTATTTCTCCTCAAGCAGGATATACTCAAGTAGATGTCATTAATGCCGCTTATATTATGACAGGATGGGGTTTTATTGGTGGTAAAAAAGGTGTTGAAGCAAAAAAAATAGGTTATCTAGGCAGTCTTCATGAGCCAGGCACACACACAGTTCTTGGAAAAAAATATAAAACAGAAGGCTTTAGTTCTAAGACAAAAGGTAAAAAACAATTACGTAATCTTATTGAAAATCTCTGCGAGAGTGAAGACTGTATAAATTTTATAGCCTGGAAATTATGTAGACACTTTATTTGTGATGACCCAAAAACAGAAATGATGAAAATTATAATTGATGCTTGGAAAAAATCCAAAGGAATGCTTCCAGATATTCACAAGGCTGTCCTTGAAGCTACATGGAAATACGGTGAACCTGAACAGAAATTCCTTTCACCAGAAACTTGGCTTATACAAATTGCAAGAATGACTGGAGCTGATTGGCCTGGGAACCCCAAAATTTTTGAATATGATTTCGAATCTAGGCTTAATTATAAACAAAAGAAAATTAGTTGGATACTTGGTGAATTAGGGCACCTGCCTTTCAGAGCTAAACAACCAAACGGATTTCCAGATACTGAAGCAGAGTGGCTTTCACAAGAATATCTAGTTAGACGAATTGCATTAGTGAATAACCCTACTCAAATCGGATTATATAAAAATTCATTACCATTAATTGATATTTCAAAAAAAATGGTAAATAAAAATTTTGATGATCCTAGAAAATTGTTGGGTATTTTAAGAAAATTAGAAAATAAGAATAGTAATTCAAATTCTTTAATTGCCGTATTATGTAGTAGAAAGGTTTTAAAAGTATGAATGTTTCACGACGTATTTTTTTATCCGGCTCAGCTTCATTAATAGTTTCCGCTCCAATAATATCAAGAGCCTTTGGTTCAACTTCAACAAAGAAAAATCTTGTTGTTATAATGTTACGTGGTGGAATGGACGGCCTTACGGCAGTACCTTTTATCGGTAATAATATTCTTAGAAAAGCTAGGCCAGATATTGGAGTAGATAAACCTATAAAAATTACTGCTGATTTTGCACTCCATCCACAGCTTAAAAAATTCAAAAAATTATGGGACAAAAATAAGGCATCTATCTTTCACGCGACCTCTATACCATATACAGGTAGATCACACTTTGAAGGACAATACCTAATGGAAAGTGGTGGAACTGTACCTTATTATGATAAGACCGGATGGCTTGGAAGAGCTCTCGACACAGCAAATAAAAAAAGTTTGTCTATCTCACTTCCAATGCCTCTTATCCTAAGAGGCGGAAAAGATCTTGATAATTTTATGCCTTCAGCTAATAGATTGCCTAGTGATGAAACATTAAAAATTTTAGCAGCTGACTATCATGAAGATGAAGTGTTAAGCAATGTTTTACGTACCATACGAAAGAGGCCAATAGCAATGATGCAAACTAGTAAGAATTCAAGCCAAGACGTAAAAAGATTAGCTAAGATTGCAGGTCAGCAACTGGTCCAACCTAACGGACCAAGTATTGCAGTGTTTGATATAGCAGGATTTGACACTCATGCTGATCAAGGAGGTGACTATGGAGAGCATGCAAAAAAATTAAAACAATTTGACGAAATAATTGGTACATTAGAGGATGAATTAGGTTCTGCTTTTGAAAATACAATAATTGTTTCACTTACAGAATTTGGAAGAACAGTTGACCAAAATGGAGGGTCTGGAACAGAACATGGTTATGGTTCTGCCATTCTTATGGCTGGCGGTCTATTACCTAAATCAAAAATAATAGGTGACTGGCCTGGTCTAGAAAAAAAGAATTTATTTGAAGGTCGTGATTTAGATTCTTCGATTGATGCTAGAGCTGTTTATGCATCAATTCTTGCTCGAGTTTTAGATAGAGATCATAGAGAGATAATTAAAAACGCTTTTTTTAATGCTAATCTTCCAGACATGTCCCAGAGGATTTTTGGATAATATAACAAACTAGATCATTTTATTTTTGTGGTACCCGGTGGCGGATTCGAATCACCGACACGAGGATTTTCAGTCCTCTGCTCTTCTACAAATCTACTTAGGCATATCTAAGACATAACAAAATAATATTACCATAGTCACATCTCCGTCACACGGAGGATGTAAAATGGCGTAATTTAGAAAAATACTGGTGCAAAGATACAGCCAAGTAAAATGCAATACAAGCTGTAGAAGTGTGAATTAATTTTTTAAAAATTTGTCAAGTTATTAAGTCTGATAGCATTTTTTAACATAAAGTGTACACTTCTTTTCAAATTACTTGTATCTAATATCATTAGATTTTTTCTCTTTACAAATTTCAATTTTTACATCATCTCCATTAGTTGTCTCACTTTTTAAAAAATCTATTTCTAGTTAAAACATCTTGTTCTCATATTATTTCACTTATATATATTTTTTAAATTTTAAATATACTTCTAAAATACTACCCCTTTTGGCACATACATTGCAATTTTGGATTATCAAAAAAGGAAAAATATGAATAGTATTTCTATTGATCAATCTTTATTGAAGGCAAAAGCGTATTCTCGTAAGGGAGAAAATGAACAAGCTATAAATATTTGTAAGGATATATTGATTAAATTTCCAAATAACAATAGGGTAAAAAATCAAATATTTTTGCTAACTCAATCAGTGATTAGACCACATAAAGAAAAACTAATTGATTTACTTAATAATAATAGATTTAAAGAAATGGAATTTTATGCTCAAACTTGTTTTGAGCGTTTTCCATATTCTTATGAAATTAAAAATCTTCTTGGTATAGCACAAATAAATCAAAATCAATTTGAGAAAGGAGAATTTACTTTTAAAAAAGCATATCAACTTGAACCTAAAAATCCCTACATAACATATAACTTAGGTAACGCATTACAACATCAAAATAAATTAAATGAAGCTTTAGCAATCTATGACAAAGCTATCTCACTAAAACCTAATTTTTATGAAGCAATATGCAGTGCCAGTGAAGCTCTAATAAAACTTGAAAGATCAGATGAAGCTGTCATTTCAATAATGAAGGCTATTAAATTAAAAAAAGATGCTACGCAAGCCTATATAATTTTAGGTAATGCATTTAAAAATCTCGAATTTAAAAAACCAAATCTAGAACTCCAAAGTAACATAATAAAACTTTTAGATAAAAAAAGTTTATTCCAACCAGTTGAAATAACTTTATCTATGATAAGTCTTTTAAAAACTGATAAAAACCTTATGAGCGTAATTAACGCAGCACTTCAGTCAGATTTAAGTTTAACTTTATCAAAAATAATTAACACATTTTCAAATAATAAACTTTTTTTAAAATTTTTAGGTGTTTCTCTAATCCCTGATATCGATTTTGAGAAAGTTTTACAAATTATCAGAACTTCTATATTGCAAAATATTTATACATTACCAAATAATTTCAAAATACAAAATTTCCAATCATATCTAGCCATTCAGTGTTTCATGAATGACTTCATATACGAAGAATTAAAAAAAGAAAAAGAATTACTATTTAAATTAGAAGCAAAGATAGAGAATTATTTAAATAATGGAAGACAACCCCCATTATCTTATATTTTGTGTTTAGCTAGTTATAGAAAGATAGGATCTTATAAATGGAGTAAATTAATATTATTTCCAGATAACTTTATACAAACAAGTAAAATCCTAATAAACAATGAAATTGAAGAAAAAATAATTTCATCAGAAATACCTATTCTTAATAAAATTTTAGACAGCACTTCTTTGAAGGTTAAAACACAATATGAAGAAAACCCTTACCCTACGTGGGATTGTATCAGATTACCTTGGAAGCCTCTCACTATAGCAGAAATTGTAAATAATAGAAAAATGAAACTTCATGATAACGAAATCAAACGAAATTCATTCCCTGAAATTCTTATAGCAGGATGTGGAACTGGACAGCAATCTATAAGTACAGCTTTACTTTTTAAAAATTCTCAAGTGTTAGCAATTGATTTAAGTATGAAAAGTTTAAGTTTTGCAAAAAGAAAAAGTCAAGAGATTGGGCTTAAAAATATAAAATATATTCAAGCAGATATTTTAGATTTGAAAAATTTAAACAAAAGTTTCGACGTTATCGAAAGTGTAGGAGTACTTCATCACATGAAAGACCCAATGATTGGTTGGAAAATACTCCTAGATTTACTAAAAACTGGAGGCTTAATGAAAATTGGTCTTTACAGTAAAGCAGCAAGGCTGGACGTAGAGTTAACAAGAAGTGAGATTAATAATTTAAAAATTGCAACAAGCTTAGAAAATTTGAAATCCTTTAGAAAAGTAATTATAAATTCTAATAAATTACACCATGTAAGCCTAAGAAAATCCTATGATTTTTATAATACAAGTATGTTCCGTGATCTTATTTTTCATTCAACTGAACATTGTTTTACAATTTCACAAATAAAAGAAGCTTTAGATTCGTTAGATTTAAAATTTTGTGGGTTTGAAGACGAAATGATTAACAAGAATTTCGAAAAAACTTATAGTAAGTTTAACGATAGATATGATCTTGACAAATGGGATGTATATGAAAAAAACTTCCCGCAAACTTTCGAACATATGTATCAGTTTTGGTGTCAAAAAAATTAATATTGTTTAATTTAAATATTTATATTAATTCAATATCAAATGAAATACTAACTCTATTACTGTTTCCTAAATACGGAATAGTCCCATGCCATACATAAGAGGGAAACAGTATTAACATTCCTAATTCTGGTTTAATAACTTGAACTTCTCTATCCCCACCAAAATGCGGCAAATCATAACCTGATCTATTAAATTCAATCCAACTAGCATTTTTTTTTCTTTCTAAGGATAAATCTGGAAGATCAACATAATAAACACCACTCATCCACCCTTGATCGTGTATATGGTTAGTTTGATAATCACCAGAACCAAGTAAATTTACCCAGCAATCGATATTATACTTTTTTGGCTTACCTATTAAAAAGGGATGGTGTACATTTTGCGGTAGTTTGTTAATTCTGTTATCAATAGCTCTTGTAAGCAAAGTTTGAAATTTTCTAATAGTGGTGTCAGAATTTTTAAACAATTTTCTTATTACTGTTCCACCTCGAATAGCCCACCCTATATTATTCTCTTCAACTCGTCGTGGATGATTTTTTAAAACCGACAATAGTTCTAAGTTAAATAAATTAATATTTTCATTTGTATAATTTTGAATGTTATCAACATGAACCAAATTAGGAAAATCAACTAATTGATTTGCTTCATTAAATCTTTCTAATCCTCTTAGTGCAATGTATTTGTAAGCAAGTGCTCTAGTGTCCATTGGTCTATCAACAAGGGCATCTTCCAAAAATTTTAATCCATTCTCACAATCCATTTTTTCTTTAAGATAAAATTCAGCTAAAAGCATTTTTTGATCAAAATTGGGATTAAGCAAATAACTTTTTATATAACTTTTTAACGCTTGATCTTTCTTTCCATGTTCAATTAACAGTTTACCTAAATTGTTATGATAAAATATATTGTAAGGGTTTATACTAATTGCATTAGTATAATTTTGAAATGATTGGTCAAAACACCCTAATTTATAGTATGTAAATCCAATACAATTATAAGCTTCAGCAAACTTAGGGAACGTTTTTAAAGATTTATTGTAATAAAAAAGAGCCTGATCAAAATTTTTCATTTCACTATATGTATTTCCAATATTAATGTAAATCTCTGGACTATTTGGTTGAAAAGTTAGTACTTTATTAAAGTGTACTAAAGAATCTTTATATCTTTTCATTTTATGATATATTATGCCTAAATAATTATGTAGCTTTAGAGATTCAGGGAACTTACAAATCAATTCGTTTGTAAGATTTAAAGCAATTTGATTTTTCTCGAGAGCTAGAAGATCATCAATAGATTTTAATTTTTCTATTCCTGGATCTCCCTTTTTTATACTTTTTTCACCTATGGCTTTGTTTTTAGCAATACTTTCCAATGTTGAATTTAAATCTTCAAAAGATTTTCCAGACACTCCAAATTCTTTTGCTTTTAAACATGTTTTTGTGGCCTCAGCAATATTATTAGAGCTTATTAATGCATTTATATAGCTAACCCAAAATTGATATTCATTGGGATTAGCTTTTAAAGCATTTCTAAAATAAAATATAGAATTTTTAAAATCTCCCTTATTTGAAATCAAATCACCCTTATTATGATTGGCAATCGGATGCTTTGGATCCATTTGTAAAACATTGTTATAAAGATTGGATGCATCATTAAACATTTCAGCTTTATGAAATTCTATAGCTTTTGTAAGAGCTTGTTCTATCGTTAATCGCAAAATAATTACCTTTTATTAAATATTTGCAAAAATCAGACCATAATTCATAATCTCGGTCACACCTCAGTCACAGTTGTTTAATAGATTAGCTATAAATTAAAATTCTTTAGATATTAACTAGTGAGGTGTTGTCAACAGTTTAGTTAAGTCTGATATAGAAGAAACGTGGTGACCGGGGGCGGATTCAAACCACCGACACGAGAATTTTCAGTCCTCTGCTCTTGTATAAATCTACGCAGGCATATCTAAGACTTAACAAAATAATATTACCATAGTCACACCTCCATCACATAGAGGATGTAATTTAGTATTATTATTAATAATCCTAATAAATAAGTTTCGAATTAGCTTGACTATGGTGTTTTATCTTTTTTTAATTGCTCTCTGATTTTTTCTAAGTCTTCGGGGGTATCAATAGCAAAAGAACTTCCACTTAATGCTATCATACGAACATCATAACTCATTTCCAAAAATCTTAGAATTTCTATATCTTCAATTTGTTCTAAAGGAGTTTTATTTTTTTGCTGGGCAAATGATTTTAAACAGTCGACAGGAAATGCATAAATACAAATTTGCTTCCATGCCATCTCAAACTTTAAACTTTTTGTTGTTGGTATAGCTGCTCTGGTCATATAAAGTAATTTTCCATCTGGTCTGGTAACGACTTTAGGTATATTTGGATTAAAAAATTGATCTTCAGTTTCTATGGTTGCCATACCGTTAATTATTTGACCAGGATATTTTATAGCAGCATCTATAACTTTTCTGATATCTTCTGGGTTAATAATAGGTTCATCTCCTTGTACATTTATAATAACGTCACATTTAATGTAATTACATGCTTCAGCAATTCTGTCAGTACCTGTCAAACAAGAACTAGACGTCATAAGAACATTTGCGTCAAAATCTTGACAATGTTTTTGTATAATTAAACTATCAGTAGCTACATATACGTCTTGCTTGGGAAGTACTTCAATACATTTTTTATAAGTACGATTTAGCATACTTTTACCTTCAATGTCCTTCAAAGGTTTCCCTGGTAAACGAGAAGAATGATAACGAGCTGGGATAATAATAACAGGCCTCTTTTTTTGGATGAAATTACTTTGTTTTTTGCTTACGAAATTTTTTCTAATCAAGGGAGTCCTATGCTTAGTATTTTCTAACGAGAAAAAGTTATTTATGTGTTTATTCATTTTTTTAATTTGCTCTTTAGTTATTATTTTTTATTTTTGTATTTAAGAATATCTTCTGCTATTAAGTGATAAATATTTTCCCAAGAATCTTCTGTGTTTCGTTCAAAAATCTTCACTAGAGGACCCGAAGGGTTAAATAATAAATTATTCCATGAACTTTGCCGCCAATTAGCAAGTTTAGTTATGGTTCCTACTCCTGCTGCGATGAAAGCTACTGTAGTTTTAATGGATATAACAACATCTAGCGCAGAACAAAGTGAGGCCACATCATCAAGGTCATCATATTGATTCAAGTCATCAAAATTGTGAATCTTAATTCCTATTTCGCTATAAGTTTTTGTCAAGTCATCTTTAAATTCACTATTTTGTAAATTTATGAATGTAACATTAGGAAGTTTAAGTACTGGATATAAATCAGATATTTTAGCGTAATTTGGTTGACGCGTTGATGTTATATTTGAACTCTTCCAACAAATACCAATGAATGGACCATGTCCTAAAGATTTGAGTCGTTGTTTCCAAAAATTTACTCTTAATTGATCAGGAAAAAGAAAAGGCTTTGGTCTAACGTTTTGACTAATCTCATAAAAAAATTGCTTATACAGACTTCCCAATGGTAAGTGAAAATCAAAATCCTCTCTTTTCAAGTCTAAGTCTCTATTTTCTTTTTTGATCTTTATGTTTGGAAATGAACGCTTAAATAAAGGCACTAATTTCTCCTGACATTCCAAAATAAAATGTTCATCCTTGGAGTTAATAAATGATAGATATGAAGACCAATTAATTGTTTCTGCAATACCTTGTTCACTCCACAATAAAATCCTTTTACCATGCATATATTTTTTTTTATCCCACAAAGATTGTAAAAAATATCTTTGTTGCTTAATTAAATTAGAAGTTTTCCATCGCCATTCAAACTCATTAAGACCTTCTTTCAATATTCCACTGTTAAGAAGTACATAACTTAAGCAAAGGTGTGCCTCAGCATAGTTTGGGTTAAGAGATATTGTTTTTCTAAAAGCGATTATTGCATCGCTATATTTTCCCAGATCATGTAAAGAAACACCTATGTTACATAGGGCTTCAGCGAAATCAGGTTTAATTGAAATCGCCTTATAGTACATCTTTATTGAATCTTTTAGCTTAAATTTATCTCGAAGAACATTACCCAAATTACAATAGACTTCAGCATAATCAGGTTTTATAGATAGTGCTTTTATATAAACCTCAATTGCTTTGTCTAGTTTACCTTGCTCATGGAGAATAACTCCCATATTACAATAGGCATCAACGTAATCAGGTTTGATAGAAAGTGAATCATTAAAGGCCTTAATGGAATCATTAAACCTCCCTATTTGTTTAAAAGCTCTTCCCATATTATAATGTGCATTAGCATAGTCTGGTTTAATGGAAATTGCTTTCTTGTAAGAATTAATTGCTTCTTGTAACATTCCAAGATTATAAAGAGCAACTCCAAGATTACTATATGCTTCAACAAAATCTGGTTTGAGTAAAATAACATTTTTGAATGCGTCTATTGCTTTTTTCGAATCACCTATTTGTGTTGCAGCTGCTCCAAGTATATTCCAAATTGAATACTCTTTTGAATAATTTTCTAACAGGATCTGTGCTTGTTCAATAACAAACAAATAATTTTTTTTATTATAAAAAAAAACTAATTGGTCTAATACTTCTCTAGGTGGTTTATGGAAACTACTAGATTTTAAATGAACTTCTTTAAATTTATGTCTCAAAATATTACTCTTTTTTATTAATGAGCAAAAATCATACCAAAATGTATTTTCTCGGTCACACCTCAGTCACAATTGT
Organism: alpha proteobacterium SCGC AAA536-K22; assembly: GCA_000421325.1. Lineage (GTDB taxonomy): Bacteria > Pseudomonadota > Alphaproteobacteria > Puniceispirillales > Marisalimonadaceae > Marisalimonas. Next base: position 55,779 of record ATWQ01000011.1, read on the forward strand.
TTAATAGATTGGCTATAAATTAAGATTCTTTAGATATTAACTAGTAAGGTGTTATCAACAGTTTAGTTAAGTCTGATATAGAAGAAAAGTGGTGCCCGGGGGCGGATTCGAACCACCGACACGAGGATTTTCAGTCCTCTGCTCTACCTACTGAGCTACCCGGGCTTTTGATAAATAATCTATAGCGTGTACATCAGATTATGTCTACCTAACAACTACAAAAAATCAAATATCTTTATCGTAATCAATCTCATTAGCTTGAATGGCGTATCTTTCGCCTAACCAATTATTTAAATCTACATTACTACAACGCTTAGAACAAAATGGCTTTGTTTTTAAAGTGATATCAAACTCTTTATTACAAGTAAGACATTTAACTTTTTTAAATTTTGATATAGTCATACATTTATTTCCATTAACTCACCATAATCCTTGGGAAGATCTGATCTTTCAACAATATTTATAAAAGACGGCACTTTTCTACTTTTTAAATTCTTAAACAAATTTGTTCCACATAAAAATTGGACATTAGTTTTTGATTTTAGTTCTTTGGATTTTCTCCATAATGACCTTAAATGATTTTGAAAACTATATGTATGGCTATCCACATAAAAACTTTCTAACGAAGGAAAGTTTCTGGGTACATACATTTCGTATAGAACTAATCTTGAAAAACCAAGAAAATTACCCTCAAAAAAATATTGTTTTCCTATTTTAGTAATATTTTCATGTAGATATTTTTTTCTATTATGTGACATCCTTGGAAAATCTATAAAAATCATACCTCCAATATTTCTAAGTTTAATTTCTTGAACACATCTAACAAATGCTTTTATACAAAATTGCAGTATTTCTTCTTCAGAATTAAGTAATAATTTATGAGTGTCTATATCAATAAGTGTGGCTGCCCTAGTTTTTTCAATCCAAATACGTCCACCCTCACTTAATTCTATTTTTGGTTGTAAAGCTCCAATAAATTCTTTCTCTAGGTCTAAAATATCCCAATAAATGGCGTACATGTCTTCTATAATAGGAATATTTTTTGTAAAAAAAAGATCTATTATCCTTTGGACATCATCTAAATTTTCATATTTTTTTGAGTTTGAAAGTAATATTCTTGCTTGAATAGGCTTGTCCTCAAATTCTTCGCTTATAATTATTATTTTTATTTTATTATTTACATTTAAAGATTTTGGGACACCTCTTACAGATAAAATCCTTTTATCTTTAATTTTTGCACGTACCACGCCACCATTCAATTTTTTGATAATAACAGCGTCATATACACTTCCAATTATTGGAGGGGTCGTGTCAAACCAAGCTATAAATTTTACAATCTTTTGATTTAGAATTTCTACTATTCTTGTTTGTTCTGCGCATTTATCTATTAAAATAAAATGATCATTAATTTTATCAATCATTGTTAAATTTATATCCAATAGATAAAAGAGCTCTGTATATTTCTGCTAAGGGTAAACCTACAACATTGCTGTAAGAACCTGACAAAAAATTAATATAAGATGCTGCAAGTCCCTGTATTGCATACCCCCCAGCTTTGCCTTCCCATTCCTTAGATTTAAGGTAATAGTCTAACTCTACAGAGTGAAGTCTTTTAAATTTTACAGTAGACTGAATTGTTTTAACTTTAAGAGGAAAATCTGGCGAGTACAAAGTAAAACTTGTTAATACGTTATGTCTTCTGCCTGAAATCAACTTGAGGCATTCTTCTGCCATTTTTAAGTCTATGGTTTTAGGCAATATCCTTCTTCCTAACGAAACTACAGTATCAGCAGTCAGAATTATAGAGTTGAAATATTTGGATTGAAAAACCTTATTTTTTTCAATAGACATTCTTCTTACATAATCCAAAGGTAACTCCTTATAATGATTAGTTTCATTTATGTCTGGAGTTAATACTAAATCAGGTTTTACGGATATTTGGTTTAAAAGATCAAGCCGCCTTGCAGAACCAGAAGCTAGTATAAACTGTTTGTTCAATTTAGTTTTGTTCATAAAACAAACTTTATCAATTATGAATTATTTAAAGCGAAAGGTAATTCTTCCTTTGGTTAAATCATAAGGGGTCATTTCTACGTTAACCCTATCACCTAGTAAAACTCTGATGCGGTTTTTTCTCATTTTACCACTTGTATGAGCAAGAACTTCGTGGTCATTATCAAGTTTAACCCTAAACATTGCATTAGGTAAAAGTTCTTCAACAATACCCGAGAATTCAATTACACCTTCTTTAGCCATTTAACCTCTTTTAAAATATCTAAGCTTAATCTCACTATTATGATTAATTAGTCAAGATTTTTATGAAAATAAATTATTTAGTTAATCTTAGTGATACAGACATAGCATGGGCATCAAGACCTTCTGCTTTAGCTAAAGTAATTACATGTTTACCTAAGTCATTAAGATTTTTCTCATTAAAGTTTACAATTGTAGTTCTTTTATAGAAATCTAAAACGCCTAGACCACTTGAAAACTTTGCTGTCCCATTAGTTGGAAGAACATGATTAGGGCCCGCAATATAATCCCCTACAGCCTCAGGAGTAAAAGGTCCTAAGAAAATAGCTCCAGCATTTTTAATTTTATTTAAAAATTGTTTTGCATTTTTAAGCATTAATTGTAAATGTTCGGGGGCAATGAAGTTAACTAATTTAATTGCTTCGTTCATATCCTCTACAAGAATAATTGTACCAAAATTGTTCCATGATGAGCTTGCAATTTTTGATCTTGGAAGTTTTGTAAGAAATTTTTTAACTGAATTTTCTACATTTAGCGCAAGTTCTTGATTATCCGTTATAAGAATTGCTTGAGCTAACTCGTCATGTTCTGCTTGAGATAAAAGATCAATCGCGACATGATTTGGATTAGCAGATTTATCACAAACTATTAAAACCTCTGAAGGTCCTGCAATTGAATCAATACCTACTTTGCCAAATACTTGTCTTTTAGCTTCTGCTACGTAAGCATTGCCAGGTCCAACAATTTTATCTACGGGATTTACTGTTTTTGTTCCATATGCGAGCGCTGCTATAGCATGAGCGCCTCCCATACAAATAAATTCAGTTACATCAGCCACATAAGCAGCTGCTAATACAATACATGATTTATGTAAATCTGAAATTGGACTTACTACTACTCTTCTTTCGACCCCAGCTACAAGTGCTGGAATTGCATTCATCAATAATGAAGACGGGTAAATAGCTTTCCCTCCCGGAACATAAAATCCTGCTGAAACTATTGGAGAGTATTTAAGTCCTAAGTTAACATCGATATCATCCTTATATTTAATATCAATTGGTATTTGATGTTTATGGAACTTCTTAATTCTCTCAGCAGCAATATTTAATGCTTGCTTTTCTTCTTTTCTCAAACTGTTATAAGCATTTTTTAATACATCTTTAGATATATATAATTCATCTATTTTATTTATATTGGCACAATCAAATTTATGAACAAAATCGATTAATGCATCATCACCTGATTCTTGAATTTTTTTTATTATATCAAAAACTGTATTATAAAGATTTAGCTGATTTTTCTGATCAACTTTTAAAATAATACCTAATTTTTTTTCAAAGTCTTCATCTTTACTATTTATAATTTTAGTTTGAGACTTAGGCATTTATTAAATCTCCAACTTTATCAATCCATGGCTGTATAGTCTGTGAATTAGTTTTTAAAAAACTTCTATTAACCGCTAATCGGGTAGAAACTTCACAAATTTCTTCTACCTCAACCAAACCATTCGCTATTAAGGTTGAACCTGATTCTACCAAATCCACTATTCTTTTACATAAGCCCATTGATGGCGCTAATTCCATTGCACCATTCAATTTTATACATTCTGCGTGAACACCTCTTGCTTCAAAATAATTCCTCGTAATATTAGGGTATTTCGTCGCTACTCTAACATGGCTCCAAGTCCTTGGATCTTCGTTATCAAGAGTTTCTTTTTGAGCTGCGACAACCATTCTACATTGTCCAACATTTAGATCGAATGGTGAATACACTTCAGTATGATTAAATTCAGTTAAAACATCACTTCCAACAAAAGCCATTTGTGCTGCACCATAAGCTAAGAAAGTCACTACATCAAATGATCTAACTCTAATTATATCAATATCTCTAATATTTGTGTTAAATCTTAATCTACGATCTTTATCATCAAAAAAAGTTACTTCTGGTTCAATTCCAATTTTTGATAAAATAGGAACAACTAAGTCTAAAATTCTACCTTTTGGTAAAGCTATAGTAAATTTTTTTTTATTTAAATACATATTATACACCTAATAAATTATTTATGCTCAGGTTTAAGCTTTGTTGGCCAGGGAATATCAATATCCTCCAGTACGACATCTAATTTTTCACAACACAAAATTACTTCAACAGACATAGAAAAATTTAATGTGATTTTATTTTTATTATATGAAACAGCTAGTAAGTTTAAGAAAGGTATATTTGATTTAAAATTTTTATAAGTAATCTTTTCAACGTTTTTAATTTGTATACCGGAGACTACCCTGTAATTTAAATTTTTATTATGTGCTGTTTCTTCTTTTTCCCAACAATATCTTGAAAAAGTAGCTATAAACAAATTTAATTTGTTATCAAAAAAATATTCCTCACTTGAAAGAATAGCATCCTGACACAAAAAAGATAATATTTTAAGCTCTTCATCGGAAGATGCGGTTAAACGAAGTTTTTTTTCAATAGACATATCTTTTTTTATTCTTAAATAATCTTAAATTTCACATTGATCTTTTGATGTTTGCTCCAAGGTTTGATAATTTATCCTCTAAATTTTCATACCCTCTATCTAAGTGAAAAACACCATCTATCTCACTTGTACCAGAAGCTACAAGAGCACCTAGAATTAAGCACATTGATGCTCTTAAATCCGAGGCCATAACTTTCGCCCCTTTTAATTTTCTAACTCCAGTGATAATAGCTTCTTGATTATTTACATAAATTTTAGCACCCATTCTCATTAGTTCTGGCACATGCATAAATCGGTTTTCAAATATAGTTTCTTTTATAAATGCTTTTCCATTCGCTATAGACATAAGTGCCATATATTGTGCTTGAAGATCAGTTGGAAATCCAGGGTGTGGCTCTGTAACTATATCAATAGGGCTTGGTCTCTGTGAAGAAGAGACATTTATTGAATTTTTTGTCACTTCGATTTCACTTCCTGTTAATTCAAGTACTTTCAGAAACTTATCTAAATTATTGGGGTTAACATTATCTATTTCAACATTACCCTTAGTTAAGCTAGAGGCAATAGCAAAAGATCCTGCTTCTATTCTGTCAGAGACTACCTCATAATCAACTTTATTCAGTTCATTAACACCATTGATTATAATTATATTACTTCCCATACCACTAATATCTGCTCCTGCAAGATTTAAACAATTTGCTAAATCAGTAATTTCAGGTTCTTGTGCTGCATTTGTAATTTTTGTTTGTCCTTTTGCTAATACAGCAGTCATGATAGCACTTTCAGTAGCTCCAACTGATACCTTAGGAAAATTTATTGTTCCCCCTCTCAAACCATCATAACCTATTGAGGCAACTATAAATCCTGTGTCAAAAGAAATTTTAGCCCCAAGGGCTTCCATAACCATTACATGTAAATCTATTGGTCTGGTACCAATGGCACAGCCACCAGGTAGAGGGACTTTAGCGGAACCTCTTGAAACTAATAATGGGCCTAGAACAAGAATTGAAGCTCTCATTTTTCTTACAAGATCATAAGAAGCTTCTTCTTTTTTTGGGGAGCCATTAAAATCAATTTTTCCATTCTGCCATTTCATAGTTATACCTAAATCAATTAACAAACTAGACATTAACCTTGTGTCAGCTAGATCAGGTACATTAAACAGAGTAAAACCGTTGTTAATTATTAAGGACACCGCCATCAAAGGCAAAGCAGCATTTTTGGCTCCACTAATTTTAACTTTACCATTAAGACTATTTTCGCCAGTGATAAAAATTTTTTCAGAATTATAGCTAGGAAAATCACGCATATTATATCTAAGTTATTTATTATTAGTATCTAAACTTAACCTAGAAAAACCAATTTTGTTAGTTCTTTTTCCAATAATATTTTTCTTATCTCGCTCAGAAACTTGTTTTTTTCGTAATTGTAAATTTTTTTTCAAAGAATGCGATAAATTATCATTTTTCTTTTCTTTTTTTTTCATAAATATTTGATCACATCTATTTTTATTGTCTAAAAAAATCTAATTTAATAGTATTATATGTTAATAATAAAACTTGTCATTAATGAAAACATAACTTAATTAATAACTTAAATGTGCCGTCATAGCTCCAGCGGTAGAGCGCGTCATTGGTAATGACGAGGTCACTGGTTCAAATCCAGTTGACGGCACCATTTTCTGACTAAATAAAATCATATATATTCTCTAATAATTTTTACAGTTTATAATTTCTTATTAATTATTTATCCTTCTTTATAAATTTATGTGTGTCAAATTTGTGTCACATAAAGAAATAAATAGAATTTAAATACGCATATAATAATTTTATGTGAAATAAGTTTGTTAGATAATTTTAAGGAAAATAAACAAAATTCAGAAACATTTTGAAATAGTTTATTATATGTATGAAATGAATTTGATGCGTAAAAGCACACCTATTTTGCAATAGGTGTACTCAATATTTAAATATTAGTAAGTTTTAGACTTTAAGTAAGCCCTTGAAGACCAAATACTATAGTCTTTTCTGAAAGCGTCATAGCTTGCAGTGATTTCTTTAAATAAAGGATCAGTTGCTGACTTCTCTTTCACAACTTCTTCCCAAGCTCTCTTGAACTTAGAAATCTCTGAATCAGGCCATGTTACAAATGTTACGCCTTTCTTCTCAAGCTCACGCATTGCAGGAACCTGTTTTGCATCAGATCTAACAAGTGCCCACCACATAGTGTCACGACACGCTGTGTTGATTATTGCTTGTTGTGTCTTTGTTAGACCGTTCCAAGCCTTTTTATTCATTAACAACTCACTAATTGAAGTTTGCTGATGCCAGCCTGGAAAGTAGTTAAACTTAGCTAACTGATAAAAACCATAACTTAAGTCATGTGTAGGCATAGAAAATTCTGTTGCATCAATAACACCTTTTTCTAGTGCTGGATAAATATCTCCACCTGCTAGTAACTGTGTTGACACACCAAGTTTACTCATAACCATCGCACCAAGTCCAAAGAAACGCATCTTCATTCCTTTTAACTCTTCAACATTATTAATTTTCTTTCTAAACCAACCTGAAGTCTCTGGAGCGTGCGTTAAACAATTTACAGAATAAAGACCATACTCGCCATAAATTCTGTCTTTTAACTGCTGACCTCCGCCATATTCCATCCAACCATGGTACTCACTAGCACCTGGACCAAAAGGAACAGCTGTGAAGTATGAAACTGCAGGAATTTTTCCAGCGTGATAACCAGGTGTTGTATAACCTGCATCTACTGAACCGTTCTTAACAGCATCCCAAACTTCTAATGAAGGTACAAGTGCGTTTGGCTCGTGGAACCTTAACTGAACGTCACCACCTGAGATTTCCTTAACTTTGTTAGAAAAATAAACAGCTGATTCACCATTAATGGCAACCTGACTTCCCCAAGTACTTTGCATCTTCCAACGTAACTTGTCTCCAGCTTGTGCTGAGATAGCAACTAAACTAGTCGCAGCGATTACAGCTGCACCTATAAATAATTTCATATTGATCTCCCCAAAATGATTAATAAAAAAATTTGAATAATTTCAAATTCACTCTGTGATTCTGCATAATTTTACAAAATCAATTAGTATAAGATTATTTTAAGATTTGTTGTGAAACAATGTATTACAGCTTTACATAGTTGATAGGAGAACTGTAAAAGAATTTTACATTGATATAAAAGATAAGGGAGGAATTCCAAGAAATAAATCTCGAAATTCCATTAATAAACTTAAATAATGATTAAAAATTTAACAATACCTAACAGATTTACATTCATTAGCTATTCTCTTGTAACTGATTGTAAGGGTGACATTTTCAACATAGGCCTAGAAACTTTAACTTTTTTTGGCATACGCAATCCCTTCTCTGACAACTCATTTGACATTATGTTTTTTATTTTAAGTAATTCTAAACTATTAAAATAATCCTTAGAAATTTCTTTACTAAACATCATATAATCTTTAAAAGCTTCAATTAAATCTTCTGAAGCTTTGCATTGAGCTTTATTTCCAATTTTAGTTACTATTATCCAGCCCTCTTTTTTACATTCATCTACCATTGTAGAAATTGACTGCCTATTACTTCTAAGATTGTTAACAATTTCAGTAATTGTAAAGGTTTTATTATTGCAAGCACCAATAACCATTAAAGATGCAAAAGCATTTCTAATAGGCGTAGAGTTAAAATATCTTTGCATTTTTGTGTCTAAACGATCAATTCTGGCTTGATATATTTTTAGTTCATAAGAACACAAAGATTTTAAGGTACGACGATAAAAATAGTTTTCAAAATTTTCTAAAATTACTGGTTTTGTAGACATATATATTTCATTACTCAAAAAACATCACTTATTAATTAAATAAAATTAAAACAGTAAATTAAAGTTACAATCAATGTACTTTAAATTTACATATCCAATAAGCTTAAAAATTAGACATTTTATTTAGAAACGTTTATCTCAAATTTCAATAATTTTTGTAATTTCGTGTGTCAGAATTGTGCCAAAACACACCATTTAACACCTTAGGTTTAAATCTAATGACACCTAATTGATTATACAAGGTTATTTATGGGTGTTAATACCCCTACATAGTATGTTTTCCGCGTCATTGGTAATGACGAGGTCACTGGTTCAAATCCAGTTGACGGCACCAATTTAACTTAAATTTTGACACTTTAAATTATTGAGATCTTAGATGTCCTGATAATTTTTTATCAATTACGTTGATCAGATCCGAACTTATTTTTTCTAGGTTCTCATCTGTTAAAGTATCTAAATTTGGTTGGATAATTACTTTAATTGCAATTGATTTTTTACCATCCGGAATATTTTTACCTTTATAGATATCAAAGATTAAAACGTCTTTAATTAAATCCTTATTAGTCAATTTTGCTATTTGAGCTAATTTTTCGGCAGGTGTTGTTTCATCTATTACAAATGCAAACTCTCTTGTAACCGATTGTAAGGGTGACATTTTCAACATAGGCCTAGAAACTTTAACTTTTTTTGGCATTGGTATATTTTCATAAAATATTTCAAAAGCTAAAATAGATTTTTCAAAGCCATAAAAATCTGTAATCCCCGGATGTATTTCTCCTATATTAGCTATTAATTTTTGTCCTATTTTTAAAACAGCACTTCTTCCAGGATGGAAATAACTTGGTGTGTTTTCATAAGTTTGTAGGCTATTTATGTTAACACCAATAGCTTTTAGAGTTTTTAGAACGTCCAATTTTACATCGTAAAAATCAAAGTCCTCCGAAGATTTTTTCCAATCTCTTTTAACTTTACTACCTAATCTTAAGCCTGAGATGGTGCTTATCTGATCATCTGGTTTATCACCTTTAAAAATTGGGCCAACCTCGAAAAAAGATAAAGTATCTATCCCAACATTTAAATTTCTTTGTGCAGCCAGTAATAATGTTGGAATAACTGAGGGTCTCATATGAGTTAATTCAGATGAAATTGGATTTACTAAAACAAGTTCTTTGATGCCACCATTAAATTGTTTTGCCATCACGCCATTTAAAAAAGAGAAGGTTATGACCTCGCTATACCCTCTATTTGCTAATGTTTTTGAAGCAATAGATATTTGTCTATGTTTTACACTCATTGCAGGTTTTGCAATATAATTCTTTCTTGGTAATTTTATTGACGGTATATAATCATAACCATTTACTCTAATAATTTCTTCAACAATATCTGAAACACCATCAATATCAGGTCTCCATGATGGAACAATTATACTCCAAATATCCCTTTTTTTGGTTATTAAAAATCCTAATTTTTCTAGAATTGATTTAGCTACTTGATTTTTAATTTCAACACCTGTTAATTTATAGGTGTTACTAGGATTAAAAATAATTGATTTAGTTTCTTTGACCAACTCAAATTTAACTATTTTACTATAAGTACCTCCACAGATTCTATTCACCATTGAAGCAGCGTAGTGCATAACTAAATCTGGTGAATCATAATCTAGACCCCTTTCAAACCTGTACCTAGCGTCAGAATTTATATTCAACTTCCTGCCTGTATTTGCGATTGAAATAGGATCAAAAATTGCTGCTTCCAAAAACATTTTAGTAGTATGTTCTGTTACACCAGTCCTTTCTCCACCCATAATACCTGCTAAGTCATCAATACCTTGTTCGTCAGATATTACCAACATCCCTTGATCTAATTCATATTCATTGCCGTTGAGTGCAAAAAACTTTTCACCTTGTTTTGATTCTTTAATTGTAAGTGTGTTTCCAACTATTTTCTCTGCATCATAGGCATGTAAAGGTCGTCCTATATCAATCATTATATAATTAGTTATATCAACTAATGATGAAATAGGTCGTTGATCTACAGCTAACAAACGTTTCTTTAACCAAGATGGAGAATCTACATTGACTACATTATGAAAAGATCGACCAAATATTTTTGGACAAAGATTTTTTTTATCTTCATTTAAATCAATTTTCCAATCAATTATACTTTCAAAATCACCTTCAACTTCTATAGCTTCTAAATCTTTTAAAACGCCCATCC
>ATWQ01000012.1 GCA_000421325.1 alpha proteobacterium SCGC AAA536-K22
TTTCAGCATTTGAATCAATTCAAAAAGAGTTAGCAGAAACAAGACAAACAAAACCAGTAATATTAGTATCGAAACAAAGATATTTACCTCTCAAACAAAAAATATCCCTTGAAAATATCACGTTTACATACCCTGGAAAAACAGAAGCAACTCTTAAAGGCCTAAATATGTTAATTCCAGCCAATAGCGTAATAGGTATAGTTGGTCCATCTGGTTCAGGTAAGTCAACACTTATAGATATTTTGCTTGGCCTAATCGAGCCGCAGAAAGGCGATCTAAAGATAGATAATGAAACCATCAATGATAAAAATCGACGTTCTTGGCAAAATACTATTGGCTTTGTCGCACAAAGCATTTTTCTATCAGAAGGTACTGTTGCTGATAATGTAGCCTTTGGTATTCCACAAAAGAAAGTTAATCTAGTAAAAGTTAAAAAAGCAATTAAACTTGCTTATCTAACAGAACTAGTAAAAAGTCTTGAAAAAGGTATTCATACAAAAGTTGGAGAGCGTGGCGTTCAATTATCAGGCGGACAACGCCAACGTATAGGTATTGCTAGGGCCCTATATCACGAACCAGAAGTACTTATCTTTGATGAAGCAACCAGCTCTCTTGATGGTATCACTGAAAAAATAATCATGGAAGCCATACATGACTTTAGAGGAAAAAAAACCATTGTTTTAATCGCTCATCGACTAAAAACAGTTCAAAAATGTGATCAAATTTACTTTGTTGATAAAGAACAAGTAATTGATCAAGGTACTTATCAAGAATTAATTAATAAAAACGAACATTTTAAAAATATGGCGGCTCATTCTTAAGTAATACTGATTTTAATCCCTCAGTATGATTGCGTTGATTATTTTGTATCCATTTTAGTGTATTGAATTGACATCAAAATATGTATGAACTATAGCTCAATACATAAAAAAAATATAATTTGTTAGGCTATTAGATTTTAATAACTTACGAATAGGATTTTATATATTTAATTTGTAACCTATATTTATTAAGTCACTTTTGAAAATTTAACATGACAATTAAAAATATAAATCTACTATTTGAAGTATCTATAATTGTTAAGAGATTATGCCTAAACCAAGGTTTAAATTGTATTAAAGTTATTGGTGATGAAATATGCAAATCTATTAAAAATAATGGAAAATTAATGCTCTGCGGTAACGGTGGGTCTGCAGCTGATGCACAACATTTAGCTGCTGAAATGTTAGTTCGCCTAAGGCCAATGAACAATAGAGAGGCTGTAGCAGCTATCACACTTGCCCAAGGTGCATCTACTATTACAGCTTGTGGGAATGACTTTGGATATGATACTTTGTATGAAAGAACTTTAAAAGCTCTTGGAAGAAAAGAAGATTGTCTTTTAGGAATTACAACTTCTGGTAATTCAAAAAATATATTTTTGGCAATGAAGGCTGCAAAAGAAGCACATATAACAGCTGGCCACGCATTAATGGAGTATATTGAAGATAAATTAATTGAGTCTGGATATTTAAATTTACAATAATGAGTATGAAACTTTCTATTGATAAAATTGACGCATTTATTTTTGATTTTGATGGTGTAATGACAAATAATTTAGTATATCTTGACCAAGAAGGGAGAGAAAGTGTCAGATGTAGTCGAGCAGACGGTTTGGCCATTGATGTCTTACATAAACTTAATAAACCAGCCTTCATACTCTCCACAGAAAAAAATCTTGTAGTTGCAATGAGAGCAAAAAAGCTTGGAATTTCAGTAATTCAAGGCGTGGCTGAAAAGTCGAAAAGTATTAAAGATCTTGCCAATAAAAACAATTATAATTTGAACAATATATTCTATGTAGGAAATGATTTAAATGATTACTATGCCATGAAATTGTGTGGTTTCTCAGCTTGTCCGGCTGATAGTCATTTTAAAATAAAAAGGATTTCAAATTTTACGCTTAAGGTAAAAGGCGGTAATGGAGTTGTAAAAGATTTACTAGAAGAAGTTTTTAGATTAAACTTACTTAAAATTCTATACTCAGATTAAGGGGATAATATGTCAATTGTTATTAGTGCAGAGATAGGGATTAATCATAATGGTGATATGTCCATTTGTAAGCAACTCATAGACGTAGCAGCTGACTCTGGTGCAGATTGTGTAAAGTTCCAAAAAAGAGATATAAATGAGGTTTATACACCAGAGTATTTAGATTCTGCAAGAGATAGTCCTTGGGGAACCACTCAACGAGAGCAGAAGATAGGGTTAGAGTTTAGTGTAGAGCAATATAAAGAGATAGACGCTTACTGTAAAACCAAGGGTATTGATTGGTATGCAAGTGCGTGGGACATCAACTCGCAAATTTTTCTACGCCAATTTGACACTAAGTATAATAAAGTTGCTTCAGCAATGATTGTATATAAAAAGCTATTAAAAGAGATTGCAGGTGAAGGCAAGCACACCTTTATATCTACAGGTATGACAACCTATGCAGATATTCAGGTAGCGGTTGATATTTTTAATGAACATGGTTGTTCATTTGAATTAATGCATACTGTTTCTACTTATCCTATGAAAGATGAAGATGCTAATCTTAAGATGATAGAAACTTTGAGAGGTAAATATCTTTGTTTCGATACTAATATTACTGGTTTTGTTTGTCTTGTTTCTGCTAACTCTTTTTGAATTGATTCAAATGCTGAAATACTCCCTTTTATTCCTGCAATGCTTGCGTAAATTTGTTGAAAAGCTGGCAGTAGTTTAAAGCCTGCAAATGCATAAACAGAAAGTATTGGTAGAATCATACCCAGATCACCATTATGACTAGCTATTAAGTAAAGCAAAAGCGACATCATTGAGCCAAAGGCAAGTAATTCCATGAAATAGCGTGGAACTTGGCTTAATGCAACATTAGTACCTTGACTGTATGCAAGTTTAAAACCTGATTGATTAAAGTTTTTTATAAAATCATTCGCTCTACCTAATAATATTACATCTTTAATGCCACCAAAACCTTCATTCATTAGACGAAAACGCTTTTCATTCACTTCTGAAATAGCTCTACCATTACTTTGCAAGCGCAACCTTACTACTTTAAAAAGAATAAAATATGCAAGTGCAAAAAAAGAAATTCCAATTATAGCAACTTTGGGGTCATAGAAAAATATAGCAAGAAAAATAAATAGTGTAAGTACGATGCGTGAATTCATTTGCATAAGGGGCATCAATATTCCATTTGTTACTCTTTGTGACTCAACAGCAATCTTTTTTGTGAACTGAGCACTACTTCCAGATGTGTGGAATAACCAATTCTGCTTTAGATAATGTTCATAGAGACGATCCGCAATTTCGGCGCCAACTTTGTGCCCAAACATGGACAGCCTCCATGTGGTGTATATAGATACTAAAGTTGAAAAAAGTAACACTACCATAACTCCAACACCAAGCAAAAATACAAATTTTGTTTCTGAGGTTATACCACTGAATTGGTAAACTTTAGTTATCAAAGTATCTTGTTTAAGCTCACCCATATTCCCGACTATTCCCATAAAGGGAATAATCGATGCCAGGCTAACAATTTCAGTAAATGCCATTAAAACAACCATAAACTGAAGTAAATAAAAACTCTTGCGTTGGTCTTTAGAAAGTAAAGTAAAAGATTCTTTTAAAAGTTTAAACATAATAATTTATAAACACCCGACACCTAAATAAAATAAAAATAGTACAATTTTGAAACTTATTTGCTTCGTGTTCTATGAATTATAAGTTATAATGCAAAAAAACTTTTCTCAAGATATTATAAAAAACATTGAGGTTATCTACAATCAAAATTATCATTATTGAGATTTTTTATTTCGATTAATCACTCAAAAATTATCTATTTTAATGAATAAACTTGAACAAAGTAAAAAAGTAAAAATAAAATACCGCTATTTTATAACGATTTTACTATGCAAACTCATTGCTAGAAACATCAAAAAAACTACAGCCAATATTATGAATTTTTCACTTTAAAAACTTAGAATATTAAAACAAAATAATTTTAAATAAGACTTAAAAAAAATTTATAGATAAATGAAATCTATGTTAAGAGATATTATCTCATATTAGCAAATATAGAATATTATATTATATGAAATTATAAGATATGTAAGTAAATAAATTTAAGTTAGTAATTATGCTCACAGTCCCTAAAATTAAAATGCTTGTAGTCCATTGCTCTGATACTGAAAATAACCAAGATTTATCAGCAATAGACATTCATAAAATGCATTTAGGGTTTGGCTGGGATGGTATAGGTTATCACAAAATTATTAGAAGATCAGGTGAAATTGAAAATGGCAGACCTGAATATTGGATGGGAGCTCATGTTAAAGGTATAAATGAAATTAGCTTAGGTGTATGCCTAATAGGAAAAGACCAATTCACTAAAAGACAGTTTGCTTCCTTAGAAAAGATTTTAATAAAATGGAAAACCATATATCTAAATGCTCAAGTGGTCGGACATAAAGATACTGGAAACACCAAAAAAAGTTGTCCAAATTTTGATGTTGTCACTTGGTGGCATCATAGATTTAAATGAATATTATTACACCATCAACATATATGAAATCAAATACTCAAAGTGTGTCGCTTCTAGAAACTGAATGTTTGTATGGAGAAAAAGTTGAGATTTTAGATAAGTATCAAGAATGGGTTTATTGTAAATTAAATACAGATAATTATTGTGGTTGGATCCAAAAAAACAGTTTAGGACAACTAAAAAAAATAACACATAGAGTTATAAATAAAAGCTCCTTTATTTATAGAGAAACTAATCCCAAATCTGAAATTTTACTGCGCATTCCTATGGGTGCTAGATTAGCAGTTGAGAATATAAAATCAAATTGGGCTCAAACTTTTTTGATTATTAATAACAAAATGCAAGTTGGTTATGTACCTAGTGGGCATATAGTTGATAACGACAATAAAGTTAATGACTGGGTAAAAATTGCTCAAACATTAGAAGGGACTCCTTACAGATGGGGAGGAAGAGACACTCTAGGCATAGACTGTTCAGCTTTGTTACAGTTATCATATCAAACATATGGACAAAACATACCCAGAAATACTTCAGAGCAAGTAAACCTGAAAAAAAATACCTTAACAAATCTAAATAATTTGAAACGAGGGTGTGTAGTTTTTTGGCCTGGACATGTTGGGATAATGATTGATAAAGTAAACTGCATACATGCAAATAGTTTTCATATGAAAACAGTAACTGAACCACTTTTTGATATTATCAATAGAATGGATAAAGATCATCTAATTGCGAAAATGATGGATTTTAATTGACCAAAGCTTTCTAAAAAATTTATAAATAGTAAGATTTATACCATTCAACAAATTTAGTTATTCCTTCATGAACCGTTGTTTTAGGTTGAGAGCCTATAAGATTTTCAAGAAGGGTAATATTACTATGTGTTTTATAAATGTCTCCGTCTTGCATGCCTAAAAATTTCTTCTTTGCATTAATGCCTAATATTTTTTCTAGTTCTGTTATAAAATCAAGTAAGTTTATAGGCTTAGAATTTCCAATATTCACTATTCTAAAAGGAGCTACATCAGACAAACTATCATTTTTAATAATTTCTTTATTTTTTTGAGTTTCAAAGGGGTTTTTAAATGTTAAAAGGTAAATAGCCCTAACTAAATCGCTTATATAAGTAAAATCTCTGACCATATTGCCTTTATTGTAAACACTTATAGGCTTGTCTGATAAGATACTCTTAGTAAATTTAAATAAAGCCATATCAGGTCTTCCCCATGGCCCATAAACAGTAAAAAACCTAAACATAGTAGTGGGTATTTTATATAAATGAGCAAAAGAATGAGCAATAGCCTCATTCGACTTTTTGGTTGCTGCATAAAAAGACATTGGCGTGTCAGATTTTTGATTTTCATGCAGCGGCATGTCCTTGTTACTTCCATAAACAGAAGATGTTGATGCCATTAGCAAATGCTTGGGTTTGAATTTTCTTGCTAGTTCAAGTATATGAAAAGTTCCTATTAAATTAGCTTCTAAATAAGACATAGGATTATCAATTGAGTATCTTACACCTGCTTGTGCTGCTAGATGAATAATAATTTTGGGTTTGTGATTTTCACAAATTTTATGTAATAACTTTGAATTTTGAAGCAAACCTTTATAGGCTATAAATTCAGGGTTCTTTTCTAAAATGCTATGTCTGTCTTTTTTTAAATTAACATCATAATAATTTGTCATGGCATCAAAACCAACAACTTTCCAATTTTTTGATAAGAACGTTTGAGCTAAGTGAAAGCCAATGAAACCTGCAGAACCTGTAATTAAAACAGTTTTACTAATTTTTAATCTCCTTAAAAAATTTTATTAAAATAATTATTTTCAATTAAATTTAATTATCTATCCTAAGCTTTCTATCTCTTAACTTCTGATTTGTTGGTAACATATGGCTCATTTTTCCATTTTTTACTCTACCCAATTTAACCATAACTAAAGATGAAATAATGTTTAGACAAATTTTCTGAGCAGTCCCAGCTTTTAATCTTGTTGATCCAGCTATTAATTCTTCTTTTGTATCAAGAATAATTTTACATTTTCCAAATTCCAATAATTTTCCATTTGGGTTATTACTTATGGCAATGGTAAGAGCCTCTTTTTTATTAGCCTCTTTCAGAACCTTACATGTAAAGGGTGTATTTCCACTAGCAGCCAAAGCAATTACCACATCATGTGAATTTATAGATTTCTTAGAAACAAATTTTAAAGCCCCAGATATGTCATCTTCTGCATTTTCGATGGAATTTAAAACAGCCTGATTACCACCTGCTATAATGTAATCTAATCTTGATTTTGGCCAATTAAATGTTGGTAAAAGTTCAACACCGTCTTGAACGCCTATTCTACCTGAGGTTCCGGCTCCCACATATATCAATCTTCCTTTTGGGTATGTTTTTAGGTGTTGATATATTTTATTCGTTGCCATTTCTATTGATCTCTCAGCTTTTTTTACATCTAATGATGCACCTCTATGCTCTTTAATCATTAGAGAAATAGCTTCAGCTGAACTTAAATGATCTATTGGTTTACTTTTTTTATAAATTCGTTCTGTTTTGGGTATATTTTTAATCATATTTAATATTATATAATTAAAAATAATTGAAAAGGCTAATTAAGTTTTGAGGTATGATTTTTTAAATATTGCTGGTTTAATGACTGGCACTAGTATGGATGGAATAGATATTAGCTTAGTTCAAACTAATGGGTTAGAATTAAGAAGATTAAATAAAAATTACTTTTACAAATATAGTGAGAAAACAAAGAGAACTTTACTGAGTTTCTTGAAAGAGGATCTCAATGTAAAATTAAAAAGAAAAAAATATTTTGATGATTTTGTAACTAACGAACACTTTTTAGCCCTAAAAGATTTAGATATTTTAGAAAATTGTGAATTGATAGGTTTTCACGGCCAGACAATCTATCATAATCCGAAAAAAAAAGTTTCTATCCAGCTAGGCAATCCCCAAAAGTTAGCAAAGTTACTTAATAAAAATATTATTTTTAATTACAGAGAAGATGATATTGCATTAGGAGGACAAGGAGCCCCTATAGCACCAATATATCATCAGTTTATAATTAAATCATTAGATATAGAATTACCATGCTGTTTTTTAAACATAGGTGGTATATCTAATTTAACTTTTTGGGATGGAAATTCATTAATTGGTTTTGACACTGGACCGGGAAATGCATTGATGGATGACTATATGTCTAGCATGTTAAATAAAAATTATGATAAAGATGGCAAACTTGCGTCTAAAGGAACTCCAATTATCGAAGAAATTTCAAGTTTCCTAAAATTTGATTTTTTCAAGAGACTACCTCCTAAATCACTTGATAGAGAGAATTTTTTATTTTTTTATAATGAGCTAGTTAACAAAAATCACTCTGTTAATGACATAATGGCAACCTTAGCCGAATTAACAGTTGAGACTATTGCAATTAGCTTGGAAATTTTGCCTAAAAAGGTAAAAAATATTATAATTACGGGAGGTGGGTACAGAAATGTCCATTTAATGAACCGCCTTAAAGATAAATTAAACATAAAAATTTTTAATGAAAAACAACTTGGAATTAACTTTGACTTCATTGAGGCGGAATTGATAGCTTATTTATCAGCTAGATCATTATATAACCTTCCATTTACCTTTCCAACAACAACTGGAGTTTCAAAACCATCATCAGGTGGAGATTTATATAAATATTTATAAAAAGCCGTGCTGATTTTCTATATGAAACGGCCTTAATTTTAAAGGAGAAGGTAAAATTTCCCTAATATCTGAGAAAGGAAATGAGGGAAAATAGGTATAAGCTTCCGCATAACTATCATTAGGAGCATTACATTGGGCAGCTCTGTAAGAATTCATTAATTTAAATAAGTTAACAAATCTTTGAGGATTTTGAGTTTTGTGTTTAAGAATGGCCTCTTTTTTTAATTCATAATGATTTGTTATATCGACATAATAATTAGGATTAAAATTTACACCCATTAAAGTATCACAATTTAAAATTGGGATATAATGACTTACTACTTCTTTGATTATTATGGATAATGACCTGTGATCTGCATGATAATCATTTTCTGAATGTGTGATAATTAAATCCGGCATTATTTTTAAAATATTCTTTTTTATGATTTTTCTATGTTCCAAATCTTCACCCAATTCTCCATCTGGAAACTTTAAGAAAATTGGTAAAGATAGTTTTTTTAAACCATTGATAGTTTCATTAGCCCTTTTCTGGGCTAATTTTTTACCTTTAATTGCACCTCCTTTTGCTCCATCAGTAGCAATCATTGTGTATACTTGATGCCCTTCTTTTTTATAAATAGAAAGCAAACCATACATAAAAATTTCAATATCGTCAGGATGAGCACCAACCGCTAAAACTTTCATTATATTTTTCTCCCAATTAAGATAATATACTATTGTAATATTCAAAAAGATATCAAATGAAAAATAATGAAAATAACATAATCGGGTATATCGAGGGATATTATGGCAGACTATTACCTTGGAAATATAGAAAACTTATAATTAAATCACTTAGAAAAAATAAGATGAATACTTACTTCTACGCTCCCAAGGAAGACATTTGTCATAGATTATGCTGGAGGAAAAAATATAGTAAAAAATGGCGTTTTAATTTTAGAAAGTTTATTCAATTTAGCAAAAAAAATGGCATAAATGTCATAGCTGGCATTGCTCCTGGACTAGACTTTAATTTTAATGAATTGCATGATGTTTCTAAATATAATCAAAACTCTGATTTCGATTTTCTCTTAAAAAAAGCTAAACAGTTACTTGAGGATGGAGCTGATTCTATAGCTTTAATGTTAGATGATATTCCTAATGATTTTAAAAAAAAATTTCGTATTGATGTGTCTGAAGGCACATACCATGCTATTTTGGCTAATAAGCTCTCAAAAGAACTAGGACAAAATATTTTCTTTGTACCAAGAATTTATGCTGATGAATTAATAAAAGATAATCCTTATTACTTAAAAGATTTAAGCAAGACTCTGTATCCTAAAATAAAAATATTTTATTGCGGTAAAAATGTAGTTGCTAAAAATATTAAAAAATATAAAAAAATATTATCTAATGAGATCATTATTTGGGATAATTTTTATGCTAATGATTATTGTCCCCGACGCTTTTTTATTGGGCCACCTTTGGGAAGAGAAAACTTAAAAAATATTATGTTTAACCCTACAGGTTTAATAAAAACAGATCTTTTAATTTTAGATATATTTGGAAGAAGTATTATTAGCAAACTTTCAAAAAGAGAATGGAAAAATATATTAAATGTTCATGGTGTTCCAGAAATATTTCTCAAAATTAATCAATTTTTTCTAATGCCAGATTTTGGGTTAAATCCATCCCCTCAATCACTTAATGTTAAGAAAGATGATATTAAAATATTAGATTTTCTTTTATGGAAGTGGAAAGGAGAATTGTCAAGAGAATGGTACCCTTATTTGTTTGGCCTGAAGCAAGATTTACAAATCAACCAAAAACTTCTAACCTCAGAGCGAATAATAAAAAGTCAAACCATCCCTCTATCTGAATTTCTAAAAAAGGAGAATTGAAATGAAAAAAATCGGTTTTATTGGCTTAGGTAATATGGGAGCTAGAATGGCAACAAATCTTCTGAATGCTAATTATGAAGTTATTGGTTATGATATTAATGAAGAGTTTGTAAAACAACTTTTACCCAAAGGACTAAAAAAAGCTTCAGATTTAAATGATCTGTCACAAGACATAGATATAATTATTACTATGTTACCAAATGGAGAAATTGTAGAAGAAGTGTTAGATAGCATTATTGATAGTTTAAGGCCTGGCACATTGATAACAGATTGTTCAACTATTGATGTAGATAAAGCAAAAAATCTACATAAAAAATGTGAGGATAGAAAACTTTTATCTCTTGATGCTCCAGTTTCAGGTGGTGTTGGTGGAGCCGAAAATGGCACACTAACTTTTATGGCAGGTGGCACAGAAAATGCTTATGTAATAATGTTGCCTTTATTTGAAGTAATGGGGAAAAAGTCGCTTTTGTGTGGTTCATGTGGCACAGGACAAGCCACAAAAGCATGTAATAATATGTTATTAGCAACTACCATGATCAGTGTAGGAGAAGCTTTCAACCTAGGCAAAAATTTAGGTCTAGATCCTCAAAAATTATTTGAAATATTGTCAACTTCAACTGGATCATGTTGGGCAATAAATAATTATTGTCCTATTAAAGGGGTAGGGCCTGAAAGCCCCGCAGACAATAACTTTGAACCCGGATTTTCAGCAAGCCTAATGTTAAAAGATCTAAGTATAGCTCTCAATGCTATAGAGACAAATAATACTAATGCCCCCTTTGGAAAAAAGGCACAAGAAAACTTTAACAATATGGTCAAAAACAATAAAGGTAATTTAGACTTTTCGGCGATAACAAAATTCAATGAATAAAGCTATCATAGTCTACTAACATCTATAGTTAGATCAATAAAGGAGCAATAACTAAACTGACAATAGCCATAACATTAATTAAAATGTTCATTGACGGGCCAGATGTGTCTTTCAAAGGATCACCAACTGTGTCGCCGACAACTGCAGCCTTATGAACATCAGAACCTTTACCTCCAAAGTTCCCCTTTTCTACAAATTTCTTTGCATTGTCCCAAGCTCCACCTGCATTTGACATCATTAACGCCATCATTACACAGCAAATAAGTGCACCACCTAACATACCACCAAGTGCCTTAGGACCTAGTAAAGACCCAATTATAACAGGTGACAAAACCGCAAGAGTTCCAGGACCTATCATTTTTCGTAGTGCAGCTCTGGTTGCGATATCAACACACCTTGCTGTATCAGGTTTGGCTTTACCTTCTAATAGACCAGGTATTTCTTTAAACTGCCTTCTAACTTCTTTAATCATATCAAAGGCTGCGTCACCAACTGCTGTCATTGTCATTGAACTAACTAGGAAAGGAAAAATTCCACCTAAAAACATACCGCATAAGACTAATGGATCATTAATAGCCAAAACAAAACTTGGGTCACTACTTGAAATTTTTTCAATATAAGCACTTATCAATGCTAATGCTGCTAATGCTGCTGCGCTTATTGCAAACCCTTTACCAATTGCAGCTGTAGTATTTCCGACTTCGTCGAGAGAGTCTGTTATTTCTCTAGTTTCTTTACCCATTTCAGACATTTCAGCAATTCCACCCGCATTATCCGCTACGGGACCATAAGCATCAATTGCCATTGTAATACCAACTGTACTCAACATACCAACAGCAGCGATACCTACTCCATACAAACCTGCGTAAATATTGGATATAAATATTATAAATACTATTGTTAAAACGGGTATAGCAACTGATTGCATACCAGTAGCAAGTCCAGAAATCATAACCGTAGCTGGACCAGTTTCACCATCTTTGGCTATTTTCCTTACTGGTCTACCTCCGGTATAATATTCAGTTACTAACCCAACAACAATTCCACCAACAGATCCTACTAGAACTGCAATCCAAACGCCTAATGATACGCCCATAAAATTAATTAGAAAATATGATGTTAAAACGAATATTACTGCAGATCCAATCGTACCATATCTCAGAGCAGTCTCTGGACTTTTAGAAGAAAAAATCTTAACAGTAATTATTCCTAATAATGAACATATCAAACCTAATGAAGCTAAAGCTAAAGGCATGAATTGCAACATAGATTGGTTTCCACCAAGATTTGTTATTGTAATGCTTGTCATTGAAGCCGCTAGCGCAATACAAGCAATCATTGATCCACAGTATGATTCAAAAATATCTGATCCCATACCAGCTACATCACCAACGTTGTCTCCAACATTATCAGCAATTACTGCAGGATTTCTAGGATCATCTTCTGGAATGCCCGCTTCCACTTTTCCTACTAAATCAGCTCCAACATCTGCACTTTTGGTAAAAATACCACCTCCAACTCTAGAAAAAAGAGCAACCGAGGACGCCCCCATTGCAAAACCTTCAATTGCGTGAATAGTTTCAGAATTCCCTGCAAAATAATAAAATAAAATACCAATCCCAAACAAACCCATCGCTGCAACCGTTAGGCCCATAACTGAACCACCAAAAAAGGCAATGTTTAAAGCTTCAGCAGCACCTTTTTCTTTTGCGGCTACAGCAGTTCTAACATTTGCTTTTGTGGCAGCGTACATACCAATAAATCCTGCGATACCAGAACATAATGCACCAAGTAAAAATGAAGCAGCAGTTTGCCATCCTAAAGAAAAATATAGAGCTAAGATACAAATTAAACAAAATATAGCTAATCTTTTATATTCTGCAGACATGAATACCATGGCACCAAGGTGAATTTCGTCTCCTATCTCTTTAACACGACCCTCGCCTTCTGGAGAAGACTTAACCTTTAGATATAATGCATAAGCAGACATTATGCCAATAAGACCAAGAAAAACTGTTATAAGAGAATATGGCATTAAAAACCCCATTTATTAAAAAAATTTACTTTTAATTTGAATATTTCAATCTGTAAAGACTTATATTTTTAAATATTACTTTTTAATTTGGATATATGTTTCTCTCTTAATATTTTCAATTAAAAACATCAAATCTCTTTTTTTTAACGCAACACAACCTGCTGTTGCTTTCAAATCTTCAAAACTACAATGTATAAAAATTGCACTTCCTTTATTCTTAATTATTGGTTTGGTATTGTGAGACATTTCTATAATTATGTCATAAGCGTTGTCTTCTCTCCATAATCTTTCATAACTTATCTTATTTAAAATACATTTTGTATTAACGTATTTATTGTAATTTTTACTACTAACATCGTCACACCACCCACAGTATTGTGTAATTCTATTTATTTTTAAAATATTTTTTTTCTTAAATTTTGGTCTTAAAACCCTATCAGACCTATAATACAATGATACTAAGTACCATTTCCCAATTGGGGTAGTTTTATCACCTTCTACTTTTTTTTCTTCCTTTTTAAGCCCTCCTGAGCCTATTTGACATCTAAAAGCTTTTTTACCAACTTTTAAGAAATATTTTTTATTAAGATTTATAACTAACCAATTTTTCTGCATTATTAATTATAGATTATTTAATCAAACAAAAAACATATATTTTTGTAAAAAATTAGAGTAAAAATATACAATATTTTTAGATTGTTTTTATAATGGTAAAAAAAAAGCAGAGCTTGATTGAATCAATTTTAGTATACAAAGATACAAGAATGCTAAAAATCTTACTTCTTGGCGCCATTAGTGGTTTTCCATGGGTCCTGATTGCGACTAGTTTAAGCCTTTGGCTTAAAGAAGAGGGTCTTAGCAGATCAACAATTGGGTGGGCTGGTTTAATTTTTGGTGTATACGCATTTAATTATCTATGGGCTCCAATTATAGATAGAATTCAAATACCTCTATTAACAAAAAAACTAGGCCACAGAAAAGGATGGATAGTCTTAATGCAGTTTGCAATTTTATTAAGTTTGATAGTTTGGAGCTTTATAAACCCTGCTCAAAACTTAGCTTTATTAATTTCTGTTGGATTAGTTATTGCTATAGCGTCAGCTACGCAAGACATAACCATTGATGCTTTAAGAATTGAACAAATCAGTGAAACTGAAGGAAAGGTTATGGCAGCCGGTGCAGCAATGGCGGTGGTTGGTTGGTGGACTGGATATAAACTTGGAGGAGTAGCAGCTTTATTTACGGCTGAATATTTTGACAATATGGGAATTACTGATTACTGGCAAACAACATTCTTAATTTTAGGAGCTTTTATAATTTTGATGAATATAGGTTTGATTTTTGTTAATGAGGCAATTGAAACTAATAGACAAGATAAACAGAAGGAAAATGAAAAAATCATTTCAGGTAAACTTGAGTCTAGTAACATTGTAACAAGTTTCTTTACATACATTGCTGGAGTTATAGTGGGACCTGTAATTAGCTTTTTTAAAAAAAATGGATTTGCTATAGCTTTAGGAATATTAGGTTTTGTTTTCTTATTCAAAATTGGAGAAGCATTTCTTGGCCGAATGTCAATTGTATTTTATAAAGAAATTGGATTTTCTAAAGGGCAGATCGCTATTTACTCTAAAGGACTTGGTTGGATTACAACTGTTGTTTTTACATTTTTAGGTGGTGTAATGGCAATGAGAACTGGAACAGTAAAAACTATGTTCTTTGCAGGAGGTTTGATGGCTTTAACCAACCTTCTATTTGCAGTTTTAGCATGGACAGACAAATCTGAATTATTGTTTGCCATTGCTGTCATTGCTGACGATATCGCGGCTGCATTTGCAACAGTAGCATTTGTCGCATTTATTTCATTATTAGTTGATAGGACTTACACAGCCACCCAATACGCTCTGCTTGCTTCCATAGGAACAGCTGGCAGAACAACTCTTGCTTCATCATCAGGAGCCCTTGTAGATTGGCTTAACGGAGATTGGGGGATTTTTTTTATTTTTACCACTTTAATGGTAATTCCTTCTTTAATTTGTCTGTGGCTCATAAAAAATAGAATTAAAATTGGTAGGTAGTAATTACCCTTCAACATTTTCCTTTGGAAATTTTTACGAACAGGATTGAGTTAAATCAAAAATTATCTTACAAGTTATTATTTCCCAAAGTCTAGTTTTTCCATTCATTACATTAATTCTTGTTTTTAAAAATAAACAGTATAATAAGTAACTAAAATTAAACTTTAATTAGTGAAATAAATGTTCTTAAAATTACTTTCTATTCCCGAGCTTAATTTTGATTTAAGTTGGGATCGTGGATTGAAAAAAATAAAAAACATGAAGCGTTTAGACAAGTTCATGACTGTTTTTTGGATGTTGGGACCATTTATATATTTAATAGAACGAGATCCAGCCGACGTATGGCTTACTTTGATTGGTCTGATATTTTTAATAAGATGTTTTAAAAAAAATGACTGGAAATGGGCATCTCAACTTTGGTTTAAAAGCGCTTTGATTTTATGGATGTTTGGATTATTTTCTGCAATTACTGGACCTGAGCCTTTATTTTCATTTCAACAAGGATTTGTTTGGATACGTTTTCCACTATATGCAGCCGCAGCTCAAGTATGGTTAGCAAAAGATAGAGACATAAGAATAGTTATGTTATTAGCAATGTTAATCGGAATGCTAATTATGTCTATGATCCTAATTGCAGAAACTCTTATAGAACCTAAACCTAGATTATCATGGCCGTATGGTGATTTAGTCCCAGGAAACTATATCGCTAGAGTGTCATTACCTCTACTGTGCGTTTTAATGGCAGTTGCCGTCAGTAGAAAAAGTAGAGTTGCTCTAGTTTCAGGCTGCATTGGAATGTTATCAATTTCTGTATCCCTTTTAACTGGTGAACGTATCAATTTTCTTATAAGAGCCTGCGGTGGAATGCTTGCTGCGCTTGTGTGGAAACCAAAATTTATATTGTATTTTTCATTAGTTATGTTTGAAATAATTGCTGTATTAACTTTAGTTTATAATAGACCTGATATATCAAAACATTTTGGAAAAAACTTTGTTAATAGTGTTCCAATAATGAATATGAGTGAAGAAAACTCATATTGGGGTGCATGGAGAGGAGGGATCCAACAGGGTATTATTGATCCAATTAAGGGTATGGGGCCCTCTAGTTCAAGAAAAATTTGTTCGACTTTAGATCTAACATCGCCTAACTGGCTTCCAGGAAAAAATTATTGTGGAAATCATCCACATAATCATTACATACAATTATTCGCTGAAACTGGAATTATTGGATTAATTATTGGAAGTACAATGTTTCTCTCAATAATAATCACTTGTTATAAAGCAAGAAAAGAAAATTTTGATTGCCCAATGGCTGCAACTGCTTTTGTAATTCCATTTAGCTTGTTTTTTCCATTACAACAATTTGGAAGTTTTTATGGTCAATGGGGTAACCTATTTTCTTGGTTTGCAATAGCTTTTGCTTTATCGCAAGTTCAAAATTTTCACAACAGTACCAATTAGTTGTAAGGTTTTATAAATGGAATTTAATTACCAAAAAAAGAAAACTTATACGGAATATTGGAACAATTTCTTTGATAAACCTAAGAAAATGTCATCTATTAAAAATTTATTTAAAAGATTAAAAATTAATCTATATAAATTCATTGGATTTAAAATTAGTGTTAGAATTATAAAAAACACAATCCAAAAAGATGAAGCTTATCTCTCTTATCCAACAGAGAATTTTGTTAAAAAAAATAGAAATCAGCATATTGTTAAAGAAATACACTCTTTTTTGTCAAAATCAAATCTTCAATATAATAAGGCTAAACTAGAGGAGTATGTAGAAGAATTTGACGAAGTGTTTATTCAAAGTCCTGTCAAAGAGCATGAAAGTGGTTTTGGTTATAATGAAGGTGTCTTTTTTTATTCAATTTTAAGAATTATTAATCCTGAATTAGTAATAGAATCTGGAGTAATGAAAGGATTTACGACATATTTAATAGACGCTGCCACTAATAATGACTGTAAAATATTAAGCTATGATATTAATTTTGACAACAAAGTTTTTAATTCTAAAAAAGCTCAATACATCAATTCTGATATTACTACAAAAATTCCAGCAATCAAAAATAAAAAGGTTGTTGCTTTGTGGGATGATCATACTTCACAACTAGACAGACTTAAGTTTTCACAAGAACATCATATAAAGTTTAATTTTTTTGACGATGATCTGAGTTTTTTAAACATCCACTCTGACGGATGGCCACCGATACCAACAATATCAATGTTAAAAGATATTAAAAATAATGATACTCAATTAGATGAAATTAATTGGGTCTCAAGAAATAGGAAAGGAACAGCTTATCTTAAAAATTTGCGAGAAGTTGATTGCCTGAATAAAATAAAATTTCACAAGACTTTTCCACAACTTTTTAAAATCACTGGTTATAAAAATCACAGTCAATGCTCTCTAGTTATTAACAAAATGACTAGTTAAAATTATTTTTCTATAATTATCTAATTTTTCAGAACTTTTTTTTGAGGAATGTTCAAAATTATCCCATGATAATTTTTGTAAAGTTTTCATTTTAACAGAATTACTCATTAGCCCTTCAAGCTCAAATTGAAGTTTTAATTTGTTAATATTCTTAATTAAAATACCATATTCTCTAACAATCTCTGTTATTCCTCCAACATCTGATGTTATTATTGCAATACCATTACTCATAGCTTCAGCAGCAACTAAACCATAAGGTTCTTCCCAAATTGATGGAATAACAATTATAGAAGCACTTTTCATTTTTTCTTGGACAAAATCTTGGTTTTTAAATCCATGAAATCGAGTTTGTTTACCGATATTTTGAAATTTTTCAGTTACTTTACTTACAAATGAGTCCTTATTATTATCATCTCCCAATCTAAAAGAACCAATTAAATCATATTGCCAATCTGGGAACTTATTGGCAATATTTTCTATAACATCTACATATAAGTCAACTCCCTTTTCAGGGACTAATCTTCCAACAAATAAAACTTCTTTTTTCTTTTTTGGAAATCTTTTGAGTTTTCTTTCAACGCCGTTATATAAAACATGAACTTTTTGAAAATTTTGCTTAATTCCTTCTAGAAACTTTTTCTTTATATGTTCACTTACACAAAAAATTGCGGCGCATTTATGAATAATATTTTCTCTATCTTTAACAGATTTTGAACCTTTCATTGTCTGAGGATCATTATGCAAAAAAAGACTAATAGGAAATTTATTTCCTTTTGTGATATTGTCTACAAGATAAGGTCTGTTATGAATTTCTATTAACTGTTTTTTATCAGTATCTTTATTAATTATTTTTAACATTTCATGAGCTAAAAATTTATTCTTACTTTTAAATGACAAAATAGAAAAATCTAATCCATAAAAATTATCTTTAAAAAGTGGATTTTCTACATTTTGACCAAAAACTTTTATTTGATTTAAATAACTGGAATAAAGCAAATTATTTCTAACTGTTATAGAAACAGAAGAAGCTTTATTTTTATCAAATTTTTCCTTGTGAGGTAATAAAATATTTATTTTCATGTTTAATATTTTTAATAAAATAATTAATTATGTTATAGATTTATTTTCCTAATTTTAAAATCTTTTTATAATAGGACTTTAAATTGCAAACTATCATATGCATGAAATGGGGCTCAAGATACGGTCATGAATATGTAAATAGACTCTACAAATCTATAAAAAAACATACCAGACGTAAAACACAGCTTCTCTGTTTTACAGATAACACTTCGAATATTCATAAAAATGTTATTTGTAAACCCTTACCCAAAATTTCTTTACCTGAGAATATTTCTTATACACCGTGGAGAAAAATGAGTTTATGGCAATATCCTCTGTATAATTTAAAAGGGGATGTATTATTTTTAGATTTGGACTTGGTAATTACAGGTGATTTAGACCGATTTTTTGACTTCAAACCTGGCTTTTATTGCGTTATTGAAAATTGGACTCAAATAGGAGAGAATATTGGAAACACAAGTTGTTTTAGGTTTCCAATAGGAAAACATAATTTAATTTTCGAAAAATTTCAAAAAAATCCAGAGAAATATTGGAAAAAATACCATATAGAACAAGTTTACTTAAGTAAGCAAATTAAAGATCAGGCTTTTTGGCCAAATGATTGGTGCAAAAGTTTTAAACATGACCTTCTTCCTAGATGGCCATTTAGAATCTGGAAACCCGCAAAGCTTCCCAAAGATACATCTATAGTTGCTTTTACTGGCAAACCAGACCCTGACGACGTTATAAATGGTAAATGGCCAATAAAAAACTCACAAATTTATAAAAAACTTTATAAGCAATTGAAGACCCCTCAATGGGTCTTAGATAATTGGTTATAAATCTAAGAAATTTGGTTTGTTTGATTTTAATTAAAAATAGTTTCAATTGATTTTAAGTGAAAGTTAAAAAAACTCCATAGGTCTCTTGTAAAATAACAATATAAAATATTCATCGAATTTTAAACAGTTAATTATTGTAAAGTTAACACAATAGTATTATTAATTATATTTCAGCAAGATGTTTTTTTAAAGTAATATTCTGGTTAATATAGGAAATCTATAATGTCTAATTATCCTCAAACATATGATGATGAAATTGATTTACTCAGTTTAATTCAGACTGTTTGGGATGGTAAATGGAAAATAGCATTGATAATGTCTGTTTCTTTACTATCAGTTTTTGGCTTTATCATTGTTAAACCAAATACAACTTTTATCGCATCAACTGAAATTAAGCCCATTACCAGTTTTGAACTAGACAAATACAAGTTGTTTAATTCATCCCTTAAAATAATTGAAGCAGAACAAAAAGCAGAAAATGAAGAAAGTAAAGTAGAAAAAACAGTTAATATTTTTGAGATTACGCAACCATTTCTCTTAAGCTTATATGTAGAACAAACACAAGAAGGCTCTTTATTAGAAACTGGCATTGATAAATATAATTTAATCAATAAAGACGATTTTGATAGTGAAAGAGATTACAAAGACGCTATTCAAAAATTTGCATCTGAAATTGAAGTTCTAAAGCCCACAATAGAAAAAAAAGAAATACGCTTACATTATGTTTTAAGGGCAGAGTATAATGATAAAAGTAAATGGAAGCAGTTGCTTGCATTTGTTAACTACGAAGCAAATAAAAAAGTGAAGGCTACTATTATTAACCGTTTTTCAACGATAGTATCTGTTGAAAACCAGAAAAAAAAATTTGCTATTAAAGATATAGAGATAAAGATTGATAACGTTAAAAAAGACTATGACAGATATACAAAAAATAAATTAGCTTTTTTAACTGAACAGGCAGCTATTGCCAGGAAATTAGATATCCAGAAAAATACGATAGCTTCTCAAAGGTTTAGTGCACAAAATACATTTGTAACCAATGTTAAAACTGATGCCCCTTTTTATCTAAGAGGTTATTTAGCAATAGAGGAAGAAATAAACCAAATAACTGCTAGGAAGGATAAAAGTGCGTTTACCAAAGATTTATTTAAACTAGAAAAACAAAAAAGAGAGTTAGAACAAGACAAGACTATACAAAGAGCTATAAACTTATTTAATAAAACCCCTTTAAACACAAATCATTTTAAATCAACGTTAGTAAAGACTGCTACAACTGATTTTGAGATAAATAGTAAGAAAAACTTATATTATGCTCTATCCATAATTTTAGGAGGCATGATAGGTGTTGTATTTGTTTTACTCTCTAAAGCTTTCCAAAATCGTGGAAATAATTCAGTAAGTTAATAAAAATTTATCCCTTTTATAACATCGTGTTTGCTCTAAATTAAACTTAAATATATTATAAAATTTTAATATTTAAGTCTGTTAAGTTGTTTTTGTAAGCATCTGACTTTAAACTTTAGAGATGATTTTACAAGGAGTTAGACAATGTTAATTGAATATAAACCTGTTTGTAGCCGTGTCTATTTGTTGAAGATGAACATGCCTTTTATTCGGACTTCGATCACGAATCCGAGCAAGACTATAATCGGCTAGAAGCTGACTTTATCAAAAGGATTGGTTTATGATTTGTAACTACCAAAAATCATTTAAAACACATCAATATATTAAGATAATTAGTTAAAATTTTAAGGAATTTGATTGATTGGTTTTTTATTTATAAAGGCTTCTATTGCTTTTAAGTATCCATTGTAGAATTTTTCATATGCTTCTTCAGACACGTAACCAATATGAGGTGTAAGAATTAAGTTTTTGGTCTTTCGTAAGATGTGGTCTCTTGGTAGGGGTTCTTTATCATAAACATCTAAAGCCGCACAGGAAATAGTTTCATTATTGAGTGCTTTTATTAGATCATGTTCTTTTATAATTGGCCCTCTGCTAGTATTGATTATTATAGATGTTTTTTTCATTAACTTAAGATTGTTATTATCAATATAACCTCGAGTTCTCTCAGACAATCTAGTGTGAATTGTTAATATATCTGACATTTTAAATAAATCTGCACTACTTACATATTCAACACCAACTTTTTCACAATCTTCTTTTTTTAAATTATGGCTCCAAGCAATCACTCTCATTCCAAAAGCTTTTGCATAACCAACAACTTGTAAACCTTGCTTGCCAAGACCAAAAACACCTAAAGTATTTCCCTTCAAACCTCTTCCAATTGTTGTCTGCCAATTACCTTCTTTCATGTTTTGAATTTCAATTTGTAATCCTCTCCAACTATTCATAATCAGTGCCCATGCTAATTCGGCTGTTGAATGGATTTTAGTTTCAGTACCACAATAAATTATATCTTTCTTTTTTAATGTTTCTGAATCTATAGAGGCATTCCACATTCCACTTGTAATCACTAGTTTTAAATTTGGAAGTTTATTTATTAAAATTCCAGGAAGCGGAGTTCTCTCTCTCATCAAGCACAAAATATCAAAATCAAATAATTTATCCGACAAGTTAGCATCATCTCCAATATATTCATTGATAACTTTAAGCTCAATATTCTCACTAAGAGTTTCCCAATTAGCAAAATGACGAGTAACGTTTTGATAATCATCTAAAACAGCCACCTTAATTTTTTTCATTGTATATCCATCTTAAACTGAACCATAACCAGCTATTCTTCCAAAAACAGCTCCAGATGTTAAGCCAGACCCACCAGGGTAACCATTAAAAAAAACACCGCCTACTAGTTCTCCACACGCGAATAAACCGTTTATTGGATTGTCTTTAGTGTCTAATACTGATCCATTTTTATCTACTTTTAACCCACCGTATGTAAAAGTTATTCCTCCTGTAACAGGAAAAGCCTTAAATGGGCCTTTATCAATTTTCTGTGCCCAGTTTGATTTTTTAATTTTAATTCCATTTGTTGATTTACCATCAAGAATAGTTGGATCAAAAGCAGTGTTAATATCAACTGAATTATTAAATTCATTTATTGTTTTTTTTGTTTCTATTTTGTCAATACCATCCATTTTTGTAATTAAATCATCAATGGTATCTGCTTCAACAAAGTGAGCATCATAAAACCTATATTCTTCATAAAGTAAATCGAAAACTTTACTATCAAAAACCTGCCAAGCAAAATGACCAGGCTGATCTAAAACAATTTTCCCATATTGGGCGTATGTATAATTTCTAAAGTTCTTGCCTTCATCCAAAAATCTTTTTCCTTTTGCGTTAATCATAATTCCTAAAAAATAACATATCTTTCTGTAATTTTTTCTTTCACTTGGCTCTAAATCTAAACCACCATAATTTTTCATATGCAAATCCATTGGAGTAGCATGACACCCATTATATAAGCCGTGTTTTACTGCTCCAATTTCTAAGGCCATCTTCAATCCATCTCCCGTATTATGAGGAGTACCCCTTACTTTGGCATTAATCCAATTGTCGCCTATATAAGATTTACGCAGTTCATCATTGGCCTCAAAGCCACCTGAGGCGCAAATAACAGAGTCAGCATTTACTTTTTCTTCATTAACATAGACACCTTTTACCTTCCCAACTTCGTAAATAAGATTTGTAACCGGACTGTCGTAAAAAATTTTCCCACCCAATGATAAAAATGCATCTAGTTCTTGATTAAACAAACCAACACCTTCGTTTTCTGAAGCTAGCGTTAAACCTCCCCAAAAAATATGTTTTCCATCTTTCAAAAAGCTTTGTCTTGAATAAATAGGCTCAAATTTCACATTGTGTGAAGAAAGCCATTGAATTGTCTCTAAAGATTTAGAAACTAATATTTTTTGCTCATGACTTAATGGTCTACCATCGTTAAAGTTCAATAAGTCTTTTTCAAACTTTTCTTGAGTGTATGAACCAAAATCTGTATCTTTTATTCTTTTGTCATTAGGGTCTACTAAAAGATCTCGTAATTGATCGAAATTTTCGTAAGCAAATCGCATCGCTCCAGCAGTATATTTAGTATTACCTCCGGCCATTTTTTTATCTGCTTTTTCGTAAATAGTTACCTCTGCACCTTTTTCTAAAGCCGCTATACCTGCAGATAGAGCAGCATTACCAGAACCAACAATTACAACTTTTTTGGACATTTAACATTTTCCTTTTGGGAGTCGATTAATTTAATAGATTGTTTAATTTATTGTTATTCCCTAATATTGTAATTTTCAAGTTCATTTTATTATTTGGTTTTAAATGTCTTCAAATATAATTGGTTCTTTAATTTGGATAATATTTATATTTTTATCTCTTTTTACACATATGATTATAAAATCTCTATCAGGTGATGTAGATTTTATAATTACTTTATTCTCTAGGTTTGCATACTCACTACCTTTTTTATTTATTTTAGCTTATATAGCTAGAAGATCACTTTTGTTTCAAATCAACAATTGGAAAAATATTGCTTTACGTTCTTTTTTTGGTTTTGTCACAATGATAATGGTATTTTCCTCATTACAACTAGTTCCTATTGGCCTTACTACTGCACTTGCACAGAGCTCCGCTATATATGTCACTCTCTTATCTCCATTTGTTTTAGGAGAAAAAATTGGGTTAATTAGATGGACGGCTGTTGTAGCCGGTCTGATTGGAGTTTTTTTAATGATTAGCCCAATTAGCATTATTAATGAAACATCAGATTTGTCAGCTTTGGGTATTTATCTTGCCTTTGGAAGTGCCATAACACATGCAGCACTTGCTCTTATTTTAAGAAAAATTGGAAAAACAGAACACCCCGCGACTACAGCTCTAATTCATAATCTAATAACTTCATTAGTTATCACATTAACTATTATCTTTTTTGGGACAAAGTTTTTTGGAAAAAATGGTGATTATGGAATAGAAATTCTTATAACTCCAAATAATATATTGTATATTTTAATATCTCTTGGAATTATAGGTTCATTCGTTCAATATCTAATGGCTCAAAGCTATAAATATGCTGAGGCAACTATTTTAGTAACCCTAAGGTATTTAGCAATACCATTAGCTACCTTTTTTGGATATGTCATTTGGAATGAAATACCGTCTTACAACCAAATTATTGGTGGATTAATTGTTATTGGATCTTGTCTTTTAATTACTTATCGAGAATTTAAAAAGCAATGAATTAATATCCTATGGCTAGGCCATCCTTACGCCAATCGCTAGCTCCAATTAAAATATCTCTTTCTTCGTCTATTAAAATCATTTGACCACCACCAATAGGTAAGGATGGATAATTTATTTCGTGTCCTTTAAATTTTAATTCATCTATTACCTCTTTATCAAAACCATTCTCCAAATCCAAAAGATTATTATTAGGAAAAACACGAGGATAGTTTAGAGCCAATTGTGGATTTAACCCAAAATCAATCATTTGAGACAAAACATAAGCATGTCCTGCTGCCTGATATTGACCACCCATTACTCCAAAGGACCCTAAAAGTTTACCATTTTTTGAAATCATTGCTGGTATAATTGTATGAACAGGTCTTTTGTTTGGATTTAATTCATTAAGGTGGCCTTCAATAGTATTAAAAGCCCTACCTCTACAATGAAAAAGAATTCCACTTTTAGGAGCTGTTATACCACTTCCAAAAGCGTCGAAAAGAGAGTTAATAAATGAAATCGTCATGCCACTTTTATCTCTAACAGTTAAATAAATAGTGTCCGGGTGACTAGGAAAGTCACTTTTCTCAAAAGTTTTGGCTTTATTCATATCAATATTAAAAGCATATTGTTCTATGATTTTAGAATTCAAAAAATTATTAACTGATAATTTATTATATTCAGCGTCTGCTAGGTATAGGTCTCTAAGAAAATACCCTATTTTTGTAGCTTCACAGAAGATATGTAAGTAATCTGCTTTTGTGATTTTATTAAAATTAAACCTTTCAAGAATAGCTAATATAATTAATGCCACTAAACCTTGACTGTTTGGGGGGGCTTCATGAATTTTTATCCCTCTATAATTTCCTTCAATGGGTTCTACCCATTCAGCAGAAGCATTACTAAAATCTTTTAAAGTATGATTTCCACCAATTAAATTAATTTTTTTAATTAAATCACTTGCAACCCAGCCACCATAAAATCCTTCAAAACCTTCTTCAGCTATTGTTCTAAAGGTCTTAGATAAATTTTCATTTTTAAAATTATCCATAAATTCATAAGCGCGCCCATTCTTTAAAAATAAGTTTGCTGTATCAGTATCTAATGATAATTTTTTTACATTATTTGACCAATCAAATGCCACCCTTTCGTGAACTTTTACTCCTTCCTTAGCATAATGTATTGCAGGACCATAAAGTTCTTTCCACGGCATATGTCCATGTTCTTTATGTAACAAGCACCAACTTGCAACGGCACCTGGTATTGTTATGGCATCTGGCATGTCTGACTTAATTACAGAAACATTATTTTTACGAAGAATTCCTGCACTTGCTTTTTCAGAAGATTTACCAGATCCATTTAGTACTTTGACATTTGTACTACCATCAACAGAAAGCATTGCAAAACAATCACCACCTACCCCAGTCATATGAGGTTCAGCAACACACAAAACAGCATTCATTGCTAATGCAGCGTCAACCGCGTTACCTCCACTTTTTAAAATTTCTAATCCAACTGATGATGCAATTGAGTGAGAAGAAGCCAACATACCATTTGAGCTTAAAGCATTTGACCTACCACTGCTAGAAAAGTCTCTTTTATTAAAATTGCTGAATAGTTTACTCAAGGTAAATTTTCTCCAAATGTAAAGTTAAGAATTTAATTTTATAGGTTCTTTTTATTATAATAATAACTTTTTAATATTTTTTGCTGCTTGTTTGATCCGTTGTTCATTTTCAACCAAACCTACCCTAACAAATCCCTCTCCATACTCACCAAATGCCACACCTGGTGCGACAGCGACATCAGCTTTTAACATTAATTCTTTTGCAAATTCAAGTGACCCACTATTTTTATATTTTTCTGGTAAGGGTGCCCACGCAAACATACTTGCTTGGGGACTAGGAATAGTCCATCCAGATCGAGCCATAGATTCGATTAATACATCTCTTCTTTTTTGATAAATATTTCTTATTTCTTTAACACAATCTTGAGGACCGTTAAGTGCCGCAGTAGCTGCTACCTGAACTGGTGTGAAGGCTCCATAGTCCAAATAAGATTTGATCCTAGTAAGAGCATTTATTAACTTTATATTTCCAACTGCAAACCCAATTCTCCAACCAGCCATGGCATAAGTTTTGGACGTAGAAGTAAATTCGACAGCTATTTCCTTTGCCTTTGGGATTTGTAGAATTGAGGGAGGTAAAAAATCATCATAATAAATTTCTGCGTATGCAAGATCAGATAAAATGTAAACGTTATATTTTAAAGCAATTTTGACAACCTCTTCATAGAAGTCTAGTGAAGCAACTTGAGCGGTTGGATTGGATGGGAATGATATTATTAATGCTACTGGAGCTGGCACGCTTTCTTTAATTGATTTTTCTAATCTTTCTAAATATAAATTTGGATTGAATGTGCCTTCATCCATCGCAGGCAAGTGTCTTAAAGAGGCTCCTGCAATAATAAAACCATATGGGTGTATTGGGTAAGAAGGATTTGGAGATAATATTATATCGCCTGGTGAGGTTATTGCCTGAGCAAGATTTGCTAAACCTTCCTTTGAACCTAGAGTAACAATAACTTCATTTTCTGGATTTAAATCAACATTAAAACGTCTTTTATAATAAGCTGCTTGGGCTTTCCTTAAACCTGGTATTCCTCTACTAGAGGAATATCTACCTGTACCAGGTTTCTCTACAGTCTCCTTTAATTTTTCTCTGATATGTTTTGGTGTAGGCATGTCTGGATTACCCATTCCAAAATCTATAATATCTTTACCTTTGGCTCTAAGATTTGCTTTAAGTCTATTAACTTCTTCGAAAACATAAGGTGGCAATCTCTTTATTCTATCAAATTCATCACTCATCATTTGTTCCAATTAAAATTTGAATATTTTTATTTAAAATATCTTTTCAAATTTATTATTTATAGTTTAAATAATATTATTCTTTAGGTCTAATATGTTTATTTTAAGGTATCAATGCGTTTTTTTATTAAAAGTATTTTTTTTGTTTTAGGTGTTTCAATTATCGGTTTAATGTTGTGGTTTGGGATGCCCAACATACAAAATGCTTTTAAACCAGTAAAAGTGATATCAGTCACTATTACTCTAAATAATAAATGTTCAGTTGATAATGATAGCTTTGTAGTAGCAGTACCAGGTACAAATTTAGTAGTTCCTTTTAAAAAGGGGGTAGCAAGATTAAGGCTTAAATCTGACAGAAAAGTTCAGCTTCAATCAAATCCAAAATATGAGGCTGTCCGGTATACTGGTATCCATGTACCTGTTGAACCTAAGATGATTTTAGAGGCGGATTGCTCTACATCACCAAGGTTAAAAGGGATATTTGGTTCAATGAAAAATCAATTTAAAAATTAAGGAAACCCTAATGGACAATACTAATCAAATTTTACCAGACGACCCTCTTCTTAAAAGTGACATTTATGAAATAGGCAAACAATTAAGAGCGGGGTCTCTTACTTGTGTTGAATTAACTTCAACATATTATAAAAGAATAAATATTTTAAATCCTTACCTTCATGCATATATTTATCTCAACGAAACAAAAGCCATATCTTGGGCGGAAGGAATTGATAAACTTTTTAATAATGGCGTTGAACTAGGCCCATTAATGGGAATTCCAATAGCCATAAAAGATATTTGTTCCGTAAATGGAATGCCAACAACTAATGGGTCAGAAATAATTAGTGATGATATCACTGGACCTGAAGGAACCTTAGTTAAAAGATTAAAGTCTCTTGGTTGTGTTATTTTAGGAAAAACTCATACAGTTGAATTTGCTTTGGGAGCGACTGGCTTGAATAAATATAAGGGAACACCAAGAAATCCTTGGGATGAAAATATACATAGAATACCAGGTGGTTCAAGTAGTGGCTCTGCTGTTGCAGTTGCTTCTGGTTTAGCTGCTTTTGCTATTGGAACTGATACTGGTGGATCTGTTCGAATTCCTGCGTCACTTAATGGTATTGTAGGATTAAAAACAACAAAAAACAGATGGGCAACTGACGGTATTTTCCCTTTATCCCCCACTTTAGACACACCTGGTCCAATCGCTCGTAATGTAAAGGATACTAAATTAATTTTTAATACATATAATAATAAAATAGATAAAACTTCAAAATCTATTGAAATTAAAAATATGTCTTTTGGAAAGCTAAAAGAACCCTTTACAACTAATTTAGATCCTCAGGTAATGGAGGCATATGAAAATATTTGTAGTGAGCTAGAGAAGCTTGGTGCAAAAATTGAAGAAATTATAATACCAGAAGCTAATGAAAAAGCTATATTATTCCCTAGAATAGTTGGGTCAGAAATCATAAATGCATTTGGTATTGACCGCTTCACAAAAAATGTGGACAGGATGGATCCTGTAACAGGAAATAGAGCTAAACTAGGCCTTAACGTTTCTTCCTTTGAATATATTTCAGCTAAGCAAAGAGTTAGTGAATTAGAAGCTATGGTTAATCAACATTTTATGAAATATGATGCACTTCTTTCCCCAACAACCGTTATGCAAGCATTAGATGTAAATAAAGCAGAAATCGGTGAAGAATTGCACGAAAGAAGTCTTTTATCATCAGCTAATACTCAACCTGTAAATATTTTTGGAATATGTGCTATCACTTACCCCATACAAAAGTTTGTAAAAAACCAAAATCAAGATATTCTTCCAGTCGGTTTGCAAATCATTTGTAATAAAAATGAAGATGAAAAAGCGGTTGAAATCGCTTTGTCTTTAGAGAAACACTTCGGTGAACCAGAACTGCCTAATATGAATAAATTTTTATAATGTTTATTTTTTAAAAATAGAGTATTAATACCAAAAATTTTATTTTAGATCTTGAATTTTATCATTTTAAAAATTAATTATCCATAATGATAATAATTGAAATGAACATTTTAATAAGGGATACTAATCATTGTCTTCAAAACTCGTAGATGCAAAAAACTTAAAAAAATCATTTGGAGAGTTTGTTGCTGTAGATAATATTGACTTAAGTGTGCAAAGAGGAGAAGTAGTAGGTTTCCTTGGGCCAAACGGAGCAGGAAAGTCTACAACTATGAAAATGCTTACTGGTTTTCTAGAACCAGATAGCGGTGACATTTTAATAAATGATATCGATTTGAAATCTGAGCCATTAAAAGCAAAAGAATTTATTGGATATCTGCCAGAAGGTGCTCCTTCATACTCAGATATGGATGTTTCAGAGTTTTTATCATTTATTGGTAAAATGAGAGGTCTAAATAAAAAATTATTAACAACCCGGCTTGATGAAATGGCTATTCAAATAAGTCTTAAAGAAGTTTGGAACAAACCAATTGAAACGCTTTCTAAAGGTTTCAAAAGAAGGGTAGGTATCGCTCAGGCATTAATACACGATCCTGATATTTTAATTTTGGATGAACCTACGGATGGATTAGATCCAAATCAAAAACATGAAATGAGAAATTTAATAAAAACTATATCGAAAAATAAAGCAATTGTGATTTCAACCCATATTTTAGAAGAAGTAGAGGCAGTCTGCTCACGAGCAATGATAATTGCTGATGGTAAGTTACTTGCAAATGAAACACCTGCAAATCTAGAAAAACAGTTTGCAAATAAAGATATAATTTCAATTAAAGTTTTTAATAAAATTAACGCTGTTTTAGCGAAAAATTTAAAATCATCGATTAATTATGGTGAGGTAAAAATTGAGAAGCTAGATAAAGATACTAACATAATATTCGTAAGTGATGACAAAAAAACACCAGAACTTAATGCTGTATTGAAACAAGTTAATAAATTTAAACTTAATATAATTGAGGCTAGTTTCGTAAAGTCAAATTTGGAAGAAATATTTAGAAAAATTACAACAACAAATGCTTCAAGTTAGTCGGTAACTGATTATGAAAACTTATTTAGAAAAGACTTATATAATTTTTGATAGAGAACTAAAGGGTTATTTTAGAACACCATTAGCTTCAATCTTTTTACTTGTTTTTTTAGCTCTCTCGTCAGGAATGACATTTTTTTTAGGGAGATTCTTTGAGCGTGATCAAGCAGATTTAACAGCTTTTTTTGCATGGCACCCATGGCTA
Source organism: alpha proteobacterium SCGC AAA536-K22 (assembly GCA_000421325.1). GTDB lineage: Bacteria > Pseudomonadota > Alphaproteobacteria > Puniceispirillales > Marisalimonadaceae > Marisalimonas. The sequence goes on from ATWQ01000012.1 coordinate 30,770, forward strand.
TTTTTGATTTTAATGCCAGCTATTGGTATGAGATTATGGGCTGAGGAAAGAAGATCTGGTACCATAGAACTACTAATAACTTTACCAGTAACTAACATGCAATTGGTAATAGGTAAATTTTTAGCAAGTTGGATTTTTACTCTGATTGCACTTATCTTAACTATGCCTATTTGGGTAACAGTTAATTATCTGGGGGATCCTGATAATAATGTTATTTTAATATCATATATAGGAAGTTGGTTAATGGCTGGCGCTTTTTTGGCTCTTACTTCTTGTTTATCTGCACTTACTAAAAACCAAGTAATTGCATTTATAATCTCCTCAATAAGTGGATTTGTTTTAATAATGGCTGGTTTTAATCTAGTTTTATCGTCTGTGAGGTCATGGACACCAACTTGGGTGACAGAAACAGTTGGTTCAATGTCGTTCCTATCCCATTTTAGTAGAATTCAAATGGGTGTTTTTGATTTAAGGACCTTCATTTTCTTCGTTTCAATGATTATTTTGTGTATTTGGATAAACGTACAGCTTGTCCAAATTAAAAAAGCAGATTGAGAGAACAATGGAATTTTTAAATAATATAAAGACAAGAACACTTGTAAGATTATCTATATTTTTTTCTGTCTTAGTCTTTTTTAGTATAAATATTATTATAAATAATGTCTTTAACTCCTCCAGAATTGATTTTACTGAAAAAAAGCTTTATTCATTATCTAATAGTACAATTAATCTATTAAAAAATCTTCAAGAACCAATACACATCAGATTATTTGTTTCAGGCAATTTAGTTAAAGAAGTACCCCAACTTTCCACTTATGCAAATAGAGTGGAAACTGTGTTAAAAACATACAGTAATATTTCTAATGGAAAGATTTCACTTGAAATTATTGATCCTAAACCATTCTCTGATTATGAAGATAGGGCAGTTGGCATGGGGATCAATTCTTTTACTGCCACTGAAATGTCGGATGCTTTATATTTTGGATTAGCAGCTACTAACTCTACCACTGGTCAAAAAAATATTCCTATTTTTTCACCTGAACGAGAAACTTTCTTAGAATATGATCTTTCAAGTCTTATTTCAGAGCTTAGTCAAATTAAAAAACCAGTAATAAGTATTATCGATAACCTTGGACTTCAAGCTGACAGTAGGATTGGTAAACCAGAACAACAAATATTAAAACAAATGAGAGAAATGTTTGTGGTTGAAACAGTTAACGAAACCGCCAATGAATTAAATAAAAATACTAAAGTATTAATGATTGTTCATCCAAAGTTTTTATCCGATGAGACACTCTATATGATAGATCAATGGATCCTAAACGGTGGAGCAACGTTAGTATTTTTAGATCCTTATGCTGAAACTGAAATTAGCCGGCAACAAGGGATGCCACCAATGAATCCTAGGTCTAATCTGAAAAAATTATTGGACACTTGGGGTATAAAATTTGACAACAAAAAAGCTGTATTAGATTCAGAATTTGGATTTCGAATCTCTAGAAATTTAAATGGCAGAGATATACAGGTCACTAATTATCCTTGGTTAAATATAAGGGGAAATGGACTTAACAAAAATGAAAGTGTACTTTCAAATCTTAGTACTATAGTAATGACAACTGCTGGATCTTTTGAGTCTATTGACAAGAAAACTAACTTAGAACCTATTATTGTTTCAAGTCAAAACTCTGGTCTTGGTGATGCACAAAAGGCAGGTAATCCTGAAGGAGACCCTAGAGATCTATTGCCGAATATCAAAAAAGACAATAAAAATTTAATTCTGGCAGGTTGGATAAAATCTACACTAAACTCATCCTTTAAAGACAAAGACGAAACGCAAATATTAAAATCACAAAACAAGTCTAATATTTTATTAGTTTCGGACGCTGATATGTTGATGGATCGTAATTGGTTAACACAAAGAGGTGCATTTGCGAATAATGGTGACTTTGTTTTAAATGTCATCGAGAAAATGATTGGAGGAAGTGCTTTATCTGATCTAAGAGGAAAGAGTACCTCGTATAGGCCATTTGATAAAATTATAGCCCTAGAAAAAATTGCTGAAGAAAAGTTTCTCCTGGAGGAACAGCAACTAGCTGAAAAGCTAAAAGGTATGGAAGACAAAATAAGAAGTCTAACTCAGAATAATGAAGATGATATAGATATATTATCTCCTGAAACTATCGAGGCAATTGATGGATTTAAAGCTGAAATGATGTCAACTAGATCTCAACTAAGAAGTGTTAAATTTGACTTAAGAAGAGATGTAGAAAATTTGAAAAAGTGGGTTATTGCTTTTAATGTTGCAATACTTCCCGTCATATTTGCTGGCCTAGCCTTGATTATATCGTTTAGAAGAAAGAAAAGTTCTTATTAAATATAAGTGTTGGATTATAATATGACAAAAATAAAATTTGTGAAAACTTCGATAGTAACTTTAACTTTTGTTATTTTAGCAATCATATCTATAAATTTAAATTCAAATAGTCACGTTTTTAAAGACAGAGGTAGTTTATTTCTTAAAGACTTCACCAAAAATATTAATAAAATTGATAATATTTCCATAAAATCATTTGAAAACAACATTAATTTAGTAAAAAAAGATAATATTTATATCTCAGAATCTGGTTATCCACTTAAGAAGGGTATGTGGGAAAACTTAATTACAAGTTTATCATTGTTGAGAATTGAGGAATTAAAAACAAAAGATTCACAAAGACATGCTGATTTAAATTTACTTCTTCCAGAACGAAATAAAAGCAAGGAGGATGATGAAGGTTATGGAACAAAGATTACTTTGAAAAAACAAGATAGAACAATTTATTCATCTATTTTATTTGGTAAAGTGGATCGGACTGTTGGTGGATTAAGCGGGGGTCAATTTGCAAGATTCCCAGAAAAAAATCAAAGCTTTCTTCTAAAAGGCGCCATAAGAATGCCTACAACTAAATCTGATTGGTTTGAGAGTTTAATTTTGACAATAAAAAACGATCAATTCATAAAAGCCACTTTAAACAACAAAAATGGGACTTTTGAAGTTGGGAATAAAAATAATAAGTTAAGTTTAATAATTCCTAAATCTTTAAATTTTGAAATTGACGAAACTCAGTTGAGTGATATTAGAGATGTTATTAGTAGTTTTTATTTTTATGATGTAAAAAAATCATCGAAAAAGTATTCTGACAATCTTCCGACTATATCTTATGAAATTAAAAACGGTTTAGTAATATCAATAACCTCTGTTGAACCAGATAAAGATGGTGAAAGTTGGGTAACTATTAAAGTTAAATCTAATGACAAAAAATCAGAAAAACTAGCTCAAGACATAAGGAACAAAACTGAAGGTTTTGAGTTCTTAGCAAATATTATTACAAGCGACATTCTAAGATTGAAGCCTGAGGACCTTGCAGTTAAAGATAAATGATCTTTAATATGATCTAGGCATCCCCAAAACATGTTCAGCTAAGTAAGATAATATTAAATTAGTAGAAATTGGGGCTACTTGATACAATCTAGCTTCCCTAAACTTTCTTTCAACATCATATTCCTCTGCAAAACCAAAGCCACCGTGGGTTTGCACACAAGCTTCAGCAGCCGCCCATGAGGCATCTGCTGCTAGCAATTTTGCAGTATTTGCTTCTTCACCAATCGGCTTGCCAGCTTCATATAGTCTAGCTGCATGATAAACCATAAGCTCTGCAGCCCTCATTTGAGCATAAGCCTTGGCAATTGGGAACTGAATACCTTGGTTTTTACCAATTGCTCTTCCAAAAATATTTCTATCATTAGCATAATCAGTTGATTTTTTAGTAAACCACTTTGCGTCACCTATACACTCTGCAGCAATTAAAATTCTTTCTGCATTCATGCCTGACAAAATGTATCTAAAACCCTTGTCTACCTCGCCTATAAGATTAGAAGCAGGAATTCTAAGGTTATCAAAAAAAACTTCAGTAGTAGAGTGGTTCATCATTGTTCTTATAGGCCTGATAGTAAGACCATTTCCTTTTGCCTTTCTCATATCTAAAAGAAAAACAGAGAGACCTTCAGTCTTTTTATTAACTTGATTTAAAGGTGTTGTTCTAGCTAACAACAACATTAAATCTGAATGCTCAGCCCTACTGGTCCAAATTTTTTGTCCATTAATTATGTAATCATCTCCATCACGCACAGCTACAGTTCTTAAACTTGTAGTGTCTGTACCACTAGTTGGTTCGGTTACGCCGAATGCTTGTAACCTTAAAGTTCCGTCAGCAATCTTTGGCAAGTATTCTTTTTTTTGTGCATCAGATCCATGTCTTAGAACAGTTCCCATTGTATACATTTGTGCGTGACACGCTGCGGCATTACAACCTTGATGATGTATTTCTTCTAAAATGACAGATGCTGCAACCATTCCTAAACCAACGCCACCATATTCTTCCGGTATAAGGGCTCCCAAAAAACCCGCATCAGTCAAAGCTTTAACAAATTCTGTAGGATAACCTTGCTCTCTGTCAAGTTTCCTCCAATATTCACCTTGAAAATCACCGCATAGTTTAGCTACTGATTCTCTTACATCTGTAATCATACTATCTTCGGTATCTGAATTTTCTACTTGAATAGTGCTATCAGGCATTTTAGTCCTCATAAATGTATTATGTTATAGTTATGAATATAATAATTTAATCTTATAATACTAGCTTATTTATCTTAATTAGTATTAATTATTTGATATAGCGTAAATACGATGATCATTAAATGATTTGGAGATTACAAATGAAACTAGAATTTCACCATATAAATTTTGTGTCAAAAAATATAGATGAAATGAATAATTTTTATAAAAAAATCCTTAGTATGGATAGTATTCCAATAGAAAACTTTCCCCGAACAGAAGAAACTGCAGATAGTGGGTATAGTGGCAAAATCAATTTTGTGACTGAAGGTAAAATTGAAATGCATCTTGCTGAACGAGACTTAAATGTTGCTTTTAAAAACAATCAGACAATTAATCCTGTTGATAATGGACATATAGCATTTAGGACAGATGATATAAAAACCTTTATTGAGAGACTTAAGAAAGAAAAAATTCCCTATTCAGATTACGGAACCACTTTTGCTAAGGAATGGCATCAAGTTTTCTTTCAAGATCCAGAAGGTAATATAGTCGAAGTTCACCAAAAAATTTCATAATATATTGAATGATTAGGGAATGTTTTAAAAATACAGATTTTCGAGTTCTTTGGGGTGCAGGTTGCATGACTGGAATTGCACGTGCTATGGAGTTTTTAGCCCTAAGTCTGTATGCCCTTCAAGAGCTGGGTATTCCATATTTAGTAACAGTAATCTTCGCAGCAAGAATGTTGCCAATGAGCCTTTTGGGGATAGTTATAGGTACAATTTCAGAAAGGGTGTCTCCGATTTTGGTAATCAAAATCATCTACTCACTTTCTAACATTTTTACTGGCATGGCTGTAATATTAGTTTTTACAGATAATTTTAATATGTTTTTTGCATTTACTCTTGCATTTATAAATGGAATTACGTGGGTAGTAGATCTTGCCGTAAGACGTCGCGTGCTAGCTGATAATATTAAGAAAAAACTTTTAAGTTCTTCACTCGCAATGGAAACATTGTCTAATAATGCTACTAGGTTTATAGGTCCTCTATGTGCCGGAACACTCTATACTTTTGTAGGGCTAACTGGAATATTTATTCTTCAATTTCTAATGTATCTCTTAGCTTTAGGATTAATCATTAGATTTAAAAACAATACTAATAAGGATATTATTTTAAATTCCCCCCCCCAAATTACATTAGCTATAAAAGAGCATTGGGCACATGGTCTTTTGGATGAGATATTAAAAACAGGAAAAAGTGTATATAGTCTTGTAAGTTTAAGAATGGTATTAATAACGACTCTAATCTTTAATATTTTTGGTTTTCCGTTAGTTTCATTAATACCAGTATTAGGTAGAGAAAAGTTAATATTATCTGAATTTAATATTGGAGTTTTAGCGTCCTCAGAGGGATTAGGAGCTCTTATAGGAGCTTTAATTATTGGCAATCTTTCTCCACAAAAATATCTATCAGTAATCTTTATAACAGGTGTAAGTGGATTTTTTTTGGGTATGTTTTTATTTTCTTACTCACCTAATCTGTTACTGGCTTTTATAAGTTTAACATTTGGGGGTATTTTTTTATCAGGTTTTAGTACAATGCAAGGCGCACTTGTTTATCAAGCATCTTCCAAGTCAAAAGGAAATAATTTTGGCATATTAGTAACTTGTATTGGGACAGCGCCACTTGGTCTTATGAATTTATCTTGGATAATGACTTTCATTCCAGTTGACAGAACAATCCAAATAAATGTGTTTATGGGATTATTCTGCCTACTAATAACTATTTTTTATTTTTTCTTTAGAAGATCAAAATAAATTCTTTAATTTGGAATGGCTTTTAATAAAAACTGGTTCATGATTTTACTAAATTGAGCTGGGTCAGCTGGCATCTTACCTTCCATCAACCTAGCCTGTTCAAATAAAAGAGTTCCGGCATCACTTACTAAGTCGTTATCTTCTTTTTTACTTAGTAGTGACTTCATATTTTTAATAAGAGAGTGGTCTCCATTAATTTCTAAAATTCTTGGAGCTCCCTTGTAGTTTGTATCTCTCTGTGCCATCAATTGCTCCATAGCAATATCCATATCACCCTCATCAGCAACTAAGCAAACGGGACTATCAGTTAACTTAGACGATAATCTTATGTCTTTAACCTGATCACCTAACACGACTTTTAATTGAGCAACTAAATCAACATATTCTTTATCTTGTTTTTCTTTTTCACTCTTGTCGTCTTTTTTCTTATCTTTATTTTTTGCATCAAGTTCATCTAAATTAATCTGTCCCTGTGTAATTGAAGTAAACTTCTTTTCTTTAAAAGAGCCAACCATAGGTAGCCAAAACTGATCAATTGCATCTGTCATAATCAAGACAGGTACTTTTTTAGATTTAAAGCCTTCCAAGTGAGGACTCGCCAAAGCTTGAGCATTTGTTTCAGCAGAGATATAGTATATATCCTTTTGAGTTTCAGGCATTTTTTCTAAATATTCAGATAATGATATTGGGTCATCATTTTCATTAGTTGAGAACCTACATAAATCTAATAATGCTTCCTTTCTTTCTACATCTTCATATAAGCCTTCTTTTAAAACAGCTCCATACTCTTTCCAAAAACTTTTATAACCATCTAAGTTTTTTTCACTCACTTTCTTGAGTTCTCTTAAAATTTTTCCAACTAAAGACTTACTGATCTTTGCGACAGCAGGATTATTTTGAAGCATTTCTCGGCTCACATTCAGATCTATATCTTGAGTATCAACCAAACCTTTGATGAATCTTAAGTAACTTGGAATTAGAGCATCACATTTATCTGTAATGAATACTCTATTTATATATAATTTTAATGAGGATTTTCTTTCTGGATTGAATAAGTCAAATGGTCTTGTTGAGGGAACACATATAAGATTAGTGTAACTAATTGTACCTTCGGTGTTATTATGCATAGTTAGAAGTGGTTTACCATAACCTGCACCAATGTGTGAAAAAAATTCTTGATATTGCTCATCTTTAATTTCTTTTGTTGGTCTGGTCCATAAAGCTGAGGCTTCATTTAAAGTTTTTATTTCAGCGTCTTTTTTGTCAATTTCATGCATTTTAACAGGATAAGAAATATGATCTGAATATTTTCTAACAATGAATTGGAGTCTAGTTTCTTCTAAAAATTCTTTAGCATCTTTTTTTAATTTAAGTGTAATAGACGTTCCAAAATCTTCTTTGTCAGTTTTTTCTAAATTAAAACCTGTCTTTCCATCCGAAGACCATTTCCATGCTTGGTTTTCACCTACTTTTTTAGATAACACATCTACACTGTCAGACACCATAAAAGAGGCATAGAAACCTACACCAAATTGTCCAATCATAGACATGTCTGATTTTTTATCTTTACTATTCGTTGCCATTTGTTCTAGGAATGCTTTTGTTCCTGATCTTGCAATAGTGCCTAGAGAAGATTTTAAATCTTCTTCATTCATCCCAATACCGTTATCCGATATTGTTAAAGTCTTTTCTTTATTATTAACTTCAATTTTTATTTCAGACGTATCTGAAGAAATAGCAATTTTTTTATCAGTCAAGCCAAGATATTTTCTTTTATCAAGGGCATCTGAAGCATTTGAGACCAACTCACGTAAAAAAATCTCTCTTTCAGAGTAAAGAGAATTAATAACTATATCTAGAATTTTACCTGTATCAGCTTCGAATTTATTATTCATATTGGTCATCGATGATCCCCATTAATTAATTATTATGTTATGATAATTGGGTACTAAAATTAATATTTTCAAGAGAGATAATGATTTTTTAAAATTTAAAATGGGAGTTTTTATGAATAGAATTGGTCTTTGTGGCACAGGTAAGATGGGTTTGGAAATTGCTAAAAGATTGTTGGATTGTGATCAGATTGTAACAGCATGGAATAGAACGCAAAGTAAAGTAGCACCACTCATTGAATTTGGAGCAAAAAGAGCTACAAATATTTCAGAATTAGTTAAAAATAATGATGTAATCTTAATTATTGTAGGAAATGATGTAGCACTTGATTACATCTACGAAAATTCTGACGGAATTAAAAGTCAAGATTTAAAAAATAAAATTATAATAGAGCTAAGTACGACTAGCGTAGAAAAAATGAAATCTTTAGAACAGACCATTCATTCCTTAAACGGTGAATTTATAGAATGTCCCGTTGGTGGATCAACAAAGCCAGCACGAGATGGGAATTTGTTAGGGTTAGTTGGTGGGAATAAGAAAACTTTTGAAAAAATTGAGTATATCTTAAAGCTCATTTGTAAGAGATATGAATATCTTGGTGAAGTTGGTAAAGGAACTGCTATGAAGTTAGCCATTAACCTTCCATTGATGGTTTATTGGCAAGCTTTAGGTGAAGCCATGTCTATAGCAACAAATTCAGGAATTAAATTTGATAAAGCTTTAGATATAATGATGGATAGCTCCGGAGCAGCAAAAGTAGCACACCTCAAGTCTAATATCATATTACAGGCAATTAAAAAATGAGAATAATTTAGGTTCAACATTTAATGTATCTTCATCTTTAAAAGATATTAATTTAATGATTGAAGAAGGAGAAAAATTTAATAATCAATTACATGTTATCAAAAGTACTAAATCTTATGTACAAGCAGCAGTAAATGACGGTTGGTCAGATCATGATGCCTCATTATTAAGTGTTTATATTAATAAAAAATTAAGGAATTAGCTTTTAATTAGCATAATCAGGGTTTTCTTGATCTAATATTGATTTTATTTCTCTCAAAAACGCAGTTCCTGCAGGATGTGGATGCTCTTCATTATCTAATTCTTCTGCGGTTTTTTCGGCTATTTTATCATTTAAAATACTTATTTTTTTTCCAGTTTGAAGAGCATTAATATATGTTTGAGCGGCTCTTTCAAAATAATATAATCGGTTAAAAGTTTCCGCTACATTTGTACCAAAAATTAGTACACCGTGATTACCCATTATAAATGTGTGCCTTTTAGAATTTGATAAAAGATTTGCACACCTCTCACCTTCATCTTCAAAAGCTAAACCACCGTAATTTTTATCAACAACTTGTCTTCCAAAAAACATTGCAGCAACCTGATTTATTGGAGGCAAAATACAATCTTCAAGAGATGCTAAAGTTGTTGCATATACAGAATGAACATGCATTATGCATTTTGCGTGTGGACATAATTTATGAATAGCTCCGTGTAAACCCCATGCTGTTGCATCAGGTGGATTGTCTTTTGAAAGTACAGATTTGTCATTTACATCTAATAATAATAAATCAGAGGCTTTAATTCTCGAAAAATGCCACATATTTGGGTTCATTAAAAATTCTGTTCCTTCAGAATTAACGGCCAAACTAAAATGATTAGCAACGGCTTCATGTAAATTACTTCTTTCAGCCCACCTAAATGCGGCAGCTAAGTCTTTTCTCTCTTCTTGAAAGGAATCGTTAGATATATATGGTGAGGCTGATTTAATCTGGTTCATTTTAAATTACCCTAAAATTATAATTTTTCATATTGTCTTAAGTAGAGTCAAATATTATAAATAAATAACATATTTTTTAAGGATTAACATGGGATATTTTTACCTTTTAATTGCTATTATTGGAGAGGTTGTTGGGACTACTTATCTTAAGAGTACTAATAATTTTTCAGAGTTAATACCCAGCACCTATGTAGTCATTGGCTACGGAACAGCTTTTTACTTTATGATGCTGGCAATGAAAACAATACCTATAGCTATTACATATTCAATATGGGCAGCTGTAGGAATTTCGGCTATTACAATTATAGGTGCGTTAAAATACAAAGAAATTCCAGACCTATGGGCACTTTTAGGTCTAAGTTTAGTTGTAATTGGAGTGATAATCTTAGTTTTTTATAGTAAAATGAATGTGAACTAAAAATGAATAGCTTTAGAGTATGTTGCCAAAGCAGCTTCTTTAATAGCTTCATTAACGGTAGGATGGCCATGACAAATTCTTGCTACATCTTCGGATGATGCCCCAAAACCCATAGCAATCGATAATTCATGTATTACAGTTCCTGCTTCATGACCTATCATATGAGCACCTAATATTTTATCAGTAGATTTATCAGAGAGTATTTTTACCATTCCATCAGTATGATTTATAGCTTTAGCTCTACTATTTGCTGAAAGTGGAAAAACACCTTTATTAAATAATATTCCTTCTTCTTTAAGTTCTTCTTCAGTTTTGCCAATGACGGCAACTTCTGGTGCGGTATAAATTATACCTGGAACAAGATTATAATCCACATGGCCAGCTTCTCCATTTATTATCTCGACTGCCGCAACTCCGTCTTCCTCCGCTTTATGAGCTAACATTGGGCCTTTTATAACGTCTCCAATTGCATAAATATTATTAATAGAAGTTTGAAAATTACTGTTTGTTTTAATAAAGCCTTGTTCATCTATATCCAATTTTAAATCTTTAAGACCCAATCCATTAGTGTTTGGCTTTCTTCCAACTGCAACTAAAACAACATCTGCTTCTATTTCTTCTATATTTTCCTTAGCAACATCTCTAATTGATAAAATGACCTTATCTTCAACAATTTTTGTTGATTCAACAGCGTGACCTAATTTAAAATTTAAACCCTGTTTTTCGAGAATTTTCATGAACTTTTCAGCAACTTCGTTGTCCATTCCAGGCAAAATCCTTGGCAAATATTCTATTACTTCTACCTCGGATCCAAGTCTTCTCCAAACAGTCCCCATTTCAAGGCCTATTACACCAGCTCCAATTACAATCATTTTTTTTGGAACTTCTTTCAGTTCTAATGCACCAGTTGACGTAACTATTTTCTTCTCATCAATATTAATATTTGGAAGATGAGCGGCCTCTGATCCTGTAGCAATTATTATGTTCTCAGCATGTATAATATCTTTGGTGTTATCGTTAGTAATTTCAATGGTGTTTGACGTTATTAATTTTGCTGCCCCAATATACTTACTCACTTTATTTTTTTTATAAAGAAAGTCGATACCCTTAGTAAGTTCTTCGACTATACCAGATTTTTTTTTCAATAATTTTGTTAAGTCTAAACTCACATCTTTACAAGTTATACCCCATTCTTCGTTGCCATTTAATTTAACTGAGTTTTCATATTGTTCAGATGCATGAAGCATTGCTTTAGATGGAATGCAACCTACATTTAAACAAGTACCACCTAAAGTTTTTCGTTTTTCTATACTGGCAACTTTCATACCCTTTTGTGCCGCAACGATAGATGCTACGTATCCACCTGGACCAGAACCTATAACAACAAGATCATATTTTTTTTCAGACATATTCAACCTTTACTTACAATTAAGCCCCAACAACAAGACGTCTAGGGTCTTCTATAATCTCTTTAATTCTTACTAGAAAAGAAACAGCTTCTCTACCATCTATAATACGATGATCATAGGATAAGGCTAAATACATCATTGGTCGAATTTCAATAACATCATTGATCGCAACTGGTCTTTTTTGAATTTTGTGCATTCCTAATATACCTGATTGAGGTGGATTTAAAATTGGTGAAGACATTAATGAACCATAAACTCCACCATTAGAAATTGTAAAAGTTCCACCAGCCATATCCGTTATACCTAAGCTACCTTCTTTAGCTTTTTTACCAAAATTAGCAATATTAAGCTCAGTTTCTCCAAAAGACATTTTATCAGCATTTTTTAGGACAGGCACTACTAATCCTTGAGATGTTCCGACTGCAACACCAATGTTATAATAATTTTTGTAAACAATATCACTACCATCTATTTCTGCGTTAACTGCAGGAAATTGACTTAACGCATCAATTGAGGCTTTAACAAAAAAACTCATATATCCAAGCCTAACTCCATTTTTCTTTTCAAAACTATCTTGGTAGTTCTTTCTCATTTCCATTAAAGCTGTCATATCAACTTCATTGTATGTTGTTAACATAGCTGCAGTATTTTGTGCTTCTTTTAATCTACGAGCAATAGCTTGCCGCAATCGAGACATTGGAACACGCTCTTCAAGAATATTGTTAACAGCTTCTCTAACAACCTCAGGTTTAATATTAATTTGCTTGTTTTCAACTTTCTCCGGCTTAATTGTTTGTTCTTCAACCTTTTTATTTTCTTGTTTTGGAGTAGGTTTAGAATTTTCATCTGTTTTTTCTCCAGCGACTATAATTGCCAATAGCGCCCCCACTTCAACAGTATCACCCTCTGAAACTGCAAGATTATCTAGAATGCCAGACACAGCTGCTGGAACCTCTAATGTGACTTTATCTGTTTCGAGTTCTACAATTGGCTCGTCAACTTCAACAAACTCTCCTTGTTTTTTTATCCACTTAGAAACCGTTGCCTCTACAACAGACTCTCCCAATACTGGAACCAGAACATCCATCCCACTAACCTTTCGTTCATTTACTTTTATTTCTTTGTTTATATTATTTAACTTAGAATCATCTTCGTTTTTGATTTGATTTAAATATAAAAGAACATCGCCTTTTGTTACTCTATTATCAACTCCCGTACCTTCTATATCAAAAATATCTAAATTTTTTTCCTTTATAATTTTTGCTGCTGAAGGCATGGCTACTTTGCCAGTAATTTTATTTTCCATAAGTCAAACTATTCTGCCGCTTGCCTGGTTGTTTTATTTGTAGTTGTTTCTAAAGCTTCATTTACTAAATCAGATTGTTCTTTATTATGCCTAGATAAGGATCCTGTTGCAGGAGAAGCTGCTTCTGCTCTACCAGCATAAAAGGGTCTTGAAAACTTTGCCTTAAATGATCTAAGCACGTTTTCAATTTTTCTATCAACAAAGAACCATGCGCCCATATTTTTTGGTTCTTCTTGGCACCAAACAAATTCAGCATTTGGTGTATCAGACAATATTTCTTTTAATGTTGAAGAAGGAAACGGATAGATCTGTTCTAATCTCAAAATTTTCACATTATCTAATTTTCTTTTTTCTCTTTCTTCCAATAAATTGTAGAAGACTTTACCAGAACAAATAACAACTTTTTTTATTTCTTTATCCTTAAGATTTGTATTTGGATCTCTTATTACTCTTCGAAAGGCAGTATTCTCTGCCATATCAGACAAATTAGAAACACACATTTTATGCCTTAAAAGACTTTTGGGTGTCATTATAATTAATGGTTTTCTGAAATCTCTTTTTAATTGTCTCCTTAAGGCATGAAAATAATTTGCAGGTGTACTACAATTTAAAACTTGCATATTATCTTCACCACATAATTGAAGATATCTCTCCAATCTTGCTGATGAATGTTCTGGTCCTTGACCTTCATAACCATGAGGAAGTAGCATCACCAATCCTGACATTCTTAACCATTTAGCCTCACCACTTGAAATAAATTGATCTACAATTACTTGAGCACCGTTAGCAAAGTCCCCAAATTGAGCTTCCCACATAACTAAAGCTGTAGGTTCTGTTAGAGAATAACCATATTCAAAGCCTAACACTGAAGCCTCTGATAAAGGAGAATCAATAACCTCAAAACTTTGTTGGTTAGGTTTAATGTTATTTAAAGGTGTATATCTTTCTTCTGATACTTGATCAATAAATACAGAATGCCTCTGAGAAAAAGTTCCTCTACAACTGTCTTGTCCTGATAATCTTACAGGATATCCTTCTATTAATAACGAGCCAAACGCAAGATGTTCTGCAGTTGACCAGTCTATTCCTTCACCAGACATGATGGTTTTTTTTCTAGCTTCTATTATCCTTGAGAGTTTTTTATTTACTTGTAAGTTTTCAGGTATAGTAGTAATTGCTTTTCCGATTAATTCTAAGTCATCTTTAGTTACAGATGTCTCTCCTCTACGGTCATCTCCATGAGCAGCCCGTAGACTTGACCATTGACCTTCTAACCAATCTGCTTTATTGGGCTTATAATTTATTCCAGCTTCAAATTCTTTTTCAAGGAAGTTGATATGATTGTCAACTTCATCCTTAGCTTCTTGGTCAGATAAAACACCTTCATTTATAAGCTGAGATGCATAAATTTTACTAATACTATCGTGGGATCCAATTGTTTTATACATAACTGGTTGAGTGAAAGCGGGCTCATCTCCTTCATTATGACCATAACGACGGTAACTTATAATATCTAGAACAACGTCACACGCAAATTTTTGTCTAAACTCTGTTGCTATCCTTGATGCATGAACTACAGCTTCTGGATCATCACCATTAATATGCATAATTGGAGCCATGACCATTTTTGCTACATCTGTACAATATGGGCTCGAACGAGAATAATTTGGACTAGTTGTAAATCCAATCTGATTATTTACAACTATATGAATAGTACCACCTGTTCTGTAACCCCTTAGTCCAGAAAAATCAAAAGTTTCAGCTACTATTCCTTGACCTGCAAAGGCAGCATCACCATGTAACACAATCCCTAACACTGATAATCTGTCATTTGTATCATTATGTTGGTTTTGTTTTGCTCGAACCCTACCAATGACAACAGGAGCTACGACTTCTAAATGAGACGGATTTGCTTGTAACGATAAATGTACGTTGTTTCCATCAAACTCTCTATCAGCAGAAGCACCCATGTGATACTTAACATCTCCAGATCCTCCTGCCTCTTCTGGATTTGCTTGATTGCCCAAAAACTCAGAAATAATTGCTCTAAAGGGTTTATTTAATATGTTGTATAAAAGATTTAATCTTCCTCTGTGAGCCATCGCAATGACAACTTCTTTCATGCCTAACTGACTACCACGTTTTAATATTTGCTCGATAGCTGGAACAACAGACTCTGAACCATCTAATCCAAACCTTTTAGTTCCAGCGTATTTTTTATGAAGAAATTGTTCAAATGTCTCTGCTCCAACTAATCTTTCATAAATAGCTTTTTTACCTCTTTTGGTAAATTCTGTAGCATTTCTAATTGATTCTATTCTTTCTTGTATCCAGGCTTTTTGAGCTGGATCTTGTACATGCATAAATTCTATTCCTATTGAGCCACAATAGGTTTCTTTTACTATTTCCATTATTTGTCTTAAAGATGCTGACTCCATTCCTAGAACATTATCTATAAAAATTGGTCTGTCCCAATCATCGTCACCAAAGCCATAAGTTTTAGGATTAAGTTCTGGGTGTATATCGCCTTGTTGTAAATTGAGAGGATCTAACTTAGCTAAAAGATGTCCATTGATCCTGAAAGCTCTAATAAGCATTATAGCCCGGATTGAGTCAGTTGTCGCTGCTCTTAAATCTGTTGCTGACAAATCACCTTTACCAACAATCCCTCTTGCTACTGCCCTTACACTCTCAACAGTATCTATTGCTCCAATAACTTGACTATTTTTCCTGGCCCAACTTGGCCCATCATCAAGTATAGCTTCATCTCCATTACTCTTGAACCAAAGATCCCATTCTTTTGGAACAGCATTTTGATTAATCTTCCATTCTTTATACAAATCATTAATGAAAGTTGCATTTGTACCAGAGAGAAAACTTTGATCAGAGTTTTGATCGTCCATAGCTACAAGTCCTTTTTAACGAATGATTAATAAAGATATACTACACAAAAACTTAACAATTAAATCAAGTTATTTCCATTGTTGTATTGCTTTTACGACAGCTTTACCCAAACCAGAAGGAGATTCAGACATTATAAAGCCAGAGTCACTCATAACTTTAACTTTTGAATTTGCGTCGCCACTCCCTCCACTAACAATTGCTCCCGCATGCCCCATAGTTCTTCCAGGAGGAGCAGTCTTACCTGCTATAAAGCCAGCTATAGGTTTTTTTATTTTATGATTTTTTATGAAAGCAGCTGCATCTTCTTCAGCATTTCCACCAATTTCTCCAATCATTAATATTGCCTCTGTTTGTTCATCATTCAAAAACATTTCAAGACAATCAATGAAGTTAGTACCATTTATAGGATCACCACCAATTCCGATACAAGTTGACTGCCCTAAACCTGCAGCTGTTGTTTGAGCAACCGCTTCATAAGTTAATGTACCTGACCTGGAAACTATACCTATTTTACCTGGAATGTGAATGTGTCCAGGCATTATACCAATTTTACATTGTCCAGGCGTAATTACCCCAGGACAATTTGGTCCAATCAATCTGGAATTTGATTGATTAAGATACTGCTTAACTTTGATCATATCTTGAACTGGAATTCCTTCAGTAATACAAATAATTAATGGTATGTTTGAGGATATAGCTTCTAAAATTGAATCAGCTGCAAATGGCGGTGGTACATAAATTACTGATGCATCTGGATTAACTTCTTCAACACACTCTCTAACAGTATTGAAAACTGGAAGGTTTAAATGTATTGTTCCACCTTTTCCTGGGGTAACTCCCCCAACCATTTTAGTACCGTATGCAATAGCCTGCTCAGAATGAAAAGTACCCTGGCCTCCAGTAAATCCTTGGCAAATTACTCTAGTATCTTTGTTGATCAAAACAGACATTTAATTAATCTCCCTTACAGCACTTACAATCTTCATAGCTGCATCGTCTAAATCATCCGCCGGGGTTATTTTAAGACCAGAATCAGACAATATTTTTTTACCCTCTTCAACATTTGTTCCGGCTAGCCTTACCACTAGTGGTTTAGTTAATGATAATGCTTTTGCTGCTGCCACAACACCTTCTGCAATAATATCACACCGCATTATTCCACCAAAAATATTGACAAGAATACCTTTAACTGCTTCATCAGATAAGATAATTTTAAATGCTTCTGTAACTTTTTCTTTTGTAGCACTGCCACCGACATCTAAAAAATTAGCTGGTGATGATCCTTTTAATTTAATAATATCCATGGTTGCCATTGCAAGACCTGCTCCATTTACTAAACATCCTATAGTCCCATCTAGTTTGATATAAGCTAAATCATATTTACTTGCTAAAATCTCGGCGGGATCCTCTTCAGTTTCATCTCTTAAAGCCATTATTTTTTGATGTCTATAGAGTGCATTATTGTCAAATGACATTTTTGCATCTAAGGCGATCAAACTATTTTCAGAAGTTAAAACTAAAGGGTTTATTTCTAATAAACTTGCATCAGTTTCAGTAAAAAGTTTATACAACTGACTAAAAAAATTTCCAGCTTGTTTAAAACTTGTTCCACTTAAATTAAGATTGTTTGCTATCAATCTAGAATGAAAAGGCTGAAAACCTATTGTAGGATCAATATTAAAAGATAATATTTTTTCTGGATTTTTTTCTGCAACTTTTTCAATATCCATCCCACCTTCTGTTGAAACTATTACTGAAACCCTACTGCTAACTCTATCAATGACCATTGAAAAATAATATTCTGAATCTATATCACATCCATCTTCAATATATAATCTCTGGACAAGCTTTCCTTCACTACTAGTTTGATGCGTTATTAACTTTTGACCAAGAATTGTTTCAGCAGCATTTTTTACTGCTTCTAAATCATTTACAACTTTGACACCACCAGCTTTTCCTCTTCCACCTGCGTGTATTTGTGCTTTCACAACATAAACCGGTCCAGGTAATTCTTTTGCAGCAAGTAATGCATCTTCAACTGAAAAAACAGCCTTTCCATTAGGAGTTGGAATATTATAATCCCTTAACAGCTCTTTTGCTTGATGTTCATGAATATCCAAAACTTATACCTTTCTATGATATTTATTGGGCTTCAAATTTTAAAGCGAGATCGTTCAATTGATTTACAGCTGAAACTGAATGATCAAACATTTCTCTTTCTTCTGACGTAAAATTTATTTCTACTATGCGTTCTACTCCTTTTTTACCAATGATTACAGGAACTCCTACGTACAAACCATTAAGATTATAGTATCCGTCAACATAAGCAGCACAGGGAAGTAATTTTTTCTTATCTTTTAAGAACGATTCTGCCATTTCAATTGCTGAAGATGCTGGAGCGTAAAATGCTGAGCCAGTTTTTAATAGACCAACAATTTCTGCACCTCCATCACGAGTTCTTTGGACTATTTGGTCAATCTTTTCTTGGTTGCTCCAACCCATTTTAATTAGATCTGGAACTGGGATTCCTGCAACAGCTGAATACCTTGATAACGGGACCATTGTATCACCGTGACCTCCAAGAACAAAAGCTGTAACATCACTAACAGAAACATCAAATTCATCAGCTAAAAAATGTCTAAACCTAGCTGAGTCCAAAACTCCTGCCATTCCTACAACCATATTCGTTGGTAATCCAGAAGCTCTTTGTAAAACACCAACCATGGCGTCCAGTGGGTTTGTTATACATATAACAAATGCGTTAGGACAATTTTCCTTAATACCTTTACCTACCTGCTTCATAACTTTAGTATTAATTTCTACTAAATCATCTCTACTCATGCCAGGTTTTCTTGCAACGCCTGCTGTTACTATGACCACATCACTCCCTAAGAGGGCCGTATAATCATTTGAACCTGAAATATTACAATCAAATCTTTCTACAGGTCCTGATTGAGCAAGGTCGAGAGCCTTCCCTTGAGGAACTCCTTCTGCAATGTCAAATAAGGTAACGTCTCCTAACTCTTTAATAGCGGCTAAATGAGCCAGGGTACCACCAATATTGCCAGATCCTATTAAAGCTATTTTATTTCTCATTTTTATAATCCTGTTTTATTCTAAGTATTAAAGAAAGTGCGATTAATTATAATTAAAAATTGATTAATTTATTATAATTAATGGTTATCTTTTAAACTTTTTTTTCTATGCTATCAAGGTAAGATTAATTATTAAGTTTTTATCAAACTTGTGACATTTCTACTATCCTAGAGATAGTTCTTTGAAATTCAAATTCCCATTCCTCTCCTTGATATATTTTTCTAAAATCAGTCTCTGCATTAGCTATTAAAAAGCAATTTTTATCATATAAGGCATCTATTAACCATATGAACCTTCTTGTTTCATTACGAGATTTATCATCAAGAACTGGAATGTTTTCTATTATGATTCCCTTATATCTTTGTCCTATTTCTATATAATCAGACGCAGCTAAAGGCTTGTTACATAAATCATTAAAATCTATTTTCGCTATACCTGCAGCCACTTGAGGAATGAATATTGTTCTGCCTGAAATCTCAATTGTTTCTGATTGTTTTACAAAACCTAAACTAAGTTTCAAAAATATATTGTCGATTTTCTTTTTATTTTCTTTGTTTATAGGACTTAGCCACACCTTATTACCGCTTAGAGATCTCTCCCTCCAATCATCACCATTTTGAATTTCTACAATTTCTGTTTTTAATTTTAGATTCTCTATGAAGGGTAAAATTCGATCTCTATGTAAACCATTTTTGTAAAGACCAGTTGGCGGTTGATTTGATGTTGTTACTAAAGTTGTTCCGTAAGAGAACATTACATTGAATAAACGTGATAAAATCATAGCGTCAGCAATATCTCTAACTTCCATTTCGTCAAAACAAAGTAACTTTGCTGACCTTGCTAAATCTTGCCCAACCAAGAGAACACAATCTTTATTTTTTTCTATTTTACTTTTTTCTAAAATACGCTGATGAACTTCTTTCATAAAATCATGAAAATGTAATCTTCTTTTTTCTTTGATAGGGACATTTTGAAAAAATAGATCCATAATCATAGATTTACCTCTTCCAACACCTCCATACAAATAAATACCTCTTATATGATCTGAGTTTTTATTTGAAAATATTTTATAAAAAAAATTCTGTTTGGTATTTAATTCAACAAATTTTTGATGAAGTTTGTCAAAAAAGGAGGCTACAATCAGTTGACCTTTATCTAGGTTAATGGAATTATTTAAAGCTATATTTTGGAGGTTTTTTTCTATTACTATTTTCAAACCATTCAGCCACTTTAAGGAAACTGTTTAAAATTATTTTCTTTCAAGCTGAAGTTTTTTAATTTCTCCAATAGCCTTTGCAGGATTCAAACCTTTAGGACAAGTTTTTGTACAATTCATTATTGTATGACACCTATAAAGTTTAAAAGTATCTTCCAAATCATCTAATCTTTCGTTCGTGTTTTCGTCTCGACTATCTGCAATCCACCTATATGCTTGTAATAAAACAGCTGGACCTAAATATTTATCACCATTCCACCAATATGAGGGGCAAGATGTGGTACAAGAAAAACACAAAACACATTCCCATAGACCATCTATTTTTTCTCTTTCTTTTGGAGATTGCTTTCTTGATTTACCCTGTTCAGGCTTAGTATCAGTTTGCAACCAAGGTTTAACAGATGTTAACTGAGCGTAGGCTTTTGTTAAATCGGGTACTAGATCTTTTACAACATCCATGTGCGGAAGGGGATATATATTTATATCACCTTTAACATCCTCTATAGATTTTAAACAAGCTAAAGTATTTGTGCCGTCAATATTCATTGAACATGAACCACATATACCTTCTCTACAAGAACGTCTAAATGTTAAACTTGAATCAATTTCTTGTTTAATTTTGATTAAGGCATCCAAAACCATAGGACCACATTCATCTAGATCAATAGTATAGCTATCAATTCTAGGATTTTGATCATCGTCTGGGGACCATCTATAAACATTTACTTTTCGAGAATTTTTTGTTTCACCTATAAATGGGTAATCAATACCTTTGACGATTTTAGAATGTTTTGGTAGGGCAAATTCAGCCACAAATATCTCCTATTAAATCAGTAAACTCTTGCAGCAGGTGGAACCGTAGCAACTTCGTTAGTTAGTGTATTAAGGTGAACATCTCGATAATCAAGTTTAGTCTTATTTTTATCATTTAACCACATGATTGTGTGTTTCATCCAATCTTTGTCATCTCTTTCTGGATAATCCTCATGCGAGTGAGCGCCTCGTGATTCTTTCCTTTGATCTGCAGATTTAATTGTAACTATTGCCTGTTGCATAAGGTTTTCCAGCTCTAATGCTTCGACTAAATCAGTGTTAAAAATCATTGATCTATCTTTTATGCCAATTCCATCTAAACTATTTGCAATAGTATCAACTTTTTTTACACCCTCATTCATTGAAGAATTAGACCTAAAAACTGCTGCGTGTTTTTGCATTGCATTTTGCATTGAAGTTCTTATTTCACCGACAGAAATATCACCTTTAGCATGTCTCATTTTGTCTAATCTTGCCAAAATTTTATCTGTTACATGTTTAGGTAAGGGAGCGTGTGAGGCGCCTTTTTCAACTGTTTTTAACGCTCTTTGAGCAGCTGCTCTACCAAAAACTACTATATCTAACAATGAATTAGTGCCTAACCTATTAGCTCCGTGGACAGAAACACATGCCGCCTCTCCAATAGCCATTAAGCCAGAAACAACCGCATTTTGGTCACTTCCTTTTCTAGTTACAACTTCTCCATGATAATTAGTTGGTATACCACCCATGTTATAATGCACAGTTGGCAAAACAGGAATAGGTTCCTTAGTTACATCAACCCCGCAAAATATTTTTGCAGTTTCGCTAATTCCCGGCAATCTCATATGTAAAGTTGCAGGATCAATATGCTCAAGATGCATAAAGATATGATCTTTATTAGGACCAACACCTCTGCCTTCGTTGATTTCAATAGTCATTGACCGTGAAACAACATCTCTACTTGCTAAATCTTTTGCGGTGGGGGCATATCTTTCCATAAATCTTTCGCCCTCAGAATTTGTTAAATATCCACCTTCACCTCTTGAACCCTCTGTAATTAATACACCAGCACCATAAACACCTGTTGGATGAAATTGGACAAATTCCATATCTTGCAGTGGTAATCCTGCCCTCAAGACCATAGCATTACCATCTCCAGTACATGTATGAGCTGATGTGCAAGAAAAGTAAACTCTACCATATCCACCTGTAGCCAAAACTGTTTGATGACCTCTAAACCTATGTATTTTGCCATCATCCATGCATAGAGCTAATACACCTACGCACTTGCCATTGTCATCCATCAATAGATCTGTTGCGATATACTCTACAAAAAACTCAGCTTGATGTTTTAAACATTGTTGATAAAGAGTATGCAAAATTGCATGCCCCGTTCTATCAGCGGCAGCACAAGCTCTTCTAGCCATTTTTTTTCCATAATCTAGAGTATGTCCGCCAAAAGGACGCTGATATACTTCTCCTTCTTCTGTACGAGAAAAAGGTACTCCAAAGTTTTCTAATTCGGTGACAGAAGGAATAGCCTCTTTACACATATATTCAATTGCATCTTGATCACCTAACCAATCAGAACCTTTAACAGTATCATACATATGAAATTGCCAGCTATCATTTTCACCCATGTTATTCAGAGCAGCACCAATTCCGCCTTGTGCTGCAACTGTATGACTTCTAGTTGGGAAAACTTTTGTAATACAAGCAGTTTTTAAACCACCAGAGACCATACCCAAGGTTGCTCTTAAACCAGCGCCACCAGCACCTACAACAACAACATCATGTTCATGGTCTATAATTTCATATTCAGACATTAAAATACTTTCTTGATTATAAATAAATTTTTAATACACATAGGATTGACAAGACACCTAAAACGAATGCTATTAATTTTATAAGTATTAAAGATACAATTTTCAACCCCTCATGATGCACATAATCCTCGATTACTACTTGCAATCCTAAAGCCGCATGAAAATATAAAGTTCCAAATAGTAGTATCAATCCTGTTGCATTGAAAGGACTCTGCAACCATTCAATTGACTGCTCATAGCCACCTATTAAAATTAACATAAGTGAAGAAGTAAACCATACAACTAGAGGTACCATAGCAATAGCAGAAATCCTCTGCAATTTCCAGTGACCGACTCCATGTGTTTTTAGAGTTTTCAAATCTTCAACCTTAATTAAATTATCATTAATACTATTATTCATACACCTAAATCACTTTGAGATAAATTATTAACCAAGTTAATACAGTTAAAAATAAAGAACAAGAAACTACTACCCCACCAGAAATATAAGCATGCTTCAAATCATAACCATAACCAGCATCCCAAAATAAATGTCTTATACCGTTAGAGAGATGATAGAACAGACCAAAAGTAAAACCAAGAAGAACTAAATGACTAAACCAATGATTGATAACCGTTGAATATAAAAGATATGTGTCTTTACCAAGTGTTAGAGCTATTATCCAAACTACCAAAATGATGCTACCCATTGATAAGACAACACCTGTACCTCTATGAAGAATTGAAAGAATTGAAGTAAGTTGTGGTTTATAAATTTGGAGATGAGGTGAAAGTGGTCTTTGTCTACTCATATATTATACCCGTAACATTAATATATTCAATAAATGAACTAATTATGTAAAAATTTCAATTATAAATACAAAAAAATCTAACTTATTGGTTAATAATTATTAAAATTGATCCACCAAGAAGCACAATACCAATAAATTCGGTATTTTTAATTTTTTCTCTAAAAATAATCATTGATATTAAAATTGAGAAAATTAATTCAATTTGTCCTACTGCTCTTACTTCAGCTGCTGTAGCTAAGCCAAAAGCTACAAACCATCCAAATGTTGCACCTGTTCCACATAATCCAGCTGGTAAACTAGGTTTCCAAAATTTAAAGACCGCCTTAAGTTGGTCTTTTTTAAATAAAAGCATATAAAATCCTACAATAATTGTTTGAAAAATTATTGCGATAAAAGAAATGAATAATGATTTATCTAAAAGTGGCCCGTCTACAGAAATTATAGACATTCTAAAAGTCACAACTGATGCCGCTAGAAGCAAACCCGATGAAAGCCCGATTAATGTTCCAAGCGATGTTACAGATTTAAATAATAATTTTATTGTATCTAGGAAAGTTTCTGCTTTTTTTGCATATGATAATAATAATACTGATGTAACTCCCAAAAGTATTCCAAATATTATAGGCAAGGAAAAAGTTATACTTAAAATTAACGTCTCCAAAAATGCTATCAATACTACTTCGGTTTTAGAAAATGCAATTCCCGCTGCAAAACTTTTATGAGAGAAAACTTTCATAAGAACATAAGTAAAAAGAACCTGAAAAATAGATCCTAAAAAACAAAGTATAATTGAATAGTTTGACAATATAGGAATTGAATTACCAGGAATATTAATCCACACAAACCATATAAGTGATGTAAATGGTAGCGCATAACAAAATCTTATATAAGCAGCACCGTAATCACCTAATTTAGGTATCATGTTTTTTTGGAAAGCCGATCGAGCAGTTTGACAACCTGCAGCAAAAATTGCTGCTACGATCCATACAAATTCCATTTATTCAGGAATAAAATTAATAAAATAAAGCATTAAAGTGAAATTCCTTTAAGATTTTTACTAGCCAGCAACTCAGCAATCTGAACAGTATTTAGTGCTGCACCTTTTCTTAGATTATCTCCAACACACCAAAAAGCTATTCCATTCTTCACAGATGAATCTTTTCTGATTCGGCTTATGTAAACATCGTCTTCACCAGCAACTTCTACAGGAGTTACATAACCTTCATCAGCTCTATGGTCAATAACTGTAATACCGTTAGCCTCTCGTAATAAGTTTCTTACTTGTTTTTCATCAATGTCTTTTTTACATTCAACGAATACAGCTTCACTATGACCTATAAAGACAGGTACTCTAACACAATGTGCAACTAAATTAATATTAGGATCTAATATTTTTTTAGTCTCAACTTTCATTTTCCATTCTTCTTTTGTAAACCCATCATCCATAAAAATATCAATATGCGGTATTACGTTGAAAGCTATTTTTTTTGTAAATTGTTCCGGTTTTGCTTGATCATGCACAAATACACCTTTTGTCTGATTAAATAATTCATCCATCGCAGGTTTCCCAGCACCAGAAACCGCTTGATAAGTCGAAACTACTACTCTTGAAATTTCAAATTTTTCATGAATTGGCTTTAATGCAACAACTAATTGAATAGTAGAACAGTTAGGGTTAGCTATTATATTTTTTTTATTAAAATTATTAATAGCTTCGGGATTAACCTCGGGAACTATTAGAGGCACCTGATCATCCATTCTAAAGCAAGAGGAATTATCAATAACTATACAACCCTTTTTTCCTGCTATTAGTCCAAATTTTTTAGCAATATTAGAGCCCGCTGAAAAGAGTGCAATATCTACATCTTCAAAATTAAAATCATCAACAGATTTAATTTTTAAAATTTTGTCTTCTCCATAAGAGACTTCTTTTCCAATGGACGATTTAGAAGCTAGTGCATAAATATTTTTTATTGGAAACTTTCTTTCAAACAAAGTTTGAAGCATTTCTCTTCCCACGGCACCAGTTGCACCAACTACAGCTACATTATAAGCCATTTATTTTGTTAATTCCTCTAACTTATTTATTACCAAGTCCATCATTCCCCTAGTCCCAACTTTTTCTCTTCCATCAGCCATAATATCTGGTGTTCTTGGTCCAGCGTCTAATGCTCTCGAAACAGCTTCGTCAACCAAATCAGCCTCATCTTCCATATTAAAAGAATATCGCAACAACATTGATAAACTTAATAATTCAGCTAATGGATTAGCTAAACCTTTACCTGCTATATCGGGAGCAGACCCATGGACTGGTTCGTACATGGCATATCTCTTTCCAGTATTCTTATCAACTGAACCTAAACTTGCGGATGGAAGCATACCAAGAGAACCAGTTAACATAGCTGAACAATCAGACAAAATATCTCCAAATAAATTATCAGTAACTATTACATCAAATTGCTTGGGGTCTTTTACTAATTGCATTGCACAGTTGTCAGCATACATGTGATGCATATCTACACCATTACCTTCTTTTTTATGAAGGTTTGTCATAACCTCTCGCCACAAAACCCCAGACATCATAACATTTGCTTTTTCAACAGAAGTGACCTTTCCATTTCTTACCTTAGCCATATCAAAAGCAACTCTCCCAATTCTTTCAATTTCAGGGGTAGTGTATAAGTTGGTATCATATCCTTTTTTTAGCCCTACTTTAATTTCATCAATTCCACGTGGCTCAGCAAAATATATCCCACCTGTTAATTCTCTCAATATTAGTATGTCTAATCCAGAGATTATTTCTGGCTTAAGTGAAGAAGCATCGACTAAAGCTGGAAAAACTATTGCAGGTCTGAGATTTGCAAACAAATCCATTTCTTTTCTTAATCTTAAAAGGCCATTTTCTGGTCTTTTATCAAATTCTACACCGTCATAACTTGGGCCACCAACAGCTCCAAATAAAACAGCATCTGCATCCATAGTATCTGCTAAAGTTTCATCTGTAAGAGGTGTTCCATATTTATCATAAGAAGCTCCACCAACAAGTCCTTCTTTAATATTAAAGCTTATACTTTTATTTTTTGCTAACCAATCAACTACTCTTAATGTTTCATTTACCACCTCAGGACCAACTCCATCCCCAGGTAAAACCATTAATGTTCTATTTGATGACATTACTTTTCCTAGTTTTTATTTTTTATTATAACCATGGTCTATCAGTGGACATTTTTTTTTCAAATTTTTCAATTTCATTAGATTTTTGCATTGTTAAGCCAATATCATCTAAACCTTCAATAAGGCATTTTTTTCTAAATGGATCTATTTCAAACTTTATAACAGCACCATTTGGTCTCCTAATCTCCTGTGATGGAAGATCTATTTCTAGTTCAGGATTATCTTTATCTTTAGCATCAGCCATTAATGCTTCTCTTTGATCTGCTGTTACTTTAATTGGGAGAAGACCGTTCTTAAAGGAATTGTTATAAAAAATATCCGCAAATGAAGTGGATATTATACACTTTATACCAAAATCAGACAAAGCCCAGGGAGCATGCTCTCTACTTGAACCACATCCAAAATTATCACCTGCTACAATAATGTTACTAGATCTGTAAGGTTCTTCGTTTAATACAAAACCTTTTTTTTCAGTGCCGTCGTCATTAAACCTCATTTCATCAAACAGGTGTTTACCTAAACCTGTTCTCTTAATTGTCTTTAAGAATTGTTTTGGTATTATTTTGTCAGTATCTACATTTATAAAATTAAATGGAGCAGCTATACCCTTAAGATTTATAAATTTATCCATGACCCAACCTTTAAAACAATTAGCTTATTGAATTACAATCCGTTAATCTTCCGGTTATTGCAGAAGCTGCAGCTATTTCAGGACTTACCAGATGAGTTCTTCCACCTTTCCCTTGTCTACCCTCAAAATTTCTGTTTGAAGTACTAGCACATCTTTCTCCAGGCTGAAGTTTATCTTCATTCATCGCCAAACACATTGAACAACCAGGCTCTCTCCATTCAAAACCTGCTTCAGTAAACATTAAGTTAAGCCCTTCTTTTTCAGCCTGAGCTTTAACTAATCCTGAACCAGGTACAACCATTGCTCTTATGCCCTGTTTAACTTTTCTTCCTTCAATAATCCTGGCAGCTGATCTTAAATCTTCTATTCTAGAATTAGTGCAAGAACCTATAAAAACTGTATTGATTTCAACGTCAGAGATTTTTTGACCACCTTTTAAGCCCATATATTCAAGTGATCTTTCAACTTTTACTCTGGCGTCATCATCTTTGATTTTATTTGGGTCTGGAATAAAACCATCAATAGACACAACATCTTCTGGGCTTGTTCCCCAGGTTACAGTAGGTTTTATTTTAGTAGCATCAATACTTATTTTTTTATCATAAAAAGCACCTTCGTCTGAAGGCAATGACCCCCACCATTCAACTGCTAGGTCCCAATCACTCCCTTTAGGAGACATCGGCTTATTTTTTAAGTAATCAAAAGTAACTTGATCTGGCGCTACCATTCCTGCTCTAGCACCTGCTTCTATAGACATATTGCATACTGTCATTCTACCTTCCATAGATAGTTTTTTTATTGCCTCTCCTGAATATTCTATAACATGACCTGTTCCACCGGCTGTACCAATTTCACCAATTATGGCGAGGACAAGGTCTTTTGCAGAAACACCAGATTGAAGTTCTCCTTCTAACTTGATAAGCATATTCTTAGCAGGCTTTTGTATTAGAGTTTGTGTTGCTAAAACGTGTTCTACTTCTGATGTCCCAATTCCAAAAGCAAGAGCGCCAAAAGCTCCATGTGTAGCAGTATGGCTGTCTCCACAAACTATTGTCATTCCTGGCTGAGTGAAACCTTGTTCAGGTCCAATAACATGAACAATGCCTTGCCTTTCATCCATCATATTAAAATAAGGTATTCCAAAATCTTTAACATTTTTGTCTAGAGCTTCAACTTGGATTCTTGATTCTTCTTCATCTATTCCACCTGCTCTGTCAGTAGTAGGAACATTGTGATCAGCGACTGCCAGTGTTCTTTTTGGGGAATTGACAGCTCTTCCAGATATTCTTAAACCCTCAAAAGCTTGAGGGCTTGTTACTTCATGAACCAAATGTCGATCTATATATATCAGAGAGGCACCATCTTCTTGAGTATCTATGAGATGGTGATCCCAAATCTTGTCAAAAAGTGTTTTAGGTTTCATTTTTTTTGTCTCCATCAACTCGGAAATCAATTTAATAATTATAAATCAGTTTATAAAAAGCTAATAATTAATAATTTATGAAGTTTTTTCATCTCAAGTTTCTTTAACTTCTGACTTTACAACCTTTGAATTATTATCTTTTTTAGCGACTTGAATTTTCTCAACGATACGTGCTGATTTACCTCTTCTATCTCTTAAGTAATAAAGTTTGGCCCTTCTAACTTTTCCTCTTTTAAGAACTGTAATTCCTGAAATTTTAGGTGAGAAAATAGGGAATATTCTTTCAACGCCCTCTCCATATGAGATTTTTCTAACTGTAAAGCTTTCGTTCAATCCGCCACCGCTTCGGGCAATGCATAAACCTTCAAAGGCCTGTATTCTCTCTTTATCACCTTCTACAATTTTAACGTCAACTTTTATAGTGTCACCTGCACCAAATTCTGGAATAGATCTTTCTGAGGAAATTTTATCCATCTGATCTTTTTCGATTTTATCAATAACGTTCATTTTATTACCCTTTCGTGAAACATACTCATAGCAAATTAATAATTTTTTTTCCAGTTAAGATTTTATATATTTGGACCACAAGTCTGGTCTCTTAGATTTAGTTAGATTTTCTGACATTTTAATTTTCCACATTTTTATTTTTTGATGATCTCCAGAAAGAAGTACCTCGGGTACCTCTATGTTGTTCCAAACTCTTGGGTAGGTGTATAGTGGGTATTCTAACAAATTATTTTCAAAACTTTCTTCAACCAATCCTAATGAATTTCCAATCACATTTGGAAGAAGTCTAACTGTAGCATCAATAATCAATTGAGCACCGATTTCACCACCAGACAAAATAAAGTCACCAACACTTACTTCAGTAACATCATTATGTATTAAAAACCTTTCATCTACCCCTTCATACCTTCCACATATAAAAACAGCCCCTTTTTCTTTAGATAAATTCCTGGCAATTGCCTGATCAAATTTTTTTCCTCTTGGTGACAGATAAATTCTCGGTCCTTCATATGCAGAAACTGACTTCAAAGCTTTATCAAGAACTTCAGGATTAATGACCATTCCGTGTCCACCGCCAAATGGAACATCATCAACTTTTCCATTTTTGTTATTTGCAAAGTCCCTAATATTAATCTTATTGAGGTTCCACAAACCATTTTTTAGGGCCTTGCCTGCCAAAGAAGAACCTAACGTTCCTGGAAACATTTCTGGAAACAATGACAAAACTGTTGCATTCCACACAAAAAACTCCTCTTGTTAATCTTTGACAAAATTCAAGTCTAAATTTAAAATAACCTCTTTTTCCACGTAATTAATGTTCTTTAAAAAATTTGAGCCCATAGGCAAATAAAACATTTTATTATTATTTTTAACTTCAACTAACAAACCTCCTCCAAAGTCATTGAAGGAAATTACTGAACCAAAACTTTCTCGATTTAGGTTATAGACCTGAAAACCTATTAAATCTACTTGATAGAATTCATCGTCTGCAAGTTTTGACAAATTATCTCTATTTATAAATAACTTCAAACCTCTTAATTTTTCTGCATCAGTCCTAGTCGAAATATTTTCAATTTTACAAATAAGACTTTGTTTAACTTTTCTAACAAATTTTAAATTTATAGGTTTGTTAGAATTCTCTATATAAAAGTCTTTATAAGAAAAAATATTTTCTGGGATTTCAGTGTAACTTTTAAGTTTCACTTCTCCTTTAATACCATGAACACCTAACAAGAGTCCTATTTCTAAAAGATTTTTATTAGACAAAATTTATTTATTCTTTTTTATCCCCTTCAGTTGGTGTTTTGTCAGCCGGACCCTCTTCAACCGGCACATCTGCTACAGCTGCTTCTTCTGATGGGGCTTCTGCTGCAGGTGCCTCTTCAACCGGCACATCTGCTACAGCTGCTTCTTCTGATGGGGCTTCTGCTGCAGGTGCCTCTTCAACCGGCGCATCTGCTACAGCTACTTCTTCTGATGGGGCTTCTGCTACAGGTGCCTCTTCAACCGTCGCATCTGCTGAAGATAATTTTTCAGCCGCATCTGCGTCTCTTTCTTTTCTTTTCTTTCCTGGAGCACTTTTAATAGGCTGATCCCTAATTACAGGTGCTTTTACCAAACCATCTGAAGATAACATTTTAGCAACCCTTAAAGTTGGCTGAGCTCCTTTTGATATCCAATATTTTGCTCTTTCAACATTTAAGACTAATCTCTCAGCATGATCTTTAGCCACCATTGGGTTATAAGAGCCTAGTCTTTCTACAAACTTGCCATCTCTTGGAGATAAAGCCTCTGCAACTACTATCTTATAAAAAGGTCTCTTTTTAGTTCCACCTCTAGATAATCTTATTTTTAACGCCATTTTTTTTCCTTATTTTAATTTATTAAGTTTATCGTCTTTTCTTTGATGGTTTTCCTCCTAACCCAGGTAACCCAGCGCCTCCAAATCTATTCGCCATATTTCCTAAATTAGGCATATTTCCACCCATAATTTTTTGCAATTCAGCCATCTTGTTTGCATCCATCATTGGAGCTTGACTTTCTGATACTTGTTCAGAATTCGAGCTTCCACCTCCTAATGAGGACATCATATTCTTTAATCCGCCTAGGCCGCCCATTTTTCCCATTTTTTTCATCATACGTGCCATATCTTGTTGCTGTTTTACCAGTCTATTTACCTCAGAAACAGCCGTTCCTGAACCAAATGCAATTCTCTTTCTACGTGAAGCATTTAATAAAGCAACATTTACTCTTTCCTTCTTAGTCATTGAGTAAATTATAGCTTCTTGCTTTGAAATAGCTTTATCGTTAAAATTGTTTGCTGCCATTTGTTTCTGCAATTTACCAATACCAGGTAGCATTGACATAACACCGCCTAGACCACCCATTTTTTTAA
>ATWQ01000013.1 GCA_000421325.1 alpha proteobacterium SCGC AAA536-K22
ATGAAAGAAGGAGGATTAACTGACGATATGATAAGGCTTTCTGTTGGCTTGGAAGATGTTAAAGATATCAAAAAAGATTTTGAAAAAGGTTTTAAATCGTAGTTTTCAATTGTTCCAATCGCAAATAAAACGCAGTGCGCATTTGGCATCATAACACCTTTAGATGGTCCTGATGTTCCACTGGTAAACATGCTACAAACATTATCACTTAATTTTCCAAATGTTACTTCACTTTCTTTTACTAGTTCTTTGTTTTTTAATTCACCACAATTTAATATTTCTACATCTAATTTGTAGATATTTTTTAAATTATTTACTTCATCAAAAAATAAATTTTCTACTATTACATGTTTTGATTTTGAAGTGTTAATTTGATGTAATAGACCTTTACCCTTTATCGCAGTGTTTAGAGCTATAAACATTACTCCAAGGAAATTAGATGCTATCCAATATAAAATAAATTCCTTAGGGTCTTCGATTATAACAGTAAGACTATCTCCTGCTTTCAAGTTTAAATTTTTTAAAATTCTAGCTTTACGCAGAGACTTTATTTTTAGATCTTTAAACGTCCACTCAGGACCATCGGTAAATTCTATGATTTTTCTGTTAGGATACTTCAAACATTGTGTCAGAATAATTTCAGGAACTCTCCAATGCTCTGTACTTGAAATTTCCTTAAATAAAAATGGATTCTGTTTACCCATAATTACTTTAAAACCTCCCTATTTGAAATAATTATAATTTTGTAAGATATGAATTTATAATTGAATTTAGCTCCTTTGGTCTTTCAGATTGAAGAAAATGACCACAATCAAGAATATGAGTTTCACAGTTTTTAAGAAGATCAACAAATTTTAATCCTGATTTCAATGGTGTCATTTGGTCATTTTTAGCTAGAACAACTAAAGAAGGTATATTAATCTTTTTTGAAGCTTCAACCCCACTATTATAATTGTTAATAGAATTTAAATCGTGTTGGAGGGCATCTGCCGTATTCATTTTCATTATATTATTACCCTCACCATAGTGTGAGTGACCCGGCCAATTATTAATAGACATGTCACCATCTATTCCATGTCCCCAAGTTACCATCATCTTTGAAGCTTTTTGAGGATCTTCTTTGGAAAGATCTAATAAGAATTGGTTAACTGGTATTTCATTTGATCCTGCAACAAAAATTATTCCTTTTAAAAACTCTGGGTAAAGTCTATTTAGTTCTAGACCTACTAAGCATCCTTGTGAGTGACCTACAATAACTAATTCTTGAACTTCCAGTTCAACTAATAACTCATAAACCCAATTAGCGTTTTCCTTAATTGAATTTAAAGGTTTTCCTTTAGAAAACCCATGACCTGGCATATCAGGAACAATTATAGAATATCCTTTAAAGGCAAAAAATCTAGCTTGTTGAACAAAACTTAGATGGTTTTGACCTGATCCATGTAAAAAACAAATAGTAGTTTTTTTACTATCTAAACTTCTACCACCAGTTCCAATATATGTTTCATTTCCTTTAAAATTAATTCTCATAAAATACCTATTTATTTATTTTTTTGACAGCCTTAAAACCTTTTTCAAAATCTTTTTTGATATCTTTAACATCTTCCAAGCCAACAGAAAGCCTTATCATATCGTCAGTTAATCCTCCTTCTTTCATAGCTTCTGCACTTAGATGAGAATGAGTTGTACTCCCTGGATGAATTAGAAGTGTCTTAGCATCACCAACATTTGCTAAATGAGACGCTAACTGTACAGATTCTATAAATACTTGCCCAGCTTTTCGTCCACCTTTAATTCCAAATACTATTATAGAACCAGATCCTTTAGGTAAGATTTTTTTTGCTACCTCGTGATCAGGATGTGTATCTAAATCAGGATGTTTAACCCAAGCGACAGCTTCATGATTACTTAGAAAGTCAAGAATAGAGTGAGTGTTTTCAATATGTTTTTTCATTCTCAATGGTAATGTTTCTATCCCCTGCATTAAATGGAAAGCATTTGTGGGAGAGAGAGAAGGACCAAAATTATACATTCCTTCTGCTCTTATTTTAGCTATTAATGCAGATGGTCCAAATTCTTCCCAAAAACTTATACCTCCCAAGGCAAAATGTGGTCCCGAAATAGTTGGATATTTATCTTTGTCACTCCAATCAAAGTTTCCACCATTTACAATAGCACCTCCAATTGCAATACCGTGGCCACCCAACCATTTCGTAAGTGAATGAACTACAATATTTGCTCCGTATTTAAATGGTTGCATTAAATATGGAGTATTGAAAGTAGCATCAAGTACGAGAGGCACATTTTTGCTTTTACATATTTCTGCAATTGTTGGTACATCCATAATATCTAATCCAGGATTTCCAATAACTTCGCCAAAGACTAGTTTGGTGTTAGGTTTGATAGCATTCTCAATAGCTTCTGGATCATTTGGATTTACAAAATCTGTTTTAATACCGAAACGCGGCATAGTATGCTGAAGTAAGTTTATGTTAGCACCATACATTTTGCTTGAAGCTACAATATGGTCACCACTGCTGCATATAGCAGAAACTACTAAATGCATTGCAGCCATTCCACTAGAACATGCAAGGGCGCTAGCTCCACCTTCTAATGCTGCTAATCTTTGTTCAAGTGCTGCAACGGTGGGATTCGAAATTCTAGTATATAGATGACCACCAACCTCCATATTATATAAAGAAGCAGCTTCTTCAGTACTTTTAAAAACATATGATGTGGTCTGATAAATAGGAACAGCGCGAGACCCAGTCTCTTTGTCAGGAATATGACCTGCATGTAAAGAAAGAGTATCAAACTTGTAATTTTCAGTCATAATAGTTCCTTGAAATAAAATTTTTAAAAGTAATGTATAACTTATTTCTCATTAGTGAAAAATATAAAATTTCAACACTTTGGAAATCTTTATTATTTAAGTAAACGATTTTCATTTAAGCTATAAGTTAAATTTGCGGGATTAATTGATTTCCCTTAAATCTTTACGAATAATTTTACCTGTTGTTGTCATGGGTAATTCTTCTACAAAATCAATAATACGCGGATATTCATGCGCTGCTAATCTTAATTTAACATCATTTTGGATGCTTAGTTTAAGATTTTTATTTTGTGTTAAAACATCATTTTTATTTCTTGGAATAATAAATGCTTTAATTATATTACCTCTTACTTTATCCGGCACACCTATTACTGCAACCATATCAACCTGTAGATGAGATAATATACAATCTTCCACTTCACTTGGACCTACCCTATAACCTGAAGTATTAATAATATCATCCTCACGTCCTTTAAAATAAAAATATCCCTCATCATCTCTATATGCAAAATCACCTGTATGAAGCCAACCATTAATCACTTTATTATTGGTTTCCTTGTCATTTTCCCAATATTTTAAAAAAGCTACTGGTGTGTCATTTTTAACAACAATTTCGCCATCTATACCTGGCTCTTTGATAAACTCTCCTCTTTCATTCATTATCCTAACTTCATGGCCAGGAACAGGTTTGCCTATAGAACCTTGCTTGGTGGGCATTATTGCCCCGCTATTTGAAATAGTTAAATTACATTCTGTTTGTCCGTAAAATTCATTAATGCCAACACCTAAAATTTTTTTTCCCCACTCTAATAAATCTTCTCCTAATGCTTCACCTCCAGAACCAATAGTCCTTAAATTTAATTTATATTTTATGCTTGAAGGATTGTACGATTTCATCATTTTTAGTGCTGTAGGAGGTAAAAAAGTATTTTTAATATTTAGCTTAGACATTAAATCAAACGTGAATTCAGGATCAAATTTTTGTGATCTATAACTTACAACAGGAATTCCAAAATGCCATGCAGGAAGAAGAACATCAAACAAGCCACCTATCCATGCCCAGTCAGCTGGTGTCCAAAATAAGTCTGTTACAGGCTCTGATGAAGATAAGAATTCGTGTGGAATCTCAACTCCTGGTATATGTCCTAGTAATGTTCTATGTGGAAGTAATGCACCTTTAGGCCCACCAGTTGTACCTGATGTATAAATTATTGTAGCAGGGTCAAATGATTTTGTTCTTTTATTAAAATAACTATCAGATGATTCTTCTAATAATTTTTTAAAACTCAACGTATTTACTGGATCATCACTTTCATCTATACAAATTATTGATTTCAAATGAGGCAATTTGTCAAAAACTTCTTTAATCTTTAAAAGTCCAATTCTGTCACAAATAACCAAAGAAGCTTTTGAGTTTTTTAAACGATAATATAATGCATCTACTCCAAATAAATTAAAAAGCGGTATTGAAATCTTTCCAGATTTGAAACACGCCATATGAGAAATAGCTGTTTCTGGACACTGACCTAATATAATACCTATTCTAGCGTTGTATTCTAAATTTAGGTAATCAAATGCATTGGCAAGTTTGTTGGCAGATCTTCTAATATCTAAAAAAGACCATTTTTCAATTTTACCATTATCTAAAAGATTAAATAATGCCGTTCTATTACTATATAATTCTTTATCAACAGTGTCAGACGCAATATTATAAAATTCTGGAATATTCCACTTAAAAGTTGAATATAAATCATCATAATTATTTAATTTTAGTAGCATTAAGTCTTTTTTACCTTTCTATAAAATAAATCTTACTACTTGTTAAAACTGACTAAATTTATTAAATTATAAACAAGTTAATTGTATTATGAGATAAACTTGAACCAATTAAATCCTATTAGATTAGACGATTGTTTTACAAAGGACAATGATTTAGCGTTAATGAATGGTGTTCAAGCCTTAGTTCGTCTTTTAATTGAACAAGCAAAACTAGATAAAGATAACGGTTTATTAACTAATGGTTATGTAAGTGGTTATCCTGGTTCTCCTCTTGGTACACTTGATTTAGAACTTGGTAGAGCCAAAAAACATTTAGATAAGTATAATATTGTTTTTCAACCTGCAGTTAATGAAGAGTTGGCCGCTACTGCAGCTTGGGGCACCCAAATGCTTGGCTTATATGATAGACCAGAAATTGATGGTGTTTTTTCAATGTGGTACGGAAAAGGTCCTGGCTTGGATAGGGCAATGGACGCATTAAGACATGCAAATATGGGTGGGGTCGCCTTAAAAGGTGGAATGGTCTTAGCAGTGGCTGACGATCCTATTGGAAAAAGTTCAACATTAGCTTACCAATCAGAACAATCGTTAATTTCTGCAGGAATTCCTGTTTTTTATCCTGCAAATGTAGATGACGTTATAACTTTAGGTTTACAAGCTTTTGCTCTATCTCGTTATGCAGGTATATGTGTAGCTCTTAAAATTACAAGTGATACCGCCGATTCAAATGCAGTAATTGATCTTGGTAAATTAAGGCCAAACCTTTTTAAGTTGGATCCACCAACAAATGTTCATGTGAACAGACACGATCCAGCATTAGATAGAGAAGCTGCCCTAATAAAAAGACGAATACCTGCAACTAGAAATTTTATTAAACAGAATAAAATAAATAAAGTAATTTTTAATCCTGAAAAAAAGACTCTTGGTATTATTGCAGTTGGAAAAGCGGCTACTGAAACGATAGATGCTTTTGATCGTATTGGAATAAAAACCCCTGAAAATATTGGAATTGGTTTTTTTGCCTGTAAAATCCCTTGGCCTTTAATAGATGAAGAGATAATTGATTTTTGTAACCAATTTGAAGAAATACTTGTTGTTGAAGAAAAGGGAGGCATTGTCGAAGAACAAGTTGCACATATTCTTTTTAATTCTAAATTTCGACCTTTATTATCTGGAAAATTTGATGCAACAACAAAAGAAGAATTAATTCCAAATGTTTCTGAATTATCTAGCGATATTATTGCAGACTGCCTTCTAAAAAAAATTAAGCAATCTTCTGTCGAGTTTGATATTCCTAAAGTTAAATCTGTGTCATTAGGAAGTAATTTACCACCGGTTGCCTCAAGAACACCATGGTATTGTGCAGGATGCCCTCATAATTCTGGAACTAAAACACCTGAAGATGAAGTTGTGGGTATAGGAATTGGTTGTCATTCAATAGGTTATTTTCTACATCCAGAAAAATTAACTAATTTTAGTCAAATGGGTGGAGAAGGCGGTCATTGGATTGGAAGAGCACCTTTTTCAAATCAAAATCATACTTTTCAAAATATAGGTGATGGAACCTATGCTCATTCTGGATCTCTTGCAATAAGGGCAGCAGTTTCAGCAAATGTAAATATAACTTTTAAAATTCTTTATAATGATGCTGTTGCTATGACAGGTGGTCAAAAGGCCATTGGAGGAGCTACCCCCTGGGCAATCTCTAAACAATTATCCGCAGAAGGGGTAAGAAAAATTTATGTAGTGTCAGATGAGCCAGAGCAATTTAAAGAAACAAGATTATTTGCTGATAAGGTAGGAATATTTCATCGTGATGAACTTATAAATGTTCAAAAAGAAGTTAGAAATATACCAGGTGTAACAGCAATTATTTATGTTCAAACATGTGCTACAGAACTTAGAAGAAGACGTAAAAGAGGATATATACAAGATAGAGATATAAAAATGTATATAAACCCAGATGTTTGTGAAGGATGTGGTGATTGCGCAGAAAAATCCAACTGCGTTGCTGTTAAACCTTTTGATCATTTTGAAGGAACTAAAAGACAGATTGATCAAAGTGTCTGTAACAAAGATTATTCTTGCAAAAAAGGTTTTTGTCCAAGTTTTATTGGTGTTTCGTCAGGTAGTTTATCTAAGCCTTTAAAAAAATCTTTTCCAGATATTCCTGATATTTTTAATTCCTTAAGTAAACCCAGACAAAGATTGAATCAAATTCAAAATCTTATTATGGCAGGCATAGGGGGTACTGGAATTTCAACTGTAGCGGCAATAGTAGTCATGGCAGCCCGAATTGACAAGTTATATGCACAATCAATGAATTTCACAGGCTTGGCCCAAAAAAATGGTGCTGTAACCAGCCAAATTAGAATTAGTAAAGATAAATCTCTTTATACTCGATCTGCAAGACTTCCAAATGAAACTGCCGATTTACTCCTTGGATGCGATGCAGTTGTTTCAGTCTCACCCTCAATTACTAGAACATTAAATCCAAATAAAACAATAGCCATAATTAATGGAAGAGTTGAACCAGTTGGTGTGGCAGGGGTTCATATAGGTACTGTTGTTGATGATAGTTTATTAAAAAAACATCTAGAAAATCATTTGGAAGAAGAAAATATAAAATTTATCGATATATCTAACTTAGCAGAATCTTTAGTTGGCGATACTGTATCAGCAAACATAATGATGCTAGGTATGGCGGCTCAAAAAAGCCTTATACCAATCGAAATTAGTTCTTTAGAAAAAGCTATAGAGTTAAATGGTGTAGCTATCGAACAAAACCTTAGGGCCTTTAACTGGGGAAGACTATTATCAGAATATCCAGAAATAGTTTTTAAGGCTGCCCATATGGATCAAGTAATTGCAGAAGAAAAGCCTATAGGTAATTATTTGGAAAAATTTTCTGAAATACTTGAACAATATCAAGATAAAAATTACTCAAATCTTTTTTTGTCTAACGTTAATAAAGTTATTTCTAAAGAAACTAAAATTTCTAATTCAAAAACAGAACTACCTCTCTCTAGAAAAGTTGCATTAACTCTATTTAGAATAATGAGGTACAAAGATGAATATGAAGTTGGCAGGCTTCACACATCTGGTGAATTTGCAAAAAGCTTTTTGCAAAAAAATAAGAATGTAAAATTAGAGTATTACTTAGCACCGCCATTATTTTCAAAAAAAGACCCTGAAACCGGTAATCTTATTAAACAAAAATTTGGGCCTTGGGTTTTTCAAGCTTTCAAAATTTTATCTTCCTTAAAATTTCTTAGAAATACTAAATTTGATATTTTTGGTTACACTACAGAGAGAAAAAAAGAACGTGCTCTAGTCAAAAAAACGTTAAACACCGTTAATAAAATATCAAATAATCTTAATGAAAATAATTTTCAAAAATTTATAGATTTCTTGGATATTCCTTTATCGATAAAAGGATATGGTCACGTAAAAGAAAAAAATATGATCAGTGCTGAAAATAAATGGGATAAAGCCCTAGATAAAATTCTTGTCGAAAAAGACTTAAAAAAAGTAAGTTAAATTATATTAATTTTGTTTGTTCTCTGAGTTTGAATTTTTGTATTTTTCCAGTGCTTGTTTTTGGAAGATCTGTGAAGCTAAAGTATCTAGGAACTTTAAAGCCTGCTAGTAAAGATTTACAATGATCTTTTAAATCTATTTCACTAACTGTAGATCCTTCACTTAACTCTATAAAAGCACATGGTGTCTCACCCCATTTTTCATCTTCTTTTGCAACGACGGCAACAGCAACTACATCTGGGTGTTTGTATATGGCGTCTTCTACTTCAATTGAAGAAATATTTTCCCCTCCTGAAATGATTATATCTTTTGACCTATCCTTAAGTTGAATATATCCATCTTCATACCAAACTCCAAGATCCCCTGTGTGAAACCAACCACCTTGGAATGCTTCATCAGTAGCTTTTTTGTTTTTAAAATAACCTTTCATTGTAATGTTCCCTTTAACAAGAACTTCTCCTAAAGTTATGCCGTCCTTTGGGACCTCTTGATTAGTTTCAGTGTCTATAATTTTCATATTTTCTTGAACTGAATACACTACGCCTTGTCTAGCTTTTAATTTTGCTTGTTCGGACGCATCTAATCCATTCCATTCAGGATGCCATGCGCATACTACTGCTGGTCCATAAATTTCTGTTAAGCCATATACATGAATTACCTCAATTCCGCACGAAGCCATTTTACTTAATACAGCCTCTGGTGGAGGCGCTCCAGCTGTCATCATTTTTATATCATTTTTAAGAGTGATATTATTTTGTAATAAATGGTCGGCTACCATTTGCATTACTATAGGTGCACCACATAAGTGAGTTACATTATGCTTTTGAAAAGCTTCAACAATTAACTCTCCTGCAGGTTGTCTCAAACATACGTGAGTACCTGCTCTTTCAGTAATTGTCCACGGGAAACACCATCCGTTGCAATGAAACATTGGTAAAGTCCACAAATATTTGGGATGCATAGGTAGATCCCAAGTCAGTGAATTACCTATCGCATTTAAATAGGCTCCTCGATGATGATAAACAACTCCTTTTGGATTTCCAGTAGTTCCAGAGGTATAATTTAATGCTATTGAATTCCATTCATCATTTGGAAGAATATGCTCAAACTGAGTACCAATAAATTTTTTTATTTCTGATTCATAATCAAGACAATTTACTTTATTTGCAAATTTTGATCTTTTATTTCCTGCTACTTCATCTACAAATTCTATTAAAGTTGGAGGATTATCAATTTTTTCCAATGCCTGTTC
Organism: alpha proteobacterium SCGC AAA536-K22; assembly: GCA_000421325.1. Classification (GTDB taxonomy): domain Bacteria; phylum Pseudomonadota; class Alphaproteobacteria; order Puniceispirillales; family Marisalimonadaceae; genus Marisalimonas. The sequence goes on from ATWQ01000013.1 coordinate 9,405, forward strand.
CACGATCGGGCCATACTCAGAATCATATATGAACAATTTAGCTTCACCATGTTCAAGGATAAATTGAACAGTATTACTATCAAGTCTAGTATTTATTGCATTAAGAACACCAATAGCCATTGGTATACCAAAATGACATTCCCACATTACAGGGATATTAGGAAGCATAACTGCAATAGTACTTCCAGAATTAAATTTCTGATTTTTAATTAAATTTGCAAGCGCGTCGCACCTCTGACCAGCTTGCTTGTAGCTTAACTTGTACTCTTTATATTCAATGGCTATTTGATTTGGAAACGTCTTTCTAGTTCTTTCAAGAAATGATAAGGGACTTAAAGAAGCAAAATTTGCTTGATTTTTTCTTAAACCATCTTCAGATATAGACATAGTTGATTTCCTCCTAATATTATTCATAATAGTTAGGCTAAATTTTTTCAACTATGAAAAATTAATCTGGAGTTTAAAAAATGCCATATACGTCTCCCTTAGAGGATACAAAATTTGTTTTAGAGAACCTTTTACCTGCTCATAATGATCTCGATGAAACTACTATAGATGCCGTACTTTCAGAAGCAGGTAAGTTAGCAGATAATTACTTAGCGCCACTTAATCATTTTGGAGATAAGAACAATCCTATTCTAAGACAAGATCATGAAGTTGAAACGCCTGAGGGATTTAGTAAAGCCTTTACAGAAATTGCCCAGGGTGGATGGATTGGCGTTGCAAGTGATGCAAATTATGACGGGATGGGGCTCCCTTCCAGAATGAGTGCTGCTATAAATGAGTATTGGCACGGAGCTAATATGTCTTTTGCTTTATGTAGTTTACTTACACAAGGTCTAATAGACGCATTTACTCTTGTTGGAACAGAGGAAGAGAAAAATACATATTTGCCAAAGTTTAACTCTGGTGCCTGGACTGGAACTATGAACTTAACCGAACCTCAATCTGGAACAGACTTAGCTACAATCAAAACTAAGGCTGAACATGATGGTGAAAATTGGAAAATTAAAGGTCAAAAAATTTATATCACATATGGTGAACATGATATGTCAGAAAATATCATTCATTTAGTTCTCGCTAGAACCGAAGGAGCACCTCAAGGTATTAAAGGGATATCCACTTTTATAATTCCAAAGTTTCTTAAAGACGAAAGTGGTAATTATACTATAAGAAACGACCTTAAATGTATTTCTATAGAACATAAAATGGGTATCAAGGCTAGCCCAACAGCTGTTATGTCATATGGTGAAAATGAAGGTGCAATAGGATATATGTTAGGAGAAGAAGGCAGAGGTATTGAATATATGTTCATTATGATGAATAGAGCAAGATTTGACGTTGGACTTCAAGGGATGGCAATCTCAGAGGCAGCAAGACAAAAAGCTCTAGAGTATGCCAATACTAGAATACAGGGTATTCCAATCAATCGAGAAAAAGGTACCGCTATCATTGGTCATGGGGACGTAAAAAGACTACTTTTATCTATGAGAAGTTTGACTGAGGCAATGAGGGCCTTAATTTTAGTTTCTTCTGAAGTTATGGAAAAAGCTCATGTTGGAGACAATAAATCCATAATGAGAGAAGGTTTCTTAATTCCTATAATTAAAGGATGGTCAACAGAGTTAGCTCAAGAAGTCACTAGTAATGGGGTTCAAATTCATGGTGGTATGGGATTTATTGAAGAAACTGGTGCCGCTCAATACATGAGGGATGCAAGAATTTTACCTATATATGAAGGTACAAACGCTATACAAGCCAATGATTTTATGTTTAGGAAAACAGTAAGAGACAATGGTAAAGTTGCCAAAGAATTGTTAGAAGAAATAAAAATTGACTGTGAAGATAATATAGAAATTTCTGAAATGGTTAATTTAACAACAAAGACTTTAAATTATATTTTAGAAAACAGGGATGATCAAGAAATGCTTTCTTGCATTAGTTTTGACTATTTAATGGGATTTGGTTACTTAATTGGCGGTTGGTTAATGGATAAGGCAAAAAGAAGTGCAAACAAAAAATTATCTGAATCATCTAAAAATGAAATGTTTTTAAAAAGTAAAATTATTTCTGCAGAATTTTATGACTTTCATATATTACCAAGAATAGAATATCACTTTAAAGTAGTAATGAAAGGTGCCAAGGTAGTTCAATTGACAAATGATTCTTTTATTTGAGAATTGAACTAATAAAAAAATTGTCAAAAATTAATATTTAACTAAATAAGTCTATGAAAACATTTATAATTATTTTTTTTAATTTTTATTTAACTTTAGGTTGATTTTAATAGTTTTTTGGATAGCCTATAGATAATGTAGTGGGGGCTACTTGTTTCTAAGTTTGATCTCATCATTAATATTTTACTATAAGTAATTTGCTGAAAAGTGAAAATTGTTTGCAATATTTTAATGGGTTTAAATTTAAAGGTGAAAATGTCTAACTTTCCAAATACTAAAATTCACAATACCCTCCCTAAAATTCTAAAACATAGAGCTGACACTATACCTAATACTGTTGCTTTAAGAGATAAAGATTTAGGTATATGGAATGAAATAACTTGGAAACAGTATAATGATAATGTTTCCTATCTAGCACTGGGGCTTGCTAAAAGGGGTTTCAAAGCAGGAGATGTTTTGGGTCTTATTGGAGATAACAAACCTTCTTGGATATTTTTTGAACTTGCAGCACAAGCTGCTGGCGGAATGAGTTTAGGGGTTTATAGAGATACTCTTGATGAAGAAGTGGGGTATCTAATGGATGCTGCAAAAGTAAGCTTTGTTTATGCAGAAGATCAAGAACAAGTTGATAAAATTCTCACTATCAAAAGACCTAAGAATAACCCAATTAATATATTTTATGACGATAGCCGTGGTCTTAAAGAGTTAAATGATCCAAATATTACTGATATGCTTGACTTAATTAATGAGGGTAAAGTATTAACATCTAAAGATCCTGAAAAATATAATAAAATGATTGATAAAGTATCAGGTGAACAAAATGCTATTTTATGTACCACGTCAGGAACAACATCCAACCCTAAATTAGCAATGTTACCCGGCGGTAAATTTGTTGATCATGTAATAAGATATCTAAATGTTGACCCAAAAACAGTAAATGACGAATACGTCTCTGTGCTTCCATTTCCTTGGATAATGGAACAAATTTATGGTGTTGGTTTTAATATTGTTGGAGGTATGAAAGTTAATTTTCCTGAACGACCTGAAACTGCAATGGAGGACATGCGAGAAGTTGGCCCTACATTTATGCTAGGTGCACCTAGATTGTGGGAACAGATTGCAGCTGATATGCGTTCAAGAATACTAGACGCTCCTAAAATTACTCAGTGGTTGTTTAATGTTATGGTAGATAGAGGATTGAAGGCAGTTGATCAGGGAAAAAGAGATTTCCTCGCTGATAAACTCTTATTCTCCTCCTTAAAAGATAGGCTTGGTTTTAGTAAAGTTACATCTGCTGCTACTGGTGGTTCTGCAATTGGCCCTGAAACTTTTAAGTTTTTTTTGGCTATGGGTATTCCTTTAAGGCAGCTTTACGGACAAACGGAATTGATGGGAGCGTACACGCTTCAAGATATTCCTAAAGGAACAATGGATTGTGAAACAGTTGGTGTTCCTTTTCCTGACTGTGAAGTTAAAATTATGGATCCAGACCCTAATGGCTTAGGTGAAATTATTACAAAGCATCCAAGTATGTTTTCGGGATATTTTAACAATCAAAAAGCTTATAATGACACCATCAAAAAAGGTTGGATGTATACAGGTGACGCAGGTTATTTTGACGAACAAGGAAGGTTAAATGTTCTTGATAGAGTAAATGATATTGCTGTCAAATCCGATGGTGTTAAGTTTTCTCCACAAAATATAGAAAATAAACTTAAATTTTCTCCTTACGTTGGTGAGGCAGTAGTCATTGGATCAGAAAAACCTTATTTGACTGCAATTATCTGTATAAGATTTTCAATTGTTTCAAAATTAGCAGAGAAGTGGCAATTAGCATTTACATCATACACTGGACTCGCAGCAGATAAAAAAATATATGCTTTAATAGAAGAAGAAATTTCTAAGGTTAACGAGCAACTACCAGATAATACAAAAATTGCAAAATTCTTGTTACTTTTTAAAGAATTAGAGGCTGATGACGGTGAATTGACAAGAACAAGAAAGGTACGAAGAAGTGTCATAAATACAAGATATAAAGATATTATTAAAGATTTGTATTTAGATAAAGATACAGCCTCTATTAATACTGAATTCACCCTAGAAGATGGAAGAAAAAGTAAGATCAGCGCGACTATGGAAATTAGGCATTTAATTGATACAAAAGATTTAAAGATTAAAAAATCTAGTAAAGGCAAAAAATAAATGAGCTTAAAAGATTTAAAAGAAATACCTTATGGTAAAACAGCCATTGAACTCAAAAATATATTTTTGGCTTTTGGTGGAGTTAAAGCTCTGACAGATGTTTCATTTGATGTAAGAAAAGGTGAGGTTTTTGCTATTATTGGTCCAAATGGTGCTGGTAAATCCTCAATGTTAAATGTTATTAACGGTTTTTACAAACCCACTAGCGGCACTATAAATTTTGCTGGTACCGATAGAGGTGAAATGGAGCCAGAATTTGCTGCCAAGAGTGGTATTGCTAGAACTTTTCAAAATATTGCTCTTTTTAAGGGAATGAGTACGCTAGACAATTTAATGACCGGAAGATTGCTAAAACAAAAACAAAATTTCCTAATGCAAGCACTTTATTTTGGCCCGGCAGAAAAAGAAGAAGAAGAACATCGTGAAAAAGTTGAAAGAGTAATAGATTTTTTAGATCTACAATCAATTAGACGTACTCCTGTTGGATCGTTACCATACGGTTTACAAAAAAGAGTAGAACTTGGGCGAGCTTTGGCAATGGAACCTGAGATACTTTTGCTTGACGAACCTATGGCAGGAATGAATGTTGAAGAAAAACAAGATATGAGCAGGTTTGTACTAACTGTCAATAATGAGTTAAAAACAACTATAGTTCTCATTGAACATGATATGGGTGTTGTTATGGATATTTCAGACAGAATAGTAGTATTAGACTATGGTAAAAAAATAGGATCTGGTTTACCAAATGAAATTAGAGGTAATAAAGCTGTTATTGATGCCTATTTAGGAGTATCAGACGATGAGTAAGGGATGTGTTTTATGAGCGTAGATTTATTAAATTTTATTGAGACTGTATTAAACGGACTTATGTCCGGAGTTATGTATTCCTTAGTTGCTCTAGGTTTTGTTTTGATTTTCAAAGCATCAGGTGTTTTCAACTTCGCTCAAGGTGTTTTTGCTCTTTTTGCTGCACTTACTCTTGTTGGTTATCAAACAGGCCAGGTCCCCTTTGCTCATTTGATAAATGAGCTTTTTGGAACTAATTACCATAATTGGTATGCATCAATGCCAAATTTTTTAGCTATCATTTTAACTATGATTACCATGATTGCTCTAGCATGGATTATAGAGCGGCTCGTTCTCAAACACCTTGTGAACCAAGATCCTATAATATTGTTTATGGCTACAATTGGCCTGGCCTTTGTGCTTGAAGGCGTTGGAGATTTAATGTGGGGTTCAGATGTAAAGGTATTAGACGTTGGAATACCAAGTGGAGGTTCTACGTGGCTGGAAGAGGCCACTATAGGTCTTGCTGCTGAAGGTAGTGACTATTACGGAATGTATATAGATGTTCTTAATGTTTGGGCAACTGTGATTGCTGTTATTTTAGTTATTACGTTAGCTCTGTTTTCTCAATATACAAAAACAGGTAGAGCATTAAGAGCTGTTGCTGATGATCATCAAGCTGCTTTATCAGTGGGAATTTCTCTTAGAACAATTTGGATACTTGTTTGGGCGATTTCTGGTTTTATCGCAATGGTAGCAGGCATTATGTGGGGTACTGAGTCTGGTGTCCAATTTTCATTATCTCTTATTGCTTTAAAGGCTTTGCCAGTACTTATATTAGGGGGGTTCACCTCTATTCCGGGCGCAATAATTGGAGGATTATTAATAGGTGTTGGTGAGAAACTAGCAGAAATTTATATTGGCGGTTACTTTGAAACAGGTGCCCTAGAAAATTGGTTTGCCTATGTTATGGCATTAGTATTTTTATTATTTCGTCCACAAGGCTTATTTGGCGACAAAATTATCGAGAGGGTTTAAGGTCTATGCTTTATAAAGAAACTGGTCAGTATAAATCTTCATATAAATCAGACCATGCTATATTTCCCCTTATACAGGATAAGATTGCTTTTAGCACTTTGATGTTCATTGCCTTTTTAATAGTCCCTTTTATTATTAATAGTTATTGGGAAAAAGCTATTCTGGTCCCATTCTTAATCTTTTCTTTAGCTGCAATAGGTCTTAATATTTTGACTGGATATTGTGGACAAGTTTCTCTAGGAACTGGTGGGTTTATGGCCGTAGGAGCATTCTCAACTTACAAAATTATGACCTATTTTCCAGATCTAAATATAATGATTATTGTCTTAATCTCAGGGCTTATAACGGCTGCTGTTGGCATCCTTTTTGGATTACCTTCATTACGGATAAAAGGTTTTTATTTAGCTGTTGCTACTCTTGCATCTCAATTTTTTCTGGTTTGGCTTTTTAATAAGGTTCCATGGTTCTATAATTATTCTGACACTGGACAAATTACTGTTTCAGAAAGATTGATGTTTGGTATTCCAGTTACAGGTGCAACAGCTCCTCCATATGCAACATATTTATTTTGTCTAATTTTAGTTGTTTTATTAGGTTTTGCAGCAAAAAACTTAATTAGAAGTAAAATGGGACGCTCTTGGATGGCCATTAGAGACATGGATATTGCTGCAGAAATTATTGGTGTACCTCCACTTAAAACTAAGTTGTCTGCATTCGCAATAAGTTCTTTTTACATAGGTGTGGCTGGTGCATTATATTTTGCAGTGTTTCTTGGAGCAATTGAAGTTACCGAATCATTTGACATTATGACAATTTCTTTTCCAGTATTATTTATGATTATTATCGGAGGACTGGGATCTATGTTAGGCTCATTTCTAGGTGCAGCTTTTATAGTTACGCTACCGATTGGTTTGAAATTTATTATGGTTGACTTAGTCGGCCTATCAGCTGTTACAGCTAAACATTTTGAAATAACAATCTGGGGATTGTTAATGATTATTTTTCTAATTGTAGAGCCTCATGGCCTTGCAAGACTTTGGTCCATCGCGAAGGAAAAGTTAAGACGATGGCCTTTCCCCTACTAAATGGTATTTAGTAGATTACGTTAATTTTATCTCTAAGGGAGGATCTAATGAGAATAAAACAACTTTTAATTGGAATAACAGCCTCTGTTATTGCTATTTCTAGTTATGTAGAAATTGCAGTAGCTGATCTAAAATTTCCAATGTTGGTTTACCGAACAGGAGCTTATGCACCTAATGGTATTCCAAACGCTGATGGTTTTGTAGATTACTACAAAATGATAAATGCCAGAGATGGTGGAATTGGCGGTGAGAAAATCTTACACCCTGAGTGCGAAACTGGTTATAAAACTCAAGTAGGTGTTGAGTGTTATGAAAAAAACAAAAAAGACGCAATGGTTTTCCAGCCTATGTCTACTGGTATTACATATCAGTTAATTCCTAAAGCTACAGCCGATGGGGTTACTGTTTATTCAACAGGATATGGAAGAACGTCTGCAGCTAACGGTAAAGTTTTTAAATGGATTTTTAATGCTCCTGTTACATACTGGGACGGTGCTTCAATTGCTGTAAGACATATACTTAAACAAAATTTAGGTAATATTAGAGGTAAGAAAATTGCACTTGTTTACCACAACTCTGCATATGGTAAGGAACCAATAAGAACTCTTCAAACTTTGAGTAAAAAACATGGTTTTAAATTAATGTTATTACCTGTTGATCACCCAGGACAAGAGCAAAAAGCTACTTGGTTGAAAATACGTAAAGCTCGCCCTGACAACGTTCTAATGTGGGGATGGGGCGTTATGAACCAAGTTGCCGTTAAATCTGCAGCATCTATTAAGTTTCCAATGGACAAGTTTATTGGAATTTGGTGGTCTGGTTCTGAAAATGATGTTTTACCAGCAGGTCAAGGTGCTCATGGTTACAAGTCTCTAACTTTTAATGCGCCTGGAGATAGTTATCAAGTCCATAAAGATATTAAGAAATATGTTCATGATAAGGGTGAAGCTTCTGGCGATGGATCACATTTTGGAACAGTTTTATATAATAGAGGGTTATTCCAGGCAATGGTTCAAGTGGAAGCTGCAGTCGTTGCGCAAAAAATTCATGGCACTTCTAAGATAACTCCTGCTATGTACAGAGATGGCATGGAAGCCGTTAACTTAAGTGCTGCAAGAATGGAAGAATTAGGTTTCAAAGACTTTGCTCCTCCTTTTAAAAACACTTGTGAAAACCATGGTGGTAGTGGACTTGCTGCAGTTCAGCAGTGGGACGCTAAAGCTAAAAAATGGAATATGATTACTGAGTATATGTACGGTGACTCTGATGTGGTTCAAAAGTTAATCGCAGAAGATTCTTCTAAGTATGCTGCTGAGCAAAAAATTGCTGAGCGTTGTAACTAAAATAATTGAGAGCCTAATATGATTAGGCTCTCATTTACCTATAGGGAAATGAAATGGATGACATAAAAGTTGGAAAGAATAAAAAATCTAGCGCAGCTGAAGACATTTTAATTGTTAACAATATAGAAGTTGTTTACAGCCATGTTATTCTAGTTTTAAAAGGCGTAAGTTTAAATGTTAAAAAGGGAGGCATAACTGCCTTACTTGGTGGTAATGGCGCCGGGAAGAGTACCACCTTAAAATCAATTTCTAATTTACTAGCCTCTGAAAGAGGCGAGGTGACAAAAGGGTCTGTATCATTTAGCAATGAATATATACATGACCTGGACCCAGCTCAATTAGTTAAAAAGGGTGTCATTCAGGTTATGGAAGGACGGCACTGCTTTGAGCATTTGACAGTTGAAGAGAATTTACTTACAGGCGCTTACACTAGGAGTAACAATAAAGAAGTTAAAGATGACTTAGAAAGAGTATATAACTACTTTCCAAGACTCCGTGATAGAAGAACATCTTTAGCGGGATATACTTCTGGTGGTGAACAACAAATGATAGCTATTGGAAGAGCGTTGATGGCTCATCCAACGATGATATTACTAGATGAGCCTTCAATGGGACTTGCCCCTCAATTAGTTAAACAAATATTTGAGATTGTTGCTGAAATAAATAGAAAAGAAGGTGTAACAATTTTATTAGCAGAACAAAATACTAACGTAGCTCTTCAGTATGCAGAATACGCTTATATATTAGAAAATGGTCGCGTTGTTATGGAAGGTTCGGCGGAATCAATGAGGGATAATGAAGATGTGAAAGAGTTTTATCTGGGTATTTCCGGAGAAGGCCGGCAGTCCTTTAAAGATGTTAAACAATATCGAAGACGTAAAAGATGGCTGTAAGAACAAATGATAAAAAATAAATTTTTTGATGATTTAGAAGTTCGTTCTAAAGATGAAAGAATTGCAGATCATTTAAAAAAATTAAACAAATTAATTGAAAAAGCAAAACAAAATAAAAATCAATCTCTAAAATTAAACAATGAAATTAAAGATTTAGGTGATCTTAGTATAATTCCTTTATTAAGAAAATCAGATTTAATTGAGAATCAATCTAAGTTCCCACCTTTTGCGGAATTGAATGTTAGTAAAATTGAAGATTTAGCTCATATCTATCGATCTCCTGGACCAATTTATGACTTAGATGGACATTCAAAGAATTGGTGGAGATTTGCAAGAGCATTACATGCAGCTGATTTTAAACATGGTGACATAGTTCAAAATTGTTTTTCTTATCACTTTACGCCCGCAGGTGCGATGTTTGAGGAAGCAGCAAAAATATTGAAATGTACTGTTTTTCCTGCTGGAGGTGAAAATACAGACATGCAGTTAGAGGTTATGCGCGATATTGGGACTACAGCCTATGTCGGAGTACCAGACTTTCTAAAAATAATTTTAGAGAAAGCTGATGAAAAGAAAATAACACTTTCAAAACTTACAAAAGCAATGGTAACTGGAGGCCCACTATTTCCGGCAGTGGCACAAAATTTTAAAGACCGTAACATCCAGGCAAAACAGTGTTATGGAACTGCTGATTTAGGTTTAGTTGCTTATGAGGCCGCTGAAAATGAAGGAATGGTAATTGATGAAGATGTTATATTAGAGATAGTTAAGCCAGGTACTGGAAAGCCAGTAAAAGACGGTGAAGTAGGAGAAGTAGTTGTAACAGTCTTGAATAATTATGAAATACCTATTTTTAGATTTGCTACGGGTGATCTATCTGCAATAATGGATGGTGAAAGTATTACTGGAAGAACAAATAAAAGAATTAAAGGTTGGATGGGAAGAGCTGATCAAACGACTAAAGTTAGAGGCATGTTTGTACAACCATCTCAAGTCAATAAAATTCTTGAAAATCTTAAAATTGATAACGTAGCAAGGATGATAATAAGCAGATCCAATGATAAAGATGAACTACTGCTTAAAGTTGAGTCCAGCTTATCAAACAGTTCAGAAATAGAAGCAATTAAACAAAAGATTTCAGACGAAATAAAAAACGTTGTTAATTTAAGAGGAACTTTAGAAATAGTTCCAGTAAACAGTTTACCAAATGATGGAAAAGTGATAGACGATACTCGTAATTTTGGAGAATGAAAAATGAAATTAGAAAATGTTAAAGCGGTTATAACTGGAGCAGGAAGCGGTCTTGGGGAAGGCACTGCACGATACTTAAAAGATAGAGGAGCAAAACTTCTATTAATAGATTTGAACGCAGAAGGACTTAAAAAAGTAGCTGACGAGACAGGTTCTAAATACTTTGTTGGAGATGTTTCAAACGAAGAAGAAATGAAAAAAGCAATTGAAGATTTTAAAGGAATTAATTGCTTAGTTAATTGTGCTGGAATTGCTGTTGGTGCCAAAGTTGTATCCAGCAGAGGAATGCATGACTTAAGTTTGTTTGAAAAAGTACTCAAGGTGAATTTAATTGGTAGTTTTAATATGCTCCGGTTGTGTGCAGATAAAATGCAAGTTAATGAACCCGACCATGAAGGTGAGAAGGGTGTAGTTATAAACACAGCGTCAGTAGCCGCTTATGATGGACAAGTAGGACAAGCGGCATACTCAGCGTCAAAAGGTGGCATAGTTGGCATGACTTTACCTATTGCAAGGGAATTAGCATCTAATGGTATTAGAGTTAACACAATTGCACCTGGATTATTTGCTACGGCAATGTTATCGGGTATGAGTGATGAGGTACAGAAAAGCTTGATCGCAACTACTGTTTTTCCAAAACGTCTTGGTACGCCTCTAGAGTATGCGATGTTGGTCGAAAGCGTTTTAACCAATGTATTATTAAATGGTGAAACAATCAGACTTGACGGATCAGTCCGTTTAGCTCCAAGATAAAAGTATTTTAAGTAACTTTTATAGATGAAATTAAAGCCAAAATATTTTGAAGATTTTGAAGTCGGTTTAACTTTTGAGTCAGAACCTTCTTTAATTTCTAAAAACGAAATTATTGATTTTGCTTCAAAATACGATCCTCAATCTTTTCATTTAGATGAAAATGCAGCAAGTAATGGTCCATTTGGTCAACTGACATCAAGTGGCTTTATGACTTTAGGCAAATCTTTTACTCAAATATTTGAAATGGGAGTTTACGACGGCACAAGCATGGGAGCTTGGGGTATTGACGAATTAAGATGGACAAAACCAGTATATCCAGGCGACTTTTTGAAAACAAAAATTGAAGTTTTGGAAGCAAAGAAATCAACTAAAAATCCCAAAAGAGGAACAGCAAGATTAAAACATACCGTTACAAATCAAAATGATGAAATTGTAATGACTTGGATATCTAATCAGATGTTAAAAACTAAATCTTAAATTATAAAATTGCTTTCATAGCTGCAATTAATGCAACTCCATAAACTAACATCATAATCAATAAAGTGTTAACTGAGAAACCTTTCATAAATGAGGCTTTTGCCAATTGAGATGCTTGAAATATCAAATCTGGCCAAGTATATGAAACAAAGTCTCCTTGTGTAAATATTACTTTTACTTTTCCATCCGCATCAACCACTGGCAATCTTCTAAATCTGTCATTTGACATTATTCTTAACCAATCTACAACATCATCATTTTCATTGGCAACTCTTGGATTGGGTGTCATAATATCTTCTAATTTAGTCGTCTTAGGTGGCATATTATTTTTTACCAATTTTTTTACAATATCTCTTTCAGTAACAATACCAACAACTTTGTCTTTATTATCAACTATAACAACTGATCCATAATTTTTTTCGGCCATAACTTCAATAGCGTTAGAAACTTTATCTTTTCCTAAAAAAGTAACTGGTTGTGGTTTAGTCTTAAATTCTGGTCTATCAATAAGACGACCACCTTTACGAGTCTCCAAATTAACCTCTTATATTTGATATGATTTAAATATCAATATAATAGTTTTTTAGACATAAACAAGCTAAAGAAATATTACTTTTACTAACAGTTTTGAAATAATTAATTTATCCAACCTGAATATCCCTCATCCATACTAAAAACATTTTTAAATCCATGATGACTAAAAAAATTTGCCGCAGATTGACTTGAATGACCATGATAACAATAAATCAAAATTGTCTGATTTTTGTCTTTATCTTTAAGAAAATTATCAATATTTAAATCTTCAACATGGATAGCCTTCTCAATATGACCTTTTGAAAATGAATTGTAATCTCTTATATCAATTAAGATTAAATCATTTTTTTCAATAAGACTTTTTGCTTCTTTGATTGAAATACATTTGAAAGACATTTTATTTATAAAGCTTCTATAATTACCGCTATTCCCTGGCCACCACCAATACACATAGTTGCAAGACCATATTTACCTTTACGCTTTCTTAATTCATATATAAGTTTTGTCATAATTATTGCTCCAGTTGCACCAACTGGATGACCTAAGGCAATTGCACCACCATTTACATTTACTATTTCAGGATCTAGATCTAGTTGTTTGTTAACTGCACAAGCTTGGGCAGCAAAAGCCTCATTTGATTCAATCAAATCCAAATCTGATACATCTAGTCCAGCTTTATTTAATGCCATTTTTGAAGCAGGCACTGGTCCCATTCCCATTTCATCAGGGTCAACACCGCCAAATCCGTAAGAAACAATTCTAGCCAATGGTTTACCTTTTTTGGCTTTATCTTCATTGGCAAGGATTAAAGCAGAGGCGCCGTCATTAATACCAGAAGCGTTACCGGCTGTAACTACCCCATCTTTTTTAAAAGCAGTTCTTAGATTAGATAAAGTCTCCATGCTAGTATCTGGTTTTGGATGTTCATCTGTTTCAAAAATCTCAATTCCTTTTCTAGTCTTTATTTCAATTGGCAATATTTGCTCTTTAAAAGAACCATTAACAATTGCTTTACTTGCTCTTTTTTGACTACTTAGAGCAAACTGATCTTGCATGTCTCTACTAATTTGATATCTGCTGGATATATTTTCAGCCGTAATGCCCATATGACCGTGTCCAAATGGATCATGTAATGCACCGAGCATCATATCGTGAACTTTTCCATCTCCCATTCTTGCTCCCCAACGAAATCCATCAACAATATGTGCCCCATTAGACATAACTTCTACACCTCCAGCAATTGTTAAATTCGCATCTCCTAATGTCAAAAGTTGAATGGCACTTATAATAGCCTGAAGCCCCGAACCACAAAGTCTATTTACTGTTAAGGCAGCAGATTCTTTACCCATACCGGCTTGAAGGGCTATTACTCGACTTACATACATATCTCTCGGTTCGGTGTGTATAACATTACCAAAGACAGCATGTTCAACCTCTTCAGCATCATATCCAGATCTTGTAATTGCTTCTTTAGCAACTAAAGTACCGAGATCTACGGGACAAAAGTTCTTAAGCATGCCCCCAAATCCTCCAATTGCAGATCTGTTTGCAGACATTATATACACATTATTCATTATACTTTTCCTCCACGCTAATTCTTATTCTAATTTGTTAAAACTAAATCCAAATCACCTAAAACTTCAAAAAATTTATTAACTCTATCTGCATCAACATCCTTAATATTAGAAGGTTTCCAATTTGGTTTTCTATCTTTATCAACGAGCATTGCCCTAACGCCTTCAAAAAAATCACCAATTTCAAGACAACGTTGCACCATTCTATATTCCATGATCAATTCATCCTTTAAACTCATTTTACTAGCATCTCTTATTTGCTTTAAAGAAATTTTTAGTGATGTTGGAGATTTAAGTTTTAACTCATCAAATTGAGAATTTAAAAATTTATCACCACTTATTAAAAGTGATTCGCATTTTTCAAAAATTTCTTCAATTGTATCAAATGAAAATGCATCCTTAATAATTTTTTCATTTTGTATTAAGACACTTTCTTCTGAATTAGGTTTTGAAGAGAGACTATCAATTATACTGCCGACTTTATCATTAGTATTTGGTGTGGAGGCAATTAGCTTGTTTTTTAGATTCTCTATGTCGCCTGAAGAGACATAATGGGTTATGAGTTTAAGTTTCATTAAATCATATGCTTTAATTCTAGCGCCAACAAGAGACAACCAAGCTCCTATTCCTTTGTCCAACTGGCCTAAAAGCCATCCACCTCCAACATCAGGAAACAAACCAATAGCTGTTTCAGGCATTGCAAACATTGTCTTTTCAGATGCTACCACATGACTTCCATGCATTGATACTCCTACACCGCCACCCATAGTGAACCCATTAATTAATGATATAAAAGGTTTTTGAAAATTACTTATTTTAAAGTTTAAAGTATATTCATCGTAAAAAAATGACTTAGATAAATTTGTAGGTGGACCTCCGTGTTCTAAAACTTCTTTTCTTAATTGAATAACATCACCTCCCGCACAAAATGATCTATCACCAGCTCCCTCAATGATTACACAATTTATGTATTCACTTATTTCCCAAGAATTTAAATTTTTATTTATTTTTTGGACCATAGGATAAGTAAGAGCATTCAATCTATCCGGCCTATTTAAGGTTATTATTCCAACACCATTATCTTCAGTAAATATAACTTCTTCTGACATTATTAATCTATCCTTTATAAATCTAGTTATTCTTTATGTCTCTTGAAATAATAACTCTCATTATTTCGTTTGTTCCTTCTAATATCTGATGAACTCTTAAATCTCTTACTAGTCTTTCTATGGGAAAATCTTTTAAGTATCCGTAACCTCCATGAATTTGAAGTGCCATGTCACATATTTCAGAACAAATATCAGTTGCATATCTTTTAGCCATAGCACAAAGTTTAGTAGCTTTATTATCTTGAGTATCAAGACTACACGCAGCTCGTAATACCATCAATCTAGCTGCTTCTAATTCAGTTGCCATATCTGCTAGTTTGAATTGAGTAACTTGAAATTGATCAATAGATTTTCCAAATTGCTTCCTTTCTGCTGAATAGCTAATTGATGCTTCTAAAGCTGCTCTTGCTCCGCCTAATGAACAAGCTGCAATATTCACTCTACCTCCATCAAGACCTTTCATTGCTATTTTAAAGCCATCCCCCTCATTCCCAACTAAATTATCAATAGGAATTTCACAATTATCAAAATTAACCATGGATGTGTGCTGACTATTCCATCCCATTTTTTTTTCTTGTTTTCCAAATGATAAACCTTTAGTTCCCTTTTCTACTAGCAAACAGGAAACTCCATTTGCTCCTTCTTCACCTGTGCGGCACATAACAGCAAAAACATCACTCGTAGGACCACCGGATATAAAACTTTTGGACCCATTTAATATATAATTACTGTTCCCTTTTTTCGACGCACTTGTTTTCAAAGCTACAGCATCTGATCCAGAACCTGGTTCGGTTAAACAGTAACTAGACATAATTTCCATTGTAGATAATTTATTAATAAATCTTTCTTTTATAGCATCTGATCCATGCGCATCTATCATCCATGTTACCATATTGTGTATCGATATATAAGCAGCCGTAGAGACGCATCCTCTTGATAATTCTTCAAATATAATCGCAGCATCTAATCTACTTAGACCCGAACCTCCATGTGATTCATTCACATATATTGCTGCCAAACCTAGTTCAGCAGCTTTTTTTAATGTCTCTACTGGAAATATCTCGTTTTGATCCCACTCAGCCGCATAAGGCATAAGTTCGGTTTCAGAAAATCCCCTTGCCATATCTTTTATAGCTAATTGGTCTTCGTTGTATTTAAAATTCATTTTTCTACCTCGTAACTTTTATATCGAATAGATATTAAATTTAATTTGAGTTCAAGATTATTTCTGATGCTTTTTCAGCAATCATTAATGTTGGAGCATTCGTATTGCCAGAAGTAATGGTAGGCATAATGGACGCGTCAGCAATTCTTAATCCTTCTACACCCCTAACTTTTAAATTACTATCTGTCACTGAAGAAGTACCTGGGCCCATACCACATGTTCCTACTGGATGAAAAATAGTTGTACCAATATCACCAGCAACTTTTTTTAATTCATCTTCTGACTGAAACTGGATTCCCGGAGCATATTCTTTTGGGTTATATTTTTTCATTGCTGGTTGAGTGATAATCTTTCTTGCTAATTCTATAGATTGAGCCGCCACAAGTTTATCTTGTTCTTCAGACAAATAATTTGGATCAATGGATGGTGCAAATTTGGGATCTTTTGATGTAATATGGACACTCCCTCTACTTTGCGGATTTAGATTACATACACTAGCTGTAAGACCTGGAAAATCGTGAAGTGGGTCTCCAAATTTATCTAAAGATAATGGTTGTACGTGAAATTGAAGATTAGGCGTTTCATAAGATTTATTAGACATTGCGAATACACCTAATTGACTAGGAGCCATAGACATAGGACCAGTTCTTTTAAGAGCATATTCCAAACCTATTGCAATTTTTCCAAATAAAGAATTAGCTTTTTGATTAAGAGTTTCTGCATTTTCTAATTGATATATTACTCTTAATTGAAGATGATCTTGTAAGTTTTCACCAACATTTAAACTTTTCACTTTAGTTTCAATCCCCAAATTAGAGAGCAAGTGAGGATTTCCTATACCAGATAACTCTAAAATTTTAGGCGAGCCAATTGAACCGGCGGATAATATGACTTCTTTATGTGCAAAAATTTCTTCAATATTTCCATTCCTTCTAACTTCTACACCTTTAACTTTATTATTTTCTAGAATTAATTTATTTACTTCGCATTTACTAATGATATGTAAATTTTTTCTGTTTTTAATTGGTTTTATAAATGCCTTAACTGTATTCCATCTAAACCCAGAATTTTGATTGACTTTAAAATATGAAACTCCAAAATTATTACCTTCGTTGAAATCGCTTACTTTAGGTATTCCGGCCTCTACAGTAGCTTCTTGAAAACTATCTAAAATATTCCATGATAGTCTTTGTTGATTTACTTTCCATTCTCCACCCGCACCATGAAATTTATTATCTCCTTCATAACTATCTTCCATATTTTTAAAGTAGGGAAGAACATCATCCCAGCTCCAACCCTCATTACCCATTTGCCTCCACTGGTCATAATCATTTGCCTGTCCTCTCATATAAATCATACCATTTATTGATGAACAACCACCCATGACCTTACCTCTTGGATAATTTAATGCTCTACCATTTAAACCTTTTTGTGAAGTTGTTTTGTATAACCAATCTGTTCTTTTGTTTCCCATGCAATATAAATAACCTACAGGAATATGAACCCAATGGTAATTGTCACTTCCTCCTGCTTCCAATAAAGCTACAGAAAACTTACCATTAGCAGACAATCGATTAGCTAGGAGGCATCCAGCTGTACCTGCACCTACTACGATAAAATCGAATTCTTTTGACATAAATTTACCTTTTTGAAATTCAAAATATATATATTATCAATTTTTTACTCATTCCATGAAGGTGATCTTTTGTCTAAAAAAGCACTAATGCCTTCATAAGCGTCTTTTTCCATCATATTCATAGCCATTACTTCAGAAGTATATTTATAAGCCTCATCAATTGGCATCTCAACCTGCTTATAAAAAGCCTCTTTACCAATTTTCACAGTAGATAAAGGTTTTGAAGCTATTATGTTTGCAATGCTTAGGGTTTTCTGATGAAGATGATCAAGAGGAACACAATGATTTATTAAACCATAATCAACCGCGTCTTTTGCACTTAGTTTTTCTCCAGTGAGAAGCATTTCCATAATTTTTTTTCTGCTAAGATTTCTAGAAACTGCTACCATAGGTGTTGAACAAAATAAGCCAATATTTACTCCTGGCGTCATAAAAGCAGCCTGTTCAGATGCAACTGCTAAATCACAGCTTGCCACTAATTGGCATCCAGCTGCAGCTGCAATACCACAAACTTCCGCTATAACTGGCTGGGGCAAGTTTATAATTGTTTGCATTAAATTTGAACATTCATTGAATAATTCATTAAAAAATTTCTTATTATTTTTATTTTTTCTTAATTCATCTAGATCATGACCAGCAGAAAATCCTGGTCCTTCAGAAGATATAATTAAGACCTTTACTTTCTTTTGTGATGAAATTTGTATTAGAGAGCTTGTTAGGTCTTTTATTAATTCTAAAGATAATGGATTGTGTTTTTTTTCCATTAACCAACTCAATTTTGACGATGTGATCAGTCTCATTAGTTATATTGAAAAGTTTTTGCATTTACTTTTTCCATCTTAATATAATTATCTAGGTATATATGAAACAAATTTATATTTCTGGTCAATTAATAATCTTATTTATATTGATTGTTTTACTTAATATCTAAATAATATGAAATAAATCACAAAAGAATTATATTTTGCAAAATAAACTTAACCTTGAAGTTTTAATATTAATTTTGACTGGCACAGCTGCTCTTGCATTAGCTGTTGGTATTGGAAGGTTTAGTTTTACACCTATTTTACCTTATATGTTAGAAGAGTTAGATATTAGTAAGACTAATGGAGGTTTAATAGCTTCATGGAATTTTTTTGGTTATTTATGTGGTTCATTAATATCTATTTTACCAATATTTAAGAAAAAAATTAAATTTATTTTTTTTATATCTATTATCGTCTCCTTATTAACTACGTTATTAATGAGCTTAAATAATGATTTAATAATTTTTATTATTATTCGATTTTTTGCAGGCGTATCTAGTGCTTTTGTTTTAATTTTTGCTACAGCTTTAATTCTTCCTTCAATTCAATCACTTGGGAAAAAATCGTTAAGTACTTCTCATTTTATGGGTGTTGGTTTTGGAATAGTTTTATCTTCGATTTTAGTATCTCTTTTAGGAAAATTTGGATTTGCTTGGAATGATTTATGGATTGGAGTTACTCTTTTATCAATAGTATTAGCTATACCTATATTTCTTTATACACCCAATGAAACGGTTGTTAGCACAACAATAATTAAATCTGAAACAAGTAATAGTGTAAGTTTTAGTTTGATCACTTTATCCTATGGCCTGTATGGTTTTGGATATGTAATTTTGGGTACTTTTATATCAACAATGGCAAGAGAAACTATTGGTTTAGAAACAACAGAAACATATGTTTGGCTTTTAGTAGGTTTAGCCGGTATCCCAATGGTAATTTTGTGGCCATGGTTTGGTAAAAAAATTGGAAATGACATAGCCCTTTTCTTGGCCTGTGCAATTATGGGTTTTGGTATTTTAATGCCGGTAATAATAGAAAATAAGTTTGGTATTATTTTGGCCTCTATTTTGTTGGGTTCGACTTTTATTCCAATAACTGCTTTAGCCTTGTTAGAGGGACAAACTAGATATAGTGGATCAATTAGGATTTCAACAGCAATTCTCACATCATCTTTTGGTGTAGGTCAAATGATTGGGCCTTATTTTGGAGGCGTCATTATAGATACGTTTTTTTCTTATAAACTGGCTTTATCAATTTCATCTATATCACTATTCATTGCATCTTTATTGATGATTAATCCTGTAAGATATATTTCTAATAAGTTTACAAATATTCCTTAAGTATTTGAGCTCCCAAATTAGCAACAGGCTCAGCTTGCTCTCCAACCTCATAACCATTAATACCAGCATTATTGCCATTAATTACTCTCTTCGCAATGCCTTGTAAAATTCCTGCAAATCTAAAACTGTTGAATGCTAGTAAATATTTCCAATATTTAGGTTCATCTAAACCAGTTATATTTAAGTAAGTCTCTAAAATATTTTTTTCAGTTGGTATTCCTGATTTTACCAGTGAATCGCTATAACTACCTAGACCTGCAATAGGCCAATCTTTTTCAAATTTTAACATTAATGTCCAATAAGATAAATCAATAAAAGGTGGTGATAAAGTAGACAATTCCCAATCTAATAACCCTATTATTTTTTCAAAACCATTATCTTTTTTTAATATCATATTATCTAAGCGAAAGTCACCGTGTAATAAACATGGTGGAAGTATATCTATTTCTTCAGGAATATTTTTAGGAATATTTTCAATCAAAAATTCCATACTTTCAATGTCTTTAGTTTGGGAGTCTCTATACTGCTTTATCCACAGGTTAATTTGTCTTTCAAGATAACCTTGAGGTCTTCCAAATTTTTCAAGGCCAACTTTTGTTAAATTTAAAGATGCTAGTTCAGCTAAAATTTTTACTTTATTTTTATAAATTTTATCTCTTTGGCCAGCTTCATAATTTGTAAGGTGCGGGTCAAATTCATGATTGCCTTCTAGATACTCCATTATATAGAATTCGCTACCTATTAGATCTTCATCTTGACAATAACCAAACATTTTAGGCACTGGTATAGTGGAGGCTTCTAAAGCAGACATGACTTTAAATTCACGATCGATACGATGTGCACCGGGTAATAATTTACCAGTTGGTTTTGACCTAAGCACAAAACTTTTATAATCAGTTTTCAGTAAATATGTTGGATTAGATTGACCTGCTTCAAATTTTTTTAGAGACAAAATATCTACTTCTATTGTTGTATTTTGTTTAATCCAATGGTTTAATATTTTTATATTTTTTTGTGCCAACATTTTAACTATTTATTCTCTCATAAATTTTTAAAATTATAACTTAATTTTTATTTATATTGAAATTTTAATAATGAACGATCAACTTGATACTATTTTAATTACTGGAGCAAGTAGAGGTCTTGGTGCTAATTTTGCTAAAGTATTAGCAAGTGATGGATTTAGAATAATAGGTGTCGGAAGAAATAAAATTAATCTTGAAAAAGTAATTCTTAATTTACCCAATCAAGAATTAGACCATCATTTTTTAGAACTTGATATTACAGACGAGATTGAGGTTAATAAAAAATTATCTAATTTAAATCTTTATGCTTTGATTAATAATGCGGGCATTGCTAATACCAAATTATTGCATAAAGAAACATATTCAGATTTATCAGAAATTTTTGATACAAATTTACTTGGATCATTGAACGTTTCAAATGCTCTAATTCCGAAAATGATTATTAATAAGAGAGGTAAAATCATTAATATAGCTTCTACACTTGGCTATAGACCGCTGTCATATGTTGGAGCTTATTCTGCTACCAAAGCAGCTTTGATACAAATAACTAAATCTCAATCAATTGAATTAGCTAAATATAATATCTGTGTTAATGCACTTGCCCCAGGGTATATTTTGACTGATATCAATAAAGATCAACTTGAAGGTGAAACTGGAGATTTATTAAAAAGAAAAATTCCCCTTAAAAGATTTGCCACTGTTGATGAATTAGATACTATTATTTCTATGTTACTAAATGTAAGTAACACTTACATGACTGGCGCTGTAATCGCAGTAGATGGTGGAATTAGTACAGGTCTTTAACTTTTTAGGTGATTTATATGGATTTTTATCTACCAGCTAATATTGAAAAACTAAGAATTAAAACTCGTAATTTTGTTGATAAGTACATTATTCCCCTTGAGGCTGTTACTTCTTCTTTTGACAACCATGAAAATATTAATGAGACTTTATTAAATGAAATTAGAGATAAAGTTAAATTAGAAGGTCTATGGTCTCCGCAAATGCCTAAATCTAGATCTGGATTAGGTTTAGGACCTATTGGAATGGCTGCTCTTTATGAAGAAATGAATAGATCTATTTTTGGACCAGTATGCTTTAATTGCGCTGCTCCAGATGATGGTAATATGTATATATTAAATAAGATTGCAACCGAAGAACAGAAAGTTGAGTGGCTTGACCCTATTATAAATGGTGATGTAAGATCTTCTTTAGCGATGACTGAACCAGCTCCAGGTGGAGGGTCCGACCCGTCAATGATCAAAACCGAAGCAACTTATCAAAATGGTAAATGGATAGTTAATGGCCTCAAATGGTATATTACAGGTGCTGGTGTTGCATCTCATTTTATTCTTTTAGCCAAAACTAAAGATGGTTTAACAGCGTTTCTATATCATAAAGATCAACCGGGTTGGAATATTAAAAGACGAATACCCATAATGGGCCCAGAAGAACATGGCGGTCATTGTGAAATTGAGTTTAATGGCCTTCGAATTCCTGATAAAAACAGGTTAGGAGAAGTTGGGAAGGGGCTAAAAATTGTACAAATAAGATTAGGTTTAGCTCGCTTAACACATTGTATGAGATGGATTGGTCTCTCCAGACGTAGTTTGGAAATTGCATTGGATTATGTATCCCACAGAGAAGGATTTGGGATTAAACTGTCAGACAGGGAGTCTGTTCAAATTAAACTTGGTAAAGCCGCAATGGATATTGATATTGCTCGGTTACTCGTAATGAGAGCTGCATGGAAAATTGAAAATGGTAGTAAATCTAGACAAGATGTTTCCATGGCTAAAATTCATGTTGCTGAAACGCTGAATAATGTTTCAAATACGGCCATACAACTTACTGGCGCTAAAGGATATAGCAAAGATATCATTTTGGAATGGATATATAGATATGCACGACAAGCTAAATTAGTAGATGGTGCATCAGAAGTTCATCAAATGATTATAAATCGTTTTTTTAATAGTCAAAAATCTAATTTTTGGCACTGGGGTATAGGACACGACGTTTAGCATTAAATTAATTGGTCTATATTATCTAATGATTTTACAATTGCGTTCGGTTTGCCTGGTAATCTTTCTAATTTACCTTGAAATCTATTAACCCAAATTGTTTTGAAACCATAATTTGCTGCGGCATGCATATCCCATGCATTGCTAGAAAAAAAAGTTACTTTATCTTTATGTATATTAGTTTTTATTTCTACAAGGTCATAGACCTTGCTTGACGGTTTATAAATTTTACATTCTTCTACTGATATCACTACATCTAATAAATTTTCTATTTTTGCATTTTTAACGGCACTATCGAGCATTTTCTTACTTCCATTTGAAAGTATACCAGTTCTAAATTTTTTATCTTTTATTTTCCCTAACACTTTCTTTACTTCTGGATACGCTTCTAACTTTAAGTATAATTCCAGTAATTGATCTCTTAATTTAATATTTTTTATATTTAATACTTCCATTGCATAATCTAATGCATTAGATGTTATTTCCCAAAAATCTACATATTCATTCATTGAATTTCTTAACCAAGTATATTCAACTTGTCTTAATCTCCACAAATTCGCCAAATCTTGCCATTTGTCACCTACATCCAGAGATAGTTCTCGACATGCAGCATTAACGTCAAATAGTGTCCCATATGCATCGAATATGCATGCTTTTGTATTATTCATTTAATTTTCTTTCTCATTTAAATATTCATAAAAGCTTTTATTAATATTATTTTTTTTCCAATTAATGTATTTAATGTTATTAATTCGCCTTATCGCAAACATCTTTGCTATTTTTAAATTTTTATTCTTTAATGATTTTATTTGGTATTTTATATAAGCCAAATTTATTTTATGCGAGAAACCATCCTCTTTTGTTACTGATTTTTCTTGTATATTCAACTTATAATATGCTCCATCTACCATTCTGATCTTAGTATTATTTTCATTTAAAATGTATGCAGTATTATATACATCTTGGCTTCTTATTTTCTCAAATTTTTTCTGCTTTTTCTTTTTTATAAATGGATGAAAGCTGCATGGTATATTTCCAATATCATTTAAATCAAGGTATCCTGGCCTTTTGCCTTCAAAATGTTTTATTATAAAATTATTTTGGTCATATACTCTTGTAGGTGCGAAGGCTATACCATTTTTTTTAACTAATTCTAGCATTTTTCTTAAATAATTTTCAGACCACTCATCATCTGCATCTAGGAATCCAACAAACTCACCTTTTGCCTTAGCAATACCACAATTTCTGGCGTTGCCTGGACCAGTTTTAATCCCATTTGTTTTTATTAATTTAATCGCTATGCCTTTTTTCAATTTTGGGATTATTTTTTTATATTCTTTTCCATCATCTATTATTATTATTATTTCCATTTTAAAATTATCAAATTTTATATTCTGATTATTTATAGAATTTATAGCTCTTGGTAGAGTATCTTTTGCTTTATACACAGGAATTATTATTGATAACTTTATTTTCATATGATTTCTTACAATTTTTGCTATTATTAACTTTTATTGTTAGCAGTGCAAAACTTTTCTAATAGGAATTTTCCTAATGAAGCCTTTATTAATTCATCCTACTAATTGGACTGATTATTCACTTATAGATAGCGGTGATGGAAAAAAACTTGAAAAATTTGGTCCTTATTCCTTTTCTAGACCTGAACCACAAGCTATGTGGTCGCCAAGATTAAAACCAGAACTGTGGGAAAAATCGTCTGGATCATTTCTAAGCTCGTCATCATTAGATAATGAAGATACTAAAGGAAAGTGGTTAATTAAAAATAACGTTCCTAATAAATGGGAAATGACCTTCGATAAGTTAAAGTTTTTTGCTACTCCTACTCCATTTAGACATTTAGGATTTTTTCCTGATCAGTCACCTCATTGGATATGGGCAGCTCAAAAAATTAATCAATTTATATCTATTTCCAATCGTGCTAACAATCCCAAAATTCTTAATTTATTTGGTTATTCTGGCCTAGCATCCCTACATGCAGCATCATTTGGCGCTTCTGTAACTCATGTTGACGCAAGTAAAAAAGCCATTAATTATGCTTTTGAAAATAGAAACATTTCTTCTTTCGACGAATTACCCATTAAATTTATTACTGATGATGCTGTGAAATTTGTAAATAGAGAAATCAGAAGAGGTAACAAATATGATGGTATTATTTTAGATCCTCCTAAATATGGTAGAGGACCAAATGGTGAAAAATGGGACTTGTTGAATGATCTTCCTTTATTATTAAAATGTCTTCCTAAAATTTTATCTAAAAGTCCAATATTTATAATTCTGAATAGCTATGCAATAAGGTTTAGCCACATTTCTTTGCATTATGGTCTAAGTGAAGTGATGAAGAACTATTCTGGCAATGTTGAGTCAGGTGAAATATCTATAGTCGAAGATCAGGTTAATCCTCGTCAAATTAGCACGGCTATTTTTGCAAGATGGGAAAATAGATAGGCTAATTAGGATTTTTCCTAATAGATTCATATAGCGCCACCCCTGCTGAAACAGCTAAATTCAAGCTGTCCGAACGACCTAACATTGGCAATTTTATTAATTGGTCACACGCATTCAAAATGTTGTGCGTTAAACCTTGTTGTTCGTTGCCCATAGCTAAAACAAATGGTAATTGCCAATTTGTTTTAGTATAATCATTAGAATTGATTAAAGATGTTCCTATAAGACTAATTTTATGTCTTGACTTCCACTTAAGAAATTTTTCGCTACTGGATGCAATTATATTAACATTAAAGATTGCTCCCATGCTTGCCCTAACAGATTCATAAGAGAACGGATCTGTACACTCATCTAATAAAATACAATCAGTAGCACCAACTCCATCCATTGTTCTTAAAATAGTCCCTAAATTCCCGGGATCTCTAACCGTTTCTAAAGCTACAAAAATTTTATCTTTGATTATGGTAGGTAAATTACTCCATTTTTGATCAATGACACATAAAACATTTTGAGGGTTTTCTTTATGAGATATTTTGGAAAGTATTTCAGAAGTTACTCCTATAACATCCGCACCTAAACACAATACTTCGTTAATTAAGTTTTCAATTATATGAGTGTCTATATTTAGGTTGTCATATAAAAGGTATCTTATTTCCCAACCATTTTCCGCTGCCTCTCTACAAATTCTGAAACCTTCTGCAACAAATAAATTATGTTGTCTTCTATATTTACGATGATGCAAACTATTTATTAATTTAACTTTATCATTTGTTAAACTAGAAATTTCATATCTATTACCGATATCTTTCAAATTTAATCCTTATACTAACTTTGACTTAGCAGCACTTTTTATGGATGTGATAAGAGAAGATAAACCATTTTTTCTTGTTGGAGATAAATGCTCATCTAAACCAATTTTTTCAAGAAAATTCATATCTGTATCTATTATTTCCTTAGGCTTTTTTTCTGAAAAAACTTTAAGCATTAATGCTATTAACCCCTGAACAATAGCAGCATCACTGTTTGCAATAAATGTAATTGTTCCATTATCATTAAAAAAATTACTAAAATAAACAACAGACTGACAACCCTTAAGCTTATTCTGGTCTATTTTCAAATTTTCGTCCATCTTGGGAACACTTCTACCTAAATCAATTAAATACTGATATTTGTCCTCCCAAGATTCAAAATAAGAAAAATCTTCTATTAATTCATTAACTTCTTTACTAAAACTCATTCAAAACTCACTAATATTTATTAGATTGATTAAACGCATATTATATATAAATCAAGAAAGTTTATATATGAATAAACTCATTTTAAAAAAACTATGATATTGTAATTTAATTTAATTTAGAATAATTTTTAGTCTGGGGATGTTAAAATGCTATCACTCAGTAATACAAATGAGAATTCTACTTTACTAAGCACTCCTGTAGTTCTTCTTACACTAGTTTTTATTACCTTGATTAGAATATATACTTTATTTATTTCACCTATAGAGTTATCTGTAGACGAAGCTCAATATTGGCATTGGTCTCAAAATCTAGATTTTGGCTATTTTACAAAACCACCATTTATTGCTTGGATAATAGCGTTATCTACAAATTTATTTGGAAATGAAGAATGGGCAGTCAGGCTCTTTTCACCAATAATTCATTTCTCTATCGCAATCATTTTATGGATAACAACTCAGTTTGCTTTTGGATTAAAAGCAGGCCGTATTGCAGCTTTATTATGGATATTTATCCCTGCGGCCTCATTAGGAAGTTTTATTATTTCAACTGACACTCCTTTGTTGTTATTTTGGTCATTGGCTTTATTATTAATTTTTAAAACATTTAGAGATAACTCATATATCTCGGCTTCGTTTGCAGGAACCAGTATTGGGCTAGCATTCTTATCTAAGTATGCTGCTTTATACTTTTTTATTTTACTAATTTTATGGTGGGTGATTTATGACAAAGGCAAAGCGCTAACCTTTAAAAAATTACTTGTGGTTTTAATTTCAAGTATAATCATTGCTGCTCCAAATTTATATTGGAATTACTCTAACGACTTTGTAACTGCAAGCCATACTATATCAAATGCTAATCTTTCAAAAATTATTATTAATTACGCTAACGTAATTGATTTTTTATCATCACAGTTATTAGTA
This sequence comes from alpha proteobacterium SCGC AAA536-K22, assembly GCA_000421325.1. GTDB lineage: Bacteria > Pseudomonadota > Alphaproteobacteria > Puniceispirillales > Marisalimonadaceae > Marisalimonas. Next base: position 37,244 of record ATWQ01000013.1, read on the forward strand.
TTTGGACCTATAATTTTTTTATTATATTTATCTATAATTTTTAATAGTTTTTTTAAAAATCAACAGTTCTCTCTTTTAGGAATGCTTTCGTTACCAATTATTGCTTTAATAACAATTCAAAGTTTTTTGAAGATAGCCAACCCTAATTGGGCAGTAACTGCATATATCAGTGCCACATTGATGATTAGTGCTTATGCAATCATACAAAAACATAAGATGCTTAGACTACTTACTAAATTTGGATTATTTATAAATTTTGTACTATCTTTGTTTATTTTAAAAATTACTTTAACTGGGAGTTTTTATCCTATTCAGTTAAAATCAGACCCAATGAGAAAAAACTTAGGTTTTGAAGCACTTTCAACTCAAATTAAAAAAACTTTTGATAAAAATCAAATATCTAAGTTAGTTTTTATTAACAGAGGTGAAATAACAAGATTTTATTATTATTTGAATAAAATTGATAATAAATTCACAAATAAAATATTACTAAAGACAAATAGCAAATCTCCAGGAAACTTTTATGAACAAAATTATAATTATGACAAAACAAATCACAAAAAAGATGAAAAAATAATGATCATAAAACGTAATTTAAATTTTGGAAATGACTTTGCCAACCTTAAAGAGACAAAATTTATCCAAAAAATTTCTACAAATACAATAAAAAATCTTAAAAGAACTTATTACCTGTTTGAAGGTAAAATTAAATAAAAATTATTTTCTATTAAATTTTTGAAACACGCTTAGTGTCTCAGTACTTACATGATGCTCAAGACCTTCAGCATCATTTTTAGCTACATCTTCGTTTACACCAATTTTAATTAAAAAGTTATATACTATTTCATGTCGTTTTTTACAGTAGTCAGCTAATAATTGTCCCTTCTCAGTTAAGAATATAGATCTATAAGGTTTACTTTCAACTAAACCCTCTCTAACTAAACGTCTTATAACACTATTAACCGTTGGTCCAGTTACTCCAAAATGCTTAGCTAAATCAACCGCCCTAGCTTCACCAGTTTCTTTAATCAAATCTGCTATCATTTCTGTATAATCTTCTGCAGTTTCAGTGTTCCTCGCGTTCCTTACTTGAGCAAACCTATCAGAATTAATTTCAAATTCATTGTTCATAATTAAATTTCCAAAGTTAGCCTATGCTAATATTTATTTTACCTTTTTACAAACTCTTATATTATTCCTCTTTGTAAATTGTTTTGATGTGATAGTTGTGCTAAAAAATTGTATAAAATTATGAGGTAAAATTATGGATAATAAAAATAAATTGAAAATAGAGTCAGAAGTTTTAAAAAAGCTTTTAAGCCACCTTCAAAATAGAACTGATGTTCAAAACATTGATTTAATGAACCTAAGTGGGTTTTGTAGAAACTGTCTTTCCAGATGGTATACTGAGGCTGCTCAGGAAAATGGAGTTGAACTTAATAAAGACGATGCTAAAGAAATAGTGTATGGAATGCCTCATTCAGTTTGGAAGGAAAAATACCAAACAGAAGCAAGTGAAAAACAAAAAAGTGATTTTAAAAACAAAGTATCAGAAGAACATTAAAATGAATGATATACAAAATAATGAAATCGTTGAAACGAAACCCCAGGATAATCGACTTAAAAGTTTTATAGAAAGGATTGAAAGGTTAGAAGAAGAGAAAAATAACATTCTTGCAGACATTAAGGAAGTTTATTCAGAGGCTAAAAGTTCAGGTTATGAACCAAAAATTATGAGAAAAGTTCTAATAATTCGAAAAATGGACGTTGATGAAAGATTAGAGCAAGAGGCCTTATTAGATACTTACAGAACTGTTTTAGGTATATTTTAAAATATGATTAATCACTTTGGAAACAGGCTTGTTACAAAAATTAGAAGCTCAAAATCATTCTTGTGTTTAGGTGTTGATCCGCACCTAGACCTTATACCTAAAATTTTTGACATAAATACTAAAACTTCAAACATTGTTGGAAAAGTTGAAAAATTTTGTTTTTCACTTTTAGACGCTGCTGTTGGATTAGTCCCCGCAATAAAGCCCCAAATAGCATTATTTGAACAACTTGGCCCAGATGGAATGAATCTACTTTCATCCTTATGTAAACATGCCCATTCTCAAAATTTTTTGATAATTATGGATGCAAAAAGAGGTGACATAGGAAGCACTAGTCAAGCATATGCTAATGCTTATTTAGGAAAAGATGCTCCATTTCCAAGCGACGCTCTAACTATCAATCCGTGGTTAGGGATTGATAGTTTAGAACCTTTCTTTAAAAAAGCTTCTGAGACAAGAAGTGGCCTATTTATTTTGGTACATACAAGTAATAAAGGCTCTAAGGATATTCAAGAAATGTCGCTTTCAACTGGCATTAAGTGCTATGAACATCTTGCTAATATATTAAAACCAATTGTAGAAAAAAATAAAGGTACCTTAGGCTTGTCTTCAATAGGGGTTGTCTCTGGAGCTACATTTAGAGAAGAATCTGTAGCATTAAGAAAGCTATTACCAAACGCTCCATTTTTAATTCCTGGTTATGGTACTCAAGGCGCATCTGCGAAGGATGCATGTGCACCATTAGTTCAAGATATCAAACATTCAAATCTTCTAAACTTTGGTTTGATTAATGCTTCCAGAAGTATCTTGTTTTCTGAAGATTCCTATTTAGCTAATAATATTGAAGAGTGGCAAAAAATAATCTTGTCAAAAATAAATTCAATTAATAACGAACTAACATCTATTAATAATTAAGTGAGATATCTACATGAGTAAATCAGATAAAGACTTAAATTCTCTTGGCTATAAAAGCAAAGTTCCAGAATTTCCTGATAAGAATATTCTTGAAAAAGTAAAAAATCCAAAAATTGGATTAGATTATAATATTAGATTTACATGTCCAGAGTTCACATCAATATGCCCAGTTACATCTCAACCTGATTTCGCTCACATAGTAATCGATTATGTGCCTGATAAATTAATAGTAGAAAGTAAGTCTTTTAAATTATACCTTTTAGGATATAGGAACCACGGTGCATTTCATGAAGATTGTACAATTTCAATTGCGCAAGATATTGTTCAATTATTGTCTCCTAAATGGTTAAGAATTGGGGGTTATTGGTACCCAAGAGGTGGAATTCCAATTGATATATTTTGGCAAACATGTGAACAACCTAAAAATCTATTTATTCCAGATCATTCTGTTGAAACTTACAGAGGCAGGGGTTAATTCATAATTGGTTAGACTTGAACAATAAATGTGTATATACACATCAAATGGATGATAATTTTTCTTGTAAGTGCATTCGTCTTCGAAAAGCAAGTAACAACTTAACTAAGATTTATGATTCAGCTTTAATTAAGATAGATCTAAAAATCACCCAATTTAGTACTTTAAAAAATATTCAAAAATTGGGTAAAACAAATATTAGGGATTTATCTTATGAATTAGAGTTAGATAGGACTACCGTTTTACGCAATATTGAAAAATTAATAAAAATGGACCTTGTTACTTATAATTACGAGAATGATGATAAAAACAAAATAATTCAATTAACGACTATTGGTATAAAAAAACTTAAAGAAGCTATTATTATTTGGGAAGAAACTCAACACAAATATATTAAAGCTTTAGATATAAAAAATTATGAAGAGATTGAAACTGTAATTAGCAAAATAAGTAAAATTAATATTTAATTTTAGAATTTAGGAATAACAATGGAAATAAAAAAAGTAGATTGGCAAGTTATTATACTGGTATGTTCTATCATAATTGCAATGATTATGGGAGTAAGACAAGCTCTTGGATTGTTTTTAGAGCCAATATCAACTTTCATGAATGACGGAAAAGAGTTTTTTTCATTCGCTATTGGTGTTCAAGCGATTGTCTGGGGCTTAGTAACCTTTGTTCTTGGTATTTTGATTGATAAATTTGGCCCTCAAAAAATATTGGCATTCGGAATAATTTGTTTTGCTTCTGGAATTTTTTTTATGAGCAACCCCACCTCAGAAATTAAATTATTTTCAGCCACAACTCTAATGGGGTTTGGCCTTGGTGGCGCTGGAATGGCTACTATTGTTAGTGTAGCAGGTAAAGTGGCTCCAATGAATAAACGCTCGATTGCTATGGGATTGGTTGCTGCTGCAGGCTCATTCGGTCAATTTGCTGTAGTATTACCAACCATGTGGATGAATAAAGAATTTGGGTGGCAAACAAGCTTACTTGTTTTAGCTTCAATATCTATTTGTCTATTATTTCTTTTACCACTTTTAAATGATCCGGATGGTGTTACTGCAAAAAATCAATCTTTTCAAGAAGGATTAAAAAATACTGTTAAATTTTCCTTGAAAGAAAGAAATTATTTACTATTAATTCTTGGCTTTTTTGTTTGTGGCTTTCACGTAACTTTTATAGCGTTACATCTTCCAACTGACTTAGTATCAAAAGGTATTTCTGTCGAAGTTGCCGGCTGGTCTTTAGCAATCATAGGTGTAACTAATATTTTAGGAACAATAGGCTTTGGTTGGCTGGGAGGAAAAATCAAAAAACCTATGCCCTTATCAATAATATATTTATTTAGATCATTAGCGATCACCATATTTGTTTTGTCCCCACCTTCACCAACAATAGCTATTTTGTTTGGAGCTTTAATTGGTATATTTTGGCTAGCAACTGTACCAATGACAAATGCAATTATACTTTCGTTTATAGGCCCTAAGTATTTAGCAACATTGTCGGGTATCTGTTTTATTTGTCATCAATTAGGAGCTGTTTTAGGAGCTTGGTTGGGTGGTAGGTTTTTTGATATTTATGGTAACTATGAAAATATGTGGTGGTTAAGTGTTGCTTTAGGTATTATAGCCTTCATTCTAACAATCACGGTTAAAGAAGAGCCTTTTTCAGTAAATTCAGAAATAAAAGAAATGGTTTAGACACTTAATTCTTCAATGTTTTTATATTCTTCTAAACACTCTGGGTTAGCTAGGGCATTCTCATTATTAATGCTTTTATTATGAATTAGATCCCGTACGGCAAGTTCTGCTATTTTGCCTGACTTTGTTCTAGGTATGTCATTAACAACAATAATTTTCGAAGGAACATGTCGAGGAGAGGCTCCTATTTTAATTTTAGTTTTTATTTTATTAATTAAATCTCCTGTCAAATCAGATTCTGGATACAACCTTACAAATAGAACAACCCTTGTATCACCCTGCCAAATTTGTCCTACAACCAAGCCTTCAAGAACTTCTTCTATTTGTTCGACTTGCCTATATATTTCAGCTGTACCAATACGAACTCCCCCAGGATTTAAAGTTGCGTCAGATCTACCAAAAATTATGAAACCATCATTTTCTGTCTTAACAATATAATCACCATGACACCACACATTTGTATATTTATTAAAATAAGCCTCATGATATTTTTGGTTCTTTTCATCATTCCAAAAAAATAAGGGCATAGTAGGAAAATTCTGGATGCAAACCAACTCTCCTTTCTCATTTTTTATTGATTGACCATTTTCATTATAAACATGAACATCCATACCTAAAATTGGTCCTTGTATTTCTCCTCTCCTAACAACAGACATTGGATTTCCGCCAATGAAACAACCTACTATATCGGTTCCCCCAGACAAGCTTGCAATTGAAACATCTTTTTTAACATTGTTGTATATGTAATCAAAACTTTCATGAACCAATGGAGATCCAGTTGAACCTATCGTCTCTAGATCATTTAAATCGTACTTATCAATAATTTTAATTTTTTCCTTACTTAAAGCGTCTATATATTTTGCTGAAACTCCCATAAAATTAATTTTTTCGCTATTTACATAATTCCATAAAGTTTCTGCATTTGGAAAAAAGGGTGATCCATCATATAAATAAATTGTAGATTTTAGTAACAGTCCTGATACTAGCCAATTCCACATCATCCACCCACAAGTCGTAAAGTAGAAAACTTTGCTATTTTTTCTTGCATTAGAATGAAGCCCCAGCTCAACTAGATGTTTTAATAGAATACCACCGTTGGAGTGAACAATACATTTAGGCTTACCAGTAGTACCGCTTGAAAACATAATATACAGAGGATCATCCAAATCTAAAGGCTCAAAATGTATTTCTTGTGTAAAGTATTTTTCTTGTACAGCGCTATAATTTATAAATTTATCATAATAATAATCTGTTTTAATTCCAAGAAGTGGTACAATAACAACTCTTTTTAAAGAAGGTATGGATTCAACAATATCTGAGACTTTATTAGTTATATCTACTTCTTTACCATTGTACCAATAACCGTCAGTAGTAAGTAAAATTTTTGGTTCAATCTGACCAAATCTATCCAGAACACCGTCTACTCCAAAATCTGGTGATGCTGAAGAAAATATTGCTCCTATAGAAGAAGTTGCTAACATCATTATTACTGTTTCAGGCATGTTAGGCATATATGCAGCAACCCTGTCTCCTTTAACAACACCTTGTTTTCGCAAAAAATTTGCTAAAGAAGCAGTTTGGACCTTAAGGTCTTTCCAAGTAATTTCTTTTCTAATTTTATCTTCAGATTTAAATATAATTGCAGCACCAAAATCATCACCTAAGAGCATGTTTTCTGCATAATTCACACTACCATTGGGGAAAAATTTACTTCCTGGCATTTGATTTTCAGGGTCAATATACGGTTCCTTTCCCTTAGAACCTATAATCTCAAAAAAATCCCAAATAGATGACCAAAATTCGCTTTTGTTATTCACTGACCAACTATGCAAATCAGCAAAACTAGTTAGAACTAGATTATATTTATCATTGATTTCTTTTATAAATTTGGACATTTGCGAAGACTTTATTCTCTCGTCAGATGGTGTCCACATTACTGGATTTGAAACTATCTTTTTTTCCATAACCTATTTGCTCAAGAATCAATTATAATTTTTGAAACACTTTTCAGCGAAAATTGCCATTTTGTAGTCTAATTCAGAAATGCCTCCAACATCATGAGTTGTAAGAGTTATTGTAACTTTATTATAAACATTTTCCCATTCGGGGTGATGATTTATTTCTTCTGCTTTCATAGCAATAGACGTCATAAAAGAAAAAGCTTGTTTGAAATCAGAGAATTTGAAAAGTTTTATAAATGCCTGTCTTCCATCACTAGTTTTCTCCCAACCCTCAATTTCTTCAAACTTTTTTACTAAATCATTACATTCCATTTCCAAAATCCTTCCTATTAATTATATCTCTTAACGGTCTCATATTTGATGCATAAGTTAAAAATAACTTCAAAACATAATCTATTCTATCATCTAACCATTCAGGAATATTATCTCCATGAGTTCCTGGATTAAATTCTTCAACGTTTCTGATAATAATGTTCTCTGGAATCCACATTATGTGTGTGTTCTTGTAAGAAGACATTCTTAACTCAGATATTGGATAAGCACCACCATTTCCACTACTAACCGATACTATTAAACCAGGTTTATGGGCAAATTCACCATTACCACACAATAAAAAAATATTTTTTGCAGCAGGAGTTGCCATTCCACCATACTCGGGCACCACTAGAATAAAACCATCTGAGTTGTTGAAGTTTTCTGATATTAAGTTCCAAGTATCTCCCCAAACACCTTTGCCATCTTTTTTTTCAGGTGACCAAAGTGGCAAAGCAGCATCTGCTAAGTCCAGAATAAAAGTATTTAATTTAGGGTCAATATTAGATAGATTATTTTGCAAAACACTAGAAACTCTTTTTGATTGAGAATTTATTCTATGACTAGCAGAAATAATTGAAATTTTCATGGTAAACTTTCTAAAATTAAATATCCTAACTTAGAAACTAATAATTAACATATTAAATTTAACTTTTAAAGATTAGATCGTAATTATGGAAGAAATAGAAATTATCAAGCCAGATGACTGGCACGTTCATTTTAGAGACAATGATATTTTAAAAGCAGTTGTTCCCGAAACGACAAGACAATTTGCAAGAGCAATAGTCATGCCTAATTTAACCCCCCCTATACTAAATGCAAAACAAGCCATTGAATATAAAAAAAGAATAAAAAAACATATTCCAAAAAGTGATGACTTTAAACCTTTAATGACAATATATTTGACTGAAAATACCAATAAGAATGAATTGAAGGACGCATATAAAAATGGATCTGTATTTGCAGTTAAACTTTATCCTGCAGGTGCAACTACAAATTCTGAATCAGGTGTTAAAAATATATACAATATTATGCATGTTCTCGAGACAATGGCAGAAATCAATATGCCACTTTTAATTCATGGAGAAGTAACTGATAAAGATATTGATATTTTTGACAGAGAAAAAGAATTTATTGATCGATATCTTGATTTTATTTGTAAAGAACTTCCCGAACTTAAAATTACCCTAGAGCATATAACCACAAGCGATTCTGTTTCTTATGTAAAAGAAGCAAATGAAAATTTGTGTGCATCTATAACACCGCATCATCTTGCCTTAAATAGAAATGACCTTTTAGCCGGTGGGATAAGGCCTCATAATTATTGTCTACCGATCTTAAAAAGTGAAACTCACAGACAAACTCTTATAAAGTCAGCAATAAGTGGAGATCCTAAATTTTTTTTAGGAACCGATACTGCCCCACATTTAGTCTATGACAAAGAAAATTCTTGTGGATGTGCTGGTATATTTAATGCAACATACTGCTTATCCATTTTGGCTCAAATATTTGAAAATGAAAAGGCATTAAATAAACTTGAAAGTTTTACAAGTTTAAATGGTGCTAAACATTATAATATTAAACCTAATAAAGAAAAAATAAAATTAATTAAATCTAGTAAACCTATAATTTTTAAAAATACATTAGATGTTAATGAACACAAAATTCAAATTTTTGATCCTACTTTTCATGTTTTTTGGAATGTTTTATAAAAATTAATCTAGTATTATACTGTATTAATAATTTAATTGTATAGCTCTAATACAATTTTTTCAGAAGTTGAAGGAAATTTTTAAATTGTTCTATTATACTTATTAATTATTTATTTCTAGTATAATTATTTAATTTTATTTTAATCACTTTTAAGATTGTGATAAAATTTAGGATAGATTTGACACATTTATTATTTTGTGTTTATTTTTTAACAATTGATTAAGCAACTTGACTGTATAATAAGATAAGAGGATGATATAGGTAGTGATAAAACTCACAATCTGGTATAAGAAAATAGACATCTAACTAATTAAAAGTAATTCTAATATAAAAAAACACTTTAATATTTAAGTTAGTTTATTATTTAAATAAAATTATTAGCTGAAAAAATAATGAAAATTATAGTTACAGGTGGCGCAGGTTTTATTGGCTCTGCAGTAGTTCGTGAATTGATTTTTAACACAAAGCATGTTGTGTTAAATATTGATAAACTTACTTATGCTGGCAACCTTAACTCTCTAATTGAAATTCAAGATTCACCAAGATATCATTTTTTAAAAGCCGATATTTGTAATCCTAAAATTCTTTTTAAGATTTTAACAGATTTTGAACCAGAAATAATAATTCACCTTGCAGCCGAAAGTCATGTTGACAGGTCAATAGATGATCCTTCACCTTTTATAAAAACAAACATAGTTGGGACTTTTAATTTATTAGAATCAGTTCGTCGATACTGGGTTAAATTATCAAACAAAAAAAAATTATCTTTTCGTTTTCATCATGTTTCTACAGATGAGGTTTATGGAGACCTTCAGGGTAATGATCTCTTTACAGAAACAACTCCGTACGCACCAAGTTCTCCATATTCAGCTTCTAAAGCAGGATCCGATCATTTAGTGCGTGCTTGGCATCGAACGTACAGTCTTCCTGTAGTTATTTCAAATTGCTCTAATAATTATGGTCCATACCATTTTCCGGAAAAGCTTATTCCACATATGATTTTAAATGCTCTTAAAGGCAAAACACTATCTGTTTATGGTAAAGGCAGTCAAATTCGTGATTGGCTTTACGTAGATGATCATGCTCGTGCATTAGTATTAATTGCGACAAAAGCTTCTGTTGGAGAAACTTACAATATTGGCGGTAACGCTCAAAGACAAAATATTGAGGTTGTAGAAACTATTTGTGAATTATTAGAAGAACTTTATTTAAATAAAAGTTCAAGTAGTGATTTATACAAAAATTTGATAAGGTTTGTAAAAGATCGTCCAGGTCATGACGTTCGATATGCAATAGATACTAATAAGATTAAAAGTGAGCTTGGATGGGAACCAAATGAAACTTTTGATTCTGGACTTAGAAAAACTGTTGAATGGTATCTAAAAAATGAAGATTGGTGGCAACAAGTCTTAAATGGAACTTATCGTTTACATCGTATTGGCAACAAGTGAAGGTATCAAATGAAAGGAATAATATTAGCAGGCGGCTCAGGAACCCGTCTTTATCCGGTCACTTTAGGTGTTTCGAAACAACTATTACCCGTCTATAACAAACCTCTTATTTATTATCCACTTTCTGTATTAATGCTTGCAGGCATTCGAGAAATTTTACTTATATCTACTCCTAGAGATCTTCCAAGTTTTCAAAGAGCTCTCGGAAATGGACGTGATTTTGGAATAGATCTAAGTTATGCCGAACAACTAAAACCTGACGGCATTGCACAAGCTTTCATAATAGGTGAAAAATTTATTGGAAAAGATCAGGTTTGTTTAATTTTAGGCGACAATTTTTTTTATGGTCATGGCCTTGATGTTCTACTTGAAGAAAGTGTCAATCAATCTAATGGTGCTACTGTATTTGGCTATCGCGTTATTAACCCAAAAAGCTTTGGAGTTTTAGAATTAGATAAATCAGGTAAAGTTATTTCAATTCAAGAGAAACCAGATAAACCTAAGTCAAATTATGCAGTAACTGGATTATATTTCTATGATAACAACGTAATTGAAATTGCAAAGAAATTAAAGCCAAGTTGTCGAGGTGAACTAGAAATAACAGATATTAATAATTTTTATATTCAATTAAAAAAAATGAAAGTCAGGTTAATGGGAAGAGGACATGCTTGGCTTGATACAGGAACACATGATTCTCATTTGACTTGGTATCATAGACATCCAAGCAAACGGAATGCATACAAGCATTACAAAGAATAGTGCTGGAAGTATTCGTCTAGCACGCCTCTCATAGAAGTTAACGATTATATTCAATTAAAAAAAATGAAAGTCAGGTTAATGGGAAGAGGACATGCTTGGCTTGATACAGGAACACATGATTCTCTTTTAGAGGCTAGCAATTATGTAAAAACCATAGAAACACGACAAGGTTTAAAAGTGGCATGTTTAGAGGAAATTGCTTTGAAAAAGGGATGGTTAAATAAAAAACAAATACAAGCTAGAGGAGAAGTGCTTGGAAGGACAGAATATGGTATGTATCTGATTAAAATACTAGACAATAATAATACTACTATTTGATAATCTTTCTAACATTGTCTGTAGTTGAAACGTTATAAGATTATATTTTTCTTTTAATAAATCTATATAAATGCTGCTTAGAATATGAGTTGGATGACATGAAAATATTAAAGACCAACCTTTCTGGAATACTTGTAATAGAGCCTACCATTTTTTATGATGATAGAGGTTTCTTTCAAGAGACATGGAATGAAAAAAAATTTAACGAAATAATTGGACGTCCAATAAAATTTTGTCAAGATAATCAATCACAATCATCAAAAGGTGTATTGCGCGGTCTTCACTATCAACATAAAAATCCTCAATGCAAATTAGTACGTGTGGTTAAGGGGTCAGTATTGGACGTTGTAGTAGATATTAGGAAATACTCTCCAACTTTTGGCAAATATTTCAAAATAATTTTAAATGATTCTAATCAAAAACAACTTTGGATACCAGAAGGTTTTGCTCATGGGTTTTTAACTCTTACAAAAAAAGTTGATTTTCTTTATAAAGCAAATAAATATTATAACTCGTCAGATGAGGAATGTATTTTATGGAACGATCCTTTTTTACATATTGATTGGGAATTAAATGGTCAGAATCCAAATATTTCTCTAAAAGACAGTAAAGGTAAACTTTTCCATAGTGCAAAGGTTTTTAGATGAATTATAATTTTTTGACTACTAATTATAAACTTCTATTAACCGGATCTTCAGGTCAAGTGGGTTGTGAAATGCTTCCTTTGCTTAGGGAGATAGGCCATGTTTGGGCACCGACAAGAAATGAATTTGACCTAAGCAACCTAAATTCATTGCCCAGTAAGGTTCAACAATATAAACCCAATATAATTATTAACTTAGCTGCTTACACAGATGTAGAGGGCGCCGAAATAGATTCAACTTCAGCCAAATACATTAATCATTTAGCTCCAAGTGTTTTAGCGAAAGAGGCAAATAAACTCAAAATTCCTTTGATACATTTTTCTACTGATTATGTGTTTGATGGAACAAAAGGGACCTCATACAATGAAACCGACACCCCTAACCCTCTAAATGTCTATGGACAAACTAAATTAAATGGTGAAAAAGAAATTGAACGCAATCACGATAAGTATCTGATTATTCGAGTGGCATGGATTTATAATAAAAAAAAAGGTAAGAACTTCTTCAGAACAATTGCTAATTTATGCAAAACAAAAAATATAATAGATGTTGTCGAAGATGAAATTGGAAATCCAACATCTGCTCAGTTTATAGCAAAAAAAATATCAAGTATAATTTCTCAAATCTATTGTGTTGAGACCACTAAAAACAAATGGGGAATATTTCATTTAGTTGAAGAAAGTAGCATGAGCCGATTTGATTTTGCATGTAACATTTTAAATGAAATAAAACATGAACATGGCATAGTTGTTCAAAAAATTAACCCAATTAAAAGACATGAATACAAAACAATAGCCAATCGCCCACAAAATAGTGTTTTAGATACACAAAAGTTTTACAAAACTTTTCAAGTTAATGGAAAATAATATAATGAATAAAAACAAAAGAGCACTTATTACAGGAATTACTGGTCAAGATGGATCATATCTAGCAGAATTGTTAATAAACAAAGGTTATGAGGTTCATGGCTTAAGACGCCGTACAAGCCTTTTTAATACAGAACGAATAGATCATCTATATATGGATGAACATTATGAAAACACTAAACTTTTACTTCACTATGGTGACATGACTGATTCATCTTCCCTTGTAAGAGTGATTCAAAAAATTAAACCTGACGAAATATATAATTTAGCTGCACAGAGCCATGTTCATGTCAGTTTTGTTGAGCCTGAGTATACTGCTAATTCAGATGCGTTAGGTGTGCTGCGTATCCTAGAGGCATTAATAACTTTAGGCTTAGAGAAAAAGACTAAATTTTATCAAGCTAGTACTTCAGAGCTCTATGGTTTAGTTCAAGAAACTCCTCAAAGAGAAACAACTGCTTTTTATCCAAGAAGTCCTTACGCAGTTGCAAAGCTTTATGCCTATTGGATAACTGTCAATTATCGTGAAGCATATGGAATGTATGCTTGCAATGGAATTTTATTTAACCACGAATCACCTAAGAGAGGAGAAACATTTGTTACTCGAAAAATTACTATGGCGTTGTCAAGAATCAAGTTAGGCATGCAACATAATCTTTATTTAGGGAATTTAGATGCAAAGCGGGATTGGGGACACGCTAGAGATTATGTTGAAATGCAATGGTTAATGTTACAACAAGATAATCCCAAAGACTATGTAATTGCAACTGGCAAACAACATTCAGTCCGAGATTTTATAGAAATAGCAGCAAAAAAACTTGATATGAAAATTGTGTGGAATGGAACAGGGTATAATGAAGTTGGTCTTGTAGATGGAAGGGAAGCTATCTTTATAGACAAAAAATATTTTAGACCAACAGAGGTTGAAAATCTGTTAGGAGATGCATCAAAAGCTGCTGTGGAACTAGGATGGATACCTAAAATAAGTTTTTCTGAAATGGTTGATGAAATGGTAAGTGAAGACTTAGAACTTGCTAAACGTGAGGCGCTTTTGAAACATAGAAAAAATTCATCTAATTAAGCTGGGATAATAATAAATAATGAAAATTTTAGTAACAGGTGGCGCTGGCTTCATAGGAAGTAATCTATGTGAAGTGCTAAATTATAACTCTTCAAACCAGATCATTGTATTAGACAATTACTTAACAGGTTTAGAAGAAAACCATATTAAAGGGGTTAAATACATTAAAGGCAATACATGTGACATCGATAACCTAATAAATTTTTCACCTGACATTGTTTATCATTTAGGTGAATATTCTAGAGTGGAACAATCATTTAATGATATGGAATTAATCTACCAGTCAAATATGATAGGGACATTTAAAGTTATTAAATTTTGTCAAAAACACAAATGCAAACTTATATATGCAGGAAGCAGCACTAAATTTGGAGATAATGGAAATGGAAGAAATCAAAGTCCATATGGTTGGAGCAAGGCCTCTAATGTGGATTTAGTAAAAAATTTTGGTAAATGGTATGGATTGGAATATGCAATTACTTATTTCTATAATGTTTATGGGAAAAGAGAAATATCTGATGGTAAATATGCTACTTTAATTGCACTTTTCGCCAAAAAATATAAGAAGGGGGAACCTTTAACTGTTGTAAGTCCAGGAACCCAAATTCGTAATTTCACTCATGTAGATGATATAGTAAGTGGACTTGTTATTGTTGGAGAGCAAGGTCAAGGTGATGGCTATGGCATAGGTACCAGCGAATCTTTCACAATTTTTGAAATAGCAGAAATGTTTGGTGGTAAAATTAAAATGATACCAGAAAGACCTGGTAACAGAATGTTTGGTGATTTACATGTGGAGAAAACTGAAAGATTAAACTGGAAACCTAGACATTCAATTGCTGATTATATCAAAATTATTACTAAAATGAAGGGCGACTAGCATTTAGAAGTATGGGGAATATTTATGATATCTATAATTGACAAAATTTTAATATTAACCTTTAGCCCCATTTTAATTATAGTAGCAATTTTAGTTATTTTTTTTAAAATAATTTTTGACGGTTTTCCAATTTTTTATAACTCAATAAGATATTCTAGTATTGATAAACCATTTAATTCCATAAAATTTAGATCAATGATAAAAGATCAAGCATTTATAGAGAAAGAAATCAAAAAGTATGATAAAGATGGATTTGAAAAAATACCATTAACTTCTTGCGTTTATTCAAAATTTGGAAAATTTCTTGAACGTACTCAGTTAGTAGAATTACCTCAATTACTTAATTGTTTATTGGGTGAATTGAGTATTGTTGGCTGTCGACCATTACCAAAAAAAAACTTAAAAAAGCTACAAAGCAAGTATGGTGTTGATATGATAGAGGTTAGGGGTAAAAGAAAAGGTGGATTAGCTGGGATTGCTCAAATGCTCGGCAAAGATAATCTTTCAAACAAAAAACGCCTACAATTAGAAATTTCAGAAATCATTTTTTTTTGCGAAGCACCAACTTACAAAAAAATAGTTGTTTACTTTCTAATAATATTTGGAGTTTTTGCTTCAGTTATTTTAAATAATGTTCCAAAGTATATTTTAAAAATTATTCTAAAAAACTTTGAAAAATATAATAGAAAAAATTCTTTTTATAAAGATTATATATCTTAACTAAACTTTATCAAAAGTTGAACTGGAGTAAAAAATGTTTTTTGAAATTACTAAATGTCGTGTTTGTGGCAATTCTGAATTTTATGATGTTATGTCACTCGGAGAACAGTGCTTCACAGGAGTTTTTCCAAAAAATAAAAACGAAAATGTTATGTCTGGACCTGTTGATTTAATAAAATGCAATGATAAAAATGGCTGTGGATTATTACAGCTCAAACAAAGCTATGATATAAATCAAATGTATGGTGAAAACTATGGATACAGATCAGGCCTTAACTCTAGCATGGAAAGTCATCTTAAAAATAAAGTAAAAAAAATACTTGATTATGGTATACTAACTAGAGGTGATTTAATTGTTGACATTGGTAGCAATGACGCAACCACTCTTAAAGCATACCCTTCAAATAAATATGAACTTGTTGGAATTGATCCAACTGGGAATAAGTTTATCAAATTCTATACATCTCAAATCAAATTAATACCAGAATTCTTTAATGCTAAAGTTTTTGAATCTTTTTATCAAAATCGAAAAGCAAAAGTTGTTACTTCTTTTGCAATGTTCTATGACCTTGAAAATCCAATTAGTTTTGCAAAGGATATAAATTCCATACTTGATGATAATGGTATTTGGATTTTCGAACAAAGTTACATGCCAACAATGTTACAGAAAAACTCATTTGATACTATATGTCATGAACACCTTTTATTTTATGGCTTAAAACAAATAATGTGGATTTTGAACAAGGCAAATCTTAAAGTAATTGATGTTGAATTTAATCAAGTTAATGGTGGTAGTTTTTCGGTCAAAGCTTCAAAAAAATTGTCTAAATACCAACCTAATATTGAAAAAATTGAGAAAATTCTTGATCAAGAAGAAGATCTTGATGAATTAGGCTTAGATGCATATAAATCATTTTTGGATCGCATTGATCAAGAAAAGGTTGCTTTGTTAAATTTTTTAAAAAAATGTAAATTAGAAAAAAAGATTGTAGGAGCATTAGGCGCTTCAACAAAAGGGAATGTTCTATTACAATATTACAACATAAATGACGAATTAATTTATGCTTTAGGTGAAGTGAATCAAGATAAGTTGGGATGCTTTACACCAGGAACGTTAATTCCAATTATTTCTGAAGATGAATTATTATCTTCAAAGCCTGATTATATTTTAATTTTACCTTGGCATTTTCGTAATTTTTTTGAGAAACTTCAATCCCTTAAAGGTAGAAATATTATTTTCCCGTTACCTAAATTTGAAATAATCAAACTATAATAGGATAATAAATCATTTGAAAAAAACCAAAAAAATTTTTGAGAAACCTGAAAAAAAGGTTAGACCATTAAACAATCTTTTTTATAATCTGTGGCTCCATTTAAAGAAAAGAAGAAAAATTCAATTTTTTATTTTGATGTTTCTAATGTTGTTTGCCTCTTTTTCTGAAATGATAAGTATTGGGGCAGTTATTCCATTATTAACAGTCCTTGCTAATCCTGTAATGATTTATGAAATTGAAATGTTCAAACCCTTTTTAAATCTTTTGAATATTTCTTCTGCTCAGGACTTGCTATTACCTATGACTATCTTTTTTTCTTTAGCTGCAATTTTTGCTGGTGGCATGAGATTTATACTTCTATGGGTTCAAACAAGGTTAAGCCATGCTGTAGGTGCAGATCTAAGTATATCAGTTTTTAGAAAAACATTATACCAAGAATATGCTGTTCATATATCAAAGAATAGTAGTGAAATAATATCCGCAGTTGCTACTAAAACTACAGATTTAGTATATCAATGTATTTGGCCATTAATAAATATAATTAGTAGCACAGTTGTTGTTTTAGGAATTTTATCCTTACTACTTTTTATTAATTTTAAATTATCAATTATAGCCTTTTCACTACTTATAATAATTTATTTTTTTAATGTTCTAATTTTCAAAAAAAGACTTGATAAATATAGTCAAATTATTGCAACCAATCAAAATTCAGTTAATAATTCTTTTTGATAGACTTTCAACTCTACTTAAATCCATTTTAGGGCAATTTATATATGGAGGTAATTTGTGTAATGGTTTCCATATAGGTCTTGTACCTATACCTACATTATTAGTAAGTTTTAAAATTTTATCAAACTGGTCTTTGACCTCTTCACTTAAAATAATAGTCTGTAGCCAGTAATTACTCCGATTTCCTGAGGTTTCAGCCATCAAGCTTATTTCTTTAATATGTTCTAATTTTGATTTATATATCTTATAAAGCTTTCTTTTTGATTTTATAAAAAAATCTATTTGTTTAAGTTGTGCACAACCTAGAGCAGCATTTAAGTTAGGCATTCTATAATTGTATCCAATCTCATCATGTATGTAATCCCATTTATGAGGTATTTTTGCAGTAGTTGTTAAGTGTTTAGCCCTCTCAGCAAAAGTTTTATTGTT
The DNA here is from genome assembly GCA_000421325.1 of alpha proteobacterium SCGC AAA536-K22. Classification (GTDB taxonomy): domain Bacteria; phylum Pseudomonadota; class Alphaproteobacteria; order Puniceispirillales; family Marisalimonadaceae; genus Marisalimonas. Next base: position 55,306 of record ATWQ01000013.1, read on the forward strand.
TGTTAATATTGCACCACCTCCACCTGTAGTTATAATCTTATTGCCGTTGAAACTTAAGACACCTAATTCACTCAAGGTCCCAGTATGTTTTTTTTTATAATAGCTCCCAAGACTTTCAGCGGCATCTTCAACAACAACTAATTTATATTTGTCTGCAATTACATTCAAATGGTCCATATCTACTGGATGTCCAAAAACATGCATTGGCACAATAGCTCTTATTACATTTTGTGTTTTTTTATTTATACATTTTCCATTTCTTTGTTCTGTTTCATAATGCAGATATTGATCAAGTTTTTCAGGATCTATAGCTGGATGTTCGTCATAGCAATCCATGAAATGAGGTTTTGCAAAGCAATACGAAACAGCATTTGCTGTCGCAACAAAACTTAATGATGGTATAAGAACCTCATCACCGGAAGTCACTCCAGCAATTTTTAATGCAATATGAAGTCCAGATGTTCCATTTGAAACTGCAATAGCATAATCTGCTCCTGTAAATTTAGCTAAAGCTGTTTCAAACTCTTTGACATAAGAACCTACAGATGAAACATAAGTTGAATGTAAACAATTTTTTAAATATTGCCACTCTTGCCCTTTAAAAAGTGGCTCATGAAGAGGAACTTTTTCTTTACCAACCACACTAGTAATCGCGGTAAATATTGCTTTTGAAATGTCTTTTGGTTTAGTCATATGTTGTAAATGTCAGATTTGTATGATTTGAGGTTTTTGGGATTAATAAACCATTCAATAGTTTTTTCTATGCCTCTGGAAAAGCCTTCACGCCCTCCATACGAAGGTGACCAATTTAAAAAACTTTTGGCTTTTTCATTAGATGCCCAAAGTCGTTGTACTTCTGAATTTTTAGGCCTAAAACGACCTTTATCTGAGACAATACTAACTTTTCTTGACATTTTTTTTGCTATTAATTCAACAGTCTCTTTAATTGAGACTTCAAAATTACTTCCTAGATTTATTACCTCACCATCACAGTTTTTAATTTCTAATGCTGCTTTAAAACCAGCTACAGTATCGTCAATATAATTAAAGTCTCGGGTTGGGAACACTGTTCCTAAATTGATTTCATCAAAACCATTTGCAATTTGTGATATGATAGTTGGTATAACTGCACGAGCGGATTGTCTAGGCCCATAGGTATTAAAAGGTCTTAAAGTTATAACAGGTAATCCAAATGAAGAATAAAAAGAATATGCTAATTGATCTGCCGCAATTTTGGTTGCAGAATATGGAGATTGACCTTGAAGCGGATGAGTTTCGTCAATTGGTACATATTGTGCAGTTCCATAAACTTCACTAGTAGAAGTGTGGATAATCTTTTCTAACTCTAATTCTTGTGCTGCCTGTAGTACATTTAAAGTCCCCTTTACATTTGTATCGACATATGTTTCTGGGGAGTGATAAGAGTATGGAATCGAAATTAGAGATGCTAAATGAAGGACAGCATTACAACCTTTCATAGCTTTTTTAACACCATATGGATCTCGAATATCTCCTGAGAAAACTTCGAATTTATCTTTTATTTCCTCAGAGCAAAAGTCAAGCCAACCAAAGCTACCAAAAGAGTTATAAAGGACAAAAGCTTTAACATCGTAACCAAGTCGAACTAGATACTCGGTTAGATGAGAACCTATGAAACCATCTGCTCCAGTGATAAGTATTTTATTTTTATGATACACAAATTTATCTGAGTTTTCATTAATCATATTTATATTTTCAGTTTCCTAAAACTTCTTCATAACTGCATATTCTACTAACTTGGCCTTTATTCAATTCAATAATTGAGTTACAATATCTAAGTGAACTTAAGCGATGAGCAACCATTATAGTTGTAAGATTTGTTTTTCCTAAAAACATGCTTTTCAAAAACAACTCTTCAGTTTCATTGTCTAGAGCGCTTGTTGCCTCATCCAAAACAAGTAAACTAGCTGATTTATAAAGCGCTCGGGCAATGCCAATTCTTTGTCTTTGTCCCCCTGAAAGTCGTTCTCCTTTTTCACCTATTATAGTATTATAATTATTTTCCATTAACATGATTGTCTCATGTATTTGAGCTTTTCTAGCAGCATTAAAAACTTGGTCCATAACTATTTTATCAGTCTCAACACCAAATGCAATATTTTGGGCAATTGTAGTATCAAGAAGAAATATATTTTGTGGTACATGAGCGATGTGATTTTGCCATGATCTAATATTACCTTTTTTCAAAATCATATCATCAATAATAATTTTTCCATGATCTGGTTCTAACAAACCCATTAATAAGTCAAGAAAAGTGCTTTTACCACTTCCGGAAGAGCCAATGACACCAATACAGTCACCTTTTTTAAATTGAAAATTTATGTTTTTTAATGCACTAGTTTTATTTTTGGGATAAGAAAATTTTAAATTTTTTATATGAACAATTTTCTTAAAATTTATTTGATGGTTGTTGTTGATAAAAGCATCTACTTCAAATTCTTGTTCCATTAAAGTTACCACATCTTCTAGACCTTGGTGGCCAGTTATGATAGCTGCCCAACTCGAATATATTTGTTGTATCAGTGGCAGTAGTCTCTGCGCCCCAAGTGCAAGTGATCCGAGTGCTGGGATAATAGTTTGAAAACCTACTTCTGGACTGATGAAGTAATACGCTATTGATGCAATTACGACCATCCCTAAAGCTTCAACGATAAATTTTGGGCTGTTACCTATAATTTGGGCAAATGCCATTGATAATCTTAGAGGGATATCCGCATTTCTGTAATGATTAACATATATTTCTTGATTACCATGAATAAGAACATCTCGAATTCCGTGAAGTCCTTCTTGAAGTGATTTATAAACTGAATTTTGATTGGTTGCAATAATTTGACTATATTTATCAAGTCTTTTTTTGAAAATTAGAACATTAAAAAAATAAATTATTATAAGTAGT